>JBBIRO010000040.1:0-30065 GCA_037441775.1 Syntrophobacterales bacterium
GGAGGGTTGCGCCCTTCTATGACCGGATTTTCGGGCCGCTGACTATGGGCTTGAGGAGGCGGGGACTGCGCCTGTTTCCGCCCGCTTCGGGGATGGCCATTTTGGATGTTGGCTGTGCTACGGGAATTCACCTGGAGATGTACCGGGAATATGGCTGCGGCTTGTCGGGTATTGACCGGTCTCCGTCCATGCTGAGAATTGCCAGCGCCCGCTTGGGCGAGGAGGCAGACCTGCAGCTCGCCGATGCCAGAGCGATTCCCCATCAGGCGGAGACCTTCGACCTGGTACTCTGTATGCTGGCCCTCCATGAGATGGATGAGGCCGCACGGGGGTTGGTGATTGCGGAGGTCAAGCGGGTCCTCAAGGGCGATGGTCGGATCCTCTTGATCGATTTTCACGCGGGCAGCCCCCGCCCGATTAAAGGGTGGCTGATGAAGCTTGGGATATTGATTGTCGAGGCCACTGCGGGTGAAAGACATTTCCGAAACTACCGGAATTTCATCTCCAGCGGCGGGCTGCCGACCCTGATTAAGGATGCTCAACTTACGATAGACCAGGAGTTGATTGTCGGCGGCGACACCATCGCCCTCTATCTCCTGCGCCGGAGCCGAGAAATGCTCCGGCAACCCGAAGATTGCAACCGCTCCATATAACTATTCTTTGAATACCCCTCTTGACGACTTATTGCGAGGTCGTCCCGAATAACACTAACGAGGCGACATGCGCGACGGATTCTTGCCGCCCCGGCCACCTTGCCGCTCGTGGTCGAAAAGATTCCGGGTTATCGCGATCCTTTACCGCCCGCCCCGCTACCAATGGGGCTGGTTGCCGATCCGATGACCCATAACCTCCGAGGTTTCGGAGATTACCACGAAGGCGCTGGCATCCTCCTGGCGGATGATCTGTTTCAGCAGGGTCAGCTCCGTCAGTGCTACTACCGTGTAGAGGACCTGCTGTTCCTGCTCCGAAAAACCCCCCTGGCCGTGAAGCAGAGTGCAGCCGCGGTTAAGTTCCTCCATGATCCGCCGTCTGATCTTCTCCCAGGCGACGGAGACAATCATAACGGCCTTGCGCTGACTGAGACCATCTACAACAAGGTTTACAATCTGGCTGGAAACATAGAGGTAAATCATGGTATAAATGGCCGCCTGCAGCGAAAAAAGCCAAGTGGTGGCAGCCAGCACCAGGACATTGAAAAGGATGATTGTGGTGCCCAGCCGGAGAGAAAAACGGGTCATCAGGATCACCGCCAGAATATCCACGCCGCCCGCGGACCCCAGAGACTTGAGAATCAACCCGGAACCGAAACCGAGAATTATCCCCGCTAGGATCGCGCTAAGCAGCCTGTCGTCCAGGGGAATCGGAATATTTACCAATTCCACCGCCGCGGCAAAGATTAACATTCCCAAGGTGGAGTAAAGTAAAAAGCGGTGGCTGACATAAAACCAGCCGGCGATAAAGAGCGGAATGTTCATTAGCACGTAGATAACGCCCACAGGTAAAATCGGCGCCAAGTAATAAACGACCAGAGCCAGACCCAGGAAACCGCCACTTACAAATTTTTGCGGGATAAGAATGCCGTTGATCGCCAGGGCGCAGACCAGGCTTCCCACCGACAACAGCGCAAGATTCCAGAAAAACTGCTTCAATCCTTCCCAGAACTTCTTAAATTTCAAGCGCGCCAACTTTTGCCTCCGTCCGCCGTAATTCAGTGGTTCCATTGGTTATTCAAACTAACTAAGGCAGCATACAACTCTTCCCGGGGAAAGTCCATTACTTGTATTTGGCGCTAACGGCGGCAATCATGACCGATCTGAAGGGATTTTCCTTGACAGCAGGGGATTGAAACCGGCATAAGTCGCGGCTATGATCAGCAATAAAAATCACGATTGGTGACGTAAATGGGCCGTTCGATCATCGCCACCTACAATGTGAATTCTATCCGTTCCCGTCTGCACATCGTCATCCCCTGGTTGAAAACCCATCGGCCGGATGTCTTGTGCCTGCAGGAAACCAAGGTGGAAGACGCAAATTTCCCCTGGCAGGCCTTCGAGGAAATTGGCTACCAGGTGGTTTTCAAGGGAGAGAAGAGGTACAATGGGGTGGCGTTCGCCTCGCTGGAAAAACCGGCGGCAGTTTCCTTTGGACTTGATGATGGCGGCCCACCCGATGATACCCGGCTGATCAGGGGTGTCTTTTCCGGAATACACATTCTGAATACCTACGTGCCCCAGGGAGGAGAACCGGCAAGTGAAAAGTTTACCTATAAACTGCAATGGCTTAAACGGCTGGGGAACTTTATCGCCAGGCATTACACCCCCGGGGATCCCCTGATCTGGTGCGGCGACATCAACATCGCGCCGGAGCCGATCGACGTGCACGACCCCAAGAGGCTTCTGGGGCATGTCTGCTTCAATCCCCAGGTATGGGCGGCGCTTACGGAAATCAAGTCCTGGGGTTTTACCGATATCTTCCGGCGGCATCATCCCGATGAACCGGGACAATACACTTTTTTCGACTACCGGGTCCCTAAAACATTGGAACGGGGCCTGGGTTGGCGGATAGACCACATCCTGACGACCCAGGTAATGGCGGACCGCTCAGTGGGCTGCGCAATTGACCTTGCTCCCCGGCGGGAGGAAAAGCCATCCGATCACACGGTGCTTTTAGCGGAATTTGAAAATTGACCACTTCGTAAAAAATTCGTCAGCATCCGGGTGTTTACGATTAAATTTCCTCTTATAATAGTATAGCGAGCTTGATTAATGACGGATAATAACAAGTATCTCCATGACAACGAGGCGATGATCGAGAAATTTTCCCGGATTGAGGACAGCCTGGCCGCGTATGAAAGTCCGGTGGACCTCCTGGAGGGTTACATCTGCGATATCGCGGCGGCCTTTCAGGTTCCCTATGTTTGGCTTTCCCTGGTCAGCTCACCGGAAGACCCTACGCTGATCAGTGCGGCGCAGCAGTCAGTATTCCTTTCCGAGAGACTCAACATTATCGAAAAAAAACTGTTTGTCAAACTTGTCGGCACCACGACGACTCCCCTTTTGGCCAATACTAACCTGAAGGCGTTCTATGCCCTGCTGCCGTCAAAAAATAAATACTTCATGAAATCCATCTGCGTTGCCCCCCTGTCTTGCCGGGGGAAGATCATCGGCAGCTTCAATCATGCCGATTATTGTCCTATGCGGTACCGGCCGGAGATGGATTATGGCCTGCTGGAGGGCCTGATGATAAGGGTATCGCGGCGACTTACGGAGCTGCAGGGCGCGGCCGGGCGGTAGTTGCCCGCCCGCTTGCGAGCAGTTATTGCTAAGACCGCTCATTGGAATCTCTGGGCTTGAGCTTCAGAATAAACAGCGCCACCAGAATCAAGGCCAGGATATTGATCTGCCAGGCATAGACGTAAGAACCAAGACGGTCATAAATATATCCCGCCAAAACGGGCCCCAGGCTGCCGCCCATACCGGCTGTGAAGAAGACCATCAGCCCATAGGCCCCCCCCAGGGTATGCCGTCCAAACCGGTCTGCCATTAGGAAAGGCATCAATGGTGCCATGGAGCCGTAACCAAACCCGAATAAAACAGCATAAAAATAGAAGGACGACGCCGACCTCGTCAGGAGGAGCACCAGCATTGCCAGGGCCATAACGCCAAAACCAAGGGAGGCAAGGTATTTGGCATCCCCGGTGCGATCACTGAACACGCCGAAAAAATATCGGCCTCCAATACTGGTAATCCCAATTAACCCCACTGCGGCTGCCGCGGCAACGCCGTCGATGCCCTGGTCTAGGGCATAGGCGACCTGGTGGACCGAGATCGAAGCCCAGACCATCACCGCCATGCTGTAGCAAAAGGTCAAGACCCAGAAACGGGAGTCCCTGAGGATTGAAAGGGCGGAAAAATTTAACGGTGCGGCCGCCTCTTCCGGTAAGTCTCCGTCATCATTTGACCTTATGTCGTCATCCGGCAACAATCCGTAATCTTCCGGCCGGGTCCTTCCCATGAAGACTTGAGCTGCAGTCACGCCGATTGCAATAATGATGATCCCCAAAAGCACAAAGCCGGTCTTCCAACTGTAAATTCTTACAATATATCCGGCCAGAGGGGCAAGGAGCATTGTTCCGACGCCGATGCCGATGCTGGCAATTCCGATTGCCTTTCCTCTCTTACGGACAAACCATTTACTTATAGTGGCGCCGCAAACCACCGCGCCCATGCAGGAAGATCCCAGTCCGCACAAAATGCCGTAGACGATGTACAGTTGCCAGGGCGCGGCGAGAAGGGGTGCGAGGATAAAACCTGACCCGAAAAGTATCACCCCCAGGGTGATGATCCATTTGGGCGCAAAATGATCGAGCAGGCGACCGGAAAATATGCCGCCTACCCCGTAGAAAAAGATCATAATCGAAGCGGCGATTGATATTACCGCTACGGGCCAGCCCTGCTCGAGGGACATGGGTTTAACGAAAACACCCAGGCAATAACGAGCGCCGTAACCAATGCCGAGAATAAGAAAGGCGCCCGTCACTACCTGCCAACCCCAGTATAATCTGCTGTTTTTCATGTACTTGCGGTAATCCCGTCTTTATCTGTGATACACATCCAGGTTTGCCGGCATCTCTGGTCTGGTCTGGGCATGGTTGCAACCCTATTATTCCTTCTTGTGGAGCTTGTCAACGAATAAACCGGCTGGTAAATGTATAAGTGATACCATAATGTAAACAAATTCTTTATCTTTGATCCTACCTATGATAGCTAAAACTAAATGAGAAAATCCAATAATAATTCTGTCGTCATAAGACAAGCCTCCCGCCGGGACACAAAGCCGGATTACAAATGGAAACCACTTGCGGATCCGGCGCTGGAAAAGGTCTTTGCCCGCATCGGCAAGCCCGTGGGGGCGGAGATTGTGCCCGATCCCTTTCAAAACGAAGCGCTGGCCGCGATCCGGCGGACAGATTGCCTGGTCTGCGCCCCCACGGGCGCCGGCAAGACCTGGATCGCTGAGCAGGCCATCCAGGCCGTCTTTCAAAGGGGAGGCCGCTGTTGGTACGCCTCGCCACTTAAGGCCCTCTCCAACGCCAAGTGGGCCGAATTTTCCGTTATCTTCGGTGGAGACCAGGTGGGGATCGTAACCGGAGATATGAAGGAAAACGTCGAGGCCCCGATAATTGTGGGCACAACGGAGATACTTCGTAATCAGCTCTACGATGCCATGCAAGAGGGAAAAAATCTGGAAAGTGAACTCGTTATCCTCGACGAGGCTCACTTTCTGGGTGATCGGGAGCGGGGCGTGGTCTGGGAGGAGATTATGATCTATCTGCCCTCCCGGGTCAACCTGCTGCTTTTGTCCGCAACCGTCGGCAACGCCGAGGAGATTGCGCTGTGGCTTGGCTCCATCCGGGGAAAACAATGCGTTGTTATCAGGGAAAGTAAGAGACCGGTGCCACTCTACCCCCTTTTCTTCCACCCCCGCAAGGCTCTACAGCCCCTTCTGCAGGGCAGGAAACTAAATCCCGCAATACAGGATTTGCGGGGGGGCAAGAGCGGTCAGCGCCAGCGGGGACAGCCTCGGCCCAATCTCCAGCACATCATTGAAAGCCTGGAAGAATTCCAGCTGGCGCCGGCAATTTTTTTTGTTAAATCCCGCTCGGAGTGCGACAGCGCCCTTTCTGCTGTCCGCCTGCCCGCCCGAAATGATGGCGAAAGGTTCATGGTCGATCTGGAGGATCTTCTCCAGCGCTTTCCTTACCTCCGGGAACACCGGCAACTTTCTTGCCTGATAAAAAACCGGCTGGCGGCTCATCACGGCGGTCAATTGCCGGCCTGGAAATTTCTGGTGGAAACGATGATGAAACGGGGACACCTCAGCGCCATCTTTGCTACCTCCACGGTAGCGGCCGGGGTAAATTACCCCGCCAGAACCATTGTTCTTTTAAATTCGGACATATTCAACGGCCATGACTTCAGCCCCCTCAAGGCTACCGAATTTCATCAGATGACCGGGCGGGCGGGTCGGCGGGGGCTTGACCGTATTGGCTTCATGCTGGCCGTAGCCGGTCGTTTTATGGATATCGATCACTTAAGGAAACTCTTGTACCGCGACGCCGAAGACATTAAAAGCCAGATACGCAGCGATTTTTCGATGGTCTTAAACCTGCTGCTCTCCCAGACGCTCGAGACCATCAGAGATATCTTCACCAAATCTTTTGCCGCTTTCCAACAAGCCGGCGCGAAGAAGGAAAAGGCAAAGAATATCAGTTCCGGCCTCTGGCTTGATTTTCAGCGGCACCTGTCTTTTTTGCAAAAGGAGGGCTTTGTCGACGAGCGGGATCGACTTACCGAAAATGGCGTCTGGGCCTCCCAATTGAGACTTGATCAGCCGCTTTTGATTGCCGAGTGCATCCGCCGTAAGGCCTTTCCGCAAAACGATGAACAGCTTTTGGCCGCTATGGTGGCCCTCTTTGTCTATGACGGCGATCAAGAGATCGTGATTGACAAAAACAGGCGGCCCCGACGCCTCACCCAGGCCTATCGCCGGGTTGCCGGGGGCATCGAGGAATTGGCGGCGCGGATGGAGGCCGGCTCATTTAAGGTAAATCCCCTGCGCTACTGGATCAGCCAGGTGATCTATGACTGGGCCAGGGGAGGAGACTGGGACAAAATCGTCACGCGAACCGGCATCACCGATGGGGATTTGGCAATGCTGATCACCAGAACGGCCGACAATCTGCGGCAACTTGTTTCGCTCCGGAATACTCACCAGGAACTAGCCGAACTGGCTGGCCGGGCTAGGGAAAGCATTCTGCGCGAACCGGTGGTTTTAAGCTGATTATCCGCCATCAGATTCCCTCGGCCAGACGCCAAAGGACAAATCCAGCAACAAAAAGAGAGGTGTCACCAGATTATGAAGAACGATTTTTTTGGCGCCAGGTGGGGAATAATCGCGGTTGGGCTCTTCATTGGAATATCTGCCGCGCTGCTGCAGTGGTGGGGAAATCCGCCCAACATGGGAGTCTGTGTTGCTTGTATGGAACGTGACATTGCCGGTGCGCTGGGTTGGCACCGTGCGGCAGCCGTCCAGTATTTGCGGCCGGAAATAATGGGCTTTGTCTTCGGGGCACTGATTGCCGCCCTGGTTTTCAAGGAGTTCCGGGCCCGAACCGGGTCCGCCCCAGTGGTCAGATTTTGTCTGGGAATATTCGCCATGATCGGCGCTCTGGTTTTTCTGGGATGCCCCTGGCGGGCCTTGTTGCGATTGGCCGGGGGCGACTTTAACGCCATCGTCGGGCTTACTGGTCTTGCGGTCGGTGTTGCCGCAGGGGTGCTTTTCCTGAAATCAGGCTTCAGCCTGGGCCGCACCTATAAGGCCAACTGGTTTGCGGGGATACTCCTGCCTTTGATAATGCTTGCCCTCCTGGTTTTCCTTCTGGTCAAGCCGCAGTTCGGCCGGGCCAAGGAGATTGTGGACGGAGTGGAGACCCTGATAAAAACCGGGCCGATATTCTTCAGTAAAACCGGTCCCGGCTCGATGTTCGCGCCGGCTGCCCTGTCGCTGCTCATCGCGATGGCCATTGGGTTTTTAGCCCAACGATCGCGCTTTTGCACCATGGGAGCAGTGCGCGACGTGATGCTGGCTCGAGATTTTCACCTTTTCTCCGGAATACTGGCGCTTTTGGTCGCCGCCTTCCTTGCTAATCTAGTATTGAAACAGTTTAATCCGGGATGGGAAGGCCAGCCCATTGCCCATACCAATCATCTCTGGAATTTTCTGGGCATGAGCCTGGCGGGTCTGGCATTTGCTCTGGCAGGCGGTTGCCCGGGTCGTCAGCTTATTCTCGCCGGCGAGGGCGATGGCGACGCGGCGATCTTCGTTCTGGGAATGTTTCTTGGGGCCGCCATCTCCCATAACTTCAACCTGGCCAGCTCGCCTGCCGGTGTCGGCCTGTACGGACCGGCGGCAACTATGATCGGTTTGGCATTCTGCCTGGTAGTTGGTTTTTCCATGCGGGAAAAGTTCGCCTAGAAAGGAGCTTAAAAAATGATGAAACTAATCGATGCCCGTGGCCTGTCCTGTCCACAGCCGGTAATCATGGTTCGGAAGGGCATAGCGGCGATGGGCAGCGACAAGCTGGAAGTGCTTTTAGACTCTGTCACGGCGAAAGCAAATGTGATAAGGGCAGCCGAGTTTGAAGGCTGCAAGGTCTTGGTGAGCGGGAGAGGCGATGAGTTTAGCATCATCATCGAGAGAGAGTAGCACACCGATATATTTCGACAACGGGGCCACCAGCTTTCCCAAGCCGCCGGCCGTGTGGGAGGCGATGTCCCAGTTTATGAATCAGGTGGGCGCCAATCCCGGTCGGTCAGGGCATCGGCTTTCCATTGAAGCCGCCCGGATCGTTTACAACACCAGAGAATCGCTGGCGCGGCTGTTCAATCTAGCGGATCCGCTGCAAGTGGTATTTACTCTTAATGCGACCGAAGCCTTAAACCTGGTCGTCAAGGGGCTGCTTAGCCCGGGTGATCATGTGATTACCGGCGCTATGGAACATAACTCCGTAATGCGGCCCCTCAGGGAAATTGAGAAAACCGGCGTTAAGCTGACCGTAGTGGGCTGCTCGCCGACCGGCGAGCTCGACCCGGATGACGTCGCAAAATCCATCCGAACCGCCACCCGCCTGGTTATTCTCACTCATGCCTCTAATGTGACCGGCGGGCTGATGCCGATCCGTGACGTGGGCCGTCTGTGCAGACAAAAGGGAATTTTGTTTGCCGTTGACGCCGCGCAGACGGCCGGTTGCGCGCCAATCGACATGGAAGCGGATTTTATTGATCTGCTCGCCTTTACGGGTCATAAGGCTCTTTTCGGGCCCCAGGGCACGGGAGGATTGGCAATCGGCGGGCAGGTGGAAATGAAAACCTTCAAGCCTCTAAAGCAAGGCGGCACCGGCAGCCGTTCCGAATATGAAATTCAGCCCGACTTTCTGCCCGATCTGCTCGAATCGGGAACACCCAACAGCGTGGGAATCGCCGGTCTGGGAGCCGGAGTCGATTTCGTTTTAACCGAAACTCCAGCGAGAGTACATAGACGCGTATCGATGCTGTCGCTGCGGCTGATTAACGGAATCAGCGGCATCCCGGGGTTGGGGTTGGTAGGCGACCCACGACCGGAGCGGATGGTCTCAACGGTAAGCTTCAATATCCACGGCTTTTCCCCCTCGGAGGTGGGACTCAAGCTGGACGATGACTACAACATATTATGCCGGGTTGGTCTCCATTGCGCGCCGGCTGCTCACCGCACCTTGGGCACCTTCCCACAGGGGACCGTCCGGTTCGGACTTGGCTACTTAAACAGCGAAAGCGAGATCGACTACGCCGTGGCGGCGCTAGCGGAAATCGCCAGGGGTGGTACGACCGCCATGCTGCTGACTCCTGAGCAGTTATAAGTATGAGAAGTAGCGGCTTCGGGGTTATTACCTTTAATTCGACAAGCCACGCAATTCAGGCGGAAAAGATCTGTCGGCAGCGGGAACTCCAGATAAAAATGATTCCCACGCCGCGAAAGCTCAGTTCCGACTGCGGTATAAGCCTCAGGTTTGACTGGCACGACCGGGAAGTTGTTCTTGCCGCCCTGGCGGAGCGTAACGTCGAGGTTGACCTGGTTGCCGCTTTAGAGTGAATTGACGACCTTCCCTTTATTATCCCGCTGCGCTGTGCTAATAGGCAAAGTCAGGAAAGGGGCGGGGATGGAACCTGTTGTCGCGGTCAGTGGGCTTACCAAGGTCTATGGTGATTTTATTGCCGTCAGAGATATTGCCTTCGCGGTGCTGCCGGGCGAGTGTTTCGGCATTCTGGGGCCAAACGGCGCGGGTAAAACCTCCACCATCAAAATGATCTACGGTTTTTCGCCGGCAACCGGCGGAACATTAAAGGTTTTCGGACTCGACATCGCCAGCCATAAGCGCGAGATAAAAAGCCGGGTCGGTGTCTGCCAGCAGGAAAACAACCTCGATCCTGATCTCGATCTAAGTCAGAATCTAGAAGTCTATGCCAGCTATTTTGAAATTCCCCCGGCTAAAGCCCAGGTTCGTACCCGGGAACTTCTGGAGTTTATGGCGCTTGATCACCGAAGGCGCGCCAAGGCAGCGGAGCTTTCCGGGGGAATGATGCGCCGCACGGTTCTGGCCCGCTCGCTCGTCAATGATCCCGAGCTTCTCATCATGGATGAACCCACCACGGGGCTCGATCCCCAGTCCCGCCATCAGGTGTGGGAACGACTGGAAGACCTTAAGGCCAGGGGGCTCACCATTCTGCTTACCACTCATTATATGGACGAGGCGGCGCGCCTTTGCGACCGCCTGATCATCATGGATCAGGGGCGCATTCTGGTGGAGGGGCCGCCGGCCAGGTTAATCGCCGAGCACGTCGGCAGAGACGTCATCGAAGTGGTGCGCCCCCAGGAAGCTTTACGCAGCTATCTCAAAGAGCGGCAGCTCCCCTATGAGGACATGAAACACCGCCTGATAATTCAAGGTAACAACAACGGCGAACTTTATTTGGAAATCAGGGAACGCTTCTGCCCGGACGCCTGCATCCTCCGGATGGCCACCCTGGAGGATGTATTTTTGAAACTCACCGGCAGGGAGCTAAGGGACTGATATGATCTCCCGGCGTTTTCGGCGTATCTGGCAGCGCAATTTCCTGGTTTACCGGCAGATCTGGCAGATCAGTTTTCTGCCCCCGCTCCTGGAGCCCATCCTCTACCTGGTAGCCTTCAGCGTGGGTCTGGGCGCCCTGGTGGGATACATAAGCTACGGCAGCCGGGATATATCCTATACCCTCTTCATCGCCCCGGCCCTGCTGGCCATCAACATCATGCAAAACGCCTTTTTTGAAACCACCTATGCCTCCTTTGTCCGCATGTATTACCAGAAGACTTTTGACGCCATGATGGCGACACCGCTTACCCTGGAAGAAATCATTGCCGCGGAAATTATCTGGGGCGCCACCAAAGCGGTTATTGCCACCAGCCTAATGTTGGGGGTAATCAGCCTTTTTGGTCTGATTGCCTATCCCAGCGGCCTTCTGATCGTCCCGCTGGCCTTCCTGGGAGGCCTGGCCTTCGGCGCCATCGGTATGTATTTCACCGGCATCGTCCCCCACATCGAGCTTTTCAACCTGCCCATATTCCTCTTTATCACGCCGATGTTTCTCTTTTCCGGCACCTTCTTCCCGCTGGAGCAATTGCCCTTGTGGGCCCAGCAGCTTGCCCTGATCCTTCCCCTCACCCACCTGGTTAAGCTAGCCAGAGCTGCCGCCTACAACCAGTTGGGGGTATCCCTCCTTTGGTCGGTGGGTTATTTCCTGCTTCTATTGGCAGTATTTTCCCCGCTCGCGATTAAAAAAATGCGTCAGCGCCTGATTAAATAGTGGCGGATAGTCTCGACGCGCTGCCCGCCTCAAGATACATATTGCAGTACCATAAAATTCCCTTGACAAAAAAAACGATAGCTGTAATTTAGCTTCATGGCTAATCACAGCCCCGCCCGGACCACCTTTAAACGTGTTTGTAGTGGGCGCTATTCTCGATCTTTTTGATCAGAATCTTTCCGGGACCGGTCAATACTTTGAACTTTAGTTTAATTGTTTAAATCAGCAAAAACATATCAACTCACAATTCAGGGGGTGTTTTATGGCGGACTTAGACTGGATTCCAAGAGAATCTGAAGAAAAAAATCATTATCTATGGGGGGAGGAGCTTTTCTCAACCGAGGCGCCGGGGATAATTTACGAAAAGAAGCCAATTGTCGATCCGGCGGGGAAGCCCGTGGAAGGCTTGTATTCTGCCTGGATCACCCTGAACAATCCGCAGCAATACAATTCATACAATACCGGGATGGTGAAGGGAGTCATCGCCGGATTTCATCGGGCCTCCATGGACAACAGCGTGGTTGCCGTCATTTTTACCGCCGCGGGGGACAAGGCATTTTGCACCGGCGGCAACACGAAAGAGTATGCCGAATATTACGCCTGCCGCCCCAATGAATACGGGCTCTATATGGATCTCTTCAACGGGATGGTGGATGCGATTCTCAATTGCAAAAAACCGACTCTTTGCCGGGTCAACGGGATGAGGGTTGCGGGCGGGCAGGAAATAGGGATGGCCTGTGACCTGACCATCACCAGCGATCTGGCCATTTTCGGTCAGGCTGGTCCGCGTCACGGCTCCGCCCCGGACGGCGGCAGCTCGGATTTCCTCCCCTGGATGCTGCCGATGGAGCTGGCCATGTGGAGCTGCATCTCCTGCGAACTCTGGAGCGGCTACAAAATGAAAAGGCTGGGGCTTTTGTCCAAATGCGTGCCGGTCATCAGGGAAAATGACCGCTGGATCCGCAATCCGGCGGTGTTCACCGACCGCTACGTGGAGGACGGAGAGATAGTTTACGGCGAATTCAAAACCGGCCAGGAAGGCGAAGAGGCGCTGGCCTATATCAGACAGGCCAAAACGGACTTTACCCTGGTGGATAATGAACTTAACAAAATTCTCTGGACCTTCACCAATCTTTTCCCAGGCTGCCTTATCAAGAGCATCGAGGGGATCAGGCTGAAGAAAAAGTTCTTCTGGGATCAGGCCAAGACAATAAACCGCCACTGGCTGGCAGCGAACATGGCCACCGAGGCCTACTTAGGCTTCACCGCTTTCAACACGAAAAAAATTACCGGTCGCGATTTGATCGATTTCATCGAGTATCGCCGGCTGGTGTCCAAAGGGGCCGTCTTTAATTCCGACCTGGCCGAGGCGGTATTGCCCAAACCAAAAAAATGACTTTTTCCTCACACACCAACAAGGGGGCCAAGATGTTATTAGAAGGTAAAAATGCAATAGTAACCGGCGCTTCTCAGGGTATAGGCAAATTTTGCGCCCGGGAATTAGTTAATGAAGGCGCCAATGTCTGCTTTACCTATCGCCGGCACGAGGAAGAAGCCCTGAAGCTGGAGGCGGAGTTTCGCTCAATGGGGCGGACGGCCCTGGCCATTAAGTGCGACGCCTCGTCCTTCAACGATGCCGCGCGGGTGGTCGCCGAGGCGCTGACCGCTTTGGGCCGGATAGACATCCTGGTGAACAATGCGGGCATGAACTGGGATGGCGTGTCCTGGAAGATGACTGAAGAACAGTGGGACCGGGTGATCGAGGTGAACTTAAAGGGCTATTTCAATTTCGTCCGTCATGTCGCTCCTCTCCTTAAGGAACAGAAGTCCGGCAAGATAATCAATATTACCAGCATCAACGGTCTTAGGGGAAAGTTCGGCCAGACCAACTACAGCGCCTCCAAGGCGGGTATTATCGGTTATACCAAGGCCCTGGCCAAGGAACTGGGCGGCTTCGGCGTCAATGTCAACGCGGTTGCCCCTGGTCTCATCGAAACGGCCATGCTCGAAGAGTCGGATGCCCGGGAAAAGGTGATCGATCTGGCGATGAAGGAAATGGCTCTAAACCGGGTCGGCCGGCCGGAGGATGTGGCGGCGGTCATCGCCTTCCTCGCCTCCGATAAGGCCCGCCATATCACCGGCGAGGTTATCAAGGTGGATGGGGGACAGTACATTTGACGACTTCGTAAAAAGTCCGGATGCCACTCCTCCCGCGGGAGGGGATAAAGGATAGGGGGATATAAAGTCGTCGGACTTAAAAAGGAGGATACAATGACTTGGCAACATATCAAACTGGATCACTCCGCGGGCGTTGCCCGGCTGCTGTTGGCCCGTCCCAAGCATAACGTGCTCAATATCGAGATGATGAAGGAGATCCAGGAAGCGCTGCGGGGTGCGGCCGCCGATAATGATCTCAAGTGCCTGGTGATCAAAGGCGAGGGCCCGAGCTGGTGCGCCGGGGTGGACGTGGGAGAACACAGCCCGGAGCTGGTGGATCAAATGATGGCTTCCTTCAACGGAATATTTGAGATAATGGCAGGGATGGACATACCTTTGATTGCGGCTGTCCACGGCTCCTGCCTGGGGGGTGGAATGGAGCTGGCGATTGCCTGCGACATCATCCTGGCCGCTGATCGGGCGTCATTTGGCCAGCCGGAGATCCGGCTTGGATTCTTTCCGCCCTACGCCGCGATCAGGCTCCCCGGCATCGTCGGGGCGGCCCGGGCGATCGAAATCTGCACCACCGGTCGAACCTACAGCGCCCAGGAGGCAAAAGAAATTGGCATGATCAGTCAGGTTGTGGCGGCGGATAAATTCGACGAGGCGCTGGGGGGGCTTATTGAATCCCTTCAGGCCAGCAGCCCGCTTGTCATCAGGCTTTGCAAGCAGGCCGTGCGGAGGCATTTGGGCAAGGAATTTCCCCTGGCTCTGGCAGGGGTAACCGATATGTTTCTCGACGATTTAATGAAAACCGAAGACACCCGGGAAGGAATCAAAAGCTTTTACGAAAAGAGAAAACCAGTTTGGAAAAACAGGTAGCAAGACTAAAGGATGTCAGGATAAAGGTGAAGTACTTATAGCTTTCAAAATTTTATCCTTCAGCCTTCAATCTATAAAAGGAGCCCCTATGGAAGTAAAAAGGATCGGTGTCATCGGCGCGGGAAACATGGGCAGCGGGATAGTCCAGAAGATGGCCCAGGAAGGCCTTCAGGTAGTCATGGTGGATACAAGGGAGGATCTTGTCCGCCGCGGCAGGGAAAATATCGAACGACTCCTCCGGGAGGGGGTGGAAAGGAAAATATTTGCCCCAGAAGACATTCCGGCCATCATGAGCCGTATCACCGGAAGCACCGATCTGGCAGCGGTTGCCCAAACCGACCTGGTGGTGGAGGCTATTTTTGAAGATCTGTCCGCCAAAGCCGAACTGTTCCGCCGGCTTGACTCCATCTGTCAGGAAAAAACGATATTTGCCACCAACACCTCAAGCTTTTATGTCCGGCAGCTGGCGGCGGCCACCAATCGCCCCGACCGGGTCATCGGTCTCCATTATTTCTATCATCCCGCCAAAAACCGCCTCCTGGAAGTCATTCCCCATGCCCAAACCAGCCGCGAAACAGTGGAGCTCTCTCTTCTGGCAGCAAAACTGCACGGCAAGACCTCAATTCTGGTGCAAGATGCCCCCGGTTTTGCCGTCAATCGCTTCTTTGTGCCCTTCTTAACGGAGGCGGCGCGAATGCTCGCGGAGGGTCTTGGCAATATCCCCACCATAGAGGAGGCAGCTAAACAGGCCTTCCGGATTGGCATGGGACCTTTTGAATTAATGAACGTAACCGGGATTCCCATTGCGGTCCACGCCTCGGCTACTCTGGGGAGGGAGCTGGGGCCATTCTATGCCACCGCGCCCATAATGCAGGAGCAGCTCGAAAGGGGCGAGCTTTGGGATTTGAGCGGTCAGCCGGAACAAGAAAAGTATCCGGCGATCAAGGATCGCTTTTATGGTGTCTGCCTCGGGGTGGCGGCAGCCCTGGTGGACGAGGGGGTGGCCACGATGGAGGATACCGATCGCGGCGCAAAAATTGGGCTGCGCTGGTCATCAGGGCCGTTTGAGATAATGAATCGCCTGGGGATTGACCGGACCTGCAGCCTGGTTGCGGCAATTGCCGCAAGATACCCTGATTTCAAGATGCCCCGCATTCTGCTTGCACAAAAGGAACTGGGCCGGCCTTTCGACTTTCGCTACGTGGAGTTAACCGTTGAAGGGAATATCGCCCGCATTACCATCAACCGGCCGGAAACGATGAATTCGTTAAACGAAACGGTTGTCAGTCAATTGGCGGAAGCCTTTTACCGGGCGGAGGCCGACCAGGCGGTGGAGGCGATTGTCTTTGCGGGGGCCGGCAAGGCATTTGTCGCCGGCGCCGATATTCGCTTTTTTGTAGAAAAGATCAAAGCCGGCCGGATAGCCGATATCGTAACCTTTACCCGGGCGGGTCATGTTCTTTTCCGGAGGATCGAGACCTCGCCCAAGCTGACCGTCGCCCTCCTGGACGGCCTTTCACTGGGGGGCGGCAGCGAGCTGGCGTTGGCCTGCCAAGCCATCGTGGCCACCAGGGCAGCCTCTTTGGCCTTTCCGGAGACCGGCATCGGCATCTACCCCGGCCTGGGGGGGATGCTCCGGTTGGCCCGTCAGGTGGGACCGGAGCTTACCAAGTACTTTGTTTTTACCGGCGCAACCATCAACTCCGCCGATGCTGACCTGCTGGGACTTTTCGCCCGCCTGGTGGAGCCGGCGGATACCGACGCTGCAATCCGCTCACTTATTAAGAAAGCCCGGCCCGACAAGGAGCGCGTCCGGCCAATCCCGGAAAAGTTTTTAGCAATGGCAACCATGTTTAACTCGGAAAACATCCCGGTTATTCTGGAGGGGAAACTCCCCCCTGGCAGCGAGGGGCCGGAGGCCGCCCGGGCGGTGAAAACAATCGGCTACAAGGCTCCCCTGGCATTGAGGATGGCCAATACGATTATTGATCAGCAGTCGCGGATGTCCAAGGAAGAGGCAATTGAACTGGAGCTGGACAATCTGACGGCTCTCTTCAGCAGTGAAGATGCCCTCGAGGGCCTTTCATCCCTGGGTCGCGGCCGGCCCAGCTTCAAGGGGGTTTAGCGTTAGGGGGCGGGAAATTTCAGGAACTAGAAAATCGTGGGATGTTGTTGAATAACTTTTGAAGTCAGGAGATAGAGCTATGGAGATGATTTCTTGGCAAGTGACGACACCCGGCAAACTCATCGAAAGGGTAATTTCACCGCGTCCCGTTCCCGCTTTGGGGGAGGCGCTCATCAGGGTGGCCGGGTGCGGTGTGTGTCACACCGATCTGGGGTTTTATTACGACGGCGTCCGGACCAAATCGCCTTTTCCCCTGACATTGGGTCATGAGATCAGCGGTATTGTCGAGGCCGGCGGCGCGGGCGCAGAATCCTGGGTCGGCAAAGCGGTGGTGGTTCCGGCGGTTTTGCCCTGTGGTGAATGCGATGTCTGCCGCCGGGGCAAGGGTAACATCTGTAATGCGCAGCTTATGCCGGGAAACGATATTCCGGGGGGATTTGCCAGTCACATCGTTATTCCCACAAAATATCTCTGCGAAGTGCCCCTCGATGAAGAGGGCAGGCCACGGGGAACGTCCGGGGTTAGCCTGGCGGAGCTGTCCGTCCTGGCCGATGCCGTTACCACCCCCTACCAAGCCATTGTCGAATCGGGGCTTACTGCCGAGGATACGGCCATCTTTGTTGGCGTCGGCGGTGTTGGCGGCTATGGCGCCCAAATCGCCCGCGCGTTAGGCGCGGCCGTGGCGGCAATCGACATTGATCCGGAGAAGTTGGCCCTCATTGCCCCTTACGTGGACGCCACCTTTAACGCCCGGGAACTGCCGGCCAAGGAATTGAGAAAAGCGGTTACTGATTTCGTGAAGTCCCGTAAAAAAAGGCCCACGGAATGGAAAATCTTCGAAACATCCGGTACGGCCGCGGGACAGAAGACCGCATTTTCTCTCCTTACCTATGGGGCTTCGCTGCAGGTCGTCGGGTTCACCATGGATACGGTTGATATTCGATTGTCTAATCTGATGGCCTTTCACGCCATTGCCCGGGGAAACTGGGGCTGTCTGCCCCAATATTATCCGCCGGCCCTGGAACTGGTTCTCAGCGGCAAGGTGGCAATTGCCCCCTTTGTGAAGATATTCCCCCTGGCGGAGATCAATCAGGTCTTCGAACTGGTCCATCACCGGAAAATAAACTTAAGACCTATCCTGGTGCCTTGATTTTTGGTGGCCTGTTGCCGGGACATCTTGTTCGGGCCGGTTCACGAATTGGGTGTCGATTTAGACGGAGCTGGCACTTTTGATTTTTTTATGAGATTCTCATCATCAGACAAGGAGGGAAAAAGTTGAAGAAGCTAATGACGGGAAACGAGGCCTTTGCCTACGGGGCCTATCTTGCAGGCATCCGGGTGGGAGCGGCCTATCCGGGTACCCCCAGCACCCAGATCATGGAAAACTATGCCACCTATCCCGGCGTCTTCGCCGAGTGGGCGCCCAACGAGAAGGTAGCGATGGATGTGGCCATCGGCGCCGCTTATGCTGGGACCAGGGCGATGGTTTCCACTAAGCATGTGGGGATGAACGTGTCGGCGGATTCCCTCTTCTATGCCGTTTACACGGGGTTGAACGCCGCTTTTGTAATCGGCTGCGCCGATGATCCGGGAATGCACAGCTCCCAAAATGAGCAGGACAACCGCAACTACGCCAAATTTGCCAAGTTCCCCATGCTGGAGCCGGCCGACAGTCAGGAGGCCAAAGATTTTGTGGCTATAGCGGCAGAGATGAGCGAAGCTTTCGATACACCGGTTGCGGTGCGTTTCGTCACCCGCACCTCCCATTCTTCTTCGGTGGTCGATTGGGATCCCCAGGCCGCGCCTCCCCCCCGGCCCGATCCCAAGCCCTACAAGAAAGATCCCTTCAAGTTCGTTATGATACCAGGCTATGCCCGCAGGCGGCATCCCGTGGTGGAAGAAAGGATCAAAAAGCTTCAGGAACTCGCCGAAGTGACACCCTTAAACCGGATCGAGCCGGGAGATGCCAAGCTGGGGATCGTCGCCGCCGGTGCGGTATATCAGTACGCTAAAGAGGTCTTCCCGGGGGCTACTTTTCTTAAGTTGGGCATGGTTTATCCCCTGCCCAAAAAGCTCATCCAGGAATTTGCCGGCCGGGTAAAAAAGGTGCTGGTAATCGAGGAGCTGGACCCTTTTATCGAGGAGCATTTCCGGCTGCAGAAGATAGACGTTATCGGTAAAGAAATTTTCCCCCTGATCGGCGAGTTCAGCCCCTCTTTGATCCGCGAGGCCGCGGTCAAGGCCGGATTGCTTGCGGCTTCCGTGCCCGCTTCCGCTCAGGCCCCGGCCCCGGCGGTCAATCTGCCGATCCGCCCGCCGATCCTCTGCGCCGGCTGCGGCCACCGGGGTATGTTTAATGTGCTCAGGGACGCCAAGGTGGTGGTCATGGGAGATATTGGCTGTTATACCCTGGGGACGGCCTACCCCCTGGAGGCGCTCCACTTCTGCGGCTGCATGGGCGCCAGTATCGGCGTGGCGCACGGCTTCGACAAGGGAAAAAGCCAGGACCGCCATGTGGCGGTCATCGGCGATTCAACCTTTTTCCATTCGGGAATCCATCCCCTCCTCGATGTTCTTTACAATCAGGGGAAGAGTACCACCATTATCGCCGACAACATAACTACGGGTATGACTGGTCATCAGCATCACCCCGGCACGGGCTACACCCTCCAGGATGCGCCCACCGTCAAAACAGACCTGGAAGCCTTCGTAAGGGGGATGGGCTTTACCAAAGTTGACGTCTGCGATCCTTACGAAATGGATAACTTTCGACAGGTATTGGAAGAACATCTCGCCGGCAATGAGCCCTCGGTAATCATTGTGCGAAGACCCTGTGTCCTGCAGCAGAAGGTGAAGCTGCCTCCGCCCAAAATCGATCCGGAAGAATGCACCAACTGCGGCGTTTGTCTCGATTTGGGCTGTCCTCCCCTGGTTCAGGAGGAAGGATATGTCCGGATCAATGACGTTATCTGCATCGGCTGCGGACTCTGCGTCCAGGTTTGTCCGGTGGGAGCGATCAATAACCAGTCTGTTTAAAACATATCGAGGAGATTGACTGTGAAGACAATAAATTTCTTAATGGCCGGCGTGGGGGGCCAGGGAACTATTCTAGCCAGCAATATTTTAGCCAACACCGGTTTAGACCTGGGCTATGATGTCAAGACCGCCGAGGTTCACGGGATGGCTCAACGCGGTGGCACCGTGGAAAGTCATATCCGCTGGGGGCAGAAGGTGCATTCGCCCCTGGTGGAGCAGGGGATGGCCGATTATTTGATCGGTTTTGAAACCCTCGAGGCGGCCCGTTGGCCCGCCTATCTGAAGAAGGACGCAACAGTGCTGATCAACAACTTTCGCATCCCGCCGCCCCTGGTAAATCTGGGGAAGGCCAACTATCCTTCGGAACAGGATGTCCAAGCGATTTTGGAGAGCAGCGGCGCCAGGGTAAAGTGGTTTAAGGCGACCGAGATCGCCAAAGGTCTGGGGAACCCGGCCATGCTGGGGGTGGTGCTCCTGGGCGCTCTGTCCAATTTGGTAGGCGGCGCCCCGGAGGTATGGCTCGCGGTAATCAAAAGGCTGGTGCCGGAGCGCTTTGCGGCGATGAATCAGCAGGCCTTTATGGTCGGGCGGGAGGCGGTGCCGGCATAGCGCCGGCAATAGCCTGCCGGGATCGCTGGGTACTTACCAAATGCAAGGAGTGATTCATGTACTGGAATGAAAAATTGGAATGCATGCCCGTTGATGAAATTCAAAAATTGCAACTGATCAAACTTCAGGAAACCCTGCTGTGGGTTTACGAACGGCTGCCATTTTACCGCGCCAAGTTCGATCAACTCAAGATAAAACCACAGGATATCCGCTCTCTTGCTGATCTGTCCCATCTGCCCTTCACAGTGAAAACCGACCTAAGGGACAACTATCCCTTCGGTTTGTGCGCTGTACCCTTAAGCGAGGTGGTACGGATTCACGCCTCTTCCGGCACCACGGGAAAACCCATCACCGGCCCCTATACGGCCGCTGATCTCGCCCAGTGGACCGAGTGCATGGCCCGTAATCTTTTCGCCGCCGGCGTTCGCCCCGGTGATATTTTACAGAATGCTTACGGTTACGGCCTCTTCACCGGCGGCCTGGGATTCCACCAGGGGGCGACCCTGATGGGCTGCGCCGTGGTGCCGGCCAGTTCCGGGATGACGGAGAGACAGATCATGCTGATGCAGGATTTTGGCACCAATGTCCTTTGCTCTACCCCTTCATACGGCTTGACCATTGCGGAGCGGGCGGAGGAGCTGGGTGTGGATCTGCGTAAGCTGCCTTTGCGGGTAGGCATCTTCGGGGCCGAGCCCTGGACCATTGGAATGCGCAAGGAAATAGAAGAGCGGATGGGAATTAAGGCCATGGAGGCCTACGGTCTCACCGAACTGGGCGGTCCCGGCAATGCCTTTGACTGTGAGGCCCAAAATGGCCTCCACATCAACGAGGATCAGTTCCTGGCCGAAATCGTGGATCGTGAAACGCTCATGCCCGTCCCCCTTGGTCAGGAAGGCGAACTGGTGTTCACCTCCCTGCAGCGCCGGGCGATGCCAATGATCCGTTACCGGACCAAAGACATCACCAGGCTTACCCGGGAGAAATGCGCCTGCGGCCGCACCTTTGTCCGGATGGAGAAGATCTACGGGCGCAGCGACGACATGTTGATCATCAGCGGCGTAAACGTCTTCCCCTCCCAGATCGAAAGCCTGCTTTTGGAAATTGAAGAGGTCGAGCCGCAATATCAGCTGGTTGTCACGAAAAAAGGTTATCTGGATCAGCTGGCCGTTCGGGTGGAGGCTAAAAGGGAGGTTTATGAACTGGGCCAGGGAAAATTGAAGGAGGTTGAGAAGAAAACGGGCCACCACATCCGCTCGGTATTGGGCATCAGCGTGAATGTGATTCTCGTCGAGCCCAAATCCATTGCGCGCAGCGAAGGAAAGGCCAAGAGGATTATCGACGAGCGCTGACAACCCCTTCTTGCCAAAGGCGTTTTTCGGCAAGAGGGAACAAATATTTAAGGGAGGGCTGACCATATGAAGGAGGACCCGGAATTTAGTCCCAAAAAATTCGCAGTCATCGGCGCCGGCCCAGTGGGTTGTATTGTCGCCGCCTTTCTGGCCAAGGGCGGCTATGAAGTCTCCTTATGTGACTTGGTCCCGGAACTGATTGCCGCGGTAGCCAGGGATGGCATTACCGTCGAAGGTGCGGAAAATCTGCGGCAGCGGGTGTCACGGACCTGTGGCATGATTGACGAACTGGCGGATGACCCGCCGGATGTCATCATCGTAACCGTAAAGGCCAATGCCCTGCCCCTCTTGTCATCGGCCATCGACGGCATCAAAAAAGAAGGGATGTATATTATCAGCTGGCAAAACGGGATTGACACCGAGCTGGTTCTCGCCCAGACGCTGGGTAAAAAACCGGTCATGCGAGCGGTGGTCAATTACGGCTGCGGCCTTATCAAACCCGGCCATGTTGCCATGCCCTTTCACCATCCACCTCACTTTATCCAGGAAATGGATCCCCAGTCCCGGGAAGCGGCCCTGAGTATCGCCCAGGCGTTGACCAAGAGCGGCCTTACGACCAACCGAACCGAACAGATCATATCCATGGTCTGGCGCAAGTCCATCATGAATGCCTGTATGAACCCGGTCTGCGCCGTAACCGGGATGACGATGGCCCAGGCGATGGGTGATCCGATCGTCTTTCAAATTATCGACGCCCTGGTGAAGGAGTGCGTCGAGGTTGCCCGGGCGAACGAGATCTCCGTCGGCTGGGATTTCTACCCCTACTGCATGGAGTACATGAAAAAGGCGGGTCATCATAAGCCATCCATGCTGATGGATATCGAGAACAAACGACTCACCGAGATCGATTATATCAATGGCCAGTTTATCAGGTACGGCGAGCAGGCCGGAATGGCGACGCCCTACAACAGAACTCTGCGTGCCCTGGTGAAGGCTCTGGAGTCCAAATCGCGATGAGGTTGACCATGACGAGACCCGGAGAAGAAGAACCGAAACGCCAGGATTTTGCGGCCGGCGCAAAACTCAAGAAACTCATGGCGGATCATTTTCATGAACTGGGCGAAGCGGCGCAAAGCCGCAGCAGAAAAATAGCCTGGTGTACGAGCGTTGGTCCGGCGGAGCTGCTTCGGGGAATGGGATTTTTGGTTTATTTTCCGGAGAATCACGGGGCGATGCTGGGGGCCTCACGGATGGCCACGGAACTTATCCCCCATGCCAACAGCATAGGTTATTCGCCGGAGATCTGCTCGTACCTGACTTCCGATATTGGCGCCTACCTGCAGAAAAAGACTCCGCTTACGACCACCTATCAGCTTGCGGGGGCGCCGCGACCGGATGTGCTGGTTTTCAACACCAACCAGTGCCGGGACGTACAGGATTGGTTTGCCTTCTACGCCCGGGAATTTCAGGCGCCGCTACTGGGCATTCACACCCACCGGGACATCGGCCGGATCAGAGATTACCAGATTGCGGATATTGCCAAACAGATAGCAGACCTGGTGCCCGCCCTGGAGGAGGTCGTAGGCGCGAAGCTTCGCAAGGAGAGATTGGAAGAAGCGGTCGCCCTGTCCCGACGAACCTCCGAACTCTGGCGGGCCTGTCTGGAGGCCGCCGCCGCCCGTCCCTCTCCCTGGACTTTTTTCGACGCCACCATCCACATGGGGCCGGCGGTGGTGGCCCGGGGCACGGCTGAAGCCGTGGAATATTATGAAATTCTCCTGGCGGAGCTTAAGGCAAGAATTTTAAGCGGTCAGGCGGCGCTTGCCGACGAGCGATATCGGCTCTACTGGGAGGGGATGCCGATCTGGGGAAAATTACGGCCGCTGGCCCAACAGTTTTCTTCACTTAAGGCAGCGGTGGTCGTTTCAACTTACTGTAACAGCTGGATATATGAGCAGTTGGACCCCGCAGAGCCCTTTATCGGCATGGCAAAGGCCTATACGGAACTGTTCATCGTCCGCGACGAGTCCTTCAAGGAGGAATATATCAGGCAGGCCGTTGATTTTTTTGGTTGCGACGGGATCATTTTCCATGACGCCAGGACCTGCCCCAACAACTCTAACAATCGTTACGGCCTGCCCGAGCGGCTAAGCCGGAGGATCGGCATCCCCTGTCTTACCATCAACGGCGATTTGAACGATTTGCGCTGCTATTCTGAAGAACAGACGAAAACAAATATTGAGGCCTTTATCGAGCAGCTCTCCGAAGGCGCCTGAGGGGACGGATTAAACGTGCGACGGGTATATTGCGGAATAGATATTGGCGCCTCCCGGATAAAGGTGGCCATTCTGGACGAGGATAAAAGCCTCATCGGTCACTATGTGGCCAAATCAGGAACCGATTTTGCCGCGGCCGCCGCCGTTGGTCTGGAACAGGCCCTGGCCATGGCGGGCGCCCTCCGGCAGGATGTCGCCGGCCTGAAGGCGACCGGATACGGCCGGCTAAACGTCGCGGCTGCCGGGGACTGCATAACAGAAATCAGTTGCCACGCCCGGGGCTGTTACCACGAATTTCCCCAGGCCTTGACCATTATCGACATCGGCGGGCAGGACAACAAGATTATCAAGGTGAATGAGCAGGGGAAGCGAACGGCCTTTCGGATGAACCGGAAGTGTGCCGCCGGCACCGGTGCGTTTCTGGAAGAAATGGCCCTGCGGCTGGATATCCCCCTGGAAGAGATGGATTCGCTGGCCCGGAATGCCTCAAAATTGGTGGAGTTGGGAAGCTACTGCACCGTCTTTTCCTCAACGGAGGTTTTGGAGAAGATCAGGCGGGGGGAAAAAGTATCCGACATTGTAAAGGGACTTTTTCTTTCGGTGATCAAACGAATCAGGGAGATGGATCCGCTTTTGGGAGCGGTCGCGCTAACCGGCGGGGTAGCGGCCAATAACCCCTATCTCGTGACCATGATGGAAGAGACGTTGGGCCTTAAAATCCTGCGACCCCGGTTTCCGCAGCATACCGGGGCCATCGGCGCAGCCCTCTACGCGATGGAAAGAGCTGAGAGCGAGAGGTTTTAATATGACCAACAGCAAATGGATGCACGTGGGAACGGTTCTGAAGATGAATGCCCGGCACCACCCGGATAAGTTAGGCTGGCAGGATAAATTCCGGCGGCACTCATTTCAAAGCTGGAATGACCGCTCCTGCCGCCTGGCCCACGGCCTTACGCAGGCAGGCGCCGGCAAGGGGGCTTCTGTCGCCGTACTTGCCTACAATCGCGGCGAATGGATGGACATCCTGGCGGGTTGCGCCAAGGGGGGGCAGGTCCTGGTGCCGATCATGTTCCGGCTGGCCGCGCCGGAAATTGAATACATCGTCAATCACGCCCGCTGCCGGGTCTTCATCGTCGAGGCGCCGTTTGTCCCGCTCATCGAGGGAATCCGGGAAAAACTGCCGGTTCCTCCTGATGGCTACATCTACCTGGGACCGGAAGAGCCGCCTCCGGGATACCGGGCTTACGAAGAATGGCTGGCAACCAGCGACGCGGCGGAACCGGCGGTAGTCGTGGACGGCGATGACCCCTGGACGATAATGTACACCTCCGGCACCACCGGCCGGCCCAAGGGGGTTGTCCGCACGCATGAAAGCTACCACGCCCAGTATGCGCTAAACAATATCAACATGGGAGTGCGGCCCACCGACAAGGTCATGCTGGTGATGCCCATGTGTCATGTGAACTCAATTTTCTATTCCTTCGCCTATACCCTGGTTACGGCGCCGGTTTTCGTTTATAACATGGTTAATTTCGACCCGGTGGACCTCCTGAAAACTATCCAGGAATATCAGATTACCTTCACCTCGCTGGTGCCGACCCACTATGTGATGATCCTGTCCCTGCCGGATGAAGTAAAAAACTCCTATGACGTCTCATCAATCCGGCAGCTTTTAATCTCTTCGGCTCCGGCAAGAAAGGAACTCAAGATCCAGATCATGGGTTATTTTAGTAATGCCGAATTGTGGGAGGCCTACGGCAGTACCGAAGGGGGCCTCGTTACCCTGCTGCGGCCGGAGGAACAGTTTAAGAAGCTGGGTTCTATCGGCCGGGAAATATTCGGTACCGATGAGATAAAAATCCTCGATGAAAGCCGCAAGGAAGTTGCCCCCGGAGAGGTGGGCGAGCTGTTTTACCGCACCCCGATGCTGTTCAAAGAATACCTCGATGATCCGGAAAAATCCCGGGAGGCTTTTTACGGTGAGTGGTCGTCGGCGGGCGATATGGGGCGGCGCGATGAGGATGGCTATTATTATCTGGTTGACCGCAAGGCCAATATGATTATCAGCGGCGGCGAGAATATCTACCCTTCCGAAGTGGAAAATGTGATCGCCACCCATCCGGCGGTCCGGGATGCGGCGGTAATCGGCCTTCCCGATCCTAAGTGGGGCGAGACGGTGAAAGCCGTTGTTGTTCTGAAAGAAGGCCAGCCGTCATCGGCGAGCCTAGCGAAAGAAATCATGGAGTTTACCAAAGGCAAACTGGCGGGTTACAAGCGTCCCCGATCAGTGGATTTCATCGCCGATTCCGAGATGCCCCGGACGCCTACCGGAAAGATTCTCCACCGAATATTGCGGGAACGTTACGGTCGCTGGAGCGACCAATGACGGCCGGCCAGAAAATCAGCTTATTTATCGCAACCCTAACCATCAGGAGGAAATGTTCATGTTAACCAAAGTTTTTATTCCTTTCCAAGGCTATTACAGCTCCCCCTTCTGCCGCTGGCAGGGCAAACTGGCCAATGAACATGCCATCTTGCTTGCCGCCGAAACATCAAAGAGGTTTTTGGCGGAAAGGAAGTGGGATCCCGGAATGTTCGATTACCTCACCCTGGGAATGACCATCGGCCAGCCCCAATGGTTTTACGGCGGCCCCTGGGCGGCGGCCTTAATCGGCGCCACTTCGATCCCGGGAGTGCTCCTCACCCAGGCCTGCACGACCTCCACGACCTGCATCAACCTGGCGGCGATGGGCATTGAGACCGGGCTGTATCAGAATGTTTACGTATTGATGGCCGACCGCTGCTCTAACGGTCCCCACACCATCTGGCCCAATCCCCCTGGGCCGGGCGGGCAGGTTATCTCTGAAAACTGGATGATGGATAATTTCGCCCGCGACCCATGGGCCGGCGGGGCGATGATCCTGACAGGGGAAAATGTCGCCAAAGAGGCGGGCATTACCAGGCAGGAGTGCGACTGGGTCGCGCTTAGGCGTTACGAACAGTATTTAGATGCGCTGGCGAACGACCGCGCCTTTCAGAGACGTTTTATGTTTCCGGTCGCGGTCAAGGAGGGTAAAAATAAAACCATCCTGGTCGAACAAGACGAGGGAATAATGGAAACCACCGCCGCAGGACTTGCGGCATTGAAACCGGTCCTGCCGGAAGGTGTTCTTACCTTCGGCTCTCAAACCCATCCGGCGGACGGCAACAGCGCCTTCGTGGTAACGACCAGGGATAAGGCGAGAGAACTAAGCGCCGACCCGAAGCTGGAGATTCAGGTTCTGTCTTACGGCTTTGCCCGGGCGAAAAAGGGTTTTATGGCCATGGCGGTGGCGCCGGCGGCCAAAATGGCCCTTACCCACGCGGGAATCGGTATCGGGGAAGTTCGGGCATTGAAAACCCACAATCCCTTCGCGGTCAACGACATCTATCTGGCCCGCGAACTGGGCTTTCCGGTGGAGAAGATGAACAATTACGGCAGCACCATTGTTTACGGCCATCCTCAGGCCCCCACGGCGGGCCGCAATATCATCGAGGGGATAGAAGAGGTGGCGCTTTTGGGCGGAGGATACCTCCTCTGGGCCGGCTGCGCGGCGGGCGACACCGGCGCGGCGATGGTTCTGAAGATCGGCTAGGTTCATATTTTGCTGCAATGAAGCTGATTTTGGCGGCTTCGTTATAAGTTCGGACGCGGCGTCGCGCCAGATCCCTCTTCACTGCGGCGCACCCTAAGCACGTCTCATTCCTGGTGGTTTGCGCGTCTTGCCGACGGACTTTTTACGAAGTCGTCTAGACCGAGTCGCAACGTTTTTTTGTAAAACCTCTGTAGCCGCGGGCCTTCTGCCCGCGGCCGCCTTTGCAATAGGCAAGAGCGTTTTTTTTTACGATGAATGCAGTTTTTAAAAAGCGAGGAAGCCATGGAAAAAGCATCTGTTTACCGGGAGCTGACCAAAAAACTGGGGATGGAGCAGTCCCCCCTGATTCCCCGGATATGGGAGGTCCTCTGTACCGAAGAGGAGGCCCGGATCGTGAACGCCACTCCGGCCCGCCGGGAGGAATTGGCAGCAAGGTTTGAAATCGATCCGCGGGAGATGGACCGGATATTGGACCGTCTCTTTCACCGGGGGGTGATTTTCGAGCAGCAGAAGGAGGGGGTTACCATCTACCGGATGCCCCGCCATATCGTGCAGTTTCATGACGCAACCAGCCTCTGGCCGGAGGCGCCGCCGGAACTATTCACCCTCTGGGCCCAGTTTATGGAAGAGGAATATCCCCAAATCCCGGCCTTCCTGACCAAGATACAGGCGGCATCGTTTCTGCGGGTCATCCCGATACAGGAATCGATCTCCACGGAAAGCCGCGCCCTCCTTTATGAAGACGCCGCCCGCATCGTAGAAGGAGCTTCCCGCCTGGCGGTTACCAATTGTCCCTGCCGGCTGATTGCCCGGAAATGCGACAAACCCCTGGAGGTCTGCCTGCAACTAAACCGCGGAGCCGACTACACCATCAAACGGGGTTCCGGCCGGGAGATTACCGCCGCTGAAGCCAAGGAAATCCTGCGGCTGTCGGCAGCCGCAGGGCTGGTCCATATGACGGAAAACCGGGCGGGTATCGGTAATGTCATCTGCAACTGCTGCAACTGCTGCTGCATTGCCCTGCCCTATGCCAAGGAGCCCGCCACCAGGGGGGTGATTCAGGCTAGTCGTTACCAGGCACTGTTTGCTGCGGATCTCTGCAATGGCTGCGCCCTCTGCCAGGGAATTTGCCCCGTTGCGGCCATTTTGCCGGGAAGCGATGAATTCCCTCTCTTTAGCGGCGAAAAATGCCTGGGCTGCGGGCTCTGCACCAGTGCCTGCCCGACGGGGGCCATTTCCCTGGCGTCGGTAAGAGAGCCAGACTTTATTCCGGCCTAAGATGCAAGTAAAGCAATTCACCGGCCGCCCAACGGCAGGGGCTATTTCATGTTCCGCACGGCGCTGATTAACGACCCTTCCGGCGATCCGGGGGTTTATCTGGAATTCAAACACCTGCAACAGGCGGTGCTTTTCGACCTGGGGGATATCCACCGTCTCCTGCCTAGACAACTGTTGAAAATAGGCCATATCTTCGTTTCCCACAGCCACATGGACCATTTCATCGGCTTTGATCACCTGCTTCGGATCTGCCTGGGTCGGGACAAGCATCTTCACCTCTACGGCTCTGAAGGATTTCTCGGCAACGTGGAAAATCGCCTTAAGGCCTACAACTGGAACCTGGTAAACAATTACGCCAACGACTTCACTATTTTCGTCACCGAAGTCACACGGGACAGGATATTCCAACAGGCCTTCCGCTGTTGCGACTCCTTTTTGCCCCGGGAAAATCCCACCAGCCAATGCTATCAGGACCTGATGGTGGACAATCCTCTTTTCAGTGTCGCAACTGAGATTCTGGACCACGGTATCCCCAGTTTAGCATTCCGTTTCGTGGAAAAAGAACGGATCAACATCAAAAAAAATGCGTTGGAGGAAATGGCCCTTCCCAAGGGCAAGTGGTTGATGGATTTGAAGAAATATGTCGCGGCGGGTAACCCGCCCGATTTTCCAGTCCGGATCTACTGGCGAAAAGAGAATCGTGAGATTCAGGAAAGATGGCTTTCGCTGGGGGAACTTCAGGAAAAACTTATCGTCATCAAGGCCGGACAAAAGCTTTGCTATGTGACTGATGCTTTAGGAAGCCCCGACAATCTGGAGCGAATCGTGCGCCTCGCCCAGGGGGTGGACATCCTCTATATTGAAGCGCCCTTCCTCCATCGCGACCTCGCCGTCGCCCAAAAAAAGCTGCACCTTACGGCCAGGCAGGCGGGAATCATCGCCCGGCTGGCGGGAGTCAAGAAAATTTGCCTTTTCCATTTTTCCCCGAAATACAAGGGCGGCTACGAGCTGCTTTCGGAAGAGGCCATGAAGGCCTGGTTGGAGCCGTAACAAGGAAACACTTCCTGGCCGTTGGCCGGCCAATAACAGGACTGGCGAATCGCCAGGCCGCCTACGTTTCCGGTACCCGGGTAATTCCTGTGGACGCGGCAATAATTGGCCGGCGTCTGTTCCGCTATGTGAAAGCCTGCGGGGAAATTCTCCCGGACCACATACTCGATAATTCTGCAAGCAACCTGCGATATGAGCGGTTTTACTGCGCCGTCTTCCATATTTTT
>JBBIRO010000041.1:0-14383 GCA_037441775.1 Syntrophobacterales bacterium
GCAATTTCACGTTCCCCGGCGCCGCGGCGGGAAAGCTCGCTTGCCCGGCATCGACCCCGGTAGCCACGGTTCATTCTCCGGCTCGACCGTGGGCATCGTCGTCGCCCCTCAATAAAAAAACCGGTGCAGCCGCCTGGCTGCACCGGGATAAACTCGCGGAATATAATTCATCACCCGCTGTACCTTATTTATTGTCCCCTGATTTTTTCGCTGCCGCCTTCACCTGTGGCCGGTCAACCAATTCAACAATGGAAATTGGGGCATTATCACCCACCCGGTATCCTGTTTTGATGATCCTGGTATAGCCGCCCTCCCGGGCCTGATATCTGGCGGCCAGCTCCGAAAAAAGTTTCCCCACTGTTTCCCGGTCCCGAACATAGGAAAGGGCGCGCCTCCGGGCATGGAGATCGCCTCTTTTTGCCAGGGTGACCATCCTCTCCGTTACCCGTCGCAGCTCCTTTGCCCGGGCATCGGTAGTAACAATCTGTTCATGCTTCAATATGGAGGTCACCATGTTCCGAAACATGGCGTCCCGATGACTTGAGGTTCTCCCCAATTTGCTCCCCGCTCTACCGTGACGCATTTATCTTTTCCTTTCGTGGCGCCAATTTGGTTCAGCCTTTTCGCGGGGCATCAGCCATTGCATTGAGGCCCCCCTGGTCACTTCCGGCACCGTTAAATTTACTATTGGGCTAATCGCGTTTAATCCTCATGTTTGGTTGGCTTCCATTGGTCCATGACGCCTTGGTTCCAGGGTGGAATGTTCAGCTTCATACTAAAACCAAGACCCATTTCGCCTAGAATTTCTTTAATCTCGTTAAGTGACTTTCTACCAAAATTTTTCGTCTTCAGCATTTCCGACTCAGTCTTCACCACCAGGTCGCCGATAAGTTTAATTCCAGCATTTTTCAGACAATTGGCCGATCGGACTGACAACTCCAGATCATCGACGGGACAGTTGAACAACTCATCTCCTCTATTCTCGCCAGGCTTTTCCAGCGTATTTTCCAGAGCATCAGTCTGAAAATTGCTGAAAATATTCAACTGATCACTGATTATCCCGGCCGCAATGGTTACTGCTTCCTCGGGCGATAGGCTCCCGTCGGTCCATACTTCAAGGGTAAGGCGATCGTAATCGGTCACCTGTCCAACCCGGGCATGCGTCACCGTATAGTTTACTTTCCTTATGGGCGAAAAATTGGCATCAATACTTATCACGCCAAACGGCATTCCCGGTTCACTTTCCCTTTTTGCCGGCACATAGCCACGCCCGACCTCGACATTCAGCTCCGCCTTCAGATGCGCGCCCTCGCTTAAAGTCGCCAGAAAATGGTCAGGATTCATCACCTCAACCGTTCCATCGGTGATTATATCTCCCGCCGTTACGATTTTTTCCCCCCGGACATCCAGGTGTAATGTTTTTGTATCTCCTTGAAAGAATTTGAGGCGGACGCCCTTTAGATTCAGCATGAAATCAGTAACATCTTCCTTAACGCCCGGAATGGCGGAAAATTCGTGCTGCACCCCGTCAACCCTGAAAGAGACTATTGCCGCACCCGGTATAGCGGAAAGGAGCACCCTTCTCAAGGAATTACCGATTGTTGTGCCGAAACCCCTCTCCAGAGGTTGGCAGTCAAACTCGGCATAATAAGGAGTGCGTGTTGCCTGATCTACCTCGATCCTCTTGGGACATATCAAACTTAACCAGTTTTTTTGCATTTTTCATCCTGTCTTATTGAGAGTGAGCAAGGTAAGCTGCCCCCTGGCAGTTTACCGTCCATTCATTTAATTTACTTGGAATAGAGCTCCACTACCAACTGCTCATTAACGGGCATGACCAGCTCTTCCCGTGCGGGAAGGGTCTTAAGCACGCCTTTCATATTGGCCTTGTCCAATTCAAGCCAAGAAGGTAAACCACGGCGCGCAACCATCTCCAGGGATTCCAGGATCTTGGCCGTATTCCTGCTTGTTTCACGAACCTCAATCTGATTACCCGCCTTAAGCAGGTAAGAAGGGATGTTGACTGGTCTGCCGTCCACCAGGAAATGCCGGTGCGTCACCAGTTGTCTTGCCTCGCTGCGCGAGCTGGCAAAGCCAAGCCGATACACGGTGTTATCCAGCCGTCTTTCCAAAATAAGCAGCAAATTAGTTCCCGTAATACCCTTCTGCTGATCCGCCCTGGCAAAACTACCGCGAAACTGTTTTTCCAAGAGGCCGTACATCCGTTTGAGTTTCTGTTTCTCTCTAAGCTGTACGCCATAATCGGAGCTCTGCTTTTTACGCGCCTGCCCGTGGTCGCCGGGCGCGTAGCCTCTGCGGTCAAAGGCGCATTTCTCAGTATAACAGCGGTCACCCTTTAAAAATAATTTCAGACCATCTCTACGACAAAGCCTGCAGACGGATTCAGTATATCGTGCCAAAAAAACCTCCCCTAAACCTGCTAATGATTTTTTACAATTTTAAAGCCCCATTCCAGGACGCCGTCGCCCGCCGGGTTAGACCCTTCTTTTCTTCGGCGGACGGCATCCGTTGTGGGGAATAGGTGTCACATCCCTGATCAGGCTGACCGTAAGGCCGGCCAGCTGCAAAGATCTAAGAGCGGATTCCCGTCCGGCTCCGGGCCCCTTTACATAGACCTGAACTTTTCTCACACCATGCTCCCTAGCCTTTTTCACGGCATCGTCCGCCGTCATCTGAGCGGCAAAAGGCGTGCTTTTCCGCGAACCCTTAAAACCCTGCACCCCCCCTGAAGACCAGGAAATGACATTACCAGCCATATCGGTAATTGTTACTATCGTATTGTTAAAGGTGGACTGGATGTGCGCAATCCCCTCCGAGATATTCTTTTTCTCTTTTTTCTTCACTACTTTTTTGCCTGGCTTTGCCATTATCCCTCCGCTTGACTTGAGTGGTTATTTACTTTTTCTTGCCGGCGATGGCCCGACGCGGCCCCTTACGCGTGCGCGCATTCGTGCTGGTTCGCTGCCCCCTGGCGGGAAGCCCCTTGCGATGTCTCAGCCCGCGATACGTCCCCAAATCCATCAGCCGTTTGATTGACATTGCCACCTCACGCCTAAGATCACCCTCAACCTTGTGCTCCTTGTCAATGACATTTCTGATGGCGGTGATCTCAGAATCGGTTAGCATATCGGTCTTTTTCTCCGCGCCGACTTCGGCTTCTTCCAATATCTTCAGGGCCTTGGGCTTGCCAATGCCATATATATAAGTTAAAGCAATATCCATCCTCTTGTTTTTCGGTAAATCTACTCCCGCAATTCTTGCCACCTGCTAACCTCCTGAGGTCACTGACTCATCCCTGACGCTGTTTATGTTTAACGTTTTCACAAAGCACCCTCAATACGCCGCGCCTTTTGACTATCTTACACTTGACACAAATTTTTTTGATAGAAGCCCTGACTTTCACGATAATCCCTCTTCAATGCCCTAAACGGCGTCCTGTTTATTTCGTCCGGTATATTATTCTGCCGCGTGTGAGATCATAAGGCGACAGCTCCACGGTTACGCGGTCTCCTGGTAGTATCTTTATAAAGTGCATCCTCATTCTACCGGAGATATGCGCTAGTACCCGGTGACCATTTTCCAGTTCAACCCGGAACATTGCATTTGGCAAGGGCTCAAGTACCTTGCCTTCAACCTCAATCGGCTCTTCTTTTGCCATAACCACGCCTTCTCTCCGGCCTCATTAACCAAACCACCTTATTCCAGACGACTGTGCCAAAAGTCCCGATGCGGCGTTATCTTAATCCCTCGTCACTCCAGGCGTACTAAAAACTAAGCCTAATTCCTTATTATTATCAAGTTCAAGCCTTGTGGATGTTTTAGCAAGCCGCCGCAAGACTTAAATTTTTACAAATTTTTCGAGTGCTACAATATTCGTCGGGCCGCCTTTTTTTCCGGATCATTATTCCTCCAGCAGACTCAGAATATAAGGTCCGTCTTCGGTAATTGCAACCGAGTGCTCATAATGCGCCGAGTACTTCTTATCCAGTGTTACCACCGTCCAGCCGTCGTCCAGCAGCTTGACCTCATGAGTTCCCGCATTTACCATCGGCTCAATCGCCAGCACCATGCCCACCACTAATTCGATGCCTTTGCCGGGCACTCCGAAATTGGGGATTTGTGGTTCCTCGTGCAGCGCCCTGCCGATACCGTGCCCAACATAATCTCTTACCACGGAAAAACCGGCCGCCTCCACTCGTTGCTGAACGGCCGCCGAAATATCGCCAAGCCTTTTTCCCGCTCTGGCCTGACTCACCGCGTCGCAGAGGCTGTTTTTCGTCGTTTCTAGCAATCTTGCCGCCTCGTGGGATACTCTTCCCACTGGCAGGGTTATTGCGGCATCGCCATAATAACCATTGTGCAAAACGCCAAAATCAATACTTACGATATCACCCTCCTCCAGTACCCTCGTCGATGGTAAACCATGCACCACCTCCTCGTTAACCGATACGCACAGCGAAAAAGGGTAACCATGGTAACCCCTGAATGCCGCCTTTACCCCCTTTTCCCGCGCCAGTTGCGCCGCATAGCGGTCCAGTTGAAGGGTAGTAACCCCTGGTTTTACCTTCGTACGAAGTTTATCCAGGATATAGGCGACAACAAGATTGCTCTCCCTCAGCCTTTGTATTTCTTCCGGCCGCTTCAGGCAAATCATGAGCGCCCTTGCCTTAATATGCCCAGGCCCTGCAAACCTATCTCCTTCTTGCCAATTTTCCCTTCTTCATAAAACCCTCATATTGCCGGGTCAAAAGATGGGTTTCGATCTGCCCTGCCGTATCCAGGGCCACACCAACTACGATCAGAAGGGCAGTACCACCAAAATAAAAGGGCACATTGAAATTGGAAATGAGAATGCTGGGCAGCACGCAAATTATTGACACGTAGATAGCGCCACTAAAGGTAAGCCTAGTCAGCACGGTATCTATGTATTCCGCCGTCTTCTTACCGGGCCTGATACCCGGGACATACCCGCCATATTTCTTTATATTTTCCGCTACATCGAGAGGATTGAAGGTTACCGCGGTATAGAAGTAGCAGAAAAAAACGATAAAGCCCACAAAGATAATTTCATAGCCCCAGCTTCCAGGTATCAATGCGTCTGCCACCGTCTTCATCCAGGGATGGGGGATAAAGTTAGCGATTGTAGCCGGGAACATGATGATTGACGAGGCAAATATCGGCGGTATCACACCGGCGGTATTCACTTTCAAGGGTAAATGGGTGCTCTGGCCGCCATACATTTTGTTCCCCACTACCCTCTTGGCATACTGAATCGGGATTCTCCGTTGTCCGCTTTCAACAAAAACAATGGCCCCTATTACGGCCAGCATCATTATGATCAGGAAAATGACGAGGAGCACACCCATTTCCCCGGACCACAACAGGCGCAATGTATTGAATATGGCGGCGGGCATGTTGACGACGATACCCGAGAAAATAATCAGCGAAATGCCGTTGCCGATACCTCTCTCCGTAATCTGCTCCCCCAGCCACATGATGAATGCCGTGCCCGCCGTCAGGGTTAATACCGTCATGAGGCGAAAATCCCACCCCGCCTCAATCACAATGGGCACGCCTGTCGGCCCAGTCATATGTTCCAGCCCGATCGCAATTCCCATCCCCTGGATGATGCTCAAAAGGACTGTCCCATACCTGGTATATTGGGTAATCTTTCTGCGCCCGGATTCGCCCTCCTTAGCCAGCCTCTCCAGATGGGGAACGGAAACAGTAAGCAACTGCAGAATGATCGAGGCGCTGATATAGGGCATGATGCCTAGGGCAAATACCGAAAGATTGCTGAGGGCGCCACCGGCAAACATGTCAAAGAATCCCAAAAGCGATCCTTTGGCCTGATCAAAAAAGGCGCTTACCGCCGCGGTATCGATCCCCGGCGTCGGAACATGGGCGCCGACGCGATAAACAATCAACAAAAGAAGGGTAAAAAGTATCCTCTTTTGCAACTCCGGTATCTTGGATATATTTTTAAAGCCTTCTAGCAAGTTCTTCCCCCTCGATGATCTTGCCGCCCGCGGCCTCTATCTTCTGCCGCGCTGCAGCCGTTGCCGCGGCAATCATTAGCGTCAAGGGATAGGAAATATCACCCTCGGCGAGCAATTTTACGGCCATATTCCTTCCCTTGATTATCCCCCGTGCCTTAAGAGTCTCGGTATCTACTACCGTTCCTTCAGGAAAGATGATCAACTGCTTGATATTTACAATAGCGTACTCTTTTTTGAAGGGATTGCGGAAACCACGCTTCGGCAGGCGTCGGGCAAGAGGCATCTGCCCACCCTCAAACCCCGGTCGGACCGTCCCGCCCGAGAGGGCCTTTTGTCCCTTGTGTCCACGCGTCGATGTTCCCCCATGACCCGAGGCATCTCCCCGACCAACCCTTTTTCTTTTTTTTCGCGAGCCCTGCGGCGGCTTCAATGAAGCAAGATTCATATTTTCTTATCCACCTCCATAACTGACACCAGGTGAGCGACCTTGTTCACCATGCCGCGAATCTCCGGTGTGTCGTTTAGACATACCGTTTTGTTCAATTTACCCAGCCCGAGGCCTTGAATGATAGCACGCTGCTTCTTGGGCCTGCCGATGTAACTGCGTATCTGTGTTATAATAAGTTTATTTTCCACTATATGCCTCGTCGATGGATCTTAAAGTTCGCCCAGAGATTTGCCGCGCTGGGCGGATATTGTCGCCGGGTCCTTCAGTCCGGAAAGGCCATTTAATGTGGCCTTAACAAGATTATGTGGATTGTGAGATCCCAGACACTTGGTCAAAATATTATGAACACCGGCAACCTCCAGTACCGCTCGGACGGCGCCGCCAGCAATTAGTCCCGTCCCTTCCGAAGCCGGTTTCAGCAGTACCATTCCCGCACCGTATTTGCCTATAACTTCGTACGGAATACTCCTGTTGATCACTGCCACTTTAACCATATTTTTCTTGGCCTGCTCCATGCCCTTTCGTATCGCTTCGGGCACCTCATGGGCCTTACCCAGCCCGGCGCCAACCGAGCCATTGCCGTCGCCGACAACCACTATCGCGCTGAATCGAAACCGTCGGCCACCCTTTACGACTTTAGCGGTCCTGTTGATTGTAATCACCCTGTCGATGAAACCCGTATCCTTCTTATCTATCATCCTGTCCAATGATTTATCCCCTAAGCAATGGTATATGACGCAGGGCCCTTAGCTCCTGCCTGGTGTTTACACCGTGCGAGCATCGCACCCAGCAGCCTACATATATGGAAAAAGAAAAGCTAAAACTTCAATCCCGCCTCCCTGGCGGCGTCGGCCAAAGCCTTGACCCGGCCGTGATACATATAACGCCCGCGATCGAAAACAACCTGCTCTATACCTTGCTTCTGCAATCTGGCCGATACCAGCTTCCCTACTTCCCTGGCTGCCGCGGTTTTTTTCAGTCCGCGAATAGTTTCTTGTAAATCCTTGCTCAACGTCGATGCTTCAGCAATAGTCTTCCCAAGATCGTCAACTATTGCCTGAGCGAATATGTGCTTCGCGCTCCTGAACACGGAAATCCGAGGCCTTTCCTGAGTCCCTTCGATCTTTCCCCTTACCCTGGCCTTGCGTCTGGCCCTGACCTTTTCCAGTTTATTAGCCAACTCCCTACCTCTTTTACAATTTTGTTAATATTATAACCGCCTTCATGGTTGGTCCGATCGTCATCAAGTTTACGGCCAATATTGACCTCTTTGGCGGCAAACCTGTAACAACCGGGTACGCACTACTTCGAACCCACGGATTTCCCGACCTTGCGTCGGATCGTTTCGTTGCTGTACCTTATTCCCTTACCCTTGTATGGCTCCGGCTTCTTCAGTTCCCTGATCTCGGCGGCAACCCGACCCACCAATTGCCGATCGATGCCGGACACGGTGATGTTTATCTGTTTATCCACCTTGACCGCCACATCTTTCGGAAACTGATACGCAACTGGAACCGAATAACCAATAAGCAGTTTTAGTTTGCCCTCCAGTAATTCAGCGCGATACCCGACACCGGAAATGGTTAGGCTTTTTTCGAAGCCGGCACTGACCCCCGTCACCATATTGCCGACCAGAGTTCTTACAAGTCCCTGGTTAGACCTCTGATGACGATCATCGGAAAGCTTAGTTACGTTAATAACATTGTTATCCAGGCTCACATCAATTCCCACCGGCAGCTCCATGGAAAGAGAACCCTTGGGCCCGTCAACTAAAACCATGTTATCGCTTCGCCTAAATTTAACCCCGGGGGGCAGTACAATAGGTTTTTTACCAATTCTTGACATATATAAAACTCCCGCAGCGGGAGGTCACAACATGCCGGTCACGACAGCTGTCACACATCCCTTATTACCAGATATTACACAGAACCTCACCACCGATGTTCAACTTCCGCGCTTCTGAATCAGAGACCACTCCACGAGAAGTCGATATGATCGATACGCCATAACCATTCAATACTTTCGGCAACTCCGCGCTTCTTACATAGACCCGCCTGCTGGGCTTGCTGATTCTCTGCAGGGAGGAAATGACGGATCGTTTGTTATCCGCATATTTGAGATATAGTTTCAATACCTGTTTCCCATCGTTACCCCTTTTCAAGTCGTAGCCGCTTATATATCCAGCCGTCTTCATTACCTGGGCAATATTCTTATTTATCCGCGAAGGCAATACCTCTACCGTCTTGAAGCGGGCCTTGCCGGCATTTCTTACTCTGGTTAGCATATCCGCTATTGGATCTGTTATCGCCATACTTCTCTCCTCGTTCGTCGCCTACCAACTTGACTTTATTACGCCCGGAAGCTCGCCTTTCAGTGAAAGCTTCCTCAAACATATTCTGCACATATCGAACTTACGGTAGTAGCCCCGCGGCCGTCCGCAAAGTGGGCAACGATTATATGCCCGCACTTCGAATTTCGGTATTCTATTTGCCTTAGCAATCAAGGATTTCTTTGCCACTCAATTTCCTCCCTAGTTCAATCCCGACGACTCCGCGATCTGGGCTGCCGTGCCCACTCGGATTAACTTTTAAAAGGCATGCCTAGATGCCTAAGCAGAGCACGTGCCTCATCATCTGTCTTGGCAGTAGTTACCACCACGATATTCATCCCTCGGACCTTCTCGATCTTGTCATAATCAATCTCCGGAAAAATGAGCTGCTCCGTCAATCCCAGGGCGAAATTCCCTCTCCCATCAAACGACTGGGGAGATATACCACGGAAGTCCCTTACCCGGGGAAGAGCCACGTTCACCAGCCGGTCAAAAAATTCGTACATCCTCTCTCCGCGCAGGGTCACCATTATCCCAATCGACATCCCCTTGCGCAATTTGAAGGTGGCGATAGATCGTCTTGCCTTGGTAATAACAGGTTTCTGTCCGGTAATTTGAGCAATTTCCGCAGCCGAGCTATCGAGGGCCTTGATATTCTGGATCGCCTCCCCAACACCCATGTTAAGCACGATCTTGGTTATTTTCGGCACTTCCATAATGCTTCGATAGGAAAACTCCTCGGTTAATCTGGGCACCACCGACGTTTTATAATGTTCCTTTAATCTCGCCATATTATTAGACCTGAGCATCAAGAATTTCTTCACACTTATTACACACCCGGGTTTTATTTCCATCTTGTAGAAACTTCATTCCCAACCGGGTGGGCTTATTGCATTTACCGCAGAGGTACATTACGTTTGAAATGTGAATTGACCCCTCTTTTTCGACAATTCCACCTTTAGTCTTCTGGTCGGGTTTCTGATGTTTTTTCACTAGATTGATTTTTTCAACAATCACCCGGTTCGTACTAATGACTGTCTTAATTATCTTCCCCGTTTTTCCCTTGTCCCTACCGGCAATCACTTTAACCTGATCACCCTTTTTTAAATATCCTTTTTTCATCGCCTGTCCTTACTGTCTCACAGGTTGAGACATTAAACTGATCAGCACCCCACCATCAACGCCCTGGGTTGATGCAAAATTAAGCGTCTCACCTAATTTACCATGTTAAATCAGTACTATAACACTTCCGGTGCCAGGGATATGATCTTCGTGAAATCCTTCGCCCGCAGTTCTCTGGCCACCGGCCCGAATATTCTGGTTCCTATCGGCTCCTTCTGATTGTTGATAAGCACAGCGGAGTTGTCGTCAAATTTCAGGTATGATCCATCGGAACGCCGCACATCGTTCACAGTTCTGACCACAACGGCTTTCATGACGTCACCTTTTTTCACCTTCGAGTTGGGTAACGCCTCTTTAACCGAGACCACTATAATATCCCCCAGACTTGCGAATCTTCTCTTGGACCCACCGAGCACCTTAATACAGAACACCTTTTTGGCGCCGGAATTATCCGCAACATTTAAAACGGTTTGCATCTGAATCATTATGACACCTCTTATATCAGCCAGGCCAAGTGCAGAGCCTACCTTACCCGTTCCAATACTTCTCTGACCCGCCAGCGTTTTTCCCGGCTCAGCGGCCTGGATTCGATGATCATCACTTTATCGCCCACATTGCAGCTATTGCTCTCATCATGTGCCTTATATTTGACATGCCTTCGCAAAAATTTATGAAACATCGGATGTTTGGCAAGCCGCTCTACCCGAACGACGACCGTTTTATCCATCTTGTTCTGAACCACCACGCCCTTGATGGTACGCTTGTTGCTGCTATATTTCATGCTGGCCGCTCTCCCTTTCCCTGAGCACAGTATTCACCCTCGCAATATCTCTTCTCGACTTCTTCAGCATTGCCGTTGATTCCAGTTGACCGGAACCATGCTGCATCCGCAGTTTGAAAAGCTCTTCATTGAGGGCGCTGAGCCTCTGCCGCAATTCTTCACTGCTTAAATCTCTAATTGCCTCAATTTTCACTTGCCACCTCCCGCTCAATAAACTTGGTCGGGATGGATAACTTGTGGGCCGCCAGGCGAAACGCTTCTTTAGCCACTTCCTTGGTCACCCCCTGCATTTCATAAAGAATAAAACCCGGTTTAACAACGGCCACCCATCCCTCGGGAGCGCCTTTACCTTTTCCCATCCTCGTTTCAGCCGGTTTCTTCGTTACAGACTTGTGAGGAAATACGCGAATCCAAATCTTCCCACCTCTCTTAACATGCCTGGTCATCGCGATTCGCGCTGCTTCAATCTGGCGGGCTGATACCCAACCACACTCCACGGCCTGAAGTCCAAAATCACCAAACGCCACATAATTCCCGCGGCCGCACTTACCGCCCATGCGACCCTTTTGCAGTTTTCTATATTTAACCCTTTTTGGCATCAGCATAACTGAACAACCTCTAATCTATATTTCCGAACCAAGGCAAGGGACAGCAGGTATTGTACTGTTTTCCCTTTTACCCTCGTGTTCTGGGCTTCTCATCTTTTCCTGGCAGCACTTCCCCATGGAACAACAGCACCTTGACTCCGATTAGACCATAGGCGGTGTGGGCCTCGGTAAATCCCCAATCAATATTAGCCCGCAAGGTATGCAGTGGAACCCTTCCATCCCGGTACCATTCAGTTCGCGACATTTCCGCGCCCCCCAGGCGACCGGCACAGGTAATTCTAATACCCTTGGCTCCGAATTTCATGGCCACCGTCACGCTCTTTTTCATCGCCCGCCGGAAGGCAACCCGTTTCTCCAGTTGCTGGGCAACGTTTTCGGCAACAAGCTGGGCATCAATCTCCGGCTTGCGAACCTCCATAATGTTGACGATAACCTCTCCCTGAGTCATTTTCTCCAGATCAGCCTTCAGCTTTTCTATCTCCGAACCCTTCTTGCCGATGATGATTCCTGGGCGGGCAGTATAGATATTTACCTTGGCCTTATTGGCCGCCCTTTCTATCTCGATTTTAGATATGCCGGCCGGGTATAGTTTCTTTTTCAGGTATTCTCTGATTTTAATGTCTTCCTGAAGATAAACCACATAATTCTTCTCTGAAAACCACAGAGAACTCCAAGTCTTGATACCACCCAACCTCAGCCCGATCGGGTTCACCTTTTGACCCAAACCTGCACCTCCTCAAATCCCCTTCCGGCCTCATTACCGTACCGGTCAATCATCGCCGCCACTTCATTTAAGCTCTCCCTGTATCAGGAGCAGCTTACTTCTCCTCCAACACAATTGTTATATGTGATGTTCTTTTCTTGATCGGGGCCGCCCTGCCCTGCGCCCTGGCACGCCAGCGTTTGAGTGAAGGCCCCTGATCCACATATATCTCTTTTAAATAAAGAATGTCCTCGTCGATCCTGGAATTCTGGGCAGCATTAGCCCGGGCCGATTTAAGCAGCTTAGCTACCGGCTCGGCAGCAGCCTTTCTCGTAAAGGCGAGTATTTTCTCCGCCTCCTCCAGGTCCTTACCTCTTACCAAGTCCACCACCAGCCGGACCTTCTGTGGTGACATTCTAACATACCTAGCAATAGCTCTTGCTTCCATGATGAGCCTTCTCCACTCTATTCTTGATGCGCCGGGAAGTCTTTTAGACGCAAATATTTCAGGCAAACTCTCCTGATGACTTTTCGCGGCGTGATCCCAATTGCAGCATTGGTTAATCTAATACCGCTACTATACCAGGTGCTATTTGCGGAGTTTCGACTTGCGGTCGCCTGCATGACTGAAGAATGTCCTGGTAGGTGAAAATTCTCCCAGTTTGTGACCCACCAGATTTTCAGTTATAAATACAGGTATGAACTTTTTGCCGTTATGAACGGCAATCGTATATCCAATAAGATCGGGAGTAATCGTTGAACGCCGAGACCAGGTCTTAATAACGGTCTTGTTTCCGCTCTCTTCGGCCTTTCTAATCTTCCGTTGCAGACTTTCGTCGATAAACGGACCCTTTTTAATTGATCGTCCCACCTCTTAATCCCTTCTCTTTACGATGTATTTATCAGTGCTTTTGTTTCTTCTCGTTTTATGCCCCTTCGTGGGAACTCCCCAGGGGGTACAGGGATGCCTGCCACCGGAGGACTTTCCTTCTCCTCCGCCCATTGGATGGTCGACTGGATTCATGGCAACACCTCTAACATACGGCCTTCTGCCAAGCCAACGGGTCCTTCCGGCCTTACCAATGGAAATATTTTCATGTTCGCTGTTTCCCACCTGTCCAACCGTGGCATTGCAGTCAACAAGCACCTTTCTCACCGAACCGGACGGCAGCCTTACCTGGGCGTAACGCCCTTCCTTCGCAATAAGCTGACCGTATGACCCGGCACTGCGGATCATCTGGGCACCCCGTCCAATTGCAATCTCCAGATTATGAATCAAAGTTCCCAAAGGTATGTTCTTTAGCGGTAGTGCATTGCCCGGCTTAATGTCGGCCGAGCTGCTGCTTATTACCTTGTCTCCTACGGATAACTTCTCCGGGGCGATTATATACCGTTTTTCGCCGTCAGCGTAATTAACCAGAGCAATCCGCGATGACCGATTTGGATCGTATTCAATTGTAGCTACCGTGGCCGGTATGTCTCTTTTTTCCCGCTTGAAGTCGATCATACGGTATTTTCGCTTGTGGCCGCCACCCATATGTCTGCTGGTGATCCTGCCATAAGAGTTCCGTCCGCCGGTCTTCTTCAGAGGCGCAAGCAAACTTTTCTCCGCTCTGGTCCCGGTAATTTCCTGAAAATCAGAACAGGTCTGAAATCTGCGTCCTGGGGATGTCGGGTTATATTTTCTTATTGCCATTGGTTTGTATCCTTTGCATCTTCATTACCTGTAATGGGTCACTAAACCCCTTTGAATATCTCGATCGCGCTCCCCGGGGACAGGGTGACAACGGCTTTTTTCCAAGGCTTTGTCTTACCAGTGGCCTTCCCGAACCTTCGGGTCTTACCCAGGACATTCATTACGCGGACTTCAGTTACCTGTGCCTTAAGCAGCTCCTCTACCGCCTGACGGATCTCGATCTTATTGGCTCGCCGGTCAACTTCAAAAAGATATTTATTCTCCTCATCCTTGGCCCTGGTGCTCTTTTCCGTAAGGAGGTATTTCTTAATTATTTCGAATTTATCCATTTGCCGACAAGACCTCCTCCAAGCTCTTTATCGAAGGCTCTAAAAAGACCACCTGATCATAATAAAGCAGATCATAAACATTGATTCCCTCTGACCTTAAGACCTTAACGCCCTTAATGTTCCGAGAGGAAAGCTCAAGAATCGGATTGGGCTCATCGATGACTAAAAGCGCCTTGCCCCATTGGAACAGGTCCATTACGGCTTTGAAATTTTTGGTCTTAATCTCCCCCAGGGGAAAACCGTTGATTACCTGCAACTGGCCACTCTTAGTCTTCATGCTGAGGGCCGAGATGAGCGCGAGCCGCCTGACCTTTTTAGAGACTTTTATCGAAAAATCCCGCGGATGG
>JBBIRO010000041.1:14409-29864 GCA_037441775.1 Syntrophobacterales bacterium
CCGCCCCCTCTCCAGATTGGCGATCTGCTGGTACCGGCACGGGCGCGACCAGTGCCCTTCTGGCGCCATGGCTTTTTTCCGCCCCCACTTATTTCCCCTCTTTCCTTTGTTGCCGCGGTTCCTCTTCTTCTGGAGGCCTGCTGCATCCTGACCACGTCGTAAATGGCAGCTTCGTTAACGTCGGCATTAAAGATAGCGTCGCTCAACTCAAGCTCCGCCACCTTTTCTTTATTAATATCATATATATCAACTATTGGCATCTCTTATAACCTCCAGGCTTCTGCAATTTAACTAAAAGAGCGGCTTCCAGAACCTCCCTGTTTGCCTTTAGCCCTTCAGTCCTCCCTTTTTTATCGCTTGCTTAATCAAAACATAGCCATTCTTCGAACCAGGCACGGCGCCCTTGAGCAAAAGTATATTCCTGTCCGGTCTCACCGCGATTACCTTGAGATTCTGGACCGTCTGTCGCTCATTTCCCATTTGTCCGGGGAGCCTTGTTCCCTTAAACACCCGGGACGGGTCCGCACTGGCGCCAATAGAGCCTGGCGCCCGGTGAAACATAGAACCATGAGTCGCCCTGCCGCCGCTGAATCCATGCCTCTTGATCACCCCGGCAAACCCCTTTCCCTTTGTGGTTCCGACCACATCAACATATTCCCCTGCACTGAAGATGGCAGCTCCAATCTCTTGGCCAATCTCCACATCGGAAACATCGCCTCTGATTTCCGCTAACCGCCTGAAGCAGCCTTTTCCAGCTTTATTAAAATGACCGCGGCGAGGCCTGGTCACATTCTTCTCCTTGACGCGCTCGTAACCTAACTGAACTGCATCATAGCCGTCATTTTCTGTAGTCTTCTTCTGGATGACGACCGATGGCTCGACCTCGAGCACGGTCACTGACACCAATTCTCCCTCTTGAATGAAGATCTGTGTCATTCCTAATTTTTTACCGATTAAACCCTTTGATATCATACGATAATCCAATTATGTTAGGTCGACTGGCGTTGATTTCAGGCCCGTATTTCCACATCGACGCCCGCTGACAGGTCAAGCTTCATCAAAGCATCAACCGTTGACTGCGTGGGCTCAACAATGTCAATCAGGCGCTTATGAGTCCTGATTTCAAATTGCTCCCGTGACTTCTTGTCCACGTGCGGCGATCTATTGACGCAATACTTGTTGATTTCCGTGGGCAGCGGAATAGGCCCAGCCACTCTGGCTCCTGTTCTTTTGGCGCTTTCAACGATCTCTTCAACGGAGCGATCCAGAATCTTGTAGTCGTAGGCTTTCAAGCGAATCCTAATCTTCTGATCTTTCATTACCCATCCCATTTTATTTAACTAAAGAGGATGCCGTTTGGCTTGACTGCACAAACCGCATCCTCCGTGACAATCACTCAATAATCTTACTTACCACGCCGGCGCCAACCGTTCTTCCGCCTTCCCTGATTGCGAAGCGCAGCTGCTCCTCCATGGCAATGGGCGTTATCAGTCTTATGTCCATGGTGACGTTATCTCCCGGCATTACCATCTCTACCCCTTCCGGCAAGGTGGCAACCCCAGTAACATCGGTGGTGCGGAAATAAAACTGCGGCCGGTAACCCGAGAAGAACGGCGTGTGTCTTCCACCCTCTTCTTTGGTCAAAATGTACACCTGGGCATTAAATCTGGTATGTGGAGTAATGGATCCCGGTTTCGCAATGACCTGACCTCGCTCGACATCCTCCCTCTTAACGCCCCGCAACAGCAGACCAACGTCATCGCCGGCACGACCTTCATCCAGAGTTTTACGGAACATCTCGACACCAGTGCATACCGTCTTGGTGGTGGGTCGAATCCCGATGATTTCTACGTCCTCACCGGTTTTTATAATCCCCCGGTCGATCCTTCCCGTCGCCACGGTACCGCGGCCGGAAATGGTGAATACATCGCCAACCGGCATAAGAAATGGTTTTTCCGTGTCACGCGGGGGCAGTGGAATGTACTCATCCACTGCTTCCATCAATTCCCAGATGGATTTGGCGTCGGGATGACTGCTGTCATCAGCATCAAGCGCCTTCAACGCCGAACCGCGAATAATGGGAATATCATCGCCGGGGAACTCATAGGCCGTCAGCAGCTCTCTTAACTCCAGCTCCACCAGGTCGAGCAGCTCCGGATCGTCCACCAGATCGACTTTGTTCATATAAACAACAATAAACGGTACCTGCACCTGCCGGGCAAGGAGAATGTGCTCTCTTGTCTGCGGCATGGGACCATCGGAGGCTGCCACCACCAGGATGGCTCCATCCATATGGGCGGCGCCGGAAATCATGTTCTTTATATAGTCGGCGTGGCCTGGACAATCCACGTGGGCATAATGACGCTTGGCCGTTTCATATTCCACGTGAGAAATATTTATGGTAACGCCCCTTTCCTTCTCTTCTGGTGCGTTATCGATTGAATCAAACGGCCGGAATTCGGCAAGGCCCTTCTTAGCCAAATGCTTCGTTATCGCCGCTGTAAGGGTAGTCTTACCGTGATCTACATGCCCAATTGTGCCGATATTAAGATGTGGCTTCTTCCTCTCAAATTTCTTTTTAGCCATCTCCATTTACCTCCTTGTCCTTAAAATGGTTCGTGTCTGCAATTATGGCCGCTGGACGGATGCATCATAGATCTTACTGACTTCACAGCACTTTCAAAATCGGTAATGCGCAAAGGCCTTATTCGCCTCCGCCATTTTATGAACCGCCTCGCGTTTCTTAACGGCTGCGCCTCTGTTGTGGGAAGCATCCATGAGTTCCGCAGCCAGCTTTTCTCTCATTGTTTTCTCCGAGCGTGCCTGCGAGTTACTTATGAGCCATCTTATGGCCAGCGATGTGCGCCTTGGCGGCGGCACTTCCGTGGGCACCTGGTACGTAGAGCCTCCAACACGTCTCGATTTCACTTCTACCATCGGTTTAACATTGCTTATCGCCCGGTCAAATACTTCCAGGGGCGACTCCTTGGCCTTCCGTTCGATAATATCAAAGGCGCCATAGAGAATGGACTCAGCCACGCTCTTTTTACCCCGTTTCAATATATTATTGATGAATTTTGCCACCATTTTACTGTTATACTTGGGGTCCGGCTGTACTTCTCTCTTTATGACTTCTCTTCTTCTCGGCATAACGCGATCCCTGATCAGCTTGGTTTTTTGGTGCCGTATTTGGAACGGCCCTGCTTACGATCCTGCACCCCTACGGAATCCAGAGTGCCTCTAATTATATGGTAGCGGACACCGGGAAGATCCTTAACCCTTCCACCCCGAACCAATACCACCGAGTGCTCCTGAAGGTTGTGCCCAACTCCCGGAATATATGAAGTTACCTCGTATCCACTGGTAAGGCGAACGCGAGCAACTTTCCTTAAGGCCGAATTGGGCTTTTTAGGGGTAGACGTATAAACCCGGACACAAACTCCCCGCCGCTGGGGCGACCCTGCCAAGGCTGGCGTAGTAGCTTTTTGCTGAACACTGGCTCTCCCCTTGCGAACCAACTGATTTATCGTAGGCATTACTCCTCCAAAACATCAAATATGCGATCCCACTGACTGGGTGCAACGAATTAGGCAAGCTATCAATTCGTTGTCTGTATGTCAAGCAATTTCTCGCCATCATAACTGTCCTGTTTCTCAGAAACCCCTGCCGCCGGCTGTTCCTCTCCGGTTATCGCCAGGCCCAGTTTCCGGTACATCACCAAGCCGGTGCCGGCCGGAATCAGGCGCCCCATGATGACATTTTCTTTGAGTCCCCTTAAGTAATCCGTCTTGCCGGACAAACTGGCTTCGGTAAGAACCCGTGTTGTTTCCTGGAATGATGCGGCAGAGATAAAACTCTGTGTTGATAGCGATGCCTTAGTGATGCCCAGCAGCACTGGTTCTCCCACCGCAGCCCTTCCCCCTTGGGCGATAATCCTTTCATTTTCCTCGCGGAAACGATGCTTCTCAACCTGTTCGTCAGCGATAAAATTAGTGTCGCCGGGATCGATAATCCGCACCCGCCGCAGCATCTGACGCACGATTACTTCCAAATGTTTGTCATTTATCTTGACGCCCTGCAAACGGTAAACTTCCTGCACCTCATCCACCAGGTACTTGGCCAGTTCCTTCTCTCCCTTAACCATCAGCAGATCATGAGGATTATTTACCCCTTCCATCAGCGGATCACCAGTCGTAACCCGGTCGCCCTCCTGGACGCTGACATGCTTTCCTTTGGGAATCAGATATTCTTTCTCTTCTCCAACTTCCGGTGTAATGACTATCTTCCTCTTACCCTTCGTTTCCTTGCCATAGGAGACAATCCCGCTAATATCACTGATTATAGCGTAGTCCTTTGGTTTGCGCGCTTCAAAAAGTTCGGCTACTCGCGGAAGGCCACCGGTAATATCTTTGGTCTTGGTAGTTTCCCTTGGTATTTTGGCCAATATGTCTCCCGCGTTTACCGTTTCACCTTCGGCAACCACTATATTGGCTCCGATGGGCAATAGATGCCTTGCCATCGCGTTTGTACCCGGGATCTTCGCCGTCTTGCCCCTCTTGTCCTTGATGGATACTCGCGGTCTCAAATCAGCGGCCCGGAATTCCACGATGACCTTGCGGGACAGACCGGTTTGTTCGTCCTTCAACTCCTGCATGGTCTTGCCTTCGATGATATCACCGAATTTAATTACACCATCTACTTCAGCAAGGATGGGGGTTGAGAAGGGATCCCACTCCGCCAGACGCATCTCCTTTTTAACCACCGCGCCATCGTGCACTTTCAACTGGGCGCCATAAGGAACCGGATACCGGCCACGGGATCTTCCCTGTTCATCCAGGACATGGATCTCGCCGTTGCGATTCATTACAACCACGGAGCCATCCTTCTTCTGGACTGACGAAATGCCGGAAAAACTGATCAGGCCGTCGTGACGTGCCTCGAGGGTCGAATGTTGGTCGAACTTTGCGGTGCCTCCGATGTGAAATGTCCTCATTGTAAGCTGCGTGCCCGGCTCACCAATTGACTGCGCGGCAATGATCCCTACCGCCTCCCCGATATTGACCAGTTGTCCTCGCGCCAGATCCCGGCCATAGCACATCGCGCAGACCCCGTTTTTGGATTTGCAGGCCAGAACAGACCTGATTTTGACTTCCCGGATCCCGGCATGGTCGATTTTTTCGGCGATCATCTCATCGATCTCTTCATTAGCCCGAACCAGAACTTCTCCCGTGTAGGGATCGGCGATCTCGGCAAAGGCTACCCTCCCAAGCACCCGCTCTCCCGCGGTCTGGATTATTTCGCCACCTTCCGAGAGATTAGAGACAAAGATCCCGTCAATTGTCCCGCAGTCATACTCAGTAATAATACAATCCTGCGCCACATCCACCAATCTCCTGGTCAGGTAACCGGAGTTTGCCGTCTTTAATGCTGTATCGGCAAGACCTTTTCTGGCTCCGTGGGTGGAAATGAAATACTGGAGCACTGAAAGCCCCTCCCGGAAGTTAGCCGTAATCGGAGTTTCAATGATCTCACCAGATGGTTTGGCCATCAATCCCCGCATCCCGGCCAGTTGTTTGATCTGGGCGGCGCTGCCCCGGGCACCGGAATCAGCCATCATATATATCGGGTTGAAGCTGTCCACGCGAAGATTTTCTCCCCGACTATTGATTATCTCCTCCTTTTCGATTCCAGCCATCAATTCGGTGGCAATCCGCTCCGTGGTCTTATTCCAGACGTCGATAACCTTGTTGTATCTTTCCCCATCGGTAATTGTACCGTCCATGTACTCTTTCTGAATTTTGAGCACATCCCGGTGAGCCTTGGCAACGCTTTCTTTCTTGCCTGCGGGAATAATCATATTATGGAGCGCAAAAGATACCCCCGAAATGCTGGCATAGCGGAAACCGATATCCTTCAGACGATCGGCCAGCAGGATAGTGGTTTTGTCTCCGCAAAGCCGGTAGCAATGATCTATCAGTTGTTCCAGCCCTTTCTTATTCATGGTCTTGTTGATTTCATCAAATGAAATGGCTTCTGGAATAATCTCATAGAGGATTGCCCGGCCAACCGTGGTTTCTTTAATCTCACCGTTGATCCTGAGCCTGATCTGCGCATGAAGCTCCAGCTCTCCGGCATCCAGCGCTCTCTTCACTTCCGCCGGATCGGCAAAGCACATACCCTCTCCCCTGGCGCCGGGTCTCGCTCTGGTCAGGTAATAAATACCCAGGACAATGTCCTGGCCGGGCAGAATTACCGGTTTGCCATTGGCGGGCGAAAGGATGTTGTTGGTTGACATCATCAGGATGCGCGCCTCCGCCTGGGCCTCCAGGGAGAGGGGCACATGGACCGCCATCTGGTCCCCGTCGAAATCGGCGTTGAAAGCCGGACAAACCAAAGGATGGAGCTGTATAGCCTTACCCTCAATCAGAACCGGCTCAAAAGCCTGAAGCCCGAGGCGATGCAGCGTAGGAGCCCGATTCAAAATTACAGGATACTCGCGCACCACTTCATCCAGGGCATCCCAGACCTGAGAGCCTTCCTTTTCCACCATTTTTTTCGCGCTTTTGACGGTGGTTACGTACCCCTTTTCATGTAGCCGGTTATAGATGAATGGTTTGAAAAGCTCCAGCGCCATCTTCTTGGGCAACCCGCATTGATGGAGCCTCAAATCAGGGCCTACCGTAATGACTGACCTGCCGGAATAATCCACCCGTTTTCCCAGCAGATTCTGCCTGAATCTACCCTGTTTCCCCTTTAACATATCGGATAAGGAACGCAGTGGGCGCTTGTTGGTGCCGGTAATTGCTCTCCCCCGGCGACCATTGTCAAAAAGAACGTCCACCGCCTCCTGGAGCATTCTCTTTTCATTCCTGATGATGATCTCTGGCGCGTTTAATTCCTGCAGGCGTTTAAGCCGGTTGTTGCGGTTAATGACCCGGCGGTACAGATCATTTAAGTCGGAAGTGGCAAATCGTCCGCCATCGAGCGGCACCAGAGGACGGAGGTCCGGCGGAATGACCGGAAGAGTCGTCAAAACCATCCATTCCGGCCTGTTTCCAGATTTTCGCAGTGCTTCTACCACCTTGAGACGTTTAATGAGCTTTTTCTTTTTCGTGTCCGAGATGGCATGTTTCAGTTCTGAGCGCAATTCGTTGTCCAGCTTATCCAGATCAATCTCTGCCAGAAGTTGCCTGATCACCTCCGCCCCGATACCGGCTTCAAATCCAGTCTCACCAAAGCGTTCCCTCATGTCCAGGTACTCCTCATCAAAAAGGAGGTCTTTCTTTTTCAGGGTGGTATTCTTGGGGTCGGTCACTATCCATGATTCAAAATAAAGAACCCGCTCCAGTTCTTTGAGCGACATGTCCAATACGTTACCGATCCGGCTGGGGAGACTCTTGAGAAACCAGATGTGCGCCACGGGTGTCGCCAGAGTGATATGCCCCATCCTCTCCCTTCTTACCCGCGAGGACATGACTTCGACGCCACATTTCTCGCATACCACGCCCCGATGCTTCATCCTCTTATAGCGGCCGCAGAGACATTCGTAATCCTTTACCGGCCCAAATATTTTTGCGCAGAAAAGCCCATCCCTTTCCGGCTTGAAGGTTCTATAGTTGATGGTCTCCGGCTTCTTGACCTCTCCACAGGACCAGGAAAGAACAGTTTCGGGAGATGCTATTGATATTGTTACTGCGCTAAACCTGATCGGATCTTTTGGTTTTTCAAAATAACTAAAAATGTCTTCCACAGATTCTTTCCTCCAAATTGGAAAGCTTAGAAATATCGCTTAAGGATATAGGCTTACGCCTTAGCCTTCATGCTCCAGCAATTTTACATCCAATGCCAGGCTTTGCAGCTCTTTCACTAAAACGTTGAACGACTCAGGCAATCCAGGCTCAAAATTATGGTCACCCTTGACTATGGACTCGTAAATTCTTGTCCGACCGGCCACGTCATCTGACTTGACGGTGAGGAATTCCTGAAGTGAATAGGCCGCTCCATAAGCTTCCATGGCCCATACTTCCATCTCCCCCAAGCGCTGACCGCCAAACTGGGCTTTTCCCCCCAGCGGCTGCTGCGTCACCAGCGAATATGGACCTATTGAGCGGGCGTGGATCTTGTTGTCCACCAGATGATGCAGTTTGAGCATGTAAATAATGCCAACAGTGACCTCCTGATCGAAGGGAAGCCCCGTTCGCCCGTCAAAAAGAATTGCCTGCCCTGTTTCCGGTTGCGATGCCAGCCCGAGAAGTCTCTTGATCTCATCTTCTTTAGCGCCATCAAAAACTGGCGATGCGATGGGTATCCCCTCAGCCAGACGGCCGGCAAAACGTTTAAGCTCATCGTCCGATAGAGCGTCTACAAACTCATCGAACTCTGCTGATTGGTAAATATCTTTGAGTGACTCTTTTAAGGCCGCGGGTGAATATCCCCGGTCCAGTATCCTCCGGATTCTATCCCCCATGCTCCTGGCCGCCAGGCCAAGATGAGTTTCCAATATCTGTCCCACATTCATTCGCGAAGGTACGCCCAGGGGATTGAGAATAATGTCCACGGGAGTTCCATCGGCAAAGTATGGCATATCCTCTTCCGGCAGGATCCTGGAGACAACACCCTTGTTGCCATGACGCCCGGCCATCTTGTCGCCCACGGACAATTTTCTCTTGATGGCAATATAAACCTTTACCAGCTTGATTACCCCCGGCGGCAATTCATCGCTGGTCTTTAGCCTTTCGATCTTATCTTCGTAAAAAGTCTCTATTAAATCTATCTTCCTGTCTAAATTTTCCCGCAGGATGCGGACATTCTCCTCGACCAACGGGTCGTTTTGGATCGCTATCTCCCCCCAGAGACTAAAAGGCACCCTTTCCAGAGATTCCTGGTCAATAATGTCGCCCTTCTTAAGAACAATCTTTTTCTTTTTGGGATCGGTTATCTTGGAAGATGATATCCGGCCCAAAAGAAGGGCTCGCATCTTCTCTTTCACCGCCTCAGTCACAATTCGTGTCTCATCAAGCTTATTTATCTGCAAAAGAGCGATGGCATCTTCTTCAATCTGTTGTGACCTTGAATCTTTTTCTACGCCTTTTCTGGTAAATATCTTCGCATCAATGACCGTCCCTTCCACCCCGGGCGGAACCCGCAGAGATGTGTCCCGGACATCGCTCGCTTTTTCCCCGAATATGGCCCTCAAAAGCTTCTCTTCGGAGGTTAACTGAGTTTCGCCTTTCGGGGTAATCTTGCCTATCAGAATATCACCCGGCTTAACCGCAGAGCCTATTGTTATTATTCCACTTTCGTCGAGATTTCTTAGCGCCTCTTCCCCCACATTGGGAATATCACGAGTTATCTCTTCTTTGCCCAGCTTGGTGTCCCGGGCCATTACCTCGAATTCCTCAATATGTATGGAAGTATAGATATCTTCCTTTATGATCCTTTCACTGACCAGAATGGAATCTTCATAGTTGTATCCCCCCCAGGACATGAACGCCACCATGATATTTTTCCCCAGCGCCAGCTCACCGTTTTCTGTTGCCGGACCGTCGGCGATAATGTCGCCCTTCTTGACCCGCTGCCCTCTGCTGACGATTGGTTTTTGGTTAAAACAGGTGTCCTGGTTGGAGCGGTGATACTTGGTGAGATTATAAATATCAACCCGGCAGCCCGTCGCGTCGTCTTCACAGTCATCGCAGCGGACCGCTATCCTCTGGGCATCGACTGTTTCCACAATGCCCGGTCTCCTGGCTACAATAACCGCGCCGGAGTCCTTGGCGACAACAGCTTCCATGCCCGTACCGATCAACGGCGAATCCGGCCGCATGAGAGGCACCGCCTGCCGCTGCATATTGGAGCCCATCAGCGCCCTGTTGGCATCGTCATGCTCCAGAAAGGGAATCAAGGCCGCCGCGACACTGACCAGTTGATTTGGGGAAACATCTATCATGTCGACTTCAGTAGGTAGAACAGAGAGGAAATTGTCCCCCTTTCTGGCCGTGACAAGCTCTTCCTGAAAAAAACCATTCTCATCAAGTGGTCTGTCAACAGGGGCGACGACCTTGTCTTCTTCCTCTATCGCCGTCAGATACCTCACCTCATCAAGTACCCGGCCATTTTCCACCATGCGATATGGTGTTTCTATAAAACCGAATTCGTTTACCCGGGCATAGGTGCTGAGGGATACGATCAGCCCGATATTTGGGCCTTCCGGTGTTTCCACCGGGCAGATTCTTCCGTAATGCGTCGGATGTACATCCCGGACCTCAAAGCCGGCCCTCTCGCGGGTCAGACCACCAGGGCCCAGAGCGGACAATCTCCTTTTATGAGTAATATCGGCAAGGGGATTTGTCTGGTCCATGAACTGCGACAGTTGGCTGCTTCCAAAAAACTCATTGATCACGGCCGTCACCGGCTTCGAATTAACCAGATCGTGGGGCATCATCGTCTCAATATCCTGAAGACTCATCTTTTCTTTAATCGCCCGCTCCATCCGGGTCAGCCCGATCCGATACTGGTTCTCGATGAGTTCTCCCACTGATCTTACCCTTCTGTTGCCCAGATGATCAATGTCGTCAAAAGTGCAGTCGGGATGACCATTTTTGAGGTCAATGAGATATTTCACGGCGGCAAAAATATCTTCTCCCCGTAGAATGGTAATGTCCGTCGGCACCTTAAGACGCAGTTTGTAGTTCATCTTAGCCCTGCCGACATCGGAAAGATCGTAGCTGACCGGGTCGAAGAAAAGACTGTTGAAGAATTGCTTCGCCATTTCATAAGTTGGAGGGTTGCTGGGACGAAGCCGGCGGTAAATTTCGATGATCGCATCATCGGCATTTTCGATTCTATCCAGACGCAATGTTTCGATAATAGACATGTTATCGCTATCATCGTCGCGATGGACGAGACGCAATTCTTTGATGCCCCTCTTGATGATCAGGTCAAACGCTTCCGGAGTCAGCAGCTGATTGCTGCCAATAATAATTTCATTGGTATCAGGATCAACAACCGCCTGCTGGATTACCTTGCCAATAATATTCTGCGGCTGCAGTGGGAAGCGGGTCAAGCCAGCTTCCAGCGCCTTCTTGACAAGAGCTTTGTTGATCTTCTTACCCTTCTTAAACAAGATCTCATTGGTGGCCGGCGCGACAACATCATCGGCAGCCTTTTCCCCTTCGAGAGAATTGTCAACGGCACGGTATAATAATCCCTCCTCAATGAAAACAAGCTCCGTATTATAAAAATACTTGAGAATGTCTTCAACGGTCTTACCCAATGCCTTAAGGAGGATCGTTACCGGCATCTTTCTTCTTCGGTCGATGCGCACGTAAAGAATGTCTTTAGAGTCAAACTCAAAGTCCAGCCATGAACCACGAATGGGTATAATTCTTGAGGAATAGATTACCTTTCCGCTGGTAACGGTCTTTCCCTTGTCGTGGTCAAAAAAGATCCCGGGGGAGCGGTGGAGCTGGCTCACAATGACCCGCTCCGTGCCATTGACAATAAATGTCCCGTTTTCCGTCATCAGCGGAATTTCCCCGAAGTATATCTCCTGCTCTTTGATATCGCGGATTCTTTTCTGCTCCGTGCCCTTGTCAGTATCAAAGACCACCAGCCGGACAACAATTCTCAGGGGCGCCGCCAGGGTCATTCCCTTCTGGATACATTCAGCAACGTCATACCTAGGCTCAAGTATCCGGTAACCGACAAATTCCAGGGAGCACCTACCGCTGAAGTCGGAAATTGGGAAAACGCTCTTAAAGGCGCTTTGAAGGCCGTACATACCCCTATTACCCGGTTCTACTTCTGCCTGAAGGAACTTCTCATACGACTTTGTCTGGATATCAATCAGGTTTGGTATCTCCAGGATCTTCTTGATCCGCCCGAAATTCTTTCTGAATTCTGCCATGGCATCCTTATGTGTTTTTAACAATATTTGACGACTTCGCAAAAAGCCCCTGACCGCACCTGGCTGTCATTCCCGTTAATCAGACAATGCAGTTATTGAATGATGTTGCCTGGGTGCTGGCTACCACCCGTCGCGAGCATAAAGATTTTTTACGATTTCGTCATGTTTGACTGTCAGAAAATGCCCCGTGATCCGGCTGGTCAGCTAAACCACAGGGCATCCAATTATTTAATTTCTACAGTGCCGCCAACCTCTTCTATCTTCTTCTTGATATCCGCAGCTTCATCCTTCGAAATGGCCTCTTTGATGGGCTTTGGCACACCATCAACCAGATCCTTAGCCTCCTTCAGGCCAAGGCTGGTAATCGCGCGCACAACTTTGATAACCTGAATCTTGTTGTCTCCGAATCCCGTGAGGATCGCATCAAACTCCGTTTTCTCCTCCACCGGCGCGGCCTGCTCAGTCCCAGTCGCCACTGCTACCGCCACCGGCGCCGCCGCCGAGACGCCAAACCGGGCCTCCAATTCCTTTACAAGTTCCGACAACTCAAGAACCGTCATCTTCTCGATAAACTGAATTACATCTTCTTTCGTAATCTGATTTGCCATTTTCTAATGTCCTTTCTCGCTGTATGTGTTAATTCGTCGCTTCTTTCTTTTCCCGATAACCATTCAGAACCTGCACCAGACCCCTGGGAACGGCCGAAAGCACATTTACCAGAGACGTCTGAACACCAACCATGACAGATAAGAGCTTGCCTAGCAAAATCTCCCTGCTCGGCAATTCCGACAGGGCGATGATCTGTTCGCGGCTCAGCACCTTTCCGGCCATAACGCCACACTTAATTTCCAAATTGGCGTTTTTCTTCGCGAAATCGATCAGTGCCCTTGTGGGCGCGATTACATCCCCTCTGCTTAAGGTGATCGCCAACGGCCCCTTGAAGTAACCACTCAACAGGCTGGCATCGGTCTGTCGGGCAGCGATGTTCAAAAGCGTATTCTTGACAACGCTGACTTCAGTGTCATTCTTTCGCAAGGCATTGCGAAAAGCTGTCATCCTCTCCACGCTCATTCCGGTATAACCGGTCAGAACAGTTATCTTTGACTCAGCGAGACGTTGATGAAGCTCTGCTACAACCTGCTCCTTACCCTTCCGATCCAAACTCCACTCCTCCTTTCATTTAAAATAAACGCTATCTACAGATTTCATTACACTAACATTTGAGCAGTTGATAGTCGGAGAGCAGTCACGCGGAAATACATCAAAACGAATTAACGGACATAGAATCAAATTCAGATGAAATCAAATCCCATCTGAAGGTATCCAACCATCGTCTCGGCAGGCCGAATGAACGTTTAAACAACTGTACCCGCTTTCTCAGACTAGGATCAACTTACTTTCGACAATAAAAACTGTACAAAAGCCCCTGGCACGCACTGCGGCAATGATATCCGCCCCCGCTAAATATTGCGCATATCCAGAGGATTTACCTTCACTCCCGGTCCCATCGTCGTGGAAATAGAAATACCTCTCATATAAATGCCTTTGCTGGAGGCCGGCTTCAGCTTGACAATCGCCTCCACCAGAGTGGCGATATTCTCCATCAGTTTTTCCGGCCCAAATGATACCTTGCCGACCGGCGAATGGACTATACCCGCCTTCTCGACTCGGAACTCTACCTTTCCAGCCTTAAGTTCATTAACCGCCCGGCCTACTTCAAAGGTCACCGTACCAACTTTTGGATTGGGCATCAGTCCGCGGGGACCAAGAATTTTCCCCAATTTACCCACGCTCCCCATCATATCGGGTGTTGCTACCGCCTTGTCAAAGCCCAGCCAGCCCGCCTTTATCTTTTCGATGATATCGTCGGAACCGACAAAATCAGCCCCGGCATCCAGAGCTTCTTTCTCCTTTTCGCCTTTGGCAAACACGAGGACGCGCACGGTTTTACCCAGACCATTTGGCAATATGACGCTACCCCTTACCATCTGGTCGGCATGCTGGGGATTAACCCCCAGGCGAATTGCCGTATCTACCGTCTCGTCAAATTTCGCTCTTGCCGTCGAAATTACGATATCCAAAGCCTCTTTTAGAGGATACCTCTCTCCCAATCGCACCTTAGCCTTGGCGGCCAAATAATTTTTACTCTTTCTTGCAGACATTATAAACCTCTAAAAAAGTTACTAGCTGACCTCGATCCCCATGGATTTGGCCGTCCCCTTGATAATACTGATGGCTCCAGCCAAATCAACTGCGTTTAAGTCGCTGAATTTTGTTTCTGCAATTTCCCTGATTTGGGCTTCACTAATCGTCCCCACCTTTTCCTTGGCGGGATTGCCGGAACCTTTGGCAATCTTTGCCGCCTGTTTTATCAATACCGAAGCCGGCGGCGTTTTTGTAACAAAGGTAAATGATCTGTCAGCATAAACGGTAATAATAACAGGTACGATCATCCCTTCCTGACTCTGCGTAGCTGCGTTGTAGGCCTTACAGAACTCCATGATATTTACGCCATGCTGTCCCAATGCCGGTCCCACCGGGGGCGAAGGAGTAGCTTTACCCGCCTTTAGTTGAAGTTTTACATTTGCCATTACCTTCTTAGCCATTATGATCACCCTGAAAACTTAAATTAATAGTCGCACCCGCCTTATTCGACTGATAAAACATAAAAAACTACTGAATCTGCGAAACCTGAATAAAATCCAGTTCTACGGGGGTGGGCCGCCCGAATATCCGGACAATCACCCGCAGACGGCCCTTGTCCGGTTTCACATCGTCAATCACGCCATCGAAGTTCGTAAATGGCCCATCAATAACCTTCACCTGGTCGCCCACATCAAACTTGAATTTTGGTTTCGGCTTCAGAGTCCCCTCATCGATCCTTTTCACCAGAGATTCAACGTCCTTGTCCGGTATGGCCGAAGGCTTGTCTCTGCTGCCGATAAATCCTGTTACCTTGGGTGTATTCTTAACTATATGCCAGGTCTCGTCATTTAATTCCATCCTGACTAAGACATACCCTGGAAAAAACTTTCGCTTGGACGTTTTCTTCTCTCCTAGAATAAGCTCGACCACATCCTCTTCCGGCACCAGGATTTCCTGAAAATAGTCCTTCATCCCGGACGCATCCACCCGTTCCTGAAGGGATGCCTTCACCTTGCTTTCAAAGCCCGAATAGGCATGAATAACGTACCAGCGAAAGGCCATTTGTTAACCCAGTACCAATCTCACCAATTTTGCCAGGCCGAAATCGATCAACCCAAGAAAAATGGATATTATTATTATCAATACAATTACAACCGCGGTCGAGGCCAAGGCCTGCCGGGGAGCCGGCCAGGTAACCTTCTTCAACTCGCTCTTTGCCTCGTCAAGAAATATTCCGGTTTTTTCAACCAGCAATCTAACTTTCCCCATCTTTACTCCCCAAACTCGCGCGCCCGACAGCCTGTTCTGTGTTCGGTGGCAGCCATGCATGCTAAGGTATCTTTATAAATGGCAGGCCAGGAGGGACTCGAACCCCCAGCATCCGGATTTGGAGTCCGGCGCTCTA
>JBBIRO010000042.1:0-28436 GCA_037441775.1 Syntrophobacterales bacterium
AATTTCCACCATACACTCGGACATCCGGGATATTCGTCTGGAGATCAGGGAATTAAAGGCCTTGATAAAAAGGTAGCGCGGGCTTAGGATACTGGAGGCGGTAAATGCCAAAATATCCTGACTTATCTTAAGTGTTGGAATTCTGGCAAATCTCTTCCGAAAATAATAGCGGCTCTGGTGCTAATTAAATCATTTCAGCATAGTCAAAAAGAAACCGGCGGCGGCCGCGGTGCCGATCACGCCTGCAACATTGGGACCCATGGCATGCATAAGGATAAAATTATGCTTATCCGCTTCCCTGGCCACCACCTGGGCAACCCGGGCGGCCATCGGCACGGCGGAGACCCCGGCGGCGCCGATAAGTGGATTGATCTTGTTTTTCATGAACAGATTCATCCCCTTCGCTAAAATAACCCCGGCGGCGGTACCGAAGGCAAAGGAAAACAGTCCCAGGAAAAAGATATAGAGCGACTGGTGCGTAAGAAATACCCCCGCCGGCATCGTAGCGCCGATACAAAGCCCCAGAAAGATGGTAACGATGTTGATCAACTCGTTTTGAGCGGTATGGGAAAGGCGATCCACCACCCCGGACTCGCGAAAGAGATTGCCCACCATAAACATCCCCATCAAGGCCGCCACCTCCGGAATCAAAAGGCAGATCACCAGGACGGCCAGGATGGGAAAGCCGATCTTCTCCAGTTTCGAAACCGGCCTGAGTTGCTGCATTCTGATCTTCCGCTCTTCCTTGGTGGTCAGAAGTTTCATGATAGGCGGCTGGATGATCGGCACCAGGGCCATGTAAGAATAGGCCGCCACAGCGGTGGCCCCCAGCAGGTGCGGAGCCAGTTTAGCAGTCACAAAAATGGTGGTCGGGCCATCGGCGCCGCCGATAATGCCGATAGCCGCCGACTCGGGCAAGGTAAACCCCAGCAGGATTGCCCCGAAGAAGGTGACAAAAACCCCAAATTGCGCCGCCGCACCGAGCAGGAGCGTCCGTGGATTGGCAATGACCGGCCCAAAATCGGTCATCGCCCCCACGCCCATGAAGATGAGCGGCGGGATGATCCCCCATTTCGCAATGGCGTAATGGTAAAATACCCAGAGGAGATTGTCCTCCTTCATGAGATCGGCCAGGGGCAGATTCACCAGGAGTATCCCAAAGCCGATGGGAATCAACAGCAACGGTTCGTATTGCTTGGCAACGGCCAGAGAAATCAGAGCTATCGCAATGATCCACATCGCCACATTGCCCAGCGTTAAGTCAATTAGCCCCGTGCCGGCCCACACCTGCTGAAAGACGCTTAAGTCCATGACGTTACTTCTTCGCCTCCCTTCCGGGCAGCAGGACGATAATCTTGCTATACAAAAAAATGCAAAGCTGCAGAATAAGCAAAACGATAAAAACCCCGCTAAAACCAACCACAAACACCTCTACCGCCTTCGACCATTCGGCCATAACCATTCTCCTTAAAATCAGATCGCCAGTACCGTCTGATCGTCTCTCCTTGTAATGCCGCGACGAAATTCAAGCCCCGCCTTGCCTGCCTGCTCCCTTTACATCCACATCCCGGGCTATCTCATGCTGCCCGCCTGCTGCAGGCGCCGGTGAAATGACGAGCCCTTCACCAGGGAAAGGGGAATGTGTCCCGGCTCCCTTTCCGCCAAGGCCAGATACTTTGACAGCGGCTTTCGATAGTCGGGATGGGCGCACTTGGCAATAATCTCCCGGGCCCGCTCATGGGGATCGATGCCGCGGAGATCCGCGACCCCCTGTTCCGTCACCAGAATATCAACGTCGTGCTCGGTATGATCTACATGGGAGACCAGGGGAACGATCGCGGAAACATTTCCTCCCTTGGCAATCGACGGCCCGACGAAGATAGAATACAGCCCATTCCTGGAAAAATCGTAAGATCCGGCGATGCCGGTCATGACCCTTGTGCCCAACAGGTGGCTTGAATTCACCTGACCCTGAAGGTCCATTTCCAAACAGCCGTTGATCCCGATTACCCCTAACCGCTGGATTATTTCCGGTGAATTGCAGATCGTTACCGGCCGCAACACCATACACTGCTTATAACGGTCAAGCTTTGTCTTGAATCTCCCCCACGCCTCCGGGGAAAGCCTAAGCGCCATCCCCGAAACCCATTCCACCTTGCCCGCCTCGAGTATCTCCAGCACCGGGTCGGTAATCGCGGGTAGGTGGAAGCGAAAGTTGGTAAATTCGCTGGCTCCGATTTTTCTCATCACCTGGGCGGCCAGATCCCCCACGCCTAGTTCAATGGGCGGCAGTGGATTGCTCAGACGACCGGCGCGAATCTCCTCGCGGAAAAACTCGAGGAGGTGCCGGGAGATCAAATCGCCCATCCGGTCCGGTTTGCTCTCGCCGGATGGGCGGTCGGGCAAGTCGGACAACACGATGGCTTTGATTTTACTGGGATCAACGGAAAAATAAGGACTGCCGATTCGTTTCAAGGGGTTACCCTCAATAGGAACGGGATGGCCGCCCTTCTGATAGATGTCATGCAGGCCCTCCAATTCCCGAGGGACGTTGAGATTGATTTCTATCACCACTTCCGCGGCGCAATCGAGCCATTCCGGTGAATCATAGACCGCCGTGGAGGGGATAATGTTGCCTTCGGGGGTAATTCCCACCGCCTCGATAACCGCAATATCGACTTGGCCGAACCAGCCCCGTTTCACCTGAAGCGGCAACTGCCCGCCCTTGCCTTCGATGAATCGCACCTCTTTCCGGTTGATCGCCGCCCGGAGCTTATCGCCGCCGATGGCGCCGATCCTCGCTCTGATTCCGCCTGCTTCGGCCAGGGAATCTTCTACCTCGGGACCCAGCGGCCCGGCGCACAAGAGGTCAATCTTGATCCCGCCTGCTTTTTTGATTCGCTCCGCCAGCGCCAGAAATGTCGCTTTGGGGTAGCCCATAAGCGGATTGCCGGAGGTTGCAACCAGCATCCCATCTTGAAAAAGTTTCGCCGCATTGGCGGCGGTTTCTACCTTGTCCCGTAATTGCGGATGTCTGATCCTAAGATCAATTGTGTCCATGTCATCCTTCAAGCTGATTTACGTTTTCCTGGATGAATGTTGAAATTTCCTCCAGTTTGGCATGGGAAGGGAAAACACCGTGAACGCCGGTATCTTTTAGCTTGGGTATGTCATCCTTCGGGATAGTGCCCCCGAAAAGTACCAAAACTTCATCGAGTTTTCGTTCGCGCAATCGGGCCAGCAGTCTTTTGGCAATAGGAACATGGGAGCCCGACAAGATGCTCACCCCAATCACATCCACTGCCTCCTGAATGGCCACCTCGACAACCTGCTCCACGCTTTGGCGCAAACCGGTGTATATTACTTCCATTCCTTGATCCCTGAGCCAGTGGATCAAAACCTTCGCCCCGACGTCATGACCGTCCAGACCGATCTTGGCAATCAGTACGCGAATGGTCTGCTTCGTTTCCATTAAACCCTCCTTTTGGCCTATCTACACCGTCGTCGGTTCATTAAATGTCCCGTACACCTGCTTCAGGGTATCCACGATCTCCCCCACCGTCGCCTTTTGTGAAAGTGGTTCGAAGAGATAGGGAATAATATTCTCCCCGCGGCGGGCCGCCGCCGCAAGCTCCTTCAAGGCGCTATCCACCTTAAGCTGATCGCGGCTGGCTCGGACGGCCTGAAGCCTTTGTATCTGACGGTTGATGGTTTCAGGATCAGTCTGGTAAATTTCCAGGTCCCGTTCCTCCTCCTTAACCTTGAACCTGTTCACCCCGACCAGGACCTTCTCACCGGAGCTGATCTTCCTTTGAATCGTGTAGCTCTGCGCGGCCAGTTCCCGCTGAATGGCGCCACTTTCGATCATCTTCACAATGCCGCCGTCGTTTTCGATTGCCGCAATGGTTGCCGAGATCTTGGCCTCCATCTCATCGGTGAGCTTCTCCACATAGTAAGACCCACCCAAGGGATCAACCACATCGGCTACCCCCGTTTCAAAAGCGAGAATCTGTTGCACCCGCAGGGAGGTACGGATCGCCAGATCAGAGGGAATCGCATAGACCTCGTCGAAGCAGGCCAGATTCAGCGATCTAGTTCCGGAAAATATCGCCGCCAGCGCATATATTGTTGCCCGAGCGATGTTGTTGAGCGGCTGTTCGGCGGTCAATCCCCCGCCCATCCCACCGGTTGAGAACCGAAATTGCAGCGACCGGGTGTCCTTAGCGCCGTATTTTTCCTTCATCAGGCGCGCCCAGTAGCGCCTGGCCGCCCGCAACCTGGCGATATCTTCAAAGAAGTTGAAATCTCGCCCGCCGATCGGCAGGTGGAAGGAAAAAAGCGGCGCGATCTGATCGATGTGGGAACCCCTTTTGAGCACCTCCCCGATGTAAACCTCGGCAATCGAGATGGCCAGCGCCACTGACTGCATCGTATTGGCCCCGTACTCCAGGATATGGGTCCCGGAAACGCTGATCGCGTTGAACCGTGGGATCTCTCTGTTGCAATACTCGACCAGATCACCCACCAGCTTAATCGATGGCGTAGGCGGGAATATCCAGGTCCCCCGGGCGATGTATTCCTTTAAAATATCGTTTTGAATCGTCCCCCGCAGTTTTTTGGGCTCGACACCCTGCTTCTTCGCCACCAGCACATACATCGCTAAAATGATCGGCGCTGTTGCATTGATCGTGAAGGACGTGGATATCTGATCCAGCGGAATGCCGTCGAATATCCGCTCGAAATCCTCCAGGGAGTCCACGGCGACACCCAGCTTGCCAACATCGTCTTCCGCCAGTGGCATGTCGGAATCGAGCCCGATCTGCGTCGGCAGATCAAAGGCTAGACTCAGCCCCGTTTGGCCGTTCTTCAGCAGATATTTGAAACGCTCGTTGGTGCTCTCCGATGTTGACTGGCCCGAATACTGCCTCATCGTCCAGAGGGCGCTACGGTACATGGTCTCGTAGATGCCGCGGGTAAAGGGATATTCCCCGGGATTGCCAAGCTTTTCTTGGTAGTTAAAATCCGGCAGATCCTCAGGCGTGTAGGAACACTTAACCGGCGTCCCCAGGCTGGAAACAACGGGACGCACCTCAGGTTCTCCTGTTTTCTTGGCCATGATTATTTTCCTCCCTCATGAGAGCCGTCCATCTCCTCGAGTTCGATCAGAACACCGTGGGTGCTTTTGGGATTGAGAAAAGCAATTAGACGGCCATCCTGGGTTCGGCGCGGCGTCTTGTTTAAGAGTTCGATTCCCTGAGATTCATAATGGCGCAGCGCCGCTTCGATGTTTTCCACACCGAGACAGATATGATGGACGCCCTCGCCGCGCTTCTGCAGGAATTTTGCCGCCGGGCTTTCCGGGTCCATGGGCTCGATCAGCTCTATTGTGCAGCCGCCAACGGGGAAAAAAGCGATTTTGGTCTTGATCGCCGCCGATTCATAGACTTTTTCCATTGGGATCCCCAGAATGTCCCGAAAGACGGGAATCGATTCGTCAACACTCTTGACGGCAATGCCGATATGTTCAACTTTCTTGATCATACACTTCTCCTTTACAGGGGAATAATCCCATGTTTTTTCCGCGGTCTTTGTTCGGTTTTCCCCTTCAGTTGCGCAAATGCCCGAATAAGATAGGAGCGCAGGGCGGCAGGCTCGATAATCGCGTCGATCCAGCCCTCCTCGGCTGCCACATAGGGATTGGCAAACTTCTGCCGGTATTCATTAACCTTCTGAATTCGCATCTGTTTGGGATCTTCCGCCCGCTCGATCTCGTCTTTGAAAATAATGTTCGCCGCCCCCTCGGGACCCATGATCGCGATCTCCGCCGTGGTCAGGGCAATCGTCAAATCCGTCCCCACCAGCTTGGATACCGCCATTCCCGACATGGCCCCGCCGTAGATCTTCCGGACAATCACGGAAATCCGCGGGACGACGGCCTCACAGTAGGCGTAGAGGGTCTTCGCGCCATGGCGGATGATGCCCCCGTATTCCTGCTGCTTGCCCGGCAGGTAGCCGGGGCAGTCCACCAGGTTTAAGATCGGGATGTTAAACGCATCGCAAAAACGAATGAAGCGGGCGGACTTGTCGGAAGCGTCGATATCGAGCGATCCGGCGCTCACCAGCGGCTGGTTTGCAATCACGCCCACCGTGTTGCCATCAAGATGGATAAAACCGATAATGATGTTCTTGGCAAAATCCGCCTGGATTTCAAAAAAATCGCGGTTATCAGCAACCAGCCGGATGATCTTTTTCATGTCGTAGGCCCGTTGCGGACTGTCCGGGATGATCTTCTCGATCTCTTCCGTCAGGCGGTCCGGGCTGTCGTCGCATGATTCCCGGGGCGCCTCCTTGAGGTAGTTCTCCGGCAGGAAACTAAAGAGCTTTTTAACCTGTTCGAAACATTCCCGTTCGCTTTTGGCAACCAGGTGGGCCACTCCGCTAAGCTGGCTGTGCACCTTAGCCCCGCCAAGTTCCTCCGCCGTGATCTCCTCGCCGGTCACCGCCTTGATGACGTTGGGGCCGGTGATGTGCATTTTGCTGATCCCCTCCACCATGAAGACGAAGTCGCAAAGCGCCGGCGAATAGACCGCCCCTCCGGCGCAGGGGCCCAAGATAAGAGAGAACTGCGGGACAAGGCCGGAGGCAAGCGTGTTGCGAAAAAAAATGGAGCCGTACTGACCCAATCCTTCCTGAATCCTGGCGCCGCCGGAATCTATTAAGCCGATTATCGGCGCGCCTACCTTAATGGCCAGATCCATCACATGGCATATCTTCCCCGCGTGGGCCTTCCCCAGCGATCCACCCATGACGGTAAAGTCCTGAGAATAGATATAGACCAGCCTGCCGCCAATCCGCCCCGATCCGGTAACCACGCCGTCGCCATAAAATTTCTCCTTGTCCATCCCAAACTTTATGCACTGATGGGTGACGAACATCTCGATTTCCATGAAACTGCCGGGATCGACCAAAGCCTCAATTCTTTCCCGGGCGGTGAGCTTACCCTGTTTGCGCTGCCGTTCAATCTGCTTTAAGCCGCCGCCTAAAAGGGCCTGCGCCGTTTTTTTCTTTAATTCCTCAATGTTTTCCTTCACCTGAAAATACCTCACCGGAAAGTCAAAAGCTCTGAAAAATTTCCTTTCATCCCCGCCCGGACCTTTTTAACCGGGTGAAAGCTCCGTAACTCCGTAGCGTGCCGCCACCCGGTTTAATGAGGCAAGCACCCCCCCATCAAGGGAAAAGCCCTCTTTCATTAGGCGCGTGGCGCAAAGCGCCTCAATCTCTCCCGGCAGAAAAACTTCTGTCCCCTCCACCGCGGGCTGGCTTTTGATATTGTCGACTACGAGGTCCACGTTGGCCTTAAAAAGACCAACGTCAATAAACCGGGCAATATTTAACGCGGCGAAAAGATGACCGGTTAGTGCTGGACCGCTCACATCGGTAATGTTTTTGACACCCCCGGTCAGAACGGTATTGGTCAGTATCCCGCAAATGATATCGATAATTAGAGACATCGCCGAGCCTTTGGGACCGGCGATGGGATCGAGACTCCCTTCCAGGGCAAGCTTTGCATCCTGGGTGGGCCGGCCGTCCTTATCCCGGGCCCAGCCCAAAGGAATCGGATCGCCCTTAAGCGCGGCATACCTGATCTTTCCCCGGGCAACAACCGTCGTTGACATATCAAGAACAATTGGGAAGTGATGATTACCGGCGGGTAAAGCAATAGACAGAGGGTTGGTGCCGATGAGAGGTGTTTTGGTGCCATAAACGGCCATTGCCGGGGAGGAGTTGGTAAAAACACAACCGATCATGTCCTCTGGGAGGGCCATCATGGAATAGTAGGCGGCAATACCAAAATGATTGGAATTTTTTACCGCGACCACAGCGGCGCCATATTTCTTCGCCTTGTCGATAGCAAGCGTCATCGCCCGGTGACCGGCAATTTGGCCGAAGCCATTGTTGGCGTTGAGCAGGGCAGTCGCCTCTTCGTCCCTTTCGATCGTAACAGGGGCCTTAATATTCATGACCCCGGCCTTACTTCGTTGCAGGTAAGTTTCCAGCCGGATCAGCCCGTGGGATTTGATACCGCGCAGCTCCGCGCACAGTATGGAGTCCGAAACAATGTCCGCTAAATCTTCCGCCAGTCCGGCCCTGGTCAGAATCTCCGAGCAAAAAGCCGCCAGTTTGGAAGCGGATAAAGTTGTCGTCCTGGCCGACATATCTAATTCTCCAGCTCTGGTTATTTTAGGCAGTTCAAGTGAATATCCGGATCCTATTTAAGTTCGTGCGTCCGGTAATATTCATAGCCGGCTTCTAAGGCCCTGCTGTTTATCTCTTCGTACTTTTTAGGAACACTGCTTATGACGATCCGCTTAAGAACGTCAAAGCTTCCCGGGAGCAGCAAATCGCTTACAGCCCCCAGCATAAAAATATTGGCCACCATCCGGTTTTTAAACTCTTTTTCGGCCTGCCCGGTTGCCGGAACTGCATAGGTCTTCGTATAGGGGGCGGGAATGGAGCCGATCAAGGTGTTGTCATAGACAATTATGGTCCTTTCCGGGTCCGCCTCCGCAAGATGGCGTTTCAATGCCTCCTCGGACATGAAAACCATCAGGTCCGGGCGGGAGCTTTTGGGATAGTTTATCTGCTGATCCGAAATAACCACATCGGTCCGGCAGGCACCGCCGCGGGAAGCCGGGCCGTACGATTGAGCCTGGGTAACGTGCAGGTCGGGGAAGTGCTCCATCATCCGGGCAATGATGACCCCCATGAGAATGATTCCCTGCCCGCCAAATCCTGTGAAGATAATCTCCTTCCTCATACGCCCCCCTCCTTTTTCTTTTTGGCAACCACGGAAAGGGTCATCTCCGGGCAAAAGGTCTGGCATTTTCGGCATAGCTTGCAGTTGGACAGATTCGCCACCCGCGGCATGAGATAGTCGAGGGCGCTCCTCGTTTGTCCCACCTCGAACACATCAAATTCGCAAACATGACCACAAAGCATACAGCCCTTACAGTACCGGCTGTCGATTTCAATTTTTTCCGCCGCTATCAATTTTCACCTCCCTGGGCCGCCGCTTCTTTCACCTGCTGATTCATCCGCGCTACTTCCTCCATAAATTCCGACTTTTCCACCTGCATAATATCTCCCACGGGTATCTTCCCCTGCGCCTCCAGTTCCGCCCATTGGGCGGGATTTTTGGCCGGCAGACAGTTGTCTTTTATCCACTGGAGATTAAACTGGGGGCTACCGGAACCCAGAATATACCTGCCGGTCTGCACCGGGCATTGCGAAACGACTTCCACAAAAGAAAAGCCCTTGTGGTTGAGCGCCTTCTTGAAAGTCCGGCTCAGTTCTTTGGGATGAGCGGTTGACCAGCGGCTGACCATTGTAGCGCCTGCGCCAATGGCAAGCTTGCAGAAGTCCAGGGGCTTTTCCAGGTTGCCATAGGGGGTGGTCTGGGTCCGGGAACCAACGCCTGTGCTGGGCGCGACCTGCCCGCCGGTCATGGCGTAGATCTGATTGTTGACCACGACCACCGTCATATCGATATTTCTTCGGGCCGCATGGATAAAGTGATTTCCCCCTATGGCCATACAGTCGCCATCGCCCGAAAAAACCACGACCTTCCGGGAGGGGCGGGAGGCCTTTAAACCAATTGCCGCCGGGATGGCCCTGCCGTGCAAAACCTTAAGAACGTCGGCGTGCATGTAAACGGGGATCCAGGCGCTGCAGCCGATTCCAGAAGTCATGGCCAAATCGTCAATGATCCCCAGCTCATCTACCGCCTTGAGAAAAGAATGGACTATTATCCCATCGCCGCAGCCCGGGCAAAAGAGGAATGGTAGAAATTCCTTCCTCAGATATTTTTCCGCCAGTGGATTCATCGTTTACCCTCCAGAAATCTAAGAAATTCTTGCGGTTGCGGGTAAATTCCCCCAATTTTCGAAAATAGCTCAATCTCGATTTCGGGCTGCCTTATAACCCTCTCGACCTCCCTCTTCATCATGCCGAGGTTCATCTCGGCAACGACGATCCGTTGTGCGCCAGCCAAGGCGTCGCGGACCAGTTTGTCCGGGAAGGGCCAAACGGTTTTTACTTCGACGGAGCGCAGGGCGAGCCCTATTTCTTTGCCCATATCAACCGCGCTCCGCGCCGCGCGGCACAACGAACCAAAAGTAACAAATGCCGTGGGCGCATTTTCATCGCCGTAAACCTGCACTTCGGCAAACTCGTCCATATAATCCTCGACCTTGGCAACAATCCGCCGGATATTTTCCGCGGCCTCTTTCGCATTCCCCCGGTTACCGTTTAAGCTCTTGGCCTGGGAGATCATAGGCACTTTGTAGCCGCTGTTAAAAGCCGCCATGAGGGGGACGCCGTTTTCTTCCGCCTTGAAGGGCAGATACTGTTCCATCGGCATCGTGGGCGCCTTGCGTTCGACAAAATGGAGCTCTTCCGCCTCCGGGATGAAGACCTTCTCCCTTATGTGGCCTACCACCTCATCGGAAAGAATAATTACCGGAATCCGGAAACGTTCCGAAAGGTTGAAAGCCTTAATAGTATGGTCGAACATCTCCTGAGCCGTTGATGGGCAAAGAACTATCAGTGAGTAATCGCCGTTGGAGCCATAGCGCGCCTGGTAGAAATCCCCCTGTGCGGTTGAGGTGGATTGGCCTGAGGCGGGCCCGCCCCGTTGAACGTTGACAATTACCACCGGCGCTTCCACCGCGACGGCAAGCCCTACTGCCTCCTGCATCAGGCAGAATCCCGGCCCGCTGGTCGCGGTCATGGACTTGGTGCCGCCGACGGAGGCCCCGACCGCGGCAACCAGAGCGGCAATTTCATCCTCCATCTGCAGGCAGAGACCATCAACCAGCGGCAACCTACGGGACATAGCCTCTAGAATCTCGGTCGCCGGTGTGATCGGATAGCCGCCGTAAAAACGGCATCCAGCGAGTATGGCGGCCTCGGCGCAAGCTTCATTTCCCAGCATGACTTTTATGCGGCCTTTTTTCATGGTTCTGTTTTTCCCTTCACTTTGTTATTTTTACCGTTCAATTCGGGGATTACGTTCAAACTAACTCTTCTGCCATCCTTCGGAAATCGCTCTGGCCGCGTCCCGCACCAAAATCGAGAAGCGGTCGATCTTCTCCGGGCTCATTCGTTCCTTGGCCGCCGCAAGCGAAACGGCGGCAGTCGTGGCGCCATCGGCGTCCATGACGGGGGCGGCCACCGCAATTAGCCCCAGCATCCGCTCGCCCAAGGAAACCGCATATCCCTGCCTGCGGACGCTCGCCAGTTCCGCCAGCATCGCGTCCCTGCTAACAAGCTGCCCATTGGCAAGTCGTATTTCGCCAAGTTCATCCAGCATTTGATTTATTTCTTCCGGCGGCATCGCTGCCGCAAGCACCTTGCCCGCCCCGACATGAAGCGGCAGACGCTCCCCGATCGGCATGACAAAGCGCAGGGGATTGCCCCCCTCTACTCGCTGAACGAGGACGCGCTTGAACCCCATCCTTACAAAAAGCGACGCCGTTTCCTCAGAGGCGTGGGCCAGCTCCTGCAGCACGGGAAAGGACGCCCGCGTAAGTTCGTTTCCCACCACATAGGCATTAGCCAGGGACAGTACGGCCGGCCCCAAGCGATAGCGCCCATTGCGCTTATCCACGTAGTCATATTTCTCCAGTATCTGCAAAATCCTGATGACCGTCGCCTTGGATAGTTTGCTGGCCCGGCTTAAGTCGCTCAAGCCCGTCTGATTCCCGCCGTCCTCGATCAAAGTGAGAATGTGTAGCGCCCGCTCCAGCGAGCGCATTGAACTGCTTTCCCGGTCGGCAATGCTATGTATCAAGCTGAATCTCCTTATTTGGTTTCATTACATGAAACTAAATTCTGCTGTATAGAATAATCGACCTGCTGTTTGCTTGTCAAGAAATATTTCTGATTCAAAGTTTAGATTCCGTTATGTCAGGTCAGGCAACTGAAGGAATCGTTACCGGTTCACCTCACCCCTTCCTGTGGCCCGGCAACTGGGGGGAATAGATCCAGACGAAGCGCAGCACCTCGTCTCCGGTGTTGATTATCTTATGCAGCCCGCCCGGAGGATTGTAGACGCAGACTCCTGGCTCCAGGGGGATCTGCCGGTCTTCGGTGACAAAAATCCCGCGACCGGCCAGGAAGAACATGACCTCCTCTTCATTGTCGTGCTTGTGCTCCGGCACCATGCCGCCCGGATAGGTCTCGTTGACCCCCATGGCCAGATTCTGCGCTCCGACTGTTTTTTCGGAAACTAAAATCCAGGAGGTCCGGGGCGGCTCCCGCCTCTCCCCCTTGACATCCTTGATATGAACAACCTTTAATTCTGACATGACTGCCTCCATTTATTTTCATTTAAAATTGGTTACTGCAAAAATTTTTTGCCAAGACACCTTCTACAGGGCGTTGAAAACCGCATCTAGCTCGGAATCCGGCACGTCAAAGACGGCGTTATGCGGCGGCAGTGGCTCTTCCCGCATATACTCTGGAATGCGATGATCCGCCTTTGTTATTCCCGCCAGGCGATTAAACTCAAGCTCGGTTCGCAGCACGTCCCGATTAAAGCGATCCAGATCATCCTTTTGCCAGTTCCAGCCATAGATGCCGTTGATCATATCCACCATCAACTGCGGATCGGCCAGAATGGGAGGCCGGGCAAAGAGGCACAGACCAGTGCTGTCAAGCATAGCGGCAATGATTTGCAGTTTCAAAGACAGCTCCTTTTGGCCTTCCACCCCCAGGGGATTTACCTCGTTACGGGCGCCGAAGGCGTTACCCGCCGTGTGATCCGCCCCCTGGGGTGAGGTGGCGTAGGTAACGCCATTGCCCTTCAGGCTGCGGGGATCGTAACCCGGCATCGCCTGTCCCAGGACGGCCGGTACGCGACGGATTCCCAGCACCTGTCCGGTGGTCACAACCCCGTTGCCGATGACCCGGCCCAAAACCGTCCCCTCGCCCACCTGTTTTAAGATGGCGACAATGCTCTCAATATCCCCAAACCTTGCCAGCCCGGCTTCGATCGCCACCCCGAGAGTCGCCCCGGTTTCGATTGTATCGAGGCCAAAATCATTGCACAGGTAATTAATCCGCGCCACGTCGTCCAGGCTCCCCAGACCCAGGTTGGAGCCCAACAGCGCAATCGTCTCGAACTGCAGCGTGCCGACGATTTCGCGGCCTTCCTGATCGACGTACAGGTTTCGACAGGCGATGGTGCAGCCGGGCATACAGCGGGTGCCAACTTTACCTTCCCGTTCCAGAATCAGTTGCCGCAATTTTTCTCCGCGCAACTCAGGAGCCTCCTCAAAGTTTCCCGAACCAAAATTACGAGTCGGCAGCGACCCCATCTGATTCACGGCCGCCACAATAGAAGCTGTCCCGTACAGGTGTTGAGATCCCTGGGTGCCAAGTTTCGGATCATTGATGAGTTTTTCCGCAAACGTCCGGGCGGCGGCCCGCAGTTGTTTCTCGTCGGCAAACTCGCGTTTTTTCTTGGGAGGCTTTCCGATAACGACGGCTTTTAGGCCTTTGCTCCCCATCACGGCGCCCAGGCCGCCGCGCGCAGCATGGTTGCTTCGCTGGTCATTTTCCCCGGTCATGGCGATCCCCGTTGCCCGCATCAGGTATTCTCCGGCCGGACCGATACAGATAACCGTACAATCATCGCCGTATCGCTTTTGCAGAATTTCGGAAGCGGCGTAGGTGCCTAAGGACCGCAGGTCGCCGGCCGGCAGCAGCTCCGCGGAATCGCCATTGATGTGCAATAGCTTAAGCTCTCCCGCCGTCGCCCGGCCTTCCACGACGATCGCCTTAATACCCATCTTTCCCAACAAATCCCCCGCTGTGCCGCCGGCGTTTGCCTCTTTGACGCCGCCGGTAAGCGGGCTTTTGGCGCCTACCGATATTCGTCCCGCCGCCGGCACATTTGCGCCACACAGCAGCCCGGGCGCAAATATCAATTTGTTGTGCGGCCCCAGCGCGTCACAGGTGGGCGGGATTTCGTCGAGCAATAATCTGGCAATCAGCGCCCGCCCGCCAAGACGCTCGCAGGCAGCGGGTATCGCTTCCTTGCGTGCCTGAAGTTTAGTCATATCAACGCGTAACAGCTCCATTGGACCTCCATTTATGTCGAACGTAACGATCCGGTATTGTTGCCGGACATGAAATTTGGCGACTTAGCAAGAATTTAACGGCTCCCTCCTCCTTGAGGGGAAAGGGTTTACGGCGGGTAAGACACGGTATAAAGATGCTTGCCGCCGTCCAATGGCCCCTTGAGGAGAGCCTCTATTTCCTTGACGTCGCGCATGGTCACCTTATCGACCGGGGGAAGTTGCCCGGCGGGGAAACGGTTCATTATATCGCCGATCAGTCGGCACATATAGTCGAGCAGCACCTCAACGCCGGGCCGGGCCTTCTCGCCGGACGCCAAAGTCGGCCGTCCTATTACGCCCTCGGGATACATCAGCACCTCCATCCCGCCCAGGCCGACATGTTCGTGCCCCTTGATCGGCGCATGATAAACCTCGCCACCCTTGTCCACATGGCCCGGCGGCAGGAAACCTTCCGGCTTATTGTCCACGGCAAGTTCCATTTGCATAAATTCCGGAAAGAGGGCCAGCGAATATGAGGCCTCTACTTCGCAGGCATGCTGGAACGAGGTTTCAAACGGCCCACCGTGGGCCTTATCTTTGAGATAATCGTGAATGACCGTCGGCCAGTGAAGCGAGACCAAAACGCAGGGCACCTGGTATTTCTTGGCAAACTGGTGCAGGGCAAGCGGTATAACCTCTTCCTGGCCGTGACCATTGAGCAGGATCTGTTTGCGGAAACCGGCATTCCAGAAACCGGCGATGATCGCCCGCAGGTTGGCTAAAAACGCATCCTCAGGGATGATGACCGTGCCGGGCATTCCGAGGTGGTTGTAGGGATGAGAGCCGTACCAGACCGGTTCCGCTACGGTGCAGCCCATTTTCAGGGCTACCTGTTCGGCCATCCGGGTGACCAGAAAGGTATCTTCACCCAGGGGTTGCGCCGCGCCATGGCATTCCGTGCTGCCTATGGGAATGATGATCAGGTCGTTTTTCTTAAGCCGGTCGTTAATTTCCGTCATGTTCATAGTCTGGTAGTACACCCCGGTGGGACGCTCCATGTGGCCCCCCGCTGGTGGAATCTGCCAATTGCTCATATTTATCACCTCGTTTTAGTATAAAATATTCCCGCGGTCAGACGCTTTTCTGACCATTTTACACGGCAGCCCTTATGCTCCTGCCGACCTCAGCCCATCTTAAAAATCTTCTTCTGCGCGAAAAAGCTCGCCGCAATCAATATAAGGATCACCAGGCTGTAGGGCCGAGTGACCAACGACAATAGCAAAGCTGGTATATCGCCGGTGTTAATGAGGGCCTGGCGGAAGCTGGTCTCAATGATCCCGCCTAAGATGATCGCCAGGACCATCGGACTCACCGGATAACCCGATTTGTCAAAAGCGTAGCCTATCAAGCCGAATATCAGCATGAACATGACATCATTGAGGTTGTTTTGGATCGCAAACGAGCCCACGATGCAGAGGATGGCGATAATCGGCAGCAGGTAGTTTTTGGGGATGTTAATCAGGCGGAGCATGACATTGCTGCCCATAAGCCCGAAAAAATAGGAAAAAGTAATTCCCAAAACCAGAAAGACAATAATAATTTTGAAATACTGGGGATCGGTCATCATAAAAGTGGGGCCTGGCAGGAGCCCGTGCAGATAAAATGCCCCCAAAATAACCGCCGTGACCGAATCTCCCGGGATGCCCAGAATAAGCATGGTGGTAATGGCGCCCCCTATTGCCGAGTCATTGGCCACTTCCGGTGCGGCCACGCCCTCATAGGCCCCCTCGCCGAAAGGTCGGCTGGGATTTTTAACCAGCTGCTTGGTGAAGCCATAGGAAACTAAAGCGCCGATATCGCCGCCCGTCCCAGGTAAAAGCCCGATAATGTAGCCGATCGGCCCCGACCAGGAAATGGACGGCAATATTCTTCTGATGATCGCCGGTTTGGGAAGAAGCCCGCCTAGGCGATACCGGGCATCGGTCTTGAAAGTCATGCTGCTGCTTAGCTGGGAGAAAACCTCCTTCATGCCAAACAGTCCAATCATTGCCAGGACGAAATGGACGCCGCCGCTCAAAAAGCCGGTTCCCATGGTAAAGCGCATTAGTCCCGTGATTGGATCCATCCCGATCATCCCGATGAAAAGGCCGATGATCGCCGCGATAAAGCCCTTGACCATGTGGCCTTTACTGAGGATCGCCACCAGAGAGATGCCCCACAGGCTAATGAGGAAATATTCCTGAGAGCCAAACTTCAAGGCCAGTGTCCCCAGTACCGGACCAAATATACCCAAAAGAAAAACGCCGAACAGCCCACCAAGAAAGCTTACGAAAAGCGCTATCCCCAGGGCGTTGTCCGCCTCGCCCTTTAATTTGAGCGGGTAACCGTCAAAAATTGTCGCCACGGCCGCCGCAGTGCCGGGAATATTGAGGGCAATCGCCGAGATGGATCCGCCCATGACGCCACCGGTAAAAGCGCCCAGAATAAACGACAGGGCGTCCACCATATTCCAGCCAAAGGTAAGCGATACCACCAGCACCGCCGTCATGGTCACGGTGAGTCCCGGCAGGGCGCCCATGATCAGCCCGATGATCACGCCGGCGAGATTATAGAGAACCAGCATCAATGAAATGTCCACGGATTACCCCCTCATTTTACGGTAATGGCACATGAAAAATTGTGGAAAAAAGATAATAGAGAACCGGGATAAAGATTGCGGCGGAAAGAAGCGCCTTGAGGATTTTTTTAATAACGCCCTCTGTCTTGCCGTTTAAAACATAAGCTATGATCGACATATAGATGATCGAGCTAGCCAGAAAATGGATCTTGGGAAGAAGCAGGACATAGGTCAAGGTTCCGGCAAAGAGCAAGAGCACGGCGAAAAATTCTCGTTTAGCCGCGCCGGACAACTTTTCAGCGGGCCGGCCCTGGAACTGTCGGCGATCCGAATAGCCGTCGACAATAAGGCAAATGATCAGCAGCACCGCCAACAGCGCCGGGAATACGATAGGAGAATCTACCGAAAAAAGCACGATATCACGGACAAACACATAATAGAGCAGATTACCCGTGGCCACCGCGCAAAAAAGCCAGACAAAAACCCGGGAAATGGTCCCCAGCAGCTTGTAGTCACCCACCTTCGCAACCTCCTATCCTTTACGTTCCCCTAATCATTTTCCTCGAAAATGGCTTCCTGGGGGCAAATATTCATACAGGCGTAGCACTCCATGCAAAGCCCGGCGTCAATAACAATTTTCCCCTCCGAATCCTCTCCGGCGGCGCCGACGGGACAGACAGAAACACACAGATGATCACTGTTACATTTATCTTTAGCTACTTTAAGCAAGGTACAATATCCTCATTTGGCTAATTTATTGCCGCGGCGCAACGACTCCCTGAGCCGTGCGCCGCAGACCAAAACATAAGCGGTCCCTTTAGGGTTTGGGAATGCCGAATTCCGCGGGCGACTTCTTGGTACCTCCCGCCTCAAATGCAGCCCAGGTGGATTTCGACGTCCACTTGTCAATGAAATCCCTGGCTTTGGCGCCGCCTAATTCAATCGGCAGCAGGAAGAACTTTCTCGCATATTCCACCCACCGGGGGTCCTTGAGGGCTTCCGTCATCCCCTTTTCCAGAGCCGTTACCACCTCGGCGGGAACATCTTTGGTGACGAAGAGGCCGAAGTATGGCCCATAGGGCAGGTAGGAGGCAAGTTTCGGATATAGCTTGCCCAGCGCCGGAATTTCCTCCAGCCCCTTGATCGGTTCGTTGGTGAAGGATGCCAGGATATTGAGCTGTTTCGCCCTGTAATTTTCGGACATGGACTGGATCATCTCGATCGTCGCATCGACCTGACTGCCCATCACTGCCGTGATCGCCGGGCGTCCTCCCTGGAAGGGAACATAGGTAAATTTCGCGGCCAGTTCCTTATCCAGAATCATTCCCGAAACATGGGGAACCGTCCCGGGGCCGGCGGTGGCCAGCCTCAACTGTCTCGGGTTGGCCACGGCAACCTTAAGGAGTTCGTCGGCGGTTTTATATTTGGAATCAGGCGGCACGGCCAAAACCGGAATGGCCTGAGAGACCAGCATGACCGGAATGAAATCTTTAGGTGCCAGGTTCATTATGTCCATCACCTGCCAAAGCGACATGGTCTCCGAACCGAAAAACAGGGTATAGCCGTCCTTGCCGGTTCGCATTACGTTATCGGCGGCGGTTGCCCCGGAGGCTCCGGGCATGTTGGTGATCCCGATGCCGACGCCGATTTTCTCTTGCAGAATGGGCAGAATACCGCGGGCAATGATATCAGTCGGCCCGCCGGCAGCGAAGCCGACAATCACATTGACCCGCTTGTTGGGATAGGCCTGCGCGCTTGCGGAACTATAGACGGCCAGTGTAAGCAAAGAAGAAAGCATAATCGTTAGAGCCAGTAAAACTATTTTTTGTTTTTTCATTTCTTCTCCTCCTTGGTTAAATATGAATTAAAAAGTCATTAATACGCCTTGTCCACACGGATGGTCTCATTAATTCTGTCTTTTTTGCCTCCCTTCTACTTATCTGCCGGTTAGGTCGAATTTAGCCGCCCCGGTGGTTCCCTGAGATTCAATTTAGCACACAGGTGTAATTGGCGGCCGAGTTCACCTCAGCCTGCGTCCTGGAAGCCGGCCCGGTATATTTCGGCCATTGGGGATAGACGCAAACCGGCCTGGTGCGACCGTTGGTCGCGGCTGTTGCGGCGGCGGTATTCTCATCTCTGGCCAAGAGCTCGCCGGGTGCGTTACCTCTTTCTACCCAGGCGTCGAGCGCCGCCAGGGAATCCAGACGCGCATTAAACAGGCCGACGCCGTGACCAAAGCCAGGGATCATGTAAAAACGCAAAAAGCTGTCCAAACCGGCTTGCGTGTAGCGGGAAACCAGGCGATTGTAGTAATCAAGCGTATTGTACGGAGTAATCGAAGAATCGTTTGTGCCGTGGGCCAGGATAACTTTACCGCCCTTGGCGCGGAAGGCGTCAAAGTCGGTAGTGCTGGCGTCAATGAGATGGGAAATCTCGACAATGCGTGACGCCCAGTCGCGCGGATTGAAATCCTTTATCGAGTCCAGGGAAAGGTTTCTCGTAATCAGGAATCGGATGGTGGCATCCGATGGTCTCAGCTGGAAGGCGTCCGTCGCTGCGGGGGGAATTGAATATTTAGGAGCGCTCCCCAGGGTCTGATGGAGGAAATTCGTGCCGTCAAGAATCGGCCATTTAGCGTAGCTGGTCAGCCCGCCCTTGATTGTGATTCCAAGATCAAAACGTGAATTTAGCGCTTTGACGGCGTCGATTTGCGCGTCCGACAGGCACTTATCGCCTTGATCCAAGCCATCGGCGCAGCGCAGCGGGTTTTCGGCCGCCTTAAGCAGAAACTTCGAGGTTTGAGCAGTGCAGGCAGCGCCCTGGGGATTGCTGAGAATTCCGTCTACGACCCCGTCCAGTCCGTCGCAGGCGGCCATTACTGAGTCGAATATCAGCTTGACTTTAGCGGGATTTATCCAGCCCGCCCCGTTGTTGGCGTATAGCGCCTTGGCAAACGCGTTTGATCCCATGTGCATCATTGTCATGTTGTAGGCCGGGTAGATGGACACGATGCCGTCATAATCCTCCGGATAGCTTTGCGCGGCATCGAAGGCCTCCTTGCCGCCTTGAGAACCGCCGACGAAGTAGGTGCGCTTGGGCAACAAGCCATAGCGCTTCATGACGATTGTCATTGCCGCGTCACGGGTTTTTTTGACTTGCAGCCGGGCAAAGTTCGCCAGCGCCTCGTTATTTAGCGCAAACGAACCGTCGAAAGGAACGGTGCTGTCGTGCCCGCTGTCGCTGCCGTAGGTCACATAGCCCTGCGCCAGCGGTCTGGGCACCGCGGCGGGCTGGTTGCTGAAGGGGCCTTCGCCCGTTACCGTGACACCGTTGAAGCCGCCGCCGCCCATTTGCAGGGCCTTGTTGTTCCAATTAGACGGCAGGTTGAGCTGGAATCTGATGTTCGGGGCCGTGACATCCACCGGCCTAATCACGCCCAAAACCCGGCAGAATTCACCGTTTACGTTGCCTGGAGCAGCGGCCGATACCAACGTCGCAACTTGAACTACCGCCCCGCCAGTAGGCAGGCCGATTTGCGAGGCATCAATCTTAAAATTGTTCAGGGCGCGGCAAGCCTGGTTGGCATCGACTGGCTGCGCCACTACAGAGGTGGCTTGCCCGAATGCCGACCCAAGGATGAAAAAACAGGCAATTAACAGCAAAACTTTTATTTCTCTGTCTTTTTTCATATCCTCACCTCCTTATTAGTTTGAAAGATCCTCACGATTGACAAACTATCGCCGAAAAACGCAGGGTTTCGGACGCCCTTTGGCGTTATTTGATGTACATCCGCGCCGGATCGATCTTGGTTCTCAAGAGGTTCAACTCCTTTTCATCGGGCTCGCCCGTAATGTGAACATCGGCGGGAATGTCCACCGCAAAACCCGTGTTTTCGATGACGCTTTCCGCGCTAACTCCCGGATGCAGCGATTTTACTTCCAGTATGTTGCTGCCGGCCTTAAGACCAAAAACACAGAGGTTGGTGATCACGGTGATGCTGCGGCAAACTGGCAGACCGGCCTCTTTGCGCGTTTCATACCCCTGCAGACACCCGGTGGTCGTGATAAAATCCACGGCTTCGACAATTTTTCTTTTTTCGTGTTTGGCGATAACAAAAATATTCTTCGCATAGGTGGCAATGTCGGCGGCGCCGCCGCTGCCGGTAAAATGCCTCATCCGGCCTTCCTCCTCCACCAATGTGGAGTTGAGATTGCCGAATTTGTCGATCTGCAATGCTCCGAGAAAGCCCACATCAACCTGACCCTTCTGCAGGATCTGTCCCAGGGTCCCGACAAATCCGGTGAAATGCTCGCTGCGATACCACAGGCGGGGATCGGCCAGGCCTACCCCAGGGTCGACTGCTTCCGCGTTGACGACCCCTATTTCGTAGATAATGTTTAAGTTGGGAGCATGGGTGTCTTTGGCAAGCAGGGTGGCTACCTGGGGTAATCCCAACCCGACCACGATGTTCTGACCGTCTTGCAGGAGCCGGGAGGCGGTCACGGCCATCAGTTCATTGGTGCTGAATCTATTTGCTGCCACGGCTGTCACCTCCAATCGCGTATCCAAATACCGGATCGGACTTAATCTTGTTCAATTTGTCCAGGCCGGCCATTTTCAACAAGAACTCATTGTGATCCTTCGTGTCCAGAACGTATTCCTTGAGCCACTGATCAAAATCATCCTGCTTCCTGTTTACCCGGGCATAAAGGGTCAAGGCATCAGCGTCATAATCATAGTTTTTGTACGTGGAGGTAGGATATGCGCCATAGGGAACCTCCACCACCGCATAGGTAAGGACACTGGGGATTATTGTCTTCTCCGGGCAGCGCTTAACCGTTTCCGTGGATACAATCTGATCCACGGTGACGATCAGTTTTTTCGCGGATTTTGCCAGTTCCAGATCCCAGACGGGGCCTTCGGTAATCACGTTACCCTTCCGGTCCGCATACTGACAATGAATTACGGCGTATTCAGGATTCAGCGCCCGCAGGAAAATGTATTTTTCGTTATCAAAAGGGGAGTGTCCGGCAATGACGGCGTCGGTTTCTTTGGCGAGAAGATTTTTAATGATATCCGTTCCTAGTGGGGTCTTGGTGGGAATAAAGGGGATTCCCAAAGCCCCGGCGGTAAAGCGCAGGGTGATGCTAAAGGCGCTGTACTCCCGGATATCGTAGGCCCCCTTTTCAATGGACTCATTGATCCGGCCCAGCCGTCCAAATCTATCGAGCGAGCCGCCGCCATAGGAAAGCTTCTTGACGGCGCCGGCGCCGACGAGCATATCGGCATCCATGCTACCGATTATCTCATACAGGGTGAGATCTGTTTTTTTCTGCCTGATCAATTCGCAAGCAAAGGCAATGGGACAGCGGGTAATGGCAAAGCCGCCCAGCGCGATTTCCGCCCCTTTATCCGGCAGCTCCCGGACAACTTCGGTCAGGCTCCTGATTTTATCGTTCATAACGTAAATCTCACTCCTTTCATTTAACAACGTCGGAGGTGAAAATTTTAGCCATCTTAACGATGCAGGTTTCACCTTCAAACTCAACCGGAATAAGTTCCGGCGGAAGACTGCCGTTGAGCTCCAGGGAATACATGACTATATTAGCAATGGGACAGCTTAAGGGCTGGCCGTTTTTCGCGATAAACTGCTCGGTGATTTTCCGCAAGCAGCAGCCATCAACCCGCAGAGCGAGGGATAGATTGTCTTCCTCTTTCTTAATTTGCCGGCAGAAATCGTTTTTCTGCAACCATTCAATAAGCCCGGGGAGGTCTTTCAAGTCACCGATTTCCCTTTTGAAAAATGAAACGCCGACGGTGGTCATCCGGTAGCGGGCACCGCGGCCCCGTTCATCGTAAAATTCCTTTTGCGATTCGAAGATCAGCGTATCCTTGAAATCCATCATTTTAGTCGTTTCACACATGGTTACATCCTCCCGCTTAAGCATTCTTCTTGGGGTAGTAATACTCCCCGAACTTTTCATTGAACACCAGTTCCTCCAAAGGTATCCGCGGCCGGGGATTGGGGATGCGGGAGGGATGACCGATGGAAATGATGCTGACGCTCTTGTATTCATCGCTGATGCCGAAATATTCGTTTAAGAGTTTCTCGTCCCGGACATCCATGCAGGGAGCCACCACCCAGCAGGCGCCCAGTCCCAAGGCGGTTACCGCAAGCAATATATTCTCAATCGCCGCGGACAGATCAAAGGGACAGTCCCAGACATTTTTCTTCCCAAACACTATCAGATTGACATCGGCCTCGTTGACAAATGCGGAAACATCGCCGGAGGTGAGCTTCTTGTAGGCGGCTTCTTTTTTGGCCGGATCATCCAGGGTCTTGAATCTTTCCTGCATCTGTTTGCTCAAAAACTCGCCGGTAAAGCGGCGGCCGCTCCCGCGGCGAGAGAGATCGGACAGAAACTTCATGTTTTTTTTGTCCCTAACGACAATGTAGCGCCAGGGCTGGGCGTTTTCGCCGGACGGTGCCTGGCGGGCGCTTTCGAGAATAACCAACAGGTCCTCTTCGGAAACCTTTTCCGCCGTGTAGTTTCTGATACTTCTGCGGTCATTGATGACCTTGATCATGACATCCCTGGCGACTTCCATACACTCCACCTCCTTCTCATTGGATGTACTAATACGACTATACAGGATAACTACAATGATTTAAACTCATGTTGGGTTCCCCGAAAGGTTCACTGCGTGAAACATAGTTTCGGCAAGTACATTATGACGGCTTTTTTGCCTTGTCAAGTATTTTTTCAAAATTAGATACCTATTGACTAAACCAATGTGGCGATGTAAAAAATATCCAATATTAACCTTTTGAAGGCGGTCAGCGTCAAAAAATCTCCCCTCATGCCACTTTTTTCCAAAGAGGGGGATGAGGGGGCAAAAAATGTGGCCGGTCGTTTATTATTTGCGCAACCCCTCATAATCGAGCCTGTTTTTCTCCCCGCTTTGGTGTTTAGCGGGACTTATGGGTAAGGACCAGCACGGCAGAAGTGGTTTTTGACTTTTTACGAAGTCGTCATCAATTAGCCAACTAACGTTTATCTACCTTAAGTGAGGCCACATGCTGCGATCAGCCCTGCTAGTTACAATCGGTGTCGCCGTCACCGCCTACATATCTCTTGTATGTATCCTCCTTCCACTCATTTATCCGGGTGAAGACAGGATTCACAAAATTGCCAGACTATGGGCAAAGATCCTGCTGCGTCTCTCCAGCACGAAGGTTACCGTAGTTGGGGAGCAGAACGTTCTTGCGAGAAAACCTCGGGTCTTCATGTGCAATCATCAAAGCGACTTTGACATCCTGGTTGCTCTCGCCCACATCCCCGGTCAATTCCGCTGGATTGCCAAGAAAGAGCTTTTTCGTATCCCCGTTTTCGGCTCCGCGATGAGAAGGGCGGGATATATTGAAATCGACCGCCAGGACCATCAGCGGGCAATGCAAAGCCTGGATGAAGCGGCGGCAAAGATCCGCCAGGGCCGCTCGGTAATGACCTTCCCCGAGGGAACAAGAAGTAAGGATGGCAAGCTTAAACCCTTCAAATCCGGGACTTTTCACCTGGCAATAAAATCGGGGGCGCCGATTGTGCCGGTAACGCTTATCGGTACGATGGAAATCATGCCGCGGCGGTCATTAAGGGTTCGCCCCGGAAAGGTCACCCTGGTAATAGACCGGCCAATTGATGTGGCGGGGTACAACGTTGAAAATAAAGATGAACTCATCGAGCGGGTCAGAAATGTCATCCAAAGCAACATTGCACGGTACGGATGCGAGAAATAGTCTCAAGTGGCGCTAGGGGCTTTATGTACTTTTCGAAAGAAACACCAACAGTATCCAGTGAGTTGACGGAAAAGTGGGAAAGGGAACTTGCCGGCGCCATCAAGGACAACCCTGAACAGAAAACCCGTTTTACCACCCAGTCCGACTTTGATATAAAGCGCCTCTACGGCCCCCAGGATATCGAAACCCTCGATTTTGCCAGAGATATAGGCGTTCCGGGTAATTTTCCCTACCTGAGAGGGCATCAGATTACCGGTTATCGCTCAAAATATTGGACCTTCAGAATGTTTTCCGGCCTGGGCAGCGCCCGGGATACCAACCAGCGCTGGCGCCTCTTGCTCCGGGAGGGAAACACGGGCCTAAGCACCGCCTTTGATTTCCCGACTCTGATGGGTTACGACACTGACTCTCCCAGAGCCCGGGGGGAGTGCGGCAAGTGCGGGGTGGCTATCGATACCTTAGATGATATGATGACCCTGGTTGCGGGAATCCCGATCGACCAGGTAACGACATCGATGACAATCAATCCGCCGGCGACCGTGCTTTGGGCGATGTATATCGCCGCCGCCGAAGCCACCGGAGTGCCCGCTTGGAAAATCGGCGGAACCATCCAGAATGACATGCTCAAAGAATTCATAGCGCAAAAAACCTTTATGTGTCCCCCCGAGCCATCGGTAAAACTGATCAGCGATACCATTGAATTCGGCACTAAATACGTGCCCCGCTGGAATCCTATCAGTATTAGCGGCTACCATATCCGGGAGGCCGGATCCACGGCCATCCAGGAACTTGCCTTCACCCTGCGCGATGGCATCGAATACGTTGAAGACGTGATCCGTCGCAAGGGGCTGGATGTTGATGAATTCGCCCCCCGGCTTTCTTTTTTCTTCAACTCCCATATCGACTTCTTTGAGGAGATCTGCAAGATGAGGGCGGCCCGGCGGATGTGGGCCAGGATCATGCGGGACCGGTTCAAGGCGAAAAATCCCCGCTCCTTATGGCTGCGTTTTCACACGCAAACGGCAGGCTGTTCGCTTACCGCCCAGCAGCCGCTGAACAATATTACCCGAACCGCCATTGAGGCGCTGGCCGCCGTTCTGGGAGGAACCCAGTCGCTCCATACTAATTCATTTGACGAGGTGCTCTGCCTGCCGTCGGAGGAGGCGGCGACTATCGCCTTGAGAACCCAGCAGATCATCGCTGAAGAAAGTGGCGTTGTCAATACCATCGATCCCCTGGCCGGCTCCTATTTCATCGAAGCCCTTACTTGCGAAATGGAAGCGAAGGCCTGGGAATACATCGAAAAGATTGATCAGATGGGAGGCATGATCGCGGCCATTAAAAGGGGGTATCCACAGATGGAGATTGCCGATGCCGCCTATAATTTTCAATTGCAGCTCGACTCACGGGAAAAAACCCAGGTGGGGGTAAATAAGTACGTAGCCAGGGAGGAACAAAAGGTTCCGCTACTGCAAATCGACGAGCAGGTGGAGGAAGAGCAGATAGAGCGTCTCAATGAGGTGCGCAGAAGACGCGACTGGAAGGCCGTGAAAACAAGTCTCCAGGAGTTGAAGGATGCCTGTAAGCGCGGCGACAACGTGATGCCCGCTTGCATCGCGGCGGTAAAAAACCTGGCCAGCATAGGGGAAATTTGCGACGTCTATCGGGAAGTTTACGGTGAATATCTTGACCCCGGACTTTTTTGATTGTCATGAGAGTTGACATATGGATGAGCGCGAAAAGATCCGAATAATGGTTGCCAAGCCGGGCTTAGACGGCCATGACCGCGGCGCCCGAATTCTAAGCCGGTATTTTCGTGACGCCGGCTTTGAAGTGATATATACCGGCTGCCACCAGACCCCGGAGCAGATAGCGTCGGCGGCGATTCAGGAGGACGTGGATCTGGTAGGGCTCAGTTGTCTTTCCGGAGCTCACCGCTTCCTCTTTGCTCGAGTAGTGGAACTGCTGAGAGAGCAGGGGGCGGACGACATAGTGGTAATCGGCGGCGGGATCATCCCCGAACATGATTTTCCGTCCTTATATCAGGCCGGGATAAAAGCAATTTTTACCCCCGGGGCATCCCTGGAATCAATAGTCGCCTGGATACAGGAAAATGTCAAAACCGGCAGCAAAAATGAGTAGCGAGTTGGATGAGCGGGAAAGGGCCGCAAAAATTATCGCTGGCGATGTCCGCACCGCCTCCAGGCTTATTCGCGCCCTGGAAGATCGGATGCCGGCCGCCACAACAACGCTGAGGCGCATCTTCCCCCACACCGGCCGCGCCCATATAATCGGCATCACCGGCTCTCCCGGAGCAGGCAAGAGCACCATTGCCGATGCCCTGATCGAGTCCTACCGCAAGCTGGGTAAAACGGTGGGCGTACTGGCCGTCGATCCCACAAGTCCCTTCACCGGCGGGGCCATCCTGGGGGATCGGATCAGGATGCAGCGCCACGCGGAGGATGCCGGCGTTTTTATCCGCTCCCTGGCCACGCGAGGTTCCCTGGGAGGGCTTTCCCATGCGGTAGGCGACGCCATCCATGTGCTCGATGCAATGGGGAAGGATATCATCCTGATCGAGACCGTTGGAACCGGTCAACAGGAAGTGGAGATCATCAACCATGCCCACACGGTGATCGTGATCTTGGTTCCGGGAATGGGGGATGACATTCAGGCAATGAAGGCGGGGATCATGGAGATCGCGGATATTTTCGTAATCAATAAGGCGGACAGGGAGGGCGCCAAACAACTGCACGGAATTGTCTCGGCCATGCTGGATCTGGCCCGCGAATTCCCCGGGGGCTGGAGACCGCCGATCCTGGAGGTGGAAAATTTTTTTGAGCCGACATCCTTTCGGGAACGGATCACCATTTTACAGCAGTCCGTGGACAGCCATTACCAACTGATGGCGGGAAGCGAACTTATGGAAAGCCGGCTGAAACGCAAAAGCATCCTCAAGTTAAATGACGCCCTTCAGGCCGTGCTGATCGAACCGGTTATGCGCGATCTGGCTCGTGATGGCAAGCTGGAGGCCATGATCGGCCTAATCATGAGGAAAGAAGCGGATCCCTACAGCCTGGCTGAGGAAATTGCCGCAAGATATTTCCCGGCGGGGACGGAAAGTAAAATCATGGCGCCGCAATAAAGAAACGAATAGGGATATGATTTCAACTGCTGGAGGAAACTTCCATCACGACCGGAAGGGTCTGGTAGTGGTTATAACCGGAAACGGCAAGGGCAAGACCACCGCCGCCTTTGGGCTTGCCCTGCGGGCCATTGGCCACGGAGCCAAAGTCCTGGCGATTCAATTCATGAAGGGCCGTAAATACGGCGAATACCTGGCGGCCGAAGCCTATCTCCCCGACCTGACAATACAGATGGCCGGCCTCGACAGCTTTGTCATGCGTAACAATCCGGCTCCAATCGACTGCGAGATGGCCATGAGGGGTCTCGATTCAGCGCGAAAGGCGATAGCAGACGGCCAGCATGACATGATAATTCTCGACGAAATTAATGTGGCCCTGGATTTCAAGTTAATCCCACTTAATGACGTAATCGAGCTTGTGAGATCGAAACCGGCCCGCCTGGATCTGGTACTGACCGGCCGCTACGCCCCGCCCGAATTGATCGAACTGGCCGATACGGTAAGCGAGGTCCGGGAGATCAAACATCACTACAACGCCGGGATAAAAGACCGCGCTGGCATTGAATATTGACGGCTGCGCAAAACGTCCGGCTGCGATGTACTCGGCTGTGGCGGGCTGCGTACCCGCCCTTCTCTGTTTCCGTAATTTGCGCGCCTTGCCGGCTGCCTTTTTACAAGGCCGTCCTGTAAATTACGTTTTTATGACTGCTTGCCGGTTCGTAAAAACGTACTATTGCCCAATCCCCTCCGGTCACG
>JBBIRO010000043.1:0-28373 GCA_037441775.1 Syntrophobacterales bacterium
AAAGAATCGTCATACACGGGCATAGCGGCGGCGGAGGCCTTGTAGCGGCTATAGGTGCCAGCGGAAATGCACCCGACTTCTACCCCTATCTCCATGCCCTTGGTGCGGTCGGCATATCCTTTGACAATGCGGCAGCCGGCGGTCGACCGGATCCGATTATCCCCTTGGAACGGCGTTTACCCGCAGGCACCACAAAGGCTGCGCATACAATGACAGGACCCCAAGGCTCAGGACTTCAAGATGACCGTAATACATACTATATGCACTTCTGGGACGACCTGGATCACTTTTCAAGCCAATTCAGAGACGATGTCTGGGCGGTGTATACCTCCGCCATGATTAACGGGCCGAGAGTAGCCGATCCGGCAAACTCCTGGGGCTGGGGTCAGGCGAGATACATCGGGCTTAACAGGTACGAGAATATGCCTAAGGGCGGCAATAACGCAGACTCTGACAATGCGGCAGCCCACACTTGGGCAATTCCCACTAATCAATCCCCTCCGTCGCTTACCGAAAGAGGGGCGACCTTGGGACATCTTGCCAACGACAGATGGTTCGGAAAGGAGTTTGGACCCTATCTTGCTGAGCTGGGCCTTACGTGGAACGGTGCGCCTGTTACCGCCACCTTTGACCCCGCTACATTAAACAGGGGCGGGACTTTCCTGAACTATATGCAGCAAGTTTTAGTGCAAAATCTGCAAAGGGCCGCTGATGGTTTGCAGAACAATATGCCAACGCCACAGTCTGAGACGGTCATGAGAAATTGGATAAACCATGCAGACCGTCAAATTTTTCCATGGGGCGGTCTCAAGGCCGGGGCTATGGCAGCGCCTGATTATTTGAATTGGATTTCCTTTGACGCAAACGGCAGACCCAATGGCGTGAACCTTGACGCTTATTTCTACTATACGTGGAGAGCTGCGGGCGCAGGAACGACGCAAAGGGCAGCCCCGGCGTTCTGTAGATGGGGTTCTCAGGACAACTTTTTCGGTGACTACCAGCAAGGATGGGGTTTCCCGAACAAAATGGCCTTTGATTTGTATTTCACTTCCGGCGATAAATATACAGGTACACCGGTGGGTGCCGTCGCCAGAACCAGTGATGCAAACAATATAGCTGCGGAAACGAATTCTACAGCCATGATGTCTAAGGCCGTGCATGAATTCTTGCACAACTGGGATAATTGGGACGACTACTACGCCGACCTTGGTGGTATGCTCTCCTCGCAGCGGGATATGCTGGATCCCTTTGTGTGGATTGCAGGCTCCCGTAAGGGACAATCAACCGTTGCTCCCCACTGGCTTGTGGGCTACGGTATGCATGACCGGGATATCTCTCCGATAGTTTCTATCTTATTAGGACTCGCCCTTCAGAACAATTCAAACGTTAAGACAGCTACGACCCATATACACTGGGCCGGACCGCACGGCAACAACTGGTGGTCTGCTCGCGATTTCCTTCAGATGATTAATGATAATCTTTCCCTGGGACCTTTGGTAACTAAAGTATCCGGGCCGGACGATGGAACCTTGGTTACTCGTGCTAGTGCGGATCCAGTATTTGAGTGGTCTGCTATTGATAATGTTAAACTTACAGCTGCGAACAACGTTGTTTATTCTTTTAAGCTTAACAATAATGAATGGAGTGCCTTTACTGGTGATACCAGCAAAACATTTGCGAAAAGCAGATTACTTGAGGGAGCAAACATATTATCCGTAAAGGCCAGAGATCAAGCTGGCAAAGAAGGTATTGTAGCATCATGGGCATTTAATTATGAAGGAGCAACCACAATTATGGGTGACATTGACGGTGACGGGAATATTACCCTTGCCGATGCGATCCTCGCCCTAGAGGTGGTTGCCGGTCTTTCTCCCGCCACAATCCAAAAGGAAGCCGTTGTTGCAGGCAATGGGAAGATAGGGCTTCCGGAAGCGCTCTATGTTCTGCAAATATTGGGAAATCTGCGGGACAAATAGGGACGTGGACAAATAGGGACAAATAGGGACGTTGTTGACAAACCGGACAATTCGGACAAATAGGGGGGATGGCTCTATAGCACCGATCATTGACAACTGTCCAGTTTTCCTGGACCGGCTCTGTTTAACCGCAAACCTTCTATACTTCAAGAAGGGATCGGGAGCAGGTGTAGGGGGGTAGTTGGGTAGATGTAGATGTAGTATGGATTTGGATTTTTTGTAGAAAATAAGAAGTGAAAATCAAGTTTACTGTCTATTTACTGTCTGTCTTTAAAAGACCTAACTACATAATATCATTCGTTTTTTATGGTGGAGGCGGCGGGAGTCGAACCCGCGTCCGAAAACATTCCACTGCAGTTTCTACGTACGTAGCCCCTGTTTTAGATTTCGGTTCCCGCAGCTCCCAAAGGGGCAGGATTTGCCGGACCCTAGCCTGTAGATTTAACCCACCGGTCACCAGGCGGGACCGGGAGGCTTTCCTGTCTGTTTGACGCCCCCATCTGACACGACAGGCAATGCCAGGGAGACGTTAGCCGTCTAAGCGGCTAAAGCGTAATCGTAGTTGTCTGCGATTATGTTTTCCTACCTGTTTAACGAGGCCTGTAGGAACCTCGGTACGCTGCTGAAGCTTCACTATCCCCGTCGAAACCGTGACGCCCCCTTTCTTAGAAGTGTTTTAAACTTGATGGAACTATACGAAATTATTGCGCCGCTGTCAAGGATGAAAAATTTCTGATATTGACAATCAGCTTGTTTTCATTGTACTTGCATACCCGTTAGCGTAGCTAAAATCTGAGGTTTTTTAAGGGGGTTTTTATGAGCGTTATTGTCGAACTATCTATTTTTCCGATGGATAAGGGTTCCAGTTTTAGCCCCTACGTTTCCCGTGCGGTAAAGATTATCAAGGAAAGCGGCCTCCCTCATAAGCTTGGTCCCATGGGAACCTGTATTGAGGGGGAATGGCCTGAAGTGATGGCGGTAGTTAATTGCTGTCTGGAAGAACTGAGGAAAGATTCGCGCCGGATTTATATCAACATGAAGGCCGATTATCGGGAAGGGAAGGGCGGCCGGTTGGAGGGCAAGGTCCGGTCGGTGGAAGAGAAATTGTAGGCAGCGCCTGAAGAAGAGAATTGTTTAAAATGCCCCATTGTGCTAGACAATCGCGCCGTAGTTACGCCGATACTTTTAAGAGTGGGAGATTATGGGCGAGCAAGAAGAAAATCCTCAGGTGCACGTGCCTTTTGGCCTATTGAAAGATGATTACCTGCCAATGGTGATTGCTGAGGGATTAAACCCGGAGATTGGTTTCAATCATACAACTCTGGATGAGGCGAAAAGAGAGGATTTTATTGCGGTGGCTCAGCGTCTGAAGGATGCAGGGCGGAGAGTTACCTTCCACGCCCCCTTTCTGGATCTGCGTCCCGGAGGATTGGATCCTGTCATCCGTCAGGCGACCAAAGACCGTCTCTCCCAGCTATTTGACCTGGTGCCCTATTTCCAGCCGGCAAGGGTGGTTTGTCATCCCTCTTTCGATGCCAAATATTACACGGGCACGGAACAGCGGTGGCTCGACAACAGCCTGGACACCTGGCGACACTTTGCCCGTCTAGCCCAGGAGATGGATACTGTCATCTCGCTCGAAAATGTTTATGAAAAGGATCCCCATCATCTTTACCTGCTTTTGAGCACCCTCGATTCGCAACAAGTCCGTTTCTGCCTGGATACAGGACATTTTAACGTTTTCTCGCGCACTCCGCTTGTGCAGTGGCTGGACCAGCTGGGCGGCTATCTCGGCCAATTGCACCTTCATGACAATGACGGGTCGCAGGATCTGCATCTTCCCATTGGCGAGGGGAATTTCCCCTTTGCCGATCTCCTGGCGAGTCTGGCCGCCCGAAAATGCTCACCGGTTGTTACTCTTGAGGCCCATTCCAAAGAGCGGCTCTATCGGTCACTGGCCGCCTATCGAAATTTGAACAACGCAGCGGTCTTTCTCCCGTCCTCCTCAATGCCGTTGACGCTGGCGGACTTGCCATGATCAGGTACATCGGCAAGCGGCTCCTTTTCATGATTCCTCTCCTTTTAGGGATAACCGTAATCTGTTTTGCCGTTATGCGTCTGGCCCCGGGTTCTCCTACTGATATCCAGACTCAGATGAACCCGAAATCCTCGGTGGAGTTGCAAGAGCGTCTCCGGGCGTTGTATGAACTGGACAAGCCCCTTCATGTCCAGTATCTGTCCTGGTTGAAGCGACTGGTTGTCCTGGATCTGGGCCGGTCATTCATGCCTGACCAGCGGCCGGTGGCGGACAAGATTCTCGAGCGGCTACCAATTACCATCCTGATCAACTGTCTGTCGCTTTTTCTAATCATGGCCATTGCCATTCCCATAGGAGTCCTTTCGGCTGTCCATCAGAACTCCTGGTTCGATAAGGCAACCACCCTCTTTGTATTTGCCGGTTTCGCCACGCCAAGTTTCTGGCTGGCCCTGCTCCTCATGATATTTTTCGGCATTCATCTGGGATGGCTGCCCATTTCCGGACTTAGGTCGCTCAATTATGAGTATATGGCGCCGGTCGCCGCCCTGCTGGATTTGCTCAAGCATCTCATCCTGCCGGTTTTTATCTCCGCCTTTGGTGGTCTGGCGGGGATTTCGCGTTACATGCGGGCCAATATGCTGGAGGTGATCCGTCAGGACTATATCATGACCGCCCGAGCAAAGGGCCTAAGCGAAAGGCTGGTGATATATAAACATGCGCTGCGCAACGCGCTTTTGCCGGTAATAACAATCATGGGCCTGTCTGTGCCCGGGCTGATCGGCGGCAGCGTCATTTTCGAGACGATTTTCGCGATTCCCGGCATGGGCCAGCTATTCTACATGTCGGTTATGTCCAGGGATTATCCGGTGATCATGGGAATACTTTTTGTTGGGGCGGTGCTGACCCTGATTGGGAACCTGCTTGCTGATGTTTCTTACGCCCTGGCCGATCCGCGAATTCGACAATCATGAGAATGAACTTGACGCCATTTGGATTGCTATTATGAGAAGAAGTGAGCTTATCGGCAGATTTGCCGCAAATAAAATGGCTGTGGCGGGTGGCATTATCGTTTTGGCTCTCTTTGTGGTTTCTTTGCTGGCGCCGTGGATGTCTCCGTATGATCCCAATGATATAAACTTAGGGAAGATGCTTCTGCCTCCTTCGCCTGATCATCTTTTCGGAACCGACCAACTGGGGCGCGATGTCTTAAGCAGGATGATCTGGGGCAGCAGAATTTCTCTCCAGGTGGGATTTGTCGCCACCGGTATCGCCGTCCTGATCGGCACAATACTGGGCGCCATTTCCGGCTATTATCGCGGCTGGGTGGATGCCATGATCATGCGGCTGGTGGACATCATGCTCTGTTTCCCCACCTTTTTTCTAATCTTGGCGGTGATTGCCTTTCTAGAGCCTTCGATTTGGAACATAATGATCATCATCGGCCTCACCGGCTGGATGGGTATTACCCGGCTGGTCCGGGCCGATTTCGTCTCCCTGCGTGAAAGGGATTTCGTTCAGGCTGCCCGGACGCTGGGGGCCAATGATTTCAGAATCATCTTTATCCATATTCTGCCCAACGCCCTGGCCTCGGTGCTGGTGACAGCCACCCTGGGAGTTGCGGGGGCGATCCTGACCGAATCGGCCCTCAGCTTTCTTGGTATCGGCGTCCAGCCGCCTACGCCCAGTTGGGGCAATATTCTCACTGCGGGGAAAGACAATATAGATATCTCCTGGTGGCTTTCCCTTTACCCCGGCCTGGCCATTCTCATCACCGTCCTGGGGTACAACCTGCTGGGAGAGGGGATCAGGGATACCCTGGACCCCCGGCTCAAGGAATGACGGCTTCGTAAAAAGCCTGGATGCTTACGTTGCGCTGCATCCCTCGTCACTCAGGGCGTACTCTAAACACGCCTTGAGTCCTCGTGATTTGCGCGCCTTGCGCGAAACTTTTTACAAAGCCGTCCTAATATTTACGTTTTACGACTTTTTGCGAGTGCGTCAATGAATGACGAAACGTCGATTTCGGCGGAAGAAACAATCACGGAAGGAACATAAGGTTAAATGAGCGACAAAATAACGACCTACCCGCCGGCACATCTGGCCTGGCTGGTCTGGGGTCTGGGCGCGGCTTTGTATGTTACAGGTTTTTACCAGCGCGTGGCGCCAGCGGTAATGACCGACCTCCTGATGGCGGATTTTCAAATCGGCGCCGCCGCGATGGGGCATCTGTCAGCCTTTTACTTCTACAGCTATGTGGCCATGCAGATACCAACCGGCATCATTGCCGATCGCTGGAGCCCCCGCAAGCTTCTCACCGCGGGCTCCCTGGTTGCGTCTTTGGGGATATTTATTTTTGCCCTGGCGACCAGTATTCATATGGCCAATCTGGGGCGATTACTGATCGGGGGGTCAGTGGCTGTCGCCTGGGTGGCCATGCTGACGCTGGCCGCCCACTGGTTCCCTTCCTCCCGCTTTGCGACGGTCACGGGTATTGCGCTTTGTTTAGGCGTTCTTGGGGCGGTAACAGCCGGGGTACCGCTACGGATGCTGGTTGATTCTTTCGGCTGGCGCGCCGTTTTCCTTTCGTCCGCGCTAGTCACCTTCATTCTGACCGGCTTCATCTGGCTTCTGGTGCGAGATGACCCCCGGGAAAGAGGGTACCAGACTTATTTTGCGGCCAGCCCGTCTTTATCCGCGGCAGTTGGCCATCCCGGCTTCGTGGCAGGGCTTCGAACGATATTTAGGTATCGTAACGCCTGGCTGCTTGTTATTGCCCCCAGCGGCATCGTGGGGCCCCTTCTTACCTTTACCGGTCTTTGGGGGGTGCCTTTTCTTGCCACCCATTACGGGCTTACTCCCACCGAAGCAGCGGCGATAACTTCATCGCTGCTTATAGCCTGGGCTTTGGGGGGGCCATGCATGGGAGCGCTATCCGACCGGCTGGGTCGAAGAAAGGCGGTCTATCTCATCGGCGCGGGTGTGGCGGCCGCGGGCTGGGCGATTGTTCTGTTTGTCCCCGGACTGCCAATTTCTCTGCTGATATTGCTGGTCGTGCTCATTGGGTTTTTCTCCGGAGCCATGGTGCTGGGCTTTGCCTTCCTGAGGGAATCAGTTCCCCACTTCCTGGCCGGAACATCTTCCGGGGCGTGTAACGCCGGGGTCATGATGGGGCCGATGCTTCTGCAGCCCGCTGTGGGTCTTATTCTGGATCTGAGCTGGCAAGGCGAAACGGTGCACGGAGTAAGGATTTATGACCTTGCTGCCTACCGGTATGGATTTATCCTGATGATAATAGCGTCGGTTATGGCTTTTATCCTGCTGTTTTTTACCAGGGACACGAACTGCCGTCAGCTTACGGAAAAGGACTGACGTCTTGAGTAGCTAGGGATTTAGCGCGCCTTGCCCGCGAACTTTTTACAAAGCCGTCCTGAAACTTTCGTTTTCCCGACTCTTTACGACAGCGTCATCTCTTCCGGACGGATACGCCATAACCCCGGGCCTTGAGTTCCTCCACCAGTTTTTCCGTGTTGTTACTCTCGACATGAACCACCACGTCCTTCTGTTCTTTTTCGGGAGGGGCGATAATATGCATAGTGGTGATCTTTAAATTGTTCTTGTTTGTAAGCGAGATGACTTCCTCCAGGGCAGGGCCTTCTCCGCCGTTGATGACCTCAATGCGGACGCCGGGCTCCCCAATGCCTAAAATTTTGTTGGCTATTTTATAGAAGAAGTCATTGGTGGTCACGATTCCAACCACGTTTCCCGCGTCAACAATGACCACTGCTCCGACCCGGTTATTCTGGGCGACCGCCAGCGCCTCCTCAACCGTCATATCCGGGCTTGCGGTAATAACGGTCTTTTCCATTATTTCCTTGACGGTCGTCTTTTCCAGAAGATAGCCTATCTCCCAAACGGTCAGGGAGGTGCTCTTGGAAGGGGAAACCTGCTCAAGGCGGTGTTCCGTTACCATGCCCACCAGTTTTCCCTTGTCCACCACCGGCAGCCGTCGAAATTTATGCGCCTTCATGATTCTTTTGGCATCCGCAATCGACATATTGCTGGGAATGGTCACTACGTTTGTGGTCATAATGTCTTTAACGTACATTGCCGGACTCCTTGCTTGTTTATATTTTTTGAACGCCGCCAAATAAGAAGACAATACGAGGTAGCAGTGATTAGAAGGGCTTGAAATCTGATTTGACTCTTATATTTTTCGGCAACCGCTGTCAACAGTAAAATTTGGTCCTGCAGTCGTAGGCAAAAAATCACGAAAAACGGGACAGCATGTTTGATTTCCTCTGACTGCTGTCCCGTAATCGTCCGGCCTTACCTACTCAAGAAAAAGACGGTCGCGGGTAAAGACCTGCCATCTTGACTATCTTTCCCATTGCGCTTTCCCATTCGATAGCCTGGATGTGGACCCCCTTGATACCGGGGATCTCCAGCACCTGCTGAATAAGTTCGACCGCTATCCTAATACCCTCTTCCTCCTGCAGTTCCTTGGCCTTTTGCTTGTCGTCGCCGGCCGCCTGTCTGGCCTTGACCATCCGATCGATGAGCGCCTGTGGCACTGAGACACCGGCGACGGAAGAATCCATGTATTTGAGCATCATGGCTGAACGCGGCACGATGACCCCGCCTAAGATGGCGGTCCTCTCATGAAGGCCAAGTTTTGTTATCTCCCTCATTTGAGACTTGAATATTTCGATATCAAAAATACCCTGGGTTTGAATAAAATCAGCGCCCGCATCCACCTTCTTCTTGAGATTGATAACCCTAAAATCGAGCGGCTCGCCGCCGGGCGTCCAGGATGCACCGATAAAAAATTTGGGCGCCACTTCCAGCTTGTCGCCGCCCTGCTGGAGCCCTTCATCCCGCATCTTCTTTAAGATGCCGACGAGCTGTACCGTGTCGACATCATAGACATTTTTTGCTCCGGGATGCCCCTTGAGCCTTCCGGCGGCGCTGAATTTCTGATGGTCGCCCGCGATGCAAAGACAATTTCTCAAGCCCAACGCATGAGCGCCCAGCAGGTCCGCCTGGATTGCGATCCGGTTGCGGTCCCGGCAGGTCATCTGCATCACCGGCTCCAGTCCCTCCCTTACCGCCATGACCGCCCCGGCAATACTGGAAATTCTGACCACGGCGGTTTGACAATCGGTAATATTTGCGGCGTCACAAAAACCTTTAAGCAGATGCGCCTTATGGATGATTTCCGTTCCATCAGCGCTCATTGGCGGTCCAAGCTCGGCGGTCACAGCCGGCTGGCCGCTCATTATCACTTGCTGTAGATTACTTGCAGCTTTCATAATGCTTTACCTCCTGGAAGCTCAGACTTTTCTGATTCCTGCTTTTCGTACTGGCGAAGATGCTCGAGGGAAAGTTTGCGCGGCCCTCCGTCACGGGCGGTGGACCAGTTGCGCGGCGGTTGAATGTCCGACAATTTTTCGAGACTGCCTAGCTGTTTCATCCGCTCGACAATGAGGAACCAGGCGCAGTCGACTTCCTCGCTGATTTCACACTTACCCTTGTTGGTACCGCCGCAGGGGCCGTTCATGAGGGTCTTGGCGCAGCGGGCAATGGGACAGATGCCACCGGTCAGATTGATGATGCAGTTACCGCAGCCGGCGCATAATTCCACAAACAGGCCAGCTTCCGCGACAGCGCCGTAAAACGAAGTGTTGACGGCCGGATAAATGGGAATATTTCCAATTATTCCGGACATATAATTTACTCCTACGCCGCAGGCGCTGGAGAGCACCAGATCATACTTGCGGATTTCCTCCATAATTGGCGCGAAGTACTCCGGCTCGCATTGACGCATGATGGCTTTGTGGTCCACCAAGAGGTCGCTGTTTTCCATTTTGGCCTTCATTTTGAGCAAAGAGGCGATGGTTTCGGCCTCCTTCTCGCCGCCGGCGTGACAGACGGCGATACAGGTGTTGCAGCCAAAAACCAGGACCTTCTTGAAATCCTTGACCATTGCCCAGATTTCTTCCAGGGGTTTTTGAGTTCCTACGATCATAGTTCATAGCTCCTTATTGATATGCTTAGTTTATCAGCCTGTTCTCAATCCCAGCTGCAGGATCTTTTCCGCAAAACCGCCGCAAACCGGCAGGTATTGATTTCCGTTGTTTGACGGGGCGTTAAGAAGCGCGATCCGACCGGATTCCAGGCCCAAGCTTCCGATTAAGTCCTGAGCCCGTTTAAGCCTGGCCAGTACCCGGTTTTCAACGTCCTTATATTTACAGACGCTGCTTACGCAATTGACCACTGCGACACCATCGGCGCCATATTCCAGGGCTGAGATCATATCCAGAATATCAACTCTGCTGACGCAGTGAACTGGCAGGACATGAAAATTAGCGGGCAGATTGAAGCCGGACACTCCCACGTGATGCGTGCACATAAAAGCCGCAATAGCGGGCTCTGTTCTGCTGCGGGAAATTGTTCCCAGCCGCCCGGGCATCTCGGCCCTTAATTGACGGATATCGTAGCTGACCATGGAGATGGCCTGAGCTGGGCATTCGGGGGCGCAAAGACCGCAGGCCTGACAGAGGTCGGGGCGGATTTCCGAGTAGGCCTGGACAAGGGGGGCCTCGTAGGGGCAAATGCGTTGACAGGTGAGGCAGGCCATGCACTTCTTGCTATCCACCAGAGCGCCGCCGCCGCAGCCCCGGCATCGCCCGGCTTCTATCAGCGCCTCCAATTCATTGTAGCCAAGCTCGAAGTGTTCAAAAGTATGACAGCGGACCTCCGGCGCCAGGTGTTTGATGGATACACGATTTTCACAGGCAACCTTGGCGGCCACTTCCTTTGGCATGTCGCTTAGCTTGGCCTTTTGTTCCGCAGGCAGGAGGGCTTCCACGTTCTCGCCCTGCAGATAAAGATGCATGGCAAGGGCGGCCCGGTGGCCATTGGCCACTGCGGCAATTGCCGAGCCCGGGCCGGTTATCACTTCACCGGCCACAAAAACACCGGGCACGTTGCTCATCTGGGTGGCCGAATTCCACTGCAGACGGCCGCGTTCATCCAGTTTGACCGGAGAATCGGCTAAAAGACTGAAATCAGACATCTGACCGATGGTTATGATTACGGTGTTAGCGGCAATGAACGAGGTTGTATTCTCATCGTATGAGGGATTGAAACGACCCTGCTGGTCAAAGACGGAATTGACCTTCTTGAGCTCGATCCCCAGAACCCTGTCCCCTTCCCGCCGAACAGCTTTTGGCCCCCAGCGGTGATGGATGACGATTCCCTCTTCCATCGCCTCGTCCACTTCCCACTTCCAGGCCGGCATTTCTTCGGCGCTCTCCAGACACACCATTGATACGTTAGAAGCTCCCAGACGGCGCGCCGACCGGGCGACGTCGATCGCCACGTTGCCGCCGCCAATAACTAAGACGTTGTCGCTGATGGCCGGTTTCTTCCCCAGGGCAATATCTTCCAAGAAGGGTATTGCCAGCATTACTCCCAGACCTTCAACCCCGGGGATGTTTAATGACCTGCTGCGGGCCAGGCCAATGGCAACAAGGACGGCGTCATGTTTCTTGATCAGCTCTTGTAGTTTGATGTCTTTACCGATTTCGCAATTGGTTAAGAATTCGACCCCCTTGCCCAGGATGTCATCCAGGTCTTCCTTTAGTGATTTCTGCGGTAGACGGTAGGGCGGGATAGCCATCGCCAGCATCCCCCCCAAAACTGGATGACGCTCGTAAATGGTCACGCTGTACCCTAAACTTGCCAAATCGCCGGCCGCCGCAAGTCCCGAAGGTCCCGAGCCCACAACGCCGATACTTTTATTGCGTGTTTTGTCTATCGGTTTACGTTTGCCGCGCCGGTAATCGAGCGACTTTTCAATGGCGAACCGCTTGAGCTGGCGCACCGCAACCGGATCATCTATAGGACCCCGCCTGCATTCCTGCTCGCATGGGTGGTGGCAAATCAGCGAGCAGACCGAGGCCACAGGATTAACAGCGGTGATTACATCGAAGGCCTCATTATACCGGCCCTGGGCAATCAACCCTACATAAGCCTGTACATCCGTACTCGCCGGGCAGGCCGCCCGGCAGGGAGAGTAGGGCCTGGTCTCCTTGATATCGGCGCCGTAGGGCCGATATCCCTGGATTACGTTTTTAACTTCTTCTAAATTCATTCCACAGCTCCTCTAATAGTTAAATTGAAGGAATCTATAACGTTCCAAATTTGGTTTTAGCGGCCAAGCTGCCACCCGGCGGCAGATCGTCCCGGCCGGGAAAGCCTTTTGGATCTCCCCGCGGCCCGGGCAGGGATTGGCTGGTTTTTTGGTTAATATTTTTGCCTCTTTTATTGATTGCCGGTTGAACGACGGCGGAAAAAACTGATCTTCGGGCAGATATAGCGGAAGAATCCGTAAGGGGAGGAAAATATCCTGCTGCTTGAGGGCTACAGAGAAATAAAATGGAGTGGCTTTTTGCAAATATTATCTCGGCCGGGGCTCTCATTACTCGGCTTGATCCCCAGCCAAAGCGCCTTTCGGGATTACTCAAGAGGCTATTATGGTCTAAAGCGCCAAGCATCCTATCTTAACACCTGCCTTGCAATACCTGCTTGATGTGTCCGTTTCCGTTTTCTGCCCGCGTCCTACTAATTGCAGGTGTTAATAGGCTAAATTCATACAGAAAGAAAGTATTTTTTTGAAAGGGGGTGAAGGGGGCTCTGCTAATTTATTAGCTTAGGTCTTGACAACCCTGATAGAAAATTTTAATGAAGCCCAATGCCAAGAGGATCTCGCATAGACGCCGCAGGCGCCGTCCACCATATCGTAATTCGGCGTCTTGAACGTAGAAAAATATTTGAGAGCAATGCCGATTGTTATCAGTTACTTTATAGATTGGCCCAGATTCTTCAAGATGCGGGGACCACTTGCTTTGCCTGGCCATTGATACCCAATCATTTTCATCTGTTTTGTCAAACAGGCAACCTTCCTATATCTACGGTGATGAGACGGCTATTAACCGGATATGCCATCTGGTATAACCTGAACCACGGAAGGCACGGCCACTTGTTTCAGAATCGCTTAAAGTCCATTTTATGTCAAGAGGTTCACTATTAGTAAATCGGTTACCCGGGACCGCCAGATTTATGAGTCAAGGAGATTCGGTCTGGTAATAAGTTAACAGCGTCCCTTCCAGCACTCCTCTGGCGTCTATGAAAGAGAAAGGACATTATGGTTAGTAATTTGCTTGAAAAGGCAATAAAGGATGGTCGCAGCACGCTTACCGAAGCGGAGGCGAAACAGCTCCTCGCCGGCTATGGCGTTCCGGTAGTGCGGGAGGCGGTTGCATTATTAAGCCAGGAGGCCATTGAGAAGTCCGGGGACATAGGATTCCCCCTGGTATTGAAAGGAATGGGCGCCCGGATTACCCATAAGACGGAGCGCGGACTGCTCAGGTTGAACATTAAAAGCCAAGACGAGCTAAAGACGGCTCTCCGGGAGATTGAGGCCGTTGCGGGGCAAGATCTGGAAGGCTTCATCCTGCAGCCCATGCTCCAGGGGAAGCGGGAGTTTTTGGCCGGCCTGTTTCGGGACCCCCAGTTTGGGCCGGTGGTAATTTTCGGGTTGGGCGGCATTCTTACGGAAGCGCTGGATGATGTGGTTTTCGCTGTGGCGCCGATAGACGAATCACAGGCCGCGCAGATGATCGATGAGATCCATGCCAAAGGCCTCCTGGGAGCGTTTCGCGGCGAACCGGCGGTTGATAGAAGAGCCATCATTGCCACGCTCCTGGGTCTCTCAAAACTGGGCATGGAAGAAAACCGTATCGCCGAGGTGGACATCAATCCACTTTTGGTCGGACCGGACGGCACGGTGACCGCGGTCGATGCCCTGGTAGTGCTGGGCGATTCCCCGGAACCTCCGGAAGAGCGACAACCGGTGGACCCGCGGGCCATCCGCAATCTATTCTATCCCCGATCCATTGCCTTCGTGGGGGCCTCCGCGTCTTTCGGAAAGTGGGGCAATATGCTATTCACTAATGCAGTGGCCGGCAATTTCCAGGGCAGCATTTACCTGGTCAATTCTAAGGGCGGCCTCATCGCGGGACGGCAGGTTTACAAATCGCTTCTCGATATCCCCGGAACAGTTGATCTAGCTGTAGTTACCGTACCCGCCGCCGCGGTTCTCGACCTGATCCCGGAGATGAAACAAAAATCCATCAAGAACATGCTGCTCATCACCTCCGGTTTCGGTGAAACCGGAGAAAAGGGCAAACTGCTGGAAAAGCAACTGGTCAAGGCGGCCAGAGAAGCGGGGATTCTGATCTTGGGCCCCAACACGATGGGAATATGCAACCCTCATGACATACTTTATTGCACGGGAACCCATGTGCGGCCAAAACCGGGATCGACTGCGCTGGTATCCCAGTCGGGCAATCTGGGAACCCAGCTTTTGGCCTTTGCCCAGCAGGAGGGGATTGGCATCAGGGCCTTTTGCGGCTCCGGCAACGAGGCGATGATCACCATCGAAGATTTTATGGAAGGTTTTGAAGTGGATGATCTTACCGATACGGTGGTTCTCTATCTGGAAAGTATTAAAAACAGCCGCCGTTTCATCCAGGCCGCCCGCAGGGTTGGAAGAAAAAAGCCGGTGGTGGTGCTTAAGGGCGGCCGAACCAAGGCCGGATTCCGTGCCGCAGCCAGCCACACCGGAGCGCTGGCCTCCAACCTCAAGATATTCACCGCCGCCTGCCGTCAGGCCGGCATCATCATGGTAGAGCAGCCGATGGAGCTTCTGGATCTCTCCGCCGTCTTTTCTTCCCTTCCCCTGCCCCGCGGCAACCGGGTGGGAATCCTGACCATGGGCGGCGGCTGGGGTGTTGTCGCCGCGGATCTTTGCATGGAATACGGTTTGGACGTGCCGGAATTGACTGCTGACATAATGGCCGGCATTAATCAGTTGTTGCCTCCATACTGGAGCCACTCCAACCCGATTGACCTGGTGGCCGAATTCAATCATAAAATCTCGGCCGCGATAATTGAGGAACTGCTCAAGTGGGATCATTGCGACGCGGTGATTCACATGGGCATCCTGGGACAGCTGGGATTCGTAAAATTTATGATCGGCTCTACCCGGATTGCCGATCCCAACTTCGACACCTCAGTCTTGGATAAGATTCCCGGCCTGTTGGCGAACTATGAGTTGGAGTATCTGGAACGGATCACCCGAATGATGGAGATATATCAGAAACCGATTATCGCGGTAAATCTTTTCGCCGATGAAAATGTCCATACTGTCACCGATGTAAAAGACTGCCGCTATAAGGGGATTTCCTTTTCGACCCCCGAGCGGGCGGTAAAAGCACTAGCCCGCATGTATGAGTATGAAAAATGGCTGGACCGGGAAAACGTTCCCCTGTCCGAAAGGCGATCCATGGGTGTTTCCCGGTAATCGCAGTAACCCTACGCTGCGCAGGTGGATAAGCAGGATAATGAGCATCAATAAAATAACCGATTCGATAACTTTACAAGAAATTGGACAGCGGCGAACCTTTGGGATCATCAGCCACCCCGATGCGGGGAAGACTACCCTGACAGAAAAACTCCTCCTGTTCGGTGGGGCAATTCAGATGGCGGGGGCGGTGAAGGCCCGCAAGACAGCCCGACATACCACCAGTGACTGGATGAGCATGGAGCGGGAGCGGGGGATTTCCATCAGCACCTCGGTAATGAATTTTGATTATCGCAATTATAAGATCAATCTCCTGGACACACCGGGACATGAAGACTTTTCCGAAGACACCTACCGGGTCCTTTCCGCCGTGGACAGCGCTCTGATGGTAATCGACAATGCCAAAGGTGTTGAAAGCCAGACCCGCAAGCTTATGGAGGTCTGCCGGATGAGAAACACCCCGATCATGACTTTCATCAACAAACTGGATCGAGAGGGAAAGCACCCGCTGGAGGTGATGTCCGAGATCGAAGACAAGCTGCAAATAGAATGTGTTCCGATGAACTGGCCGATCAGCATGGGAAAAACTTTCCGGGGCATCTATGACCTCTATCGGCGCCAACTCCATCTCTTCTCTCCCACCCACGGGGGGCGCATCAAGGAAGGGATAATGATCAAAGATCTTCAAGACGGGCGACTGGACAGCGAACTGGGGTCAGCAGCAACAGAACTTAGGGATGACATATCGCTTTTGGATGGAGCGGCAACACCTTTTTTGCTGGAGGAATATCTGAAAGGCAACCAGACGCCGGTCTTTTACGGCAGCGCCATTAACAACTTCGGCGTTCGAGAACTGCTTGACGCTTTTGTGGAGCTGGCGCCACCTCCCGGAGGCAGGCCGACGGTAAGCCGGGTGGTTTACCCCGACGAACAGCAGTTCTCCGGCTTCGTTTTTAAAATTCAGGCCAATATGGATCCTGCCCACCGGGACCGGATCGCCTTTTTCCGGATCTGCTCGGGTCGATTCAACCGGGGGATGAGGGTGCGCCATCATCGTCTCGAAAAAGAGATCCAGCTCCACAATGCCACTATTTTTATGGCCCAGGAGCGAACCAACGTTGCTTATGCCCTGGCCGGTGACGTAATCGGAATCCATAACCACGGCATTCTGAAAATCGGCGATACCCTGACCGAACAGGAACCTCTTTCCTTCAGCGGCATCCCCCATTTCGCCCCCGAACATTTTCGCAAGGTAATCCTCAAGGAGCCAATGAAGGCCAAACAGTTGGAGAAGGGACTGCTGCAACTTTCCGAAGAGGGGGCCGTCCAGCTTTTCAAACCCTTAAATGCCGCTGGCTTCATCCTGGGCGCCGTTGGGGTACTGCAGTTCGACGTGATCCAGGCCCGACTCAAAGACGAGTACAACGTGACAATCCAAATGGAACCCCTTAACTTAGCCACCGTCCGCTGGCTTTCCTGTTTGGACCAGAAGATAATGAGGGAACTGAAGAAGAATCTGCAGTCCAGCCTGGCCTTAGACGCCGAAGGGAATCTGGCGTATTTGGCGCAAAACGAATGGCGTCTGGCGGACACCATGAAGCTCTGGCCACAGGTGACCTTTGATAAAACCATCGAGATCCGGTCAACCAACCAATAGAGGCTGGCTACTCCAGCGAGAAGCCTTTCTGTCGAAACAGGCGCAGGCAGGCTGCAACGACGTCCGTGTCAAAAAAGGTGCCTTGGTGGACGGAAATTTCTTCCAGAGCGCGGTCAATTCCCCGGGTCGGCCGATAGGGACGGTGCGAACCAATCGCCTCCACCACATCGGCGACACAGATGATTCTCGCCTCGATCCGGATTGCTTCGCCCTTGAGGCCGGCCGGATAGCCGCTACCATTGATTTTTTCGTGATGCTGAAGGACAATTTCGGCAATCGGCCAGGGAAAATCGATCTCTTTTAATATATCGTAACCGGCCGTGGAATGGATCATGATCATATTGTATTCCAGTTCAGTGAGCCGGGTTGGTTTGGACAGGATTTCCGCGGGCACGGCGATTTTTCCTATATCGTGAATTGCCGCCGCCATCCGGATGGCATCAATGACTGCCTTGTCAAGCCCCATTTCCTGGGCAATCGCCCGGGCCAGATTCGACGTCCTCTTCTGATGGCCGGCAGTATATGGGTCCCTGATCTCCACCACCAGGGCCATGGCCTGAATTATCCCCTCCATGGCGTGGCGTAATTTAGTCAGAGTGTTGGTCAAATTTTCCTCCGCCTGCTTCTGGGAGGTTACATCCTTTGCTAATCCCTCATAATACAGCAAATTTCCCTGTCGGTCCGTCACCTTGCGGGCATAGAGTGATAGCCACTTGAAGTTCTCATCGATCTCTTTGGTTTTGAGCTCGATATTTCTTGCAACACCGTCTCTTTCCATGATCCCCCAAAAACTCTTCGCCTCCGGGGAATCTTTTAGTATTGCGGCCAAGCCGCCCTGGAAGCTGGAGAGAAGCTCCTCGGGGGTGCCATAGTTGATAATATTGGCCATTGCCTGGTTGGCCATGATGCATCTGCCGTCCGGAGTAAACTGGAATATGCCCTCATGGGCATTTTCGACCAGATTCCGGTATCTCTCCATAGATATCCTTAAGGCATCTTCATTTCTTCTCTTTTCCATCGCCTGGTGAATGGTAAGCAACAGTTGCTCGATATTGAATGGTTTCTGTAAATACTGGTAAGCCCCGATATTGACGGCCTCAATGGCGCTGGCGTGGGATGAATAGCCGGTCAAGACGATACATTCGGTAGATATGAACTCGGATTTTATATTCCGGATGATCTCCAGGCCGGAAATATCGTTCATCCGGATATCGATTAGCGCCACTGCCGGTTTCTCCCGTCTGATGTATTGTATCCCTTCCCGCCCGGAGTCAATTTCGGTTGTCTCGTATCCCTTCAGACGGATAATATCAGCCATGGTCCTTCTGAATTTGATGTCACTGTCGATTATAACTACGGCATTATAAACCATTTTTTCCTCAGTTCGTGGGTATGGCCTTAATTCTATTGGTAACAGGTGTGATCATTCGGCCGAAGTCTTTTCCGGGCAATAAACAGGTAGGGTCAGAGTAAATATGCTCCCCTGGAGCGGGTCGCTTTTGACCTCGATGGTACCGTCGTTGAGCTCGGCCAGATTCCGTGCCAGGGAAAGTCCCAAGCCGGGTCCTTGCCTGCTTAGGCTCACCAGAGGCTCAAAAATCACATCCAGCTTGTCAGTGGCGATGCCACAGCCGGTATCAACGAAGAGCAATTGCAACCGGTCGTCCTTCACCTGCGATTGAATGGTAAGGCTGCCCCCCTCTGGCATGGCCTGATACGCATTATTGATAATATTGGAAATAATTTGCATGATATGCTCCGGATCGGCATATATCCGCTGTAGTTCGGGTATTGAATCGATGTGGAGCTCAATTCCGGTCGGGGGAGGATTTCTCTCGATCACCGCGGTAATGAGTGGCAGGATGGCAATCTGGGCGCGGTCGGCCATCTTGATGGCAGTGATATCAAGGAGATTATGAATGGTCCGGTTGGCGCGCTGAATTTCCGAATTGATTATTTCCAGGTAGTCTTGCACGGTTTCATCGCTTTGATCCAGGATTGACCGGAGATAATAGCCCGCATTGGCGATGGTTGCCAGGGGAGTTCTGAGTTCGTTGCTTACTTCTCCGGCAACCTGTCCCAGGTGGGTCAGCCTCTCCTGACGAAAGAGAGTTTTCTGGGACTCCATGAGGGCCTTGGTCCTTTCTTCCACCAACTCCTCAAGATGACGGGAGTACAGGGCCAAGCTGGCTTCGCTTGCTGCCAGTTTCCTGTTCGCATCTTCGAGCTCGACGACTTTTTCTTCCAGCTTGTTAAAGAGACGAATATTATGCTCAGCCAGAAAAGAATCCTCAGAAATCAAATCAGGGATGGTGGCAGGCCTGGCTTCATTTTCCATAACAAAATCGATGATCTGTAACAGCTCCGCAGGTGCAATCGGTTTCTTAATGATCCGATTGGCGCCAAGCGAGATAGCAAATTTCTCATCCTCCTCGTCAGTGTAGTTGCCGGTGTAGAAGAAAAATTTGGTGTCTTTATGGCAATCGTCAGCCTTAACAAAACGGCAGAGCTGAAAGCCATCCATTCTAGGCATCAGGATATCTGAGATGATCAGAGCCACTGGGCCCGGTGCCAGAGCTTCCATGGCTGCTAATCCGTCCTTGGCGGTAAGCACCTCATAGCCGGCGGCAACGAGGATTCCTTCCAAGAGCTCAAGCCCCTGCTCATTATCGTCCACCACAAGAATTTTTCTTGGAGTTGAAATTTCAGCTTTTCCCACTTATCCCCCTCCGGTTGGCTTTAAATTGTGGTTATGATACTGTTTTTCTTGAGAAGCATTACCACCTGATAACCATACCGGATTCAATTTGTAACTTTTTAGTAGATTAGCTGAAGTATTGCAACTAATAAATATCTGTCGCACGAGTGGTTCTGGGTAGCAAAATATGATAGAAAGAGTTAAGGAATAAATATGGCTAATTATATGAAGCACCGGATCCTTATAGTGGAAGATGATGTTGTGGCCGCGGAATTCCTCAGTGAGGTTTTGGGACGGGCCGGTTACGAGGTGAATTGCTGTTTTTGCGCGGAAGAGGCCGTTTCCCTGGACCTTGGCTCCTACAATCTTTTGATTTCCGACATCAGGATGCCGGGAGGGGATGGGCTTTATTTGCTTAGGCACGTTCAGGAAAAATGGCCGGAACTGCCGGTTATTATGGTAACGGCATACGGATCCATGGAGACCGCCATGGAGGCGCTTCGGCTGGGGGCTTTCGATTATATCGGCAAACCATTTTCGCCGGAGGCTATCCGCTCACTGGTGAGTAAAGTTTTGGAGATCAAGAAATTCCAGCAGCAGCAACGGGGCAGCCAGACCAGAAATGAAGAGAGCTATCGCTTTGTCGGCTCATCCGCTGCCATGGTGGAGCTTTACAAACAGCTGGCCCGGGTGGCGGATACCAATGTCAGCGTTCTTATCGAGGGCGAAAGCGGCACAGGCAAGGAACTGGCTGCCCGGGCCCTCCATCAGTTGAGCTCCCGCCGCCTGAAGCCTTTTGTCGTTGTTCATTGCGGCGCGATACCGGAGAATCTTCTCGAGTCGGAATTGTTCGGTTACGAGAAGGGGGCCTTCACCGGCGCCGACCATAAACATCCGGGACTGCTGGAATCATGCGAGGAGGGCACAATCTTTCTCGATGAAATAAGTGAAATGCCCCCCTCCCTGCAGGGCAAGTTGCTGCGTTTTATGCAGAACGGGGAGGTACGCCACCTGGGGGGCCATCAAGTCCGCCGGGTAAACGTACGGGTCGTGGCCGCGGCTAATCGTAATATCGATCTCGAGACACAAAAAGGCACTTTCCGGACCGACCTCCTCTATCGTTTTGTAATCCGTATTGCGATGCCCCCGCTTAGGAAACATAGGGAGGACCTGCCGCAACTTGTGGAGGCGATACTGAAAAAGCTTGGTCACCCCTCCATCCGGCTTTCTCAAGAGACCATGGAGCTTTTGATCGCCTATGACTGGCCGGGCAATGTCCGGGAACTGGAAAACGTGCTCCAGCAGGCGATCCTGCTCTCTACCAGCATGCTTATCCTGCCGGAGAATCTGCCGCCCCGCCTTCACAAACCAAACGAGCTTAAGGAATCTGCTCTGTCGCCATTGGATGAGATCCAAAGGGAGCAGATTATAAAAACATTGAAAGATACCGGCTGGAATCAGAGCCGGGCGGCCCGGATATTGGGAATTGATCGCAAGACCCTGAGCTCTAGGATCAATGATTATGGGCTGACCCGGCCTTCTTTTCCCTGACCGGGGATGCGGCCGGCCGGTCGCGGTGGGGGAAAATCAATTCTACTTTTGTGCCGCGGCCGGGCTCGCTTACGATTTTAACAGACCCCTGGTGCAGCTTCATAATGTCATTGACGATGCTCAGGCCGAGTCCTCTTAATCCTTCCCCGGCGTGGGTGCTGAAAAACGGTTTCCAGATACGCTCAATTATTTCCGCTGAAATACCGGGGCCATTATCTTCCACCGATATAGTGAGAACCTCAGAAGTAGAGCAGCAATCGACCAGTACTGTTATCCTTCCCTTTCCTGCCAGGGCTTCACGCGAGTTTTCAATTAAGTTAAAAAGGGCTGTCTGTATCCGGTGGCGGTCACCGTAAATGGTGCAGTCCTGGTTTTCATCCTTGACGATCAAGATGATATTATCCTGTTTAATCATCGGCTCAATCAGCGCTGTTGTTTCTTTTAGCAAATCCCGGACGTTGAGGTTTTCAAATACCGGTTCCGGCGGGCGGGTCGCCTTTCTAATATTGCTGATTGTTGAATGCAGCCTTTCCGTCTGCTGAACTATCAAATCCAATTTGCGCCGTGACTCTTCAGACAAGCGGTCATCCTCCAAAAGCAGCCTGGTCAGGCCGGCGATAGAGTGGAGGGGTGTCCCCATGTCATGGGCGATATTGGCGGTAAGATAACCCAGGGCGTTTAATTTTTCGAGCTGATTTAATTCCATCTGGAGCCGAATAAGTTCGCCGGTTGCCTCTTCAATCCGCTCCTCCAGGGTAGCGTTTAAGTCGCTGTTTCTCACCATTTCCTGTTCGATCTTGGCCGCCATGGAATTGAATTGGTCTGCCAGCCGCCCCAGTTCATCCGGGCGCATTGCCAAAGTACGCTCGGCATAGTTGCCTTTTTCAAAGCTGCTGATCGTCCTGGTTATGAGCCTAAGAGGCTTGTCCACCAGCCAGCTATAACCCAGGGCAAAGATCACCATGATAAACATAATAAGCGCTCCCGAACTGATAAAAAGGAGCTCCTTTGCCTGCTTAAGGATTTCATGATACGAACGGGAATAAGAAAGGATGCCCACGTAGGTTTTCTTGTCCTTTTCCGGTATGATCGGGTAGAGCAGTCCCAGGGCCGGACCGTTTTCTGTCTCCTCCTTGATGTAATGAATCTGGAATTTTTTCGTTGCGGTCTTCAAGATTGCTTGCGGCCATTCGAAGTAGATCCGGCTTGCGCCGGCGATGTAATCGATACCATCGTCCGTCAGGGAGATGATGTCCAGCCGGGCCAGACGGCTGTCCTGCATCAAGTGTTCTCTAAGAGCGTAATCCAGAGTAGCAATGCCTTCCGTGGTGGGAAAGTGGGCATAAAAATGACTTACTGTCTCGGCCAGTCCGTGTAGTCTGCGCCCGTGCTGATCAATCAGTATCCGGTCCAGGGTGCGGATCTGTATCCAGCCCCAGAGGGTCATGGTTACGACCAATCCAATAATAGTCATGACAATTAGTCTCGTGCGGATAGTCATAAAAGTTCCTTTCTGCAAGGTGTCGGCAGATTATCAGAAAACATGATGTATTGGCATGGAAATTTGTCAGGCGTCGTACCGATTCAGTTAGACGTGTTTAGGCAGTATGGGGATGCGATAAATTTGCTGGGAGGAGCCAGAACCGCCCAGTTCCCTGTAGCCGCGGGCCTTGTGCCCTTTGTTCAGGGGGCAATAGACAGAAGCGTTGCCGCCCACGAGGGGCAAAACCAGGTATTAGGTTTTGCTGACTTTTTAGTTAGCCTTCAATCTTTAACTGGCGTTTCTGGGAGCGTTGAGCACCTCACCCTGGTGCGGCATTGACATGCATTCCGGCTGTCTAGCAAGGTATTTTCAGATGAAATGACAAGGGGTGCGCAATGTCATGACGCTGCGCACCCCTTGCGGTCAGATGGTTGACTAAGTTATTTCTTCGCTGGAGCCGGAGCAGGAGCAGGCGCCGGTGCCGGAGCCGGAGCCGGAGCTGCCGGAGCCGCCGGAGCTGCCGGAGCCGCCGGAGCCGCCGGCTTAGCCGCTTCCTTCTTTACCTCTTTCGCTGGGGCCTCTTTCTTTGCTGCTTTCGGAGCCGGCTTGGCAACCGCGGTAGCCACGTTCTTGCCGTCTTTTACTACATAGCTTACCTTTACGTCATCGCCCGCCTTCACATCGGCCGCTGCCTTCTCCAGAGTGAACTCCATGGCTTCGACCTTGTCCTTTACGGTCCTTTCGATTTTCAGCGCCGTATCGGAAATGGCCACCACCTTGCCGGCAGCGCTCATTTTTGCCACCTTGGGTGCTTCGGGCTTTGCCGCCGGAGCCGCCGGAGCCGCCGGAGCTGCGGGAGCCGCCGGGGCTGCGGGAGCCGCAACCGCCGGCTTTGCCGCTTCAGGTTTAGCCGCCTCGGGTTTCGCCTGGGCCATAACGGATGTGGCAAACAGAATCATGGAAAGACCGACAAACAAAACAAACAAACGCTTCATAGTATACTACCTCCAAAGAGAATTTTGATGTGACCTATAAGCAAGATGCGGGCCATGAGGATGCAATCATGCGCGAATTCCTAAGAGGCTGATTTATTGAACTATTACCATAGTGATTTGCCAAGATGCCAAGACGGAAGAGCGTTTAGCTGGGTAATTTTTCCCCAACTATGACCAGTGAAGTTTCCCGTTGTCCACAGTTCAGCGTCCGGCGTCCCCAGCCATTTTCCTCGTCACCAGCGGCAAAATTCTGGGTAAGATTTCCAGCGTCACGGGCAGCCGTCCCGGCTGTTCACCGTCCACATCAAGCAGGGTCAAATCTTTGGAGACTGCGGAAACTCTCTTGCCGGTAATGGTGGCAACCGCGCTGATTTGGTTGATCTTACCGTTATAGAGCTTGGGCAGATGCCAGAAGACCTGCGGCAGCGTCAAGTCGCCGATGATGACGACATGCAAAAGGCCGTCTTTGATTTTTGCATCCGGGGCGACCAGCATCCCACCGCCATGATAGCATCCGTTGGCAACGGCGACATTCCAGATTGGCACCTCGGCCTTAAAATGATCATCAACCTGTAGCTGAACCGTCTTCTTGCCGTAAAGAAAAATGGAAACGAGGGTGGCCCAGATGAAGGACAGGAAGGGGCCAAAGGCTTTGGATGTCCTGTTCACCCGGGCATCAACCTCCCCACCAAGGCCGAAACTGGTGATATTATGAAAATACCTTTGGCAGTGTTTTCCTGCGGCATCGGCAAATTCAAGCCTGCCGATATCTATCTTTTCAATATGACCCGCGAGAATACTTTCTATGGACTCGTTGACGCCGCTGGGAATATTTACCGTGCGGACGAAGTCACAACCGGTGCCGTTGGGAATGAAGGCCAAGGCCGCCTCTGGTCGGACTAGCCTGTCTGCGGCTATGAAACCGTTTATCACTTCGTTCAACGTGCCGTCTCCACCCACGCAGATGATCAGGTCCGTTCCCCCCCCTAAATATTCCCTGGTCATCCGGGTTGCATCCGCTGGCTCCCGGGTTAGGGACACTTCAAACGTCCCTAGGCGCTTACGCAACATGCTCTCGATCAATCCCCAGTCTCTTCCCGCCGATCCGCCTCCGGCATGGGGGTTTACAATAACGGCAACCTTTCCTGGGTACACTTCCACCTCCTATGAGAAATTATTAACCGGGCATGATGCCTGCCCCACCTTCAGCCGACGGTAGGCATAGCAATGCAGGTAAAGAACAACCCCCTGCCAGCCGGTCAATGGCAATAGCCGGCCCGCTAGCCGCCGCACCTCATCCTGGCGGGAAACCTTACGATCCGCGAGGTAGGTGCCAAGTAATCCCCTGACAACGTAAAGATGAAACTGCGCCTCCGGCAGGGAGGCGATGGCCGCCTGGGCCTGTCGATAAAAATGGACCAGTCTGGTTTCCATCTCTTCCGGGTTTTGGTAGAAAAAACAAAAATTGAGGTCGCCTCCCTGCCGGTCTTCATCCTGATCGATCAGGTAGTCCAGAAGGATATGCAGTCCCTGAACCCACGGGAAATAGGCCCTTTTTAATTTATCCACCAAATCGCTCGTCAGAGTGGGATTAAAAGCGTTTGCCACAAGGGCGAAGATGCCTAAAGTAGAGCCGGTGCAGGCCGAAAATTCATACCATTGCATTGGCGGCAGGCGGTCTTGGTATTCGGCGAAAAACTTCTCCAGCAGGGGAACCCGCTCTTCATTGATCACATGCTTGTAAACTTGTAATCTCCTGTAGCTTAAAGACAGTTCCTCGACGGCCGCCGCGATCAATTCATAGCGAGGAAGCCGGCCCAGTATTTGCCGACAGGCAGCGATCAGAGCGGCCAGATAACCGCCATCTTCGCGCTCCCGGCGAAAACGATAATAATCAAAGCGGGGTTCCTGCAAGAGCAGGGCGGCAGCCATCGACTCATGCAGGGCGGCGAAATCGGCGGGATCCAGCGAGGTGCTGCGGTCGCAGAGGTTATCGAGGTAGTCGCTGATGGTTTGGTAGGCCACGATAAACCGGATTGCCGCGCTGTAATCATCCCCGGCCAGAAGCCCCAGGATCGCGCCTCCCTGGCAATGGAAGGCCTTGGTATCGATACTCAGCAGGGCCTGGCGTCTAATTTCGGGGTCGGGAATCGCCAAGGCCAGCCGACGCCATTGCCGCAGTTCTTTCATAACCCGGGGCTGCACTTTAAAAAGCGATTTATTGATCAGGGGAATCAAGCTGGTGGGTGTCTTCAAGGGGTTTGTTCTCTCTTGGGAAAAGTAATTTGTATTTCTGTTAGCACAGCCAACTTGCGACTACAAGGCGAACTTGACGATTTTGACCTGCCGTGGTACTTCCGGTCTCTCTGTCGGCTGTAAATGCGGTATCCCGGCAAATGCGGTGGTACGGTGACGAAGAAAGAAAACAACCCGAAAAAGAGAATCATCGTGGTCGGCGGCGGGGCAGCCGGCCTTGTTGCCGCCGCCCGGGCCGCGGAGCTGGGCCAGGCGGTGCTCTTGCTCGAGAAGAACGATTGTTTGGGCAGGAAAATCCTGCTTTCCGGCAAGGGCCGCTGCAATCTCACCAATACCAAACCGCTTGCCGAGTTCATCCTCATGTACGGCCCCAACGGCCGGTTTCTCTACCGGGCCTTCCAGAATTTTTTCCGGGAAGACTTGATCCGCCTACTGGAAAATCACGGCCTTCCGGTGAAGACGGAACGGGGTGGACGTATTTTCCCGGCAACTGACGACGCGGCAGATGTCGTTCGCGTCTTTAGGCAGCGCCTGGAGGAATACGGAGTAGAGATTAAATTAGGCGCGCCGGTTTCCGCCCTGGCAATCAACGATGGACAAATTAAAGGAGTGCATATCCGAGGTGGTTTTCATCCGGCGGAGGCGGTGATTCTTGCTACCGGAGGTGTATCCTACCCGGCCACCGGCTCCAGCGGCGATGGCCATCGCTGGCTGAAGGCCGCCGGCCATAAAATAGTCCCCTTAAGACCCGCGCTGGTTCCGCTGATCGTTGAAGAGGTCGAGCTGGCTGCATCTCTGCAGGGAGTGACGCTGAAAAATATCCGGCTCACGGCTTTTGCCTGCCGCGCTAACGAGGCAAACGCCGCTCTGGTTCCCTCCCGGCAGGTGGGACGCGCCATCTTGGGCCCCAAACCACCCGTCAAGGTAATTGAAAGCCGGATTGGGGAAATGATGCTGACCCATTTCGGCCTGGGCGGACCCGTGACGATGCTGATGAGTTTGGCGGTGGTGGACGCGCTTAGCCTTGGTCCCGTGAGCGTGGCGATCGATCTCAAACCGGCGCTTGATTTTCCGACTCTCGACCGGCGGCTCCAAAATGACTTGTCAACGTTCGGCAAACGCAGCCTCAAGAGCATCCTGGTCGGACTTGTCCCTCGGAAAATGATTGCCCCCCTGGCCCGGCTGGCCGCTATTCCTCTGGACAAGCCGGCCCATCAGATCACAGCTTATGAAAGGACCATCATTGCAGGACTTCTCAAGTTTCTGCCTTTTAATATTAGCGCTCCCCTGCCCATCTCACATGCCATAGTCACCGCCGGCGGCGTTGAGCTTACGGAAATCGACCCCCGAAGCATGGCATCACGGCTGGTGCGCGGCCTCTATCTGTGTGGAGAACTCATCAATATCGATGCCGACACGGGTGGCTACAATCTGCAGGCGGCCTTTTCCACGGGCCATCTGGCCGGAGAATCCGCCGCCAGGGGCTAAAGAACTACGCCCGTCGGGGGAATATCGCGAACAGTGAGCAGTCCCGGGCGGGCGGCAACCACCAGGGGAATGCTGTTGACTAATATTGCCGCGGTTGCCTGGTCGCCCGCCACCCCGCCTTCGATCCTCATGCTGATGGGAGGATTGCCGTCAATGAAGACTGCATCGTGGGGGTTGGAAGCGCCAATGTACATCCGCAAATCCAGACTTACCAGGGTGTCTCCGCTCTTCAGTCCCCAGGCAACATTTTTTATTCCGGCAATGTCTCCGGTTTTTAAATCGAAGTAGTCGGTCTTAGCCGGTTTTGGCGCGAAGACCGGCTCCACGGTTTCCCTCACCTCATCCAGAGTAAAACCGCACGCCGAGGCCAGCAGATAAACTGACTCGACGAGTCCTACATGACCCATGGCCTTCTCTTCAATTTTCGCCTTCGACCCTGCAACCGGGAAAAGTGAGCTGTATAAAAAACCGGCCGTGAAATTCGACGGAGAAGAGTATGTGTCTGAGCAGGTGTTTTACAATTCAAAGGATGGAACGAGGGTTCCGATGATAATAACCTACAGGAAAGGGATCAGCATGAATGGCAGGAACCCTGCAATGCTCTACGGCTACGGTGGTTTCAACATCAGCATCACACCCTCCTTCAGCGTTCCGGTTGCCGTATGGCTTGGACTTGGAGGAGTGTATGCCGTGCCCAATATCAGGGGCGGCGGCGAATATGGAGAAAAATGGCACCTCGCTGGAACGAAGATGAACAAACAGAATGTTTTTGATGATTTTATTGCCGCTGCACAGTACCTTAT
>JBBIRO010000044.1:0-9546 GCA_037441775.1 Syntrophobacterales bacterium
ACGATCCTTTCTCAACAACCTCCTCGGTAACATTTAATTTGAGGCAATTCGCTGTCTAACGTTGCAGCTCACCGGCGGGCGATAGCCCGTCCGTGTGCAGCCGCTTGTTAGCGGAATGCTTCGCAATCAGTATCGTATTTGGCCAGAAATCCGGGGTTCGATAACCCCGTGCTCATTCTGCATAAGGGGTGTTGTGCAAACTAAGGGGTCCTGGGGTATCCCTAATTGCGATTGGGCTGGCATCCGACTGTCCAGAGACTTTATCGCATCTTCGAACAGCGCGATCGGACTATCGAGCGTTTGCAGCATGGAAACGTGAGCAACAGGCATGACCTTGGATTCGCGACCGACACCAATCGTGACGTGAAAACGTTTCGGGATCTCGAATGGCTCAGCCACTAGGTAGTCGAGCCTCGCTCGTTGCTGCAAAAACTCGAGTTTCTCCTGCTCCGAACCCTCGCCAACATATGCCTTGGCGCGCAACGAGTAGATGATCCCTTCTTCGTCCCGCACGTACCACAGGTTCAAGATCACTTCTCTGTTTCCCAATACGCATCTCCTCCGCTAACGATATGATGTGGGGCAGCAAGGGGAAAAGGCCGTTGCTAAACAGACGTTCAAAAAAACATATGGAAAAAGAAAAATGCGTCGTACCTTGCTGTCACACACCATCTATTTGTTAGCAGTGCGTGTGTCTCCATGGGCCACCAAATACTCGACACACCCACCAGCTCAGCCTATCGGCGACGAACAGATTTCATGAATTCAACCATACCTGGCGGCGGAAAGATTTGTGCAGCTGATCCTGCGCGCAAAGATATGATTGAATGTGTTCCCAGAATCGACATGCTGGAATATATAACTCTAATTCCGCTTATGGTCTTGAAACCTCGCATAACGATGCCACGCCCCGAAACATCCTCAAAAAGTTTGAATTCTGGCGACTCTATGCCGTTCGCTTCAGCGTACGCCTGAGCACTTCGTAATAGATAGTCTTCGAAGCTTGGATGATACTTCAGAATCTCCTCACGAGAGACCGGCATGCCTTCAGCCACAAAGAAATAGCTGTCAGACGCCCTGCCGCTGCCGCCTCTGTATTCTGCACTTTGCACTTTGCCTATTGGTGGAATCACAACGTCATATATTTTTGGGCTTGCTGGAAATTCAACAGAAAACTCGCAGCCTCTTGGTTGAAACTGCTCACCACAAAATGCGGATGTGCCAAAGCAAAAGAGGCAAATCAGTGCAACAGTTGAGCACGCTGTCAACCTTCTTGATTTATATCTATTTATCAATTTTAACCTCTTTGTTTGTTTGTCTGTCTGCTAACATTGATTGTCAAGTGTGTTTGCCTTGATAAGTTCATATTTGGTACTTTTCAGTGCAAATTTGCCTTGCAGGGTATCAATTTGGATTTATAAGACAAATGTCGGAATGTTACAACGAAAAAGATAAACTTATGGGGTTGATTATAGAGTAAAAAAGCTAACTCAGCAATAAAAAAGGAGAGCTACGTTTATTTTTGTTTTCCGTTGAAATATCGGTTTTTCCATGCCTTAATCTGCGGGAATCCTGTCTGTTACAATAACTAGCTAATGTCCCGTTAGGGATTTAGCACGGAGAACGAAGGGCGGCAGAGAGCGGGCTCACAATTTAAATGCACCTAAGTGAAATATTCCCTCCTCAAGGGGGAGGGGCTTTTCATCGCTGCTGGCCTTGCCTAAAGAGGATCATTATGTTAGACACTTGGCGAATTAGTTATCCTGACTTGGAGAGAAGGTTTCTCTGTGAAGGTTATTGTAAGAAAATCATCATATTCCTATGACCAGCTCCGGCCGCATTTCTTTGCGATGATGGACGCCCTGGGAGGGGAGATGATTCGCCGTCAGGAGCAGATCCTGATTAAACCAAACCTGCTTATGGCCGCGGCGCCGGCTCGGGCCATCACCACCCATCCTTTTTTGGTCCGGGCGGCGGTGGAATATGTCCTGGAGAGAGGTGCCATTCCCCTAATTGCGGACAGTCCCGCCATTGGTTCCTTCACCCGGATCATGGAGAAGGGCGGCTTCCAGGAGGCCCTGGCGGGGACGGGCGTGGTAGGACGGCCCTTTAAGGAGACTAGGCTCGTTGATCTGGGCCCTCCATTCGGCAAGGTTGCCCTTGCCCAGGAGGCCCTGGCTGCCGCGGTGATCATCAATCTGCCGAAGCTCAAGACCCATGCCCAGTTGCTTCTTACCCTGGGGGTGAAGAACATGTTTGGCGCCGTCGTGGGTTTTGAGAAACCCCAGTGGCACCTGAAAATGGGTTCCAGGAGGGAGCTTTTCGCCCTACTCATGGTCCGGATTTACGAGCGGTTAAAGCCGGCCTTTACGATTCTAGACGGGATCACGGCTCTGGAGGGGGATGGCCCGGGCCGGGGCGGCCGGCCCAGAGAGGTAGGGGTGATCATGGGGAGCTCTTCCGCCCATGCCTTGGATTTGGCGGTTTGCCGACTACTTCAACTTGATCCGGACCGCCTGCCCACCCTTAAGGTTGCCCGTGAGTTGGGACTTCTTCCGGACCACCTGGAGCTGGACGGCGAGCTTTCCCGGGTGCGCGGTTTTGCCCTGCCCGCCTTGTCGCCCAACCTGTCGGGTCCCAAGTTTATTCAAGGATTCATCCGTCGCTACCTCCTGTCAAATCCCCGCTGTGATGATGGTAGCTGCAACCTCTGCGGGGAGTGCGGGCAGATATGCCCGGTCAAGGCGGTTTCCTATGAAGGGCAGGCAATATTCGACTTGAAGACCTGTATCCGCTGCTATTGCTGCCAGGAAATCTGCCCCGAAGGGGCGATCGGAATCAGGGAACCGCTGGCGGGGAAACTGCTGGGGAGATTTTTTTAATGTCGGGGAGGGGACATGTTCCGGAAGACCTGAGGGATCGGAACCTCTTACCGGAAGAAAAAAAGGAGATCATATCTTGATTCCAGAAGACCAAAATGCCTTGACTAAACTAAAAGGGATTCTCGTCGAGATGGGGACGGTCCTCGTGGCCTACTCAGGCGGCGTGGACAGCACCTTCCTGGCCAAAATTGCCCGGGATGTCCTCGGAGACAAGTCGCTCGCCGTTACAGCCACTTCTCCCCTCTATCCCCTCTGGGAAAAGGAAGAGGCGATTAAACTGGCGGCAACCCTAAACTTGCGACACCGGCTCATCACCTCAAATGAACTGGAGACGGCGAATTTCGCCGACAACCCGCCCAATCGCTGTTTCCTCTGCAAGCAGACGCTCTTTACCGAACTATTCACGATCGCGGCGGAAGAGGGGATTGATCAGGTAGTGGACGGGGCGAATCATGATGACCTTCAGGATTATCGCCCCGGCAGCCGGGCGGCCCGGGAGATGGGGGTGCGCAGTCCCCTCCGGGAGGCCGGTCTGGGGAAGGAAGCCATCCGTCGGTTGTCGCGGGAGCTGGGCCTTCCCACTTGGGAAAAGGCCTCCTTCGCCTGTCTCGCCTCCCGTTTTCCTTACGGAGTCAGGATAGACGAGCAGAAGCTCGCCCAGATTGACCGGGGCGAAGGGCTGCTGCGGCGGCTGGGATTCCGGCAGTTCCGCATCCGTCACCACGGAAATCTGGCCCGGATCGAAGTGGCCCGAAACCAGTTTCACCTCCTGCTGGAGAAGGCTGCGGAGGTGGCCGCGGAAATGAAAGAGGCCGGTTTTCTCTATGTGACAATGGATTTGGAGGGTTACCGTCTGGGGAGCATGAACGATACCTTATCGGAAAGGATTAAAAATGAACACAGATAGGCTTAAACAACTCCTGGGCGAACTCGCGGCGGGGAGTGTAACGGTGGACGATGCCCTCTTCAAACTTCGGGGGATGCCTTTTGATGATCTGGGATTTGCCAAGGTGGATAATCACCGGCAACTCCGCAAGGGGTTTCCGGAGGTAATCTATTGTCCCGGCAAGGCGCCGGAACATGTGGTCGCGATTATCAGCCGCATGGCCGCGGAGGGGGATGAAAACATCCTTGCCACCCGGGCGGGGGCGGAACTGTACGATCTTGTCAAGGCGCGGCTGCCCGAGGCCCTGTACCACGAGCAGGCCAGGCTGATCGTGGTCCGCCGGGGTGAACAGCAGCAGCGGGGACATATTCTGGTCATCTCCGCCGGCACCGCCGACCTGGCCGTTGCGGAAGAGGCGGCTGTGACGGCGGAGGTGATGGGAAACCGGGTGGAGCGCCTTTATGACGTGGGCGTGGCGGGAATTCACCGGCTGCTGAGTCATACGGACAGATTATTCGCCGCCCGGGTTCTGATTGTGGTCGCCGGAATGGAAGGCGCCCTGCCTTCCGTGGTCGGAGGGTTGGTGGATAAGCCGGTTATCGCCGTTCCTACCAGTGTGGGTTATGGCGCCAATTTCGGCGGCCTTTCCGCCCTTTTGACAATGCTTAACACCTGTGCCAGTGGAGTGAGTGTGGTCAATATCGACAACGGTTTCGGCGCGGCCTATCAGGCCAGTATGATCAACCGGCTGGGGGAGAAATGAGGGCCATGATTGATGGCTGTTGGCGTAGCCTATGGGCCTTGTGCCCGCGTCCCCTCGGCAATAGGAGATATCGAACCCGCCCACAAGGGGCGTAACTACAAAAACAACTTTTTTCCTGGCCGTTTTTGAATTACGGATTTACTGACTTTTTATGAAGGCGTTACTGGCGACTAGCTCGTAACAACTCCGGATCCCCCTGACCACGCGGGAGCGGAAAAATGGGAAGGGTTTACCCCCTTCCCATTTTAGTTTGATGGCTTTGCGGCACTCTCAGAAGCGGTAGGCGATCCCCAGGGAGAGGGCCGTGTAACGGACGTGCTTAACTTTGCCCGCGCCCCCGACGTAGGCCGCCTCCAGGTTGAGGGAAAGGGTGTTGGCCAGGGGAATATCCACCCCCAGGCCGCCCCTGAGGGCCAGGCCCCAGTCGCGGGTTTTGGAGGTTGCCGCGCCGAATTTGATCTGTTCGTAAGCGTGCATCACCCCCGCCCCGAGGACGGCGTAGGGCACAAAGGCCTTGAAGGCCGGGCAAGTGAACTTGCCGTTGAGTGTGAGGGAGGTGGCATCCAGCCGGTCCTTATTATTTTCCGACTTGGCCTCGAAGGGGTAGACGTATTCCAGGAGGGCCTCGGTGGTGAAGTACTTATTGTAGCTGTACCCCGCCCTGGCTTGAATCCCCCAGGCGTTGTCGAAGTTAATCTCTATCGGGCCGGTGAATTTGTCCTTGGTCTGCTGCGTATCGATGCTTTCCATGGCATACATAGCGCTGATTCCGACATAGTAAGGCATCTTCTCGGCCATCGCGGCGCTTGCTCCCACGATTCCAAACACAAACCAAACCAGCATGATCGTCGTAATTTTTTTCATCTTGATCACTCCGTCGAATAGAATTGAGAAATTCATACGGGGCCATCCGGGCTATGCCGGATGACCCCGTACAATCCGACTAGGCCATCCGGCTCCGTCGCCGCCGGACAAGCGCCATTGTACCGATCAGGAGGACGCCAAGGATCAGGAAGAGCCCGAGGACGCCCAATTGTAGCAGGAGATAACTAAGACCAACAGCAGGCAGCAGGGCTACCCTTACCAAGGCTTTAAGTGTCTCGCTGTCGGTGATGAGCGACGCCACGTTGGGCGAGAAACTGTAGTAGGTTTCCACGAAGAGCCGGCCCAGCTTGCTGGGCAGGAGGTAAACGTCGCGGAAGGCCCGCAGAATCTCCACGTGCTTCTCAAATGGAGAGCCGTAGGCCGCCGTGGCGATGAAGCACCGGCTGTCGGAGCTGGCGTCCGTCAGGGTTGTGCCGCCGGCGCCTGCAGCTGCGCCGACAGCGAAGAAGGAGAGGCGATCGGTCCAGAAAGTGACGGATCCGATTTGCCCGTTGCCGACATAGTCGGTCTGAATGATATTCGCGGCCGGTATTTCAATTACATTGCCTGCTTCCAGGTTGGCAAGCGATGTCGCCTTGTAGATCTTATAGGTTCCCTTTTCCAGGTCTCCGGGTTTTACAACGGCAAGGTTAATGGGCAACCTTATAAATATCCTCTTGATGTCCGCCGCGGAAACCGGTGTATTCCCGGCCTGGTCGGTCGTAAGCTTTACCTGGTAAACGAAGTCCGCAGACCCGGCGGTAAATGGTGAGGCAGGAGCCGATTTGGCCGTCTGCGCTATGGCAATGAAACCGTCCACTGCCAGACCTCCTGCGGGAATTTTGACTTCTGTCGTCTGACCCGAAGCCACGTCAATCAGGCTCTTCTCGCCGCCGCCCGCATCGACATCCGGCGCACCAAGAGCCTTCAGCGGCAATCCGTTCGCAGCGCCGCTAAAGTTCACTGCAGCCGTCCCTCCTGTAAGGGCAACCCCGATCCTTGCCACCGATATGAAATTTGGCATCGAAGCAACCACCGTCCAGCCGGTTGTCGCCGCACCGGTGGGCAGGTTGATCGTGTAGCTGCCGTCTGACGCGGTCTTCGCTGCATACTGAACCGTGGGCGCAGCGGGCAGGAAAGCCGTTACTGTGGCACCTGAAAGAGGAGCGCCACCCGCGGTTTCAACCACGCCCGTGATGGTGAGGTTGCTGGCGGCCAGAATGACCGGAATGGCCTTTTGATTGGAGATTTTCGCCTGGCTCACGTAATTTGCCAGACTGAGGTTATAGGCGTAGTTCCCGCCCGTGTCGGGCAGGTTGAATGTGGCGATTCCATCGGCATTTGTCGTCCTGGTGATTTTGCCATCCACCATTGGTGAATACTCCACAATTACCTCGACGCCGGAAAGCTTCGCCCCTGCGGCGTTCGTCACCGTGACCGTATAGGTCGCAACCGGAGTGATTGTGAAGGGGCCCACGGTGACCTTATCGAGACCCGCCGCGGCAAGCCCCGCATCAGCAATGGTGACGCGGACATAGAAGGTTTTGGCGGCGTTTATATCCGCCTTGGGCGCAAAATTGTTGGTAAGTGTTGCCGGATTGGCTACCTCCCGGCCGTTAGACCAGGTGCCGTAATCGGCGGGTGTTGTAACCGGAGTCGCCGCCGTTGCCGAATCCATGATGTCCCAGGTGTATTTGGTGCTCGTGGCGGGCGCGCCGGCAATGGTAAATGTCTTGGGCTGATCCGTCGTCAGGAAGGCTAAAGTCTTCGGCGTCACGGTGAAGGGCTGCTTCACCTGGTAGGTTGCCGAAGCGCCAGAGGTCTTGTCCGTCACCTTGATCGTATAGACGCCCGCGGTCGCACCGGCCGTGAAGAGACCAGCCGTAGTAATGATACCGCCGGCGGGGCTACCCGCCTCGATGGTATAATTGAACCCGTCCGTGGTGCCGCCGGAGACAACCGGGGCAAAATCGATCGTTCCTCCGGATAGGATTGTTATCGGCAGATTCGCCGTGTTGATCACAACCGCCGCCGCCGCCTGGACGTTCATGGCGATGGAGTTGCTGGTCTTGCCTCCCAGCCCCGCCGTGATGTTGGTTGCCCCGATTGCCAGAGCCCGGAACAGACCGGTGCCTGAAGCGATCGTCCCCTTGGCGATATCGGAAGAATTCCAGGCGACATTTGTGGTAATCACTTCCGTAGAGATAGCCTGCGTTACTTGATCGCGGTAGGTTCCGGTCGCCCTGAACAGCACCGTCTCTCCGACCTTAGGCGTTGTCGTCTGAACCTTTCCACCGGGGACGATTTCAATCGCAATACTCTGGAGCTCCTTGGGAACGGTGGTGACATTGACCGTCCCCTGGGAGAGGCCGTTTGCACTGGCCGTGCAGTTAATGACGCCGCCGGTAGGATCAACCTTGGAAACGACAACGCTCGTCGCCACACCGGCTACGGCATTTTTCGTCGTTTCACCCGTCTTAATGTTGCCGAAGGTGGTTTGGCCGACAGCAAAGGTAACAGCCGCCGTAGCGCCCGACCCCGTCGTGACCACGTTGTTGTTTGCATCGCGGATGGTGGCCGTCAAAGCTGACTCGCTTGGGGTTGAAGCAGAAATGGTTGGGGGGTTTGCGGTTAGCGTGATTTTCGTCGCCGGGCCGTGCGTCAGGGTAACGGTTATACTTCCGGTTTGGGCACCCACGGAGGCCGTCACTGTTCCGCTACCCACTGTAGTCGCCGAGGTGTAGATCGTGTGCGCGGCGCCTCCTGCTGCTGTCGCCGTTGCCGGAGCAACAGAGCCTGTGCCACCGGTTAAGGCAAAGGCCACGGAAATTCCGTCCACAACATTGGCGTTAGCAGCCGTTTTAACCGTTGCGAAGATAGTCGACGTCGAGGTGCCATTGGCCACGATTGAGGGATTACTGGCGGCTAATGTTATGGTTCCGTTGAAAGCGTTGACAGTAACCGTTGTCACTGCGGAGGATTTGGCGCCCATCGTTGCCTTGACACCGGCCGTGCCCTGCTTGAGCGCATTGAATCTTCCCTGCACGTTCGTATCCATAGCACCCGCCCCCGCCGGGTTAGGGCTTTCGATTGTCCAGTTGACGGCGGCCGTCAGGTTTTCCGTGCTTGTGTCGTCATAAGTCCCCGTTGCTGTAAACTGAATGGTCTCGCCAACCGGTGCCGCCGTCCTCGGTGAAGAGATGGCGATCGAAACCAATTCTTTGAGCCGGGTGGTGACATTGGCCGTCCCCTGGGTCAGGCCGTTTGCACTGGCCGTGCAGGTAATCGTCCCGCCGCCGGTTACCTTGGATTGAACGACGCTTGTTGCTACCCCATTTGCCGCCGCAACGCTCGTTGAACCGGCTTTAATATTGCCAAATGCTGTTGTTCCTTCGGTTACCGCGAAGTTAACGCTGCCGTTAAAAGATGTTACCAGGTTGTCATTTTGATCCAGTATCCGGGCCGTCAGGGTAGAATCGGTTATGACCGAGCTCGATATCGTCGTCGGATTAGCCGTGAGAACTATTTTCGTTGCCGGGCCGGGATTGACAACGATTCCCGTCTGGCTGCCCGTAATTGTCGCCGTTGTCGTGTCGGTTGCGGTGACGCTGTGGGTTCCGGCGGTTTTGAAGGTAACCCCGCTTATGAATTGCTTAACTCCCGCGTCACCGGCCAGGAAAGTATAATTGGAAGGTAGTGTCGCATTGTCATCCGTAGAGGTGAAGCGGACTGTGCCGGTATAGCCCGTCGCCGTCACGCCTGCGGCGTTGACCGCCTTGACCTGTACGTTGCTGGCCGCGCCCGCCGCGACCGGATTGGTGATCTGTGTCACTTCAAGCCTAGTTGCCTGAACGGCGGTAAAGGGAACCGAGAGCATCCCAGTTGCGTCGCCAGTCACCGAGGTGGCCGTTAGCTGAGCGTTCCCGACGGCCAGGCTCGAACGGAGGCCAAAGCTGATAACCCCACCGGTTGTCGCGACCTGTACGCCGGCGATAGTTCCATCAATGTCACCGGCAATGATCGTCCCCTCACTGGCGACTACCGTGATCTTGGTTCCGTTGGGAACATTAGCCCCGGAGGCATCTTTAATTGCGGCGCTTGTTATCGTGGTCGTGGCTGTCCCGTCGGCCACGATGGAGGCGGGATTGGCT
>JBBIRO010000044.1:9646-27765 GCA_037441775.1 Syntrophobacterales bacterium
GTATAACTCTGCAACACCGTGATCGTACCGGTTTTAAGGGCCGTGCCCGTCGTCGGCGTCGCCGTTACGGTAAAGGTGCCCGCCTTCAAACCTTTGACCGTGACGGAGGCGGCGCCTGAAGATGAACCGACAAATTCGGCGACACCCGCGGCCATATCAGTCAGCGTCCAGTTATACGTTGTTGTTGCGTCCACGGTAAACCCAAGGGTTGCGCCTACAGTGATTTGAAATATGTTGTTATGATTGATTGCCACAGGCGCGATGTAGTTGTAAACAGCCTGGGCCGAGGGCGCGGTGGTGCGGTTGCCAGCGAAGTCCTCAAACCAGGCCGCGATCGTGACGTTGCCATAAGGCGTGCCATCGCGCAGATTAACTACTCCCTGAGGGAAAAGGCTGTAATCCATGCCCGCCCCGCCCGGAAAGATGGTAGCGTCGTTTAGCCAGTAGAATTTGATGGGTTCCGAGGGGCTCATTGAAACGCCGACCTGCTTCGTGGTCCCGGCTGCAGGGTCAAGCGTGAGCGTCCCCGTGGGAGCAACGTTGTCAATCCTGATTGGTCCCACAACTAAAGCCGTGCTATAAGCTGTCTTTCCAGTTGCGGTGTCTAGATATTGGGTTGCGATGTGGAGGTAGCGCAGCTTGTCGGAATTATAAAGGTCGAAAAAGCTCTTTGAGATGCTCACGAAATTACCCGGATGGGTCACGGAAAAATCATGATTGGTATCGTTTAATTCCGCACTCGTAAGCGGCACGCTAGACTCGCTGAATTTCAGATAATAATTCATTGGCGCAGGATCGACTCCGGCCGGGGCCGTCCAGGAAACCGTGAGATTATCGCTCACACGGACAAATTGATTCGCCGTCACTGTCTGGCTGAAGGTAACCCCGGTTACCCGGTAATCCTGCTGGGCAGAGAGGGGCGACGCCGCGATCGTAAGACCGAAAATCAGCAGCGCGCGCCAGACCTGGAATATCATTCTTTTACTCATATCTTAATCCTCCCCTGGGTATAGGCTGTCTGGGGAGGACCGGCGCCCGCCTTGTGGCGCCGGCCCCTCCGTATGCTACTGTTTGATCAGTTGGATGTTCACATCGAGCTTGCTTGCGCTCGTTATGTTAATATTGTCCGCCGCATCAATACCGGCCTTGCCGTTAAACCACCTCGGCGCATAGCCCGTCGCCACGGCCAGGATCTTGTAGTCGCTGGCAGCCTCCAGTGCCTTAAAGAGGAAGGCGCCGGTTGCGGCCTCCTGGAAGCCCTGATACACATTATTTTTGTAGAGGAAGACGTAAATCTTTGTTGCGGCGGGGATGGCTTGGTCGCCCGTAATGTTCCCGCCGATATCCCGGCCCAGGGGGAACGTGAAGTTCTGGGTTTTATCAGCGTCAATCGTTTGGTTGCTCAACTCCTGCGTCGGCAGGCCGGGTGCGATCACGACGATCCGGTAATCGGTCGAAGATATCAGGTTGGCCACCGAGTAGGCCCCTGTCGTCGGAGCGGTCGTCGTGCTGGCGAAGAGGTTCTTCGAGGGCGAGGAGACTAAGACAATTGCGCCTCCAATCCCTGTCTGGTCTCCCGTTTTTACCGTTCCGGACAGGGTGTAATAGGTCACAGGCCTGGCGAGGGCGAAGTTTGCCGTCGTGCCCGCCGTCTCCGGCTTCTGGGACGTTATTGCCTGCCGCTCGTAGCCGCGCGCCTGGGCGATGATGATATAGTCGCTTTTGGACGAATCCAGACCATAGACGCTGTAGAAACCGGCGCTGTTGGTTACCGTATAGACCGGCGTCTCCCCCGTCCGCGTGACGATGATCGTCGCCCCGGGCAGGTTCTTGACGGGGTTCGAGCCAGCTTCCGTTACGGTCCCCTTGAAGTGGGCGCCTTTTTCGAGCGCCACGTTATGGGTCATGTCGGAGCCGATCACGAGATTCACCATAAAGCCGCGGTAATCCGGATGGGTCACCTCAAGGGTGTATTCGCCGCTTGGGATGTCGCGGATGCTGTAATCCCCGTTTGCCGCCGAGAAGTAGATCCGGCCTCCTACCAAGGCGCCGGTTGCCTGATCCTTAAGGTAAAGCATGGCCCCAGCCACCGGGGCGGATGTTCCCAGATCCGTCACCCTCCCGGAGAGGACTGATCCAGTATCGATAATGAAGTTTCTCTCGTTGACGCCGGTTGCAGAAATGGCAACGCTTGCCGTCTGAACCGGATAGTTACCGACAAGGGGTTTCATCGTTACCGTATAGGTTTTGGCCTCGAGCCCGCCCACCTGGTAGCGGCCGTCAACCCCCGTGAGGCCCTGGGCGCGCGTTTTGGCGTCGGTTACGGTGATGAGCACGTTGGCTGCCGGATCACCTGTGGCCGTCCGCAAGGTAACTTTGCCGGTCAATATCTTGTCGGCCTCGGTGATGTTGATATTGGTGTTGAGCAACTCCGTAATGTTTGCCGTAACCACCCTAAGAACGGCGTTCGCCTGGTTCTGCGTCGGAGTTCCGTCCGGATTGGCGAAGTAGAAGATCTTGCCATTACCCTTGATCACAAAGATCTCGTAGCTACCCACCGGAACGCTGAGGCTGTAGTTGCCTTGAGCATCCGTCTGGGTCGAGATTAAGGCGAAGGTGTTCACTTCGAACCCATACACGGTGATCGCGTTTACGCCGGCGCCCGACTGACTGATCCAACCCTTGATGCTCTTGGCAGGCGGGACGAAGTTGAAGTTGATGCCGGTTGCGTTGTTCGTGGCGATATTGACTGCCGTCGCCTCGTTCACATCGGTCTTGCCGTTGTAGTAGGTCAAGGGCAGGCCGGTTGCCACCGCCGAAACGATGTAATCGTCCGCGGCTACGAGGTGTCCTATGGTGTAGTCGGTGTTATCACCGGTTCTGGTAACCTGGAGCGTCTTGGTGATCTTGCCCTTCACTGAGCTTGCCGTCACTGCGCCTCCGCCCACAGGCAGTCCGGAAATCGTTCCGGAAATTGATTTTAGTTGCGCGGTATTGAAAGTCGTTGTGCCAGCGTTGTCGAATGGTCCGGTAGAAAGGCTTCCGTAAAGCAGATTCCAACGATATGCCTGACCTGCGCCCAGTGCGGGCAGGAGCGGCGAGATAAATGTTCCATCAGATGCAATACTATAGGTACCCATAACCTTGCCGGCAGGATCGATCACCTGCGCCAAAAGCCCCGGAATGTTGCCCGAAGTCACCGTACCGGTTACGCGTACAGGCTGGGGTTTCAAGGTGAGCGCAGCATCAGCGTCCGTCTTGTTGGCCGAAAGCGTAATCACGCCTGATTCAAAGTTATTGTAGTTCGGATCGAGCGAAGCGATTGCGATCTTGTAATTCCCGGCGTCCCGGCCCGTGAAATTGTAGCGGCCGTCGGAACCTACCGTCGTCTGGCTTACGAAGACGTAGCCCGAGGCGGTTTCTCTTGTTAAGGTCACCGTGCAGCCCGTGGCGTTGGCGCCGCCCGTGCCGTACGTCACCTTCCCGCCTAGGCTGAGAGTAGGCGCGCTGACCGTGATGCCGCCCGCTACGAGTGTTGCCGGAATGACGGGGAAATTGCTCGTGGTGTACTTGCCGCCCGTTTTTTCGCCCGTTCCTATGAGTACAGGGAGCATCGTATCGGTCGCGTAGCCCGCGGCGGGGTTGCGGATGATGCTACGCTGGATGCCAATGGGATAGGTCGTCCCGTTGATGCCCGCCTTGATGCCGAATTTGGCCCGGAAGAGGGCCGTCCCGGAGAGCGGCTCCGCCGAGGCGCCGGCAAAGAGAATCCGTCCCACGGGCGCGCTCGGGGCGCCCACGTCATTGAACTGGTAGAAGAGCGTCGCGGGGGCTGCCGCCGGGCTGGCGGTATAGGGGTTCTGTCCCGCCGTATAGGCGCTCCCGTCATTGATCGTCCAGCCCGGGGTTGCCTGTTCCAGCCCTTTGAAGGTAAAGAAGGCCGGGTTATAGGTAAGCGTGAAGGCAACCCCGCCCACGCCGGTGGCGTCGCTGATCGTTATGGGAACTGTGACGTCGGCCCCGCCTACCGTGCCGCTCGCCGTGCCAACGGTCAGGGTCCGGGTGGTCTGGGCCGGAGATGACCCAACCGCCAGGGCGAGAAACGCCAGGACACACAAGGCCAGTTTGAATATTTTCTGTAAGGAATTCATGGTGATCCTCCTGCTAATAACGATCATCCGGAAGGCCGCCTAGCGGCTCATCTCCGAAAAACTATGGTTTGGTTACTTCCTGAAACTGATTAATCCTTTTCAAGGATTCAACCTTGTTCATGTTCGCCTTCTTGAAAGCCTGAAATTTCACCACCTCGTCGGCGTAGGCCTGCGCGAGCGCCTGGGCGCGCTTCGGGTCGCCCGCCGTCTCCTGCGCCTGCCTTCGTAGCAAGAGCAGTTCATTGAACCGCTCCGCCTCCGCCTGCTCATTTTGGAGCTGCAGGGCAAGCCAGGGGGTTTGAAGATCGACAGGGCCGGCCTGAGGAGAAATCTCCGTCTGGGAGGGGCCAACCGGCCCACGGCGGGCCGCCGCGTTGCCATGCGTGACCATCTGCCCCCCCGCATCCACGAGCACCGTCACCGTCTCGCCGCGGCGGTTCTTTTCCTCATAGACGGCGGCCGTTCGTCCGCCTGTGAACAAGGGAACCACCTCGCCCGTATGCTGCCCCTCGGGATAGAGCCTAAGGGCGGCGATGCGAAAGTCGTTGCCCTCTTTGGCATAGATGGCCGCGTAATTGTACCCGCGTAAGATCCGCTTGATAGCCGCTTCCAGCGGTTCGTCCTTTATCTGTAATGAGAGCTTCTTTCCCGCCGTCGAAAAACCCCGGGCGACAAAAATATCGATGCCGGCGGTTCGGGCCAGGATCTCTAATATTTCGCCTAAATTGGCGTTTTTGGCCTCGAGCGTAAGAGTTCCGTCGGCAAATTTTGCCCCCGGCCGAACCGCCGCGTTTAAGCACCAAGGCTCAGCCGCGAGCGCCACCGCCCCGAGGAGAATGGCCAGGGTTATTGCCTTCATTAATTTATTGTCTTTGACGCTATTCATGCTACGCATCATCTGCCTGGAGATGGACGAAAACCGGTCATACGGAGATAATCCCGGTGCGGACGCTGTTGGCCGGATCATTTTCCCGCCCCGGCGTCCTGCTCTACGATTTTAGCTCCGGCTGATTCGCGGCGGCGGGGTAGGGGGCATTAAAAGGGGTGAATGGTAGCAAAACGACGGGCCCGCGATACAGGGCGCCGACGAAGGATATGACTCTAGCGTATAGGATGAAGTTACGATGAATAAAGGCGCGGTGGGTAATGACCTGTCAATGCCCGGCTCCCGCGCCGACCTAAGGACGCTGGTCAGACCGGCGGCAACCGCAAGGGAAGTCAGCGCGTTCTCCATTGTCTGGCGGAATGAAACCTCATCGCTGGCCGCCTTGGCCAGATGCCGGACGGACAGTATCGCATCCTCCAGGCCCATCTTGCCGTCACGGTTCATATCGCCCGTCTGGTAGAGGGGCAATCCCGCGGAGATGATCGCAAGCACAAGGATGCAATGGATGATCGGTCTTACTGCCCGCATGACTTGGCTACCTGAATAGAGATGTGAGAAATAAACCAGGCCTTACCTTTTGGTGGGATAATGCGCCGTAAAAATTAAAAAGTCAAATGTTTTTTTGAGACTATCAAGGCCGCCAAATGCCTCCCCAATGGAAGCCGGGGCTGCGCCGACTATAAGGGCTTGCTTGTAAATATGTCGGTTCCATGTTAAGAGTTTACTAACTTACGGAATAAAAAGGGCGAATGAATAACCTGCTTGCAAAAATCGTTATTTACGGACGGATGATCCGCTTTAGTCATACCATCTTCGCCCTGCCCTTTGCGCTTTCCGCCCTGGTTATCGTCGGTTGGGAGGCGCCGGTTACGGGCTGGCTTGTTTTTTGGATTATCATGGCGATGGCGGGTGGCCGCTCGGCGGCAATGGGCTTCAACCGCCTGGTGGACGCCGAAATTGACGCAGCCAACCCCCGCACCTGCCGGCGGGAGCTGCCGGCGGGCATTATCTCGGCCCGTGAAACGAAACTCTTCGTCAGCGGGGCGAGCATTTTTTTTGTTTTTTCCGCCGCCATGATTTCCTGGCTGTGCTTCTGGTTATCATTTCCTGTTCTCTTGCTGCTCTTGGGCTATTCCTACACCAAACGTTTCACCTGGCTGTCCCATCTGATTTTGGGGTTCGTAATCGGCCTCGCCCCGCTTGCGGTATGGCTTGCGGTAACGGGAGAGCTGTCATTACGCATCTCGCTTATGTCTTTCGCCCTTTGTACCTACATTACGGGCTTTGATATTCTCTACGCCTGTCAGGACGTGGAATTCGACCGCGGTGCCGCCTTAAACTCACTGCCGGTGAGATTTGGGGTGAAGGCCGCGCTTATCTCGTCGGCCTTGATTCATGTGGCAACCTTCGTAAGTCTGGTGATGCTATGGCCGGTTTTCAATCTCAGCAATGCCTATCTCATTTTCATGGTCATTATCGGAGCGCTCTTGATTACGGAACATCTTTTGGTAAGGCCGGAGAATCTCTCCCAAATCAATATGGCTTTTTTTCATGTCAACAGCGTTGTTTCGGTAGTGGTGTTTGCGGCGATACTTACGGAAGAGATATTGCGATCACTGTCCTGAAAAAACTGGAGATTTAGGATGTTTAAACGGGATGACGCAGCTAGTGGGCCAGCAAACTACCGGAACCTCCGGGAATTTATCGCGGCCTTGGAAGCGGTAGGAGAGCTGATCCGGATTGGCGAGCCCTGTTCCCCTTACCTGGAGATCTCCGCTATAACCGACTTGGCCTCAAAAAGTGAAGGCGGCGGCAAGGCTTTGCTGTTTGAGCGGGCCACTGGCTACGACTTCCCGGTTTTAACCAATGCCTTTGGCAGCCGGAAACGGATCAACATGGCCCTGGGAACCTCTGACCTTCCTGCCCTGGGTCAGCGTCTGAAGTCGATTGTCCAGCTTAACCCCCCCCGGAGCCTCGCCGAAAAACTGGCTTTTGCCCGGGAGGCGCTTGGCTGGTCACGCTTCCTGCCTCGCAGCCGGAAAAAGAGATCGCCCTGTCAGGAGCTGGTTTACCAGGGTGATGAGGTGGATTTATCCCGTCTGCCGGTACTCCATACCTGGCCGATGGACGGCGGGCCCTTTGTGACCCTGCCGGTGGTTTTCACCCGCAGCCTGGAGACGAAAGCGAGGAATGTGGGCATGTACCGCCTGCAGGTATTCGACCGCAACAGCACCGGTATGCACTGGCACATCCACAAGGATGGCGCTCATTTTTTTCACGAGTATTGCAAGGCGGGCCGGCGGATGGAGGTAGCGGTGGTCATCGGCTGCGACCCGGCAGTTACTTATGCGGCGACAGCGCCCCTGCCTCGAGGGATCGACGAACTACTGTTGGCGGGATTCATCCGCCGCGCTCCCGTCGAAATGGTCAAGTGCCTGACGGTGGATCTGGAGGTGCCCGCGGAGGCGGAGATCGTTCTCGAAGGCTATGTCGATCCGGAGGAGCGACGGCTGGAGGGACCTTTCGGCGACCATACGGGATACTATTCCCTGGCCGATCTCTACCCGGTTTTTCATGTCACCGCCTTGACCCATCGCCGGGGAGCAGTCTACAGCGCGACGGTCGTGGGGCGGCCGCCGATGGAGGACTGCTACCTGGCCCTGGCGACGGAGCGGCTGTTTCTGCCGCTTCTCCAAACCGTCCAGCCGGAGATCAAGGACTACTGGCTTCCCTGGGAGGGAGTCTTCCACAATCTGGCGGTAGTGGCCATCGAGAAGACCTATCCCCGGCAGGCCTGGAAGGTGATGCAGGCCCTGTGGGGCTCGGGACAGATGAGTTTCTGCAAGATAATTGTGGTGGTGGATGCTGCCGCGGACTTCGGTGACCGCGGGAGCATCCTGCGGCTTTTGAGCGCAGTTCTGGATTTCAGCCGGGATATGAACATCACCGAAGGGATTCTCGATGTCCTGGATCACGCCGCGCCTCAGGCCTGCTACGGCGGCAAGCTGGGGATCGATCTGACGCGGCCGCTGGCGGGAGAGGCGCCTAGGCGCAGCCCCCCGGTTGTTTGCCGCTTCGATGAGTCCCTTTTCTGGTTGCGTCTACGAGAGCGGGAGCCGGCCTTTAGCGGCTACCGGTTTCTTTTCGGGGACGCACTTCACCCGCTGTTGCTTCTGGCGGTGCAAAAAACGCAGGTCCGGCAGTTTCCGGGGCTGGCCCGCTCTTTTCTTTCTCTTGAACCCCCGCCAGGAACAATTGCAATTTTCTTCGATGCCAAGGAGGATCTGGAGGATGATTCCCTGCTCTTGTGGCGTCTGCTCAACAATTGTGATCCGGGGCGGGATCTGATCTTGGAGGCCGACCGGCTCTTGGTCGATGCCACCCGGAAGGGCCCGGAGGACGGTTATTGCCGGCAGTGGCCGGAGGATGTGGCAATGACGCCGGAAGTGATGAAAATCGCATTAGAAAAGGCGAAAAAATGGGGTGTCGTATGAAAATGCATTTTGCGCTGGAAACTGATTTCGGTCCCCTGGTTTTGCTGTGGGAAGAACAGGAAAAGCTTAGGCTGAGCCGGATTATCCTGCCCGCTGCCGCGGAGGAATCTTCCCCGCTATTTTTGGCGGACAGCCGTCTGATCTCTCCCGGAGCCCCGCACCGGCCGATGCTGGATAGGATTCATGCTTGTCTGAATGGCCGCGGTGACGACGGCGAACTTGATGTCACCGGGCTTAACTTAACCGATTTCCAAAAACGGGTATTGCATCAGTGCCGGCTGATACCCCGGGGCATGGTTGCCTCTTATGGAACTCTCGCTGCTGCGGTGGGTTGCCCCAAAGGCGCGCGCGCTGTGGGCGGGGCAATGGCCGCCAATCCGCTTCCCCTTTTGATCCCTTGCCACCGTGTGGCTCGGTCCGGCGGATGCCTGGGCGATTTCGGCGGCGGGCTGGCGATGAAAAAGGCGCTCCTGGTCTGCGAGGGAGTCGAGTTTGACGGGCAAAACCGGGTAGCCGGGCGATTTTATTATCAGTAGTTTCGGGTTTGCTGCTTTTCTTCAGCAATCGCCAATGGACGATAACCTCAATAATCCAGACCTGACCCCTGCGGCCTTCCCGCAATCCCCCGGTATTTATCTGATGAAGGATAGCGCGGGCCGGGTGATTTACGTCGGTAAGGCCAACAACCTGCGGGGGCGGATCGGGGCCTATCTCAACCGCACCGATTCCCGGGTCATGATTCCCTGGCTGATGTCTCAGGTGGCGGGTATCGAATTTATCGTCACCGAGACCGAAAAAGAAGCGCTGATTCTGGAAAACAGTCTCATCAAAACCCACCGCCCCCGGTATAATGTTTATTTTCGTGACGATAAGGAGTATTTCCATCTCCGTCTGGCTGTTGACGCACCCTTTCCCCGGTTGGAGCTGATCCGCCGGCCGGCAAAAGACGGGGCCAAATATTTCGGTCCCTATCCTTCCAGTTCCTCCGCACGGGAAACCCTGCGTTTCTTGCAGGAGATATTTCCCCTGCGCACCTGTCGCGACCGGGAAATGAAATCACGCCGCCGGCCTTGTCTGGAGTATGCCATCCAGCGCTGCCCGGCCCCCTGTGTCGGCCTGGTTAGTCCGGAGTCATACCGCCAAACGGTGCAGGACACGGCGGCCTTCCTTGAAGGCCGGGTGCAGGGGCTTCTGGGTGATCTGAGACAACGGATGGAAGCGGCCGCCCAGAGCTTGGAATTTGAGCAGGCCGCCCGGCTGCGGGACCGGATCGGGGCGATCACGAGGACCCTGGAGCGGCAGTCGGTTTATGCGCTCGAATCCCGCGACTACGATATCTTCGGAATCTATCAAGAGGGGAGTTTAAGCCAGGTTTGCGCCCTTTTTATCCGGCGGGGAGTCCTTTTGGAAAAGAGAGCTTTTCCCCTGCTTGCCGTTCCCTGGGATGAGCAGGCGGTCCTGGGCGCCGTTATCAAACAGTACTATTTGGGCGGGGCTGCCGTTCCCGATGAGATCCTGCTGCCTGTTTATCTCGAAGATGCGAAAATGTTTGCCGAACTGCTCCGGGAAAGACGGGGGCGACCGGTCAAGATTCGCCAGGCGGCCCGGGGCCGGCTCAAGGAACTCCTCAAACTGGCCCGGCTCAACGCCGAAAACAGTTTGAAAATGCAAGGCGCCGGGGCCGATCCCCGGTTGATCATGCAACAACTGACGGAAAAACTGGGGCTGGCCCGCGAACCGAGGCATATCGAGTGCTATGATATCTCCAATTTGGGAGGCGTTTATGCCGCAGGGTCAAAGGTGAGCTTTGTCAACGGCCTGCCCTGGAAAGAGGGGTATCGGCGCTACCGGATTAAGACCCTGACCGGGGCGGATGATTACGGGATGATGTACGAGGTGCTGAACCGCCGGCTGACGAGTGGCCGGAAGGGAGACGAAATGCCCGATTTGATTATCGTGGACGGGGGGAAGGGCCATCTGGCGGTGGCGCAGGCAGCGCTGAAGGACCTGGGGATCACCGGCGTCGCGGTCATCGCCCTGGCCAAAGAGTTGCGTCGGGGCGGGGGAGCGGGAAGCGCCAAAACCGCTGAGGAGCGGGTGTATCTTCCCGGCCGTAAAGACCCGCTCTACCCTTCCCGCTGGCCGCCGCTGCTGTTATTTCTCCAGCGCATCCGTGACGAGGCCCACCGCTTTGCCCGGAAATATCACGTCAAGATCAAGGAAAAGAGCGATTTTGCCTCCCTGCTCGACTCAATCCCCGCCATCGGTCAGTTCCGCCGCAAGGCGCTTTTGACCCACTTCAACAGCTACGAAGAAATTGCCGCCGCCTCTCCGGAGGAGCTGCTCCGGGTGCCCGGACTGGGTGTCAGGACGGCGCGGAAGATCCGCGCCTATTTTGACGGCCGGCTGGCACCTGATGAGTAGCGGCCTTCGCCGCCGGTTTTTTGCGGACCAGGCGCAGCGCGACCGGGAGCGCCGCACCCAGCGCAACGCTTCCCTCGCGACGGTCACCTTTTTATCACCGCCAGGTTGTCCCGGTGGATCACCTCATCGTAATCCTTGTAGCCTAAAACCTGCTCAATGCGGGATGTTTTCAACCCCATTATCTTGCCAGTTTCTTCGGAGCTGTAATTGGTCAATCCTTTGGCCATGGGCAGACCAGTCTGATCGACGCAGGTAACGGGGTCGCCCGCGGCAAAATCTCCTTCCACGGCAATTATTCCCGACGGCAGCAGGCTCTTGCCCTCTTCGATGATCGCTTTCTTCGCCCCGGCGTCGATAATTATTTTCCCACGGGACCGCAGGGTAAAGGCAATCCAGTACTTGCGGCTCTTAAGCTGCCGTTCCCGGTTGGGCAAAAAGAGCGTTCCCACCTCCCGGCCGGCAAAAATATCGGTGATGACGCCGGGCCGCTTTCCGGGGGCGATGATGCAGGGAATCCCAAAGGCGGTGATCTTTTTAGCGGCCATCACCTTGCTTTTCATGCCGCCGGTGCCCGCCGCGGTGCCGGTTTCCGCAGCCACCGCCTCGATTTCCGGGGTGATCTCTTCCACCAGCGGTATCAGGCGGGCATCAGGCAATGATGGATCGCGGTCATAGAGACCTTCGGCGCTGGTTAAGTTAATCAGGAGCTGGGCCTCGATGATATTGGCTATCATGGCGGAGAGGTTGTCGTTGTCGCCGAACTTTATTTCATCCACCGCGACCGTGTCGTTTTCGTTGATAATAGCGAGGACTCCCCAGTCACGCAGGGTCAGAAGGGTGTTTTTTATGTTCAGAAAACGGCGGCGATCCACCAGATCGCTCATGGTAAGGAGAATCTGGGCCGTTAAGATATTGTGGCGGCCAAAGGCGTTGGAATAGACCCGCATCAGGCGGCTCTGGCCGATGGCCGCGGCGGCCTGCTTCTGAGGAATGCTCTTGAGGGGGGCGGTAATCCCCATTCGCTGCTTTCCAGAGGCGATAGCGCCGGAGGACACTAAGACCACCTGACGCCCTTCCCGGCTCAACTGCGCCAATTCATCCGCCAACTGTTGGATGATGACCAGGTCCAGACCGTCCTTACCCGTCAGGACGGCGCTGCCGACCTTAACCAGCACCCGTTTGACGTTTCCAGCAAGTTCCGCGCGCCTATTAATCATTTTCCCTCGGCCCTTAAAATATTTAATGTTTTCATTAAAGTATCCATAATCGCCCGCACCCCTTCACCCGTGGCTGCCGAAAAGGGGAATATCCGGATATTGTTTTTACTGAAAATATCAGCAGTTTCCCGAAGACGCTTCCTGGTTGTCGGCAGATCTATCTTGTTTACGGCCACCACCTGCGGCTTGTTCACAAGCGAGGGAGAAAAATGGCCCAGCTCCTGGTTGATGCTCTGGTAGTCATCCCAGGCGCAGAGATTGTCGCTGACGGAAATATCCAGGATATGTAAAAGCACCAGGGTGCGCTCGATGTGACGTAGAAACTGAATTCCCATTCCCGCCCCCAGGTGGGCGCCTCTGATCAGGCCCGGGATGTCAGCCAGGACAAGGCTTTGCTCCTCGTTGTATCTTGCCACCCCCAGGTTGGGGATCAGGGTTGTGAAGGGATAATCGGCGATCTTGGGTTTCGCTGCCGACACCCGGGAGATGAATGACGATTTTCCCACGTTGGGCAGGCCGATGATTCCCACCTCGGCCAGCAGCTTCAGCTCCAGCCTGACCCATCTCTCCTCGCCGGCGATTCCTTCCTGGGCGAAGCGGGGCGCCTGATGGGTGGAGGTCGCAAACCAGGCGTTGCCCTTGCCTCCCATGCCTCCCCGGGCGACCACATAACGGTCACCTGGAGAGGCCAGATCGGCCAGGATTGTTTCGTCAGTCACATCAATTATCACCGTGCCCGCCGGAACGGGGATAACCAGATCCGGCGCATCTTCCCCGGTCTTGTTGGAACCCTTGCCATGTCCGCCCCGCTTGGCCACATGATGCTGGCGGTACTTGAGTTCCAGGAGGGTGCGCAGATGGGGGTTCGCTTCAATGATCACGCTGCCGCCCCAGCCGCCGCTGCCGCCGTCCGGGCCGCCGCGGGGGACATACTTTTCCCGACGGAAACTGACGCAACCCTTGCCGCCGTCACCCGCCTTGACGAATATTTTTGCCTCATCGATGAATTTCATGTCTTAGCGCTTCCGGGTTTGGGAGCATGAACCTTTGATTCCCATGAGCAGACTGGCAGATGATTTCCCGGTCGTCAAGGAGAAAATAAAAAAGGCACATGCAATGTGCCTTTTTATGGGTATATCCGCTATTTATCCTCTTGATCGGTTCCTTGTGGCCCGATCAGTCGCTTAGGCGCTGTAAACGCTGATCTTCTTTCTTTTTTTGTCCAATTGCTCGAACTTTACAACCCCGTCGATCGTGGCGAAAATCGTGTAATCCCGGCCCAGCCCGACATTGTTGCCGGGGTGGAACTTCGTGCCCAATTGACGCACAATGATGCCGCCGGCATTGATCGACTGCCCGCCGAAAACCTTGACTCCCCGTCTTTGGGCGTTGCTGTCCCGGCCATTGCGGGAACTGCCCTGACCTTTTTTGTGTGCCATATATCCTCCGTCAGATGCTTATCTTTTTGATCCTCATCCGGGTCAGTTCCTGTCGATGACCGGTCTTTTTCTTGTACCCCTTGCGCCTTTTCATCTTGAAAACATCAACCTTCGGACCCTTAAACTGATTGACAATCTCAGCCACTACCTGGGCGCCCGCCACGATTGGCCTGCCGATACGGGTTTCTTCCCCGCTGCCCACCATCAGAACCTGGTCAAAAATAATCTCGTCGCCCTTGGCTCCAATCAGCTTCTCGACGGCCAGCACCTCGCCTTCCGCTACCCGGTGCTGCTTGCCACCGGTCTTAATCACTGCATACATAACATACCCTCGCGCGCAATCTACCTGCCCCCCTGTTTGAAGACAGGGAGGAGGGAATGAAGGCTTATATAGACTTATTAGCCGTCTGTCAAATGAAATTTGTCGCCGAATAGTTATGGGGACGGCATGCCGAATTATCGGTTTCGGTGAAAGCGGGTGGCCGTCTTTATTACCCGGGCAAGCTTTGCCTCAGCAGGTGGAATGCCCAATACCTCAGTGAGGATATCCCCGGGCCGGGCGGAGCCTTCCTGCACATACGCTGCCGCCAGGTCTATCCGCCGCCGGCCGGATATAAAACCCAGAGCCAAAACCAGGGGACGAATATCCTTCAGTTTTTCTCCGGTTGAGGTATCGCGCCTGATCAGGAAGGCATCCTGCTTAAGAAAGGAGTTGATTTTTTCTTCCAAAGATTCCAGGGAGGTTGAGGGCGTCAGAGAAATTTCGTAGTCAAAGGCGGCAATGGTCCGGGCCAGGGAAGGAGCATTAAAGGGAATTTTATCCATGCCTGCTACTTTTAGTCCCACCGGGAGAAAGCGGTTGATCCGATCGATAATGTCTGTGCCCGGCTCGTCAGGCCTTTCCACCTCAATATCCATAAATTCGCAGAGGCTCTCCATGCCGACCGAGGTGGCATGGGCAAACGATATTTTGGGATGGGGGTGAAAACCCTCTGAGAATACAAATGATAAGCCGGCCCTGGTCAGGGCGCGGGTCAGGGCTGAAGACATATCCAAATGTGAGATGAGGCGGGCGGGGCCTGTCTTATGGAAAGTAACGCGAAACCTTTCAGCGGGCCGGGGCGCACTCAAGGGCGCTGTCAGTGGCGTTGTTGCCCCGCTTAAATCCCGCGCTAAAACGATGCGGATATTTTGTTTATCGCAGACGCCACAGCTTTGGCAGGGGCCGATCCGACAATCGGGAGTGAGGCCGCCCGCCTGGGATTTCTCTCTTTCTCCAAGCAAGTAGCCGCCGGTTACGCCGCAGTCCACAACCTGCCAGGGAAGCAGGCAAGAGGGGCTTCGCTCCGCCAGATATTCGTTAAAGGATATACCTTCAGTGGCCAGCGCCTCCTCCCAGAGATCGAACCGGAAGATTTCGGACCAACCATCAAAACGGCATCCCAGGGAAAAAGCCTGTTTAATTACCCGGCCGATTTTTTCATCACCCCGGGAGATTAGGCCTTCCAGGAGACTCATCCGGCTGTCCTGCCAGCGCAGGGTAAGATTACCCCCGCGAATTCGCCTTTTGAAATAGTCCTGTTTTTCCCGAACTTCGTCCAGGGCAAGCTGCCTCTCCCACTGAAACGGGGTGTGGGGTTTGGGAACGAAGGTGGACAGGCTGATGGTAACCTGTCCCCGGGGTTTGGCCGTCTTGGCAACCCGGTAACCTAGATCGATAATCCCTTCCAGGTCTTCCGGTCTTTCTCCCGGCAGGCCGATCATAAAGTAGAGCTTCATCGCCCGCCAGCCGGCGTGAAAGACCTGGGCCGCGGTGTTGAGCAGATCCTCGTCGGAATTGCCCTTGTTGATGACATCCCGCATCCGCTTGGTTCCGGCCTCCGGGGCGAGGGTGAAGCTGGTTTTCCGGACTTGCTTGATTGCATCCATCATGGAGCGGCTGAGAGTTTCCACGCGCAGCGAGGGAAGGGCAAGCGCGACTCGTTTGCCGTGGTAGCGCTCCATCAGGGTGGAGATGAGTTCCTCGATCCGGGTATAATCACCGGAGCTGAGCGACAAGAGGGAAAGCTCATCATAGCCGGTGGCGCAGAGCATCTGGTGGCTGATGTCGAGGAGTCGCGGCAGGCTTCGTTCCCGAACAGGACGCCAGACCATGCCCGCCTGGCAGAACCTGCAACCCCGGGTACAGCCGCGGGCAATTTCCGCGACCACCCGGTCGTGAATGGTTTTTATCAGCGGCACCAGCGGCGCCTCAGGGAAAAAGGCCTGGTCCAAATCGGCGACAATTCTTTTTTTAACCGGTCGATACGCCGGGCTGATGCCGGGGACGTAAACGCCTTCGATCCGCGCCAGGGCGAGAAGCCTCTCCCGCCGTTCCTGGTTGCTTTTTTTCCCGGCCAGTACAGCTTGACATATTTCCCGCAGCACCTCTTCGCCCTCACCGATAACAAAGGCATCGATAAATTCAGCAAGCGGCGCCGGATTGAAGGCGCCTGGTCCGCCGGCGATGACCAGGGGGGCTCCCTCGCTTCTGTCCTCCCGCCTGAGGGGGATGCCGCCTAAGTCGAGCATGTTCAGGAGATTGGTGTATGATAGTTCATACTGGAGAGAGAAGCCCACCAGATCGAAATCCTTCAGGGGGCGTCGCGATTCCAGGGCGGCCAGAAGAACGCTGCGACGGCGCAATTGGCCTTCCAGATCAACCCAGGGGGCGTAGCAACGGTCAACGAAAACATCAGGCATATTTACCAGGATGCCGTAAAGGATCTGCATTCCCAGATGAGACATGCCAACCTCATAGGTATCGGGAAAGGCCAGGACAAAGTTCAGCTTCCCGAGAGCCGGACTTTGGCGGCTGTTTACCTCGCCGCCTAAGTAGCGGCCGGGTTTTTCTATCTGTAAGAGAATATCTTCGTAGTTCATGGTTATTTTTTAGCCTTATATTTTGGGGTGCCGTGCCTAGGTGCGGCGCTTCCAGGCGCTCTCAGGAACGGACGGGAAAGCCCTGACCCCTTACCATCTTTGGCCTTGACCTGCAATTTTATTCCTCATATATAGCTCAACAATCAGTCTTAGCGACTTCGTAAAAAGTCCTGATGCTTAAGTTACGCTACATCCCTGGTCACTGCGGGGCACTCCAAGCACGCTGTGGGCGCAAACGGCGCTGCCTATTGCCAAGGTTGGCGCGGGCAGAGCCAATGCTATTTTCGATTCCCCTCCCATCGCGGAAGGGGAATCCGGGGTTGTTTAGAGTTCATCAAAGCTGAAGCTTTGAGTATATAATAAATAGGAGGTTCTCGGAACTGCCATGGATTTGCAAGTACTCTATTGTCGTGAGGCCATCCAACAGAAGGTAGGCGAACTCGCCGCGATAATTTCCCGGGACTACCAGGGCAGAGAGCTGGTGGTCATCGGCATTCTGAAAGGGGCGTTTATCTTCATGTCCGACCTGCTTCGTGAGCTGTCGGTGCCCTGCGCGGTGGATTTTGTCCGGCTCGCAAGTTATGGCGCCGGTTCGGTCAGCGCCGGGCGGGTTATTATCACCAAGGATATAGAAACCTCTATTTTTCAAAAAGATGTGCTGATTGTCGAAGATATAATCGATTCCGGCATTTCCATGCAGTTTATTCACCGCTGGCTGGCCGAGCGCAGTCCGCGTTCTCTTAAAGTCTGCGCCTTACTGGATAAGCCTTCCCGGCGGCGGGTCGCCTTTGAGGCAGACTATGTGGGTTTTTGCATTGACGACTTTTTTGTAGTGGGATACGGTTTGGATTATGATGAGAATTTCCGTTTTCTTCCTGATATTTACATTGTCAATGATATAGGTGGGGAGGCGGCGCAATGATTGTAAAATGCCGGAAGTGCGAGACAAGGTACAGGTTTGATGAAGGTCTCATCGACGGAGATGGTATCTGGGTTAGATGCAGCCGTTGCAGCAGCGTTTTTTTTCAGACAAGGCCCTCCGAGAGGGTGATGCCGCTGTTTGACGAACCCACCCCGGAAGGCCTGGAAGCGGGCCATTTACGGCAGGTTGAGGAGAAAATAGTCGGCGATGCCCTGCCGGAACTGTATCTGGATCAGGCGGGTGGGGATAAGGATGCGGATACTTCCTCCCGCCTCGCGGCGAATAGCGGCGTCGTTGAACCTCAAAAAGGGCGTGACGACGTGGCCAGCGGACTGGAGGAGATTGGAAAGACCCTTGAAGAGGCTGGAGATGCCGCGGCGGCAGATGATATTTCTTTCCGGAAGGACCAAATAACGACCCCGCCTAAACGAAGCATTCTGGGACGCCTGCTGGCTTATTTTTCCCTTTTTCTCGTTCTTCTGGCCCTGACGGGATTTTCCCTGTACCATTTCTACCCCCAGGAAAGCCGGGACGTTTTAGAAAAGTTGCTGGAACAGGTACCGGAGGCGGGCCGGTTTCTGGGCTTGGAAAAACAGATGGAAACGGTTGAACACCCTGTTCAATTCAGTGACCTGCGGCAGCGGTTCATCCATAATGTGATCCT
>JBBIRO010000045.1:0-25206 GCA_037441775.1 Syntrophobacterales bacterium
CGCTGGTCTCCGGAACCAGAGGTCGTGGGTTCGAATCCCGCATCGCCCGCCATTTGTGAATTATGTTTGGATGGAGTGACAAAAAATTTCTAATTCGCCTTGGAATCGTTGCCCTTTTGATTGTCGTCTATATTTTGGGCTTTGTTTATAGCAATATAATTGACAAGCTTAAGGTTGACTTTACTCATTTTGCTTATATTCCCATTGTTCTTTCCGGAATATGGTGGGGTGGAAAAGCGGTAATCGTCGCCTTGCTGTTATCGTTTATGACCCTGTGGCTCAGCCAGGACCATAACACCGGCTTGTTTCCGCTAAATTTTATATTCATTCCCGCTTTTTTTATTTGCATCGCTTTCTTCGTCGGCCATCTCAGATTTAAGTTAACATCCCAGCAGAAGCCCCTGGGGGATACTGAAAATAGACCGCCCCTGGTTAAGTTGGAGGGAAAGCCGGTTAAGCCCGTTGCGGCGGCGGCCACAAAAATGTTGGATGGACAGCCAGTTCACTCGGCCCGGCTGGCCGAACTGGATGAAATGGCCGCGGCCATGGCGCATGAATTAAATCAGCCGCTGACCGGCATCAAAAACTACGCCAAGAACACCCTCTACATGTTGGATGAGGGAGCAGGCGCCAACGAAGATATCCGGGATAACCTCTTGCAGATATCAAAACAGGTTGATCGCTCAACCAGGATCATCAACCAGTTGCGGGAGCTTGCCAGACACTCCGAGCATCATTTCCTGCCGCTTAATATCAATGATATCTTGAAAGAAAGCCTGGAATTTCTCGGGCCGCACCTGGCAATATCGGGAATTAACAGCACTGTTACCTTAGGGGACAATCTGCCATTGATCATGGGCGATAAGGTCCGGCTGGAACAGGTCTTTGTCAATATTATAACCAATGCCCGGCAGGCGATGGAGGGTGTAGAGAAAAGGCGCCTTGCGGTGACAACTTATTTGGATAATACTGATCCCCTGCCCGTCATCGTCCAAGTAAAGGATACGGGACGCGGCTTCTCGCCAGCAGACACCGAAAAGCTTTTCGCGCCTTTTTACACAACAAAAAATCCCGGCCAGGGGACGGGCCTGGGACTTTCTATATCATTGTCAATTATTAAAGATCACCTGGGACATATCGAGGCTTATGGCGAATCAGGGAAAGGCGCCTGTTTTACCATTAAGCTCCCCATGGCATCACCCCCCAATTCTTAAACCTGACACTTATGGGCAAGGCAAACGATAAATACCGCTCCAAAATAGTTGTGATTGATGATGACGAGGCCTCTCGGTTATCTGTTACCCAGATGCTTGGGCTTAGGGACTACTCGTGCCAGATGTTCAGCTCCGCGGAAGCCGCAATCGCCTGGCCAAAACTACCCGACGTTGACTGCATTATTGCCGATGTTAAAATGCCCGGGATGGATGGCGAGGAATTTCTGTCCGAAGTTATTCGCCGCAACTATCAACCACCGGTTATCCTCATCACCGGTCACGGCGACATATCCATGGCCGTCCGTGCCCTTAAGGGCGGCGCTTACGATTTTATCGAGAAGCCCTTTGACGATGACCTGATGCTTGCCAGTGTCTTCCGGGCCTGCGAAAAAACCGCCCTCCAGAGAGAAGCCAATGAACTGAAGCGCCGGCTCAACATGTACAGTTCTTCTGGTGAAGAGATGTTTGGGATGGTGGGCCGCTGTCGCATAATGCAGGACATCTTTCAACAGGTAGAAGTTATCGCCAAATCCGATTTACCGGTGCTAATCGTCGGTGAAACCGGAACCGGCAAGGAACTGCTGGCAAGAGCCATTCACAACTCAAGCCAGCGCGCCAAAGGTCCTTTTGTGGCTGTAAACGCCGGCGCTCTTGCCGACAACATGCTGGAGAGCGAACTGTTTGGGCATGCCAAAGGAGCTTACACCGGCGCGGACAAGGCCCGGGACGGCAAGCTCTTGACCGCCAGCGGTGGAACGTTATTACTGGATGAAATTGAAAGCATTTCCATCGCGGCACAGATAAAACTTCTGCGGGTACTCGAAGACGGGCTGGTATTCCCCCTGGGAAAGGATGAGCCGCAACGGGTGGATATTCGACTGGTAGCTACGACCAAGGTTAATCTCATGGACCTTGTCCGGGAGGGCCGGATGCGCCGCGATTTCTATCATCGGATCTTAGTATTCACGATCATGGCTCCGCCGCTCAGGGAAAGGCCGGAGGACCTGCCGCTGCTAATCTCGCACTTCACAAAATTAGCGGCCAGCCGAAACAGCATCCCCCTGCCGGAAATTCCTGAGCGCACACTGGCCGCAATGCTGCGCTATTCATGGCCCGGAAACATCCGTGAACTGAAGCACACCATAGAGAAAATGGTAATCACCTCCACCAACAGAATTATTGGCGAGTTTACGGAAGACGAAAATTCTGACTTTTCCCGTCTCTTATCGCTGCCGGCAACACCAGGGAGACTGAAAGACGAACTGGAAAAGACGGAACGGGCGGTCATTACGCAGTCGTTGAGCGAAAATAACGGCGAGATAAACCTTACCGCCCAGCTATTGGGTATCTCACGAAGGGCACTCTACGAGCGAATGAAAAAATATACCCTTCATAAAGAAGAGTTTCGTCAATAGCTTACGCCCATTTTTGACGACTTCGTAAAAAGTCGGGAAACCTCACATCTTGTCATTCCCACACAGGCGTGAATGACGCCGCGGGGGTTTCTTACCGCGCTGTCATTTTTTAAATTAAGCAAAAACGATGGATACTTCCCTGATTAAATTACCTTCAAAATAATACGGGAAGCGTCTCTGATTGAGAAATGTGCATAAATCTCCCCTGCCCCGCCCAGATACTTCTTTCTTTTTTATCTCATTCTAACAGGCACTTATGCATTTTAAGATCAAATAGCGCCGGGCATGGGCGATCTGTGCCTTTCTTAACAGCTTCGCGCCCGCATAATAATTTATTGCCGCTTTCCTGCCGGCGGATATGTTTCCGGTTTTTTGAGGCGCATTATAACTTCGGTAATTAATCAGTTTAGCTTATAACGCAGACCCTCAGGACATATCGTTTATAATGTTGCGTCAGTGGTAACTATGGCAAGATTATTGCTGTAGCGCTGCTGAAGTTGTAAAATTAAACCTAAATCGATTTCTACTTAAGGAGCATGAGCCATGAACGTAACCGCGCAGGCAACTCAGTGCCACTGTGATCATCAATCAGACGACGCAGCTCTTTTTTCCCAACTGGACATTGTTCTTAGTGATTACAAAGACAAGAAGGGATCCCTGATTCCCGTTTTACAGTACGCCCAGGCAATTTTCGGCTACCTGCCGGAAGGTGCAATCAAAAGAATATCGGAACAATTAGGAAAGTCGTACAGCGAGGTTTACGGGGTAATCGGGTTTTACTCATTTTTTTCAACCGTTCCCCGGGGCAAGCACCTGATTAGAGTTTGCCTGGGAACGGCTTGTTACGTTCGCGGCGGCAAACAGGTAATAGACAGTCTTAAAAAAAGTTTGAAGATTGACGTCGGCGGCACAACTGAGGATCGGCTATTTTCCCTTTCGATTGTGCGGTGTATTGGAGCTTGCGGTCTCGCGCCGGCCATTATGGTGGACAATGTCGTTCATCAGCGCGTCAAGCCGTCAAAAGTTGATCAGCTCCTTGCCCAATATTCCGCCGAGAATTGATTATCCGCAACGGCGACCAGTAACGGTAAGCATTGGGCCATAATCTGCCGCTTACCTCACGCCCTGAGGTCAGGATCAACATCAGAAAGGGAAGCAGGTGAATCTGGGAGAAATAGCAAAGCTTCTCGACGCTGAAGTTCTGGTTGGAGAAAGTTGTCTGGGAGTTTCCGTATCCTCAGCCTTTGTTGCTGACCTGATGAGTGATGTTTTGGCCTACGCCAAACCGGGGTCTATATTGATTACCGGCTTGATAAGTCAACAGATCCTGCGAACCGCTGATTTGCTGGATATTACCGCAGTCGTCATGGGCGGCGGCAAAAAACCATCGCCGGAAGTCCTGCGACTGGCTAAGGAACTGGATATTCCCTTGATCACGTCCAAGTTCATTCTTTTTGAAATCGCGGGCCGATTATATTCGCAAGGGATCAGGGGATGCATAGAAAAAGTGGAAGATTAATTTTTTAACCTGCAGGAAGTGATCCTTGGATTTAGAATTTATTGTAAAAACCCTGAATCTTCAGGTTAGCGCCGCGGCCGATAAATTAAAAAGGCAAGTTTGCGGCGGTTACACGGGGGATCTCCTCAGTGACGTTATTGGCAACAGTACTGAGGGTGATATTTGGATAACCAGGCAGATCCATCAAAACATTGTCGCGGTCGCGAGCCTGAAAAGCCTGGCGGGCATTGTGCTGGTTCAGGGAAGCGAACCTACGCCAGATACGATTGAACGAGCCAACCGGGAGGGCATCCCCCTCATGACTTCGGACCTAACTTCTTTTCAACTATCGGGAAGGATATACAAACTTCTCCATAAAGAGGTCTAACTAACGGCCATGCAGGCAAGATTCGACCATGCCCACTGCGGAAAAATATCAAACGGAATCGAATTCAAACGAATCGATCCAGCGGTTTCGTTGCGATTTGCATGTTCATACCTGTCTTTCCCCCTGCGCCGAGCTCGATATGTATCCCCAGGCGATCGTGGAAAAGGCGCTGGCGGAAAAAATAGATATTCTGGGCATTTGCGACCATAATGCATCGGAAAACGTAAGTTATGTGATCAAGGCGGCCGCAGGGAAACCCCTGATGGTAATGCCGGGAATGGAAATAACCAGCCGCGAAGAAGTTCATGTGCTGGCTCTATTTGGTTCACTGACCGACCTTATAATTATGCAGGAAACCATTTATAAACATCTTGCCGGAATGAACAGGGAGGAAATATTCGGCTGCCAGGCCATCGTTAACGCCGATGACCAGGTTGAAGGATTTAACGACCATTTTCTTCTGGGGGCAACCAGTCTATCACTGCTGGAAATTGTTGCCCACATTCATCGCCTTAATGGATTGGCCATCGCCGCTCATATCGACAGAGAAAGCTTCGGGGTGCTTGGACAGTTGGGGTTTATCGATCCCGATTGGCCTTTTGACGCCCTGGAAGTGTCGCGGGCCACGGGTATCCGCCAGGCAAGGCTCAAGTACCAGGAACTATCCAGATATCCATTTCTGGAATCATCTGACGCACACTTTATCAGAGATATCGGACGCGGGGGAACAGATGTGTTTATGCGGGACGGCAGTATCGAAGAATTAAAAATGGCTTTTCAGGGTCGTGATGGAAGATACGTCCGGGAGTAACCATTGCTGGAACTGTCACTACATATTTTGGATATTGTTGAAAATTCTACCCGGGCCAGGGCAAAAACGGTACTGATAACAATCAAGGAAGAGACGGAAAAAGACCTTCTTACCCTAGAGATTAGCGATGACGGTTCCGGAATGGATGAAACGACTTTGAAGCGGCTCACTGACCCATTCTTCACCACCAAAAGCGTTCGCAAGATCGGATTGGGCCTGCCGCTATTGGCTCAAGCGGCGGAAACCGCGGGCGGAACTCTGGCGGTAATATCTTCTCCGGGAGAGGGCACAAAGGTAACGGCGCTTTTCAAGCTCAGCCACATCGACAGACAGCCCCTGGGAGATATGGCAAGCACATTTATTGCCATGATAACCGGAAATCCGGACAAGGACTTCATTTACCGGCATGTCCATAACGCAAATGAGTATCTTTTGGATACCCGTGAAATCAAAGAGGGCATCGAGGACGTGGAGATCACTAACCCCGATGTTCTTAATTTTTTAAGGGAAAATATTAAAAGGGGCATTGCCGATATCGGCGCGCAGGCGTAAAGGAGCTATCTTGCGTTGCCCATTGACTTGAGTATCCGGGGCCGGTCTTGAACCAACAGTGAAGACGGCATCATCTAAATAATTATGGAAGGGGAGAGATATGACAAAGATTACAATTGCTGATTTAAAAAAGATCAAAGATAAAATTCATTCCCAGACCGAGATGCGAGAGGGGACCTTCAAAGGCAAGGTAACCGTTCACATGGGCACCTGCGGTATTGCCGCCGGAGCAAGAATTGTTATGGACTCTCTGATGGGGGCAATTGCTGAAGCCGATGCGTCCGGAATCGTCGTTACCACATCGGGCTGCGCGGGGTTATGCAGCCAGGAACCGATGGTCACAGTGGAAATTGCCGGGCAGGAACCGGTAATTTACAGCAAAATGGACGCCAACAAAATGAAGCAGGTATTCAAGAGGCATGTTCTGGAAGGTGAAGTTCAGACCCAGTTTGCACTGGCCAGAGGCTGAATCCTTAAGTGAAACTCTCGATAAAACGTGAAAATAATATTGTAAGGAGGATAAAATCCGTATGAAGGTGTTCAGATCCCATCTCTTGATCTGTGGTGGAACAGGTTGTCACGCGTCCGGATCTCTTCCAGTCAAGTCGGCCTTAATTGACGAGATCAACAAAAGGGGACTTGCGGAAGAGGTAAAGGTAGTGGAAACAGGCTGCAATGGTTTCTGCGCCCAGGGGCCGATCTTAGTGGCCTATCCCGAGGGTGTTGTTTATATGTCCTTAAAGCCGGAGGACATGCCCGAGCTTGTTGAGGAATATTTAATTAAGGGAAGAGTTGTTACGCGGTTGCTCTACAAAGAGCCGCTATCGAAAGAAACGATTCCCTCCATGAATGAGATCCCGTTCTTCGCCCGTCAGGAGTTGCGGGTGTTGAGAAACAGAGGCCTCATCGATCCGGAAGTCATCGACGAGGCCATTGCCCGCGACGGCTACGCCGGCATGGCTAAAGCGCTTACGGAAATGACGCCGGAGCAAATCATAAAAGAGGTGTTGGACTCTGGGTTGCGCGGCCGGGGCGGGGCTGGATTTCCAACCGGACTGAAGTGGAGGTTCTGCGCTCAATCACCGGGCAATGTTAAGTACGTTCTCTGCAACGCCGACGAGGGTGATCCGGGCGCATTTATGGATAGAAGCGTTCTGGAGGCCGATCCCCATGCTCTCTTGGAAGGCATGGTTATCGCCGCCAAGGCCATTGGCTCTAATCAGGGCTATATCTATTGCCGGGCCGAGTACCCACTGGCCATTCACCGTCTGAAAATCGCGATCGCCCAGGCCAAAGAATACGGGCTCATCGGCAAGGACATCCTGGGCACCGGTTTTGATTTCGATGTTGAGATCTACCAGGGAGCGGGAGCCTTTGTCTGCGGCGAGGAAACGGCACTGATGACCTCTATTGAGGGTAAACGCGGCACGCCGCGTCCCAGGCCGCCCTTCCCCGCCATTTCAGGGCTCTGGCAGAAGCCTTCGATCTTAAACAACGTGGAAACATTCGCCAATATCGGCCAGATACTGCTCAAGGGCGCTGCCTGGTATGCTTCCATAGGCACCGAGAAAAGCAAAGGCACGAAAGTGTTTGCCTTAACCGGGGATGTCAACAATATCGGCCTGGTGGAAGTGCCGATGGGAACACCCTTAGGCGAGATCGTCTATGAAATCGGCGGCGGCATTCCCAATGGGAAAAAATTTAAGGCGGCGCAACTGGGCGGCCCCTCCGGCGGATGCATCCCGGCCCAGCACTTAAATACGCCCATTGATTTTGAACGGGTCACGGAACTGGGCGCCATTATGGGTTCCGGCGGCCTGATCGTTTTAGATGAAGACAAATGCGCCGTGGACGTGGCAAGGTTCTTTATGGACTTCGTCCAGGAAGAATCCTGCGGCAAGTGCCCCCCCTGCCGGGTGGGGACCAAGCGTCTTTTGGAAATGCTAAACGATATCTGTGCCGGAAAGGGCAAGGAAGGCGATGTCGAGAAGCTCATCGATCTGGGAAACAAGATCAAGGATACCGCGCTGTGCGGTCTCGGACAGACAGCCCCCAATCCGGTTTTGTCAACCATAAGATACTTCCGTGATGAATATGACGCCCACATCAGAGAGAAGCGATGTCCCGCGGGTGTTTGCGCCGATCTCGTCCGGGCGCCATGTCAAAACGCCTGCCCCGCCGGAGTGGACGTGCCGGGGTTTGTTTCCCTGGTGGGTGAAGAACGTTATGATGAAGCTATTATGCTGCATCGTGAACGCAACCCCCTGGCTGATATTTGCGGCCGAATCTGCTTCCATCCTTGTGAAAGCAAGTGTCGTCGCTCCACTCTCGATTTGCCGCTGGCGATCAAACAGGTAAAAAGATTTATGACCAGCCGGGAAAAGGAGCCGCTCCTGCCGGAAATACGGCAGAACAAAGTCAATGCGGAAAAGAAAATCGCCATCATTGGCGCCGGACCGGCGGGACTGTCTTGCGCTTATTTCCTGGCTCGCCTGGGCTATAAGCCAACAATTTTGGAGGCTCAACCCAAGGCGGGCGGCATGTTGGTACAGACGATTCCCTCCTATCGGCTGCCGCGCACGGTTATCGACAAAGAAGTTGGTATGCTCGAGAAGATGGGCGTGCAGATTAAATACGGCGCCCGGCTGGGCCGCGATTACTCTCTGCAGGGCCTGCGCGATCAAGGGTATGAGGCGGTATTTTTGGCAACGGGCAACCCCTACGGCAGCAAGATGGGAATCAGCGGCGAGGAGCTGACCGGCGTGACCGATGCAATTAGTTACCTAAGAGAGTACAACTTGACCGGCAAGGCAATGGCCGCCGAAAAGGTAGCCGTTATCGGCGGCGGCAATGCGGCGATCGATGCGGCCCGGACCGCGCTGCGTTTAGGGGCCAAAGAAGTTTCCCTCCTCTACCGCCGTACCCGTGCCGAAATGCCGGCCTGGGAGGAGGAGGTTCATGAAGCGGAGATTGAGGGGGTTAAACTTAATTTTCTGGTCGCCCCCCTGGCGGCACTCTCGACAAACGGCAGGGTTTCATCCCTGAAATGCGTTAAGATGGCACTGGGCGACTATGACCGCTCCGGCCGCCGCCGGCCAGTTCCTCAAAAGGACCAGGAATTTGAGGTCAAGACGGACCTGGTCATCTCGGCCATCGGCCAGTATATCGAAGAGAAAGAAATACTGGGCGACCTGAAGGTTGAGCTTAGCGACAATGGTTATATCAAGTCCGACCGTCTAACGGGAAAGACCTCCGTGGAGTGGCTCTTCGCGGGTGGCGATGTAGCCACCGGCCCCTCATCGGTAGTTGAAGCTGTTGCCGCCGGTGAAAAGGCCGCGGTTTCTATCGATACTTACCTGACCGGGACCGACAGCGCCTTCTGGCGTGCGGAAAAGACCCTGGATACCTTCTTCGACCCGGATGTCGATCCCACTTCCGATAAAAGAGCCTCTCTGCCAGTCCTGTCAGTAGGGGAAAGATTGGGCAACTTCAATGAAGTAGAAAAAGCACTGGAAACATCTGTAGCCATATGTGAAGCGAAGAGATGCCTGCGCTGTGATTTTAGAACCGAAAGCTAATCGATAAGGAGACGGGATATATGCCAAAACTTACTATAAACAACAGACCAGTCGAAGTTCCCCAGGGAACAAGTGTTCTTGAGGCGGCGCGCAGCATCGGAATCAATGTTCCCAGCTTATGCTACCTGAAGGATGTACAGGCGATCGGAGCCTGCCGGGTGTGCGTGGTGGAAGTCGAGGGAGCCAAAACCCTTGCCGCATCCTGCGTCACCCCGGCGGTTGACGGTATGGTGGTCCACACCAACAGTCAGCGGGTGCGGGAAGGTCGTCGCATGGTGATGGAACTCATCATGTCGGAACATAATGGCGACTGCCAGACCTGCTCCCGGGGCGATAACTGCGAATTGAGGCAACTGGCCAATGAATTGGGGATTACCGAGGTTTCCTACGAGGGAGAAAGAACTCATTCCAGTATAGACTCAAGCACGCCCGCTCTGGTGAGGGATACCGGCAAGTGCATTATGTGCCAGCGTTGCGTCACTATTTGTAACGATTGGCAAAGCGTAACCGCCCTCTTCCCCCAGAAGCGCGGTTTTGAAACCATCATCGGCCCGCCGCCTACGACCAACTTGGCGGGAGTCACCTGCGTTCAATGTGGTCAATGCGCCGCAGTCTGCCCGGTGGGCGCAATCGGAGAAAGGAATGATATCCCCCGGGTTTGGGCGGCATTAGACGACCCCAAAATGACCGTCGTAGTCCAAACCGCCCCGGCTATCAGGGCCGCAATCGGCGAGGGATTTGGAATGCCGCCGGGAACGCGGGCCACCGGCAAAATGGCGGCCGCGCTCCATCGTCTGGGTTTTGACTACGTATTTGACACCGAATTTACGGCTGACCTGACGATTTTGGAAGAGGGGACTGAGCTCTTAACCCGGCTCAAACGTGCCCTCGTCGATGGCGCAACCGATGTCAAGCTCCCGCTTTTCACCAGTTGCTGCCCGGCCTGGATTAAGTTTGCCGAATACACCTTCCCCGATCTGCTGGAGAACCTTTCGACCTGTAAATCTCCCCAGCAGATGCTGGGTACGGCGGTAAAAACATATTTCGCGGATAAAATCGGCAAGAAGCCCGAAGAGATTTTTGTGGTTTCCATCATGCCCTGCACCGCGAAAAAGTATGAGGCCCAGCGGCCGGAGATGAACGACAGCGGCGTAACTGATGTCGACGTCGTGCTCACTACCAGAGAACTGGCAAAAATGATCAAAGAGGCGGGAATTGATTTTCATAAGCTGCCCGACGAAGAAATGGATGCCCCCCTGGGCATCGGCACCGGCGCGGCGGATATCTTTGCCAATACCGGCGGCGTCATGGAAGCGGCGCTAAGAACGGCTTACGAGATCATTACCGGTCGGGAGTTGCCGTTTGAAGGTTTGCACGTCTTACCCATCCAGGGGCTGGAAGGCGTTAAAGAAGCCTCGGTGAAAGTGGAGGGACTCGTCCCGGCCTGGTCATTCCTGGAGGGAGCGACGCTGAATATCGCCGTCGCTCACGGCTTGGCTAACGCCCGGAAAGTAGCAGAACTGGTGCGCTCCGGCGAGAAAAATTACCACTTCATCGAGATCATGACCTGCCCGGGAGGATGCATCGGCGGCGGCGGTCAACCTCGATTCACCGACAATGAGACTCGCCGGGCCAGGATCAGGGCTATTTATAGCGAAGACGAAGTTAAGCCGCTGCGCAAGTCTCACGAAAGCCCTGATGTTAAGCGAATATACGACGAATTCCTGGAAAAGCCCTTAAGTCATAAATCTCACAAATTGCTGCATACCCATTACCACCCGCGGGGACGCTACGAAAGCTGACGGGTATCAAGTGGCAATTTGATTATAAGGATTATTAGTTTAATTTTAATCTGTCCCTGCTTGCTGAAAGCAGGGACAGATTAAAACAGCGGCGGCCGCCGAATTTCAACGGGGCGATTCGCCGTAGTTGCTACGTGTTCGGGCAGTCACAAAGCCACTTCTTCACTTGCAACGACTTGAGTTGCGTAACTTCATCACTCACGCATTTAATCTTTTGTAACGATGGCGTAAATACGGTTAACCAATGGACTCTATGCCTTACCGGATACTTATAGTTGACGACGATCCCAATATTAGAGAGGCCTGCACCAATATACTCCAGTCTCAAGGGTTTGAAGTAGATACTGCCGATTGCGCAATCGCCGCCTATGAAAAAATTCAACGGCAACCCCGTTTTGCCGCCGCGCTGATTGATCTGAACATGCCGAAGATGAGCGGCCTGGAGCTCATTGAACTCATCCGCTGCCAGGATGACGAAATAATCCTGTTTATCATTACGGCTCACGCCAGTATTGAAACCGCCGTGGAAGCCACAAAAAAAGGCGCCTGCAACTATTTAGCCAAACCATTTACCTCCGAGGAATTACTGAGCGCCCTGCGCAATTCCTTAGCAAAACAAAAGCTGGCCTTAGAATCGAAAAAGATTAACCAGGAATGTGAGGAGCAGCTTCTGGAACTGGCCTATGAGCGCTCTAAAAGTAAATCCATCTTAAACTGCATAACCGACGGGGTGATCGTAATTAACCGCCAGCGACAGGTTGTGCTGTGCAATCCGGCGGCGGCACGGATCATCACGGAATTCTCCTCCCTCCTGTTGCCGGCGATGATGGACGATCTGATCAAAAGCCAGGAAATAAGAGAGCTATTCAACGAGATTTTCGAGGCCGGGGGCGACGATATAATCAGAACCAGAGAAATTTCCCTTGACAAGGGTTTCTACATGGTTAATGCCACTACGGTATTTAACCCCAACCGGGAGAATCTGGGGGTGGTCATCGTCTTGAGGGATATTACGGCTTTAAAAAAGCTCAACGTTTCCAAGGCGATGTTTGTTTCCATGGTTGCCCGGGAACTAAGAGGGCCCATCAAAAACGTTGAGGACTACATCAGAAAAATCTGTCGGCACGGCGAAGAGGACTGGACGGCGCAAGATCGCGAAAAAGAGGCCGCTCATCTTTTGCTGCAGACCATGACGTTACAACAGATGCTTACGGAATTAACTAGCTTAGCCGAAATCGAAACCGGCCGTTTCACCATGAAAAGATATCCCGTTGAAATTAGCGATATCCTGATTAACGCATTAAAGCCGGTCGATGAGCTGGCCCGGCAAAAAAGTATTGCCTTGAGATTGCATATTCCCGACGACATCCAGGGTGGCAAGATCCTGGCCGACCGGGAGGCCATGGTGATAGTTTTTAAAAATCTCTTGGAAAACTCGGTCAACTATAACCGGCCTGGCGGCAGGGTAGATATTAATGTTGAAAACGGCGGGATGTTTCTAACCGTTTCGGTCAGCGACAATGGCATCGGCATGTCCGCGGAGGAAATGGAAAGAGCCTTCGATGATTTCTATCGCGCCAAAAACGATTTTACAATAAATATTCCGGGAACAGGGCTTGGTTTGAGTTTGGTAAAGCGCCTCATTGATGTGCACCAGGGTCTGGTTTCCGTGCGGAGCCGTCCTGGTGAAGGCTCCGTGTTCAAAGTGAAATTGCCTAAGATTTAAGGCAACTTGGGACGCCAGGGATAGCGGCGCGAATACTTGCCCTGAAGGGGAAATTATATGAGCAGATATGAAGATTTCATTGATGATAATTACATCGAGCAACTGATCGCAGGCCCGCAGCCCGATCCTTCCGAAATACGGGACATCCTGATGAAGTCCCGGGAGAAAAAGGGTCTCTCCCCGGAGGAAGTGGCCAGGCTGCTGTGTATGGATCAACCCGAACTCATTGAAGAGCTGTTTGAAACGGCCAGCCAGATGAAGCGCGATATCTACGGCAATCGCATCGTCTTTTTTGCGCCGCTGTACATCAACAACTTCTGCTCTAACGACTGTTTGTACTGCGCTTTCCGCACCTCGAATCCATTGGTGAGGCGCCATCGGCTGACCGATCAAGAACTTCGGGAAGAGGTCCTGCTCCTGGAGGCGCAAGGCCATAAGCGCCTAATTCTTGTCTTCGGTGAAGCGCCGTCATCTTCGGCTCAGTTCATAGCCGATACAGTCAAACAGGTTTACGCCACCAAAACCTATAATAAAGAGGGGTTGGAAATAGGCAGTATCCGCAGAATAAATATCAACGCCGCGCCTTTGGATGTCGATGATTATAGAATCGTCAAGGAAGCCGGCATCGGAACTTTCCAGGTTTTTCAGGAGACCTATCATAAAAAAACCTATCAGCAGGTGCATCCCCCGGGTACAAAAAAGGGTGATTACTTTTGGCGCCTGCACTCCCTGCACCGCGCCCAGGAAGGCGGCATCGACGATGTCGGGATCGGCGCCCTTTTTGGCCTTTACGATTGGCGCTTTGAAGTGGTATCGCTCATAAGGCATGCTAATTCTCTCGAAAAACACTTTGCCGTCGGCCCCCATACCATATCCTTCCCCCGGGTCGAACCCGCATTTAATACCCCCTACGCGGATAGTTTACCCTACCGGGTCAAGGATGAGGACTTCAAAAAAATAATAGCCATAATCAGAATTGCGGTACCCTATACCGGCCTGATCCTAACCTGCCGGGAAAGCGCGGCCTTCCGAAACGAGGTAATCAAGCTGGGAGTGTCTCAGATCGACGCTGGGTCGAAAATCGGCATCGGCGGTTACAGCGAAGCGGCAAAGCGAGGGAAAATAGAGGACATGGAGCAATTCAAACTTGGCGATGCCCGATCTCTAAACGAGGTCATAGATGAACTCCTCAAAGATCATTATATCCCCTCCTTCTGCACCGCCTGCTACCGCCTGGGACGCACCGGCGAGCACTTCATGGCGCAGGCTAAACCGGGCTTGATTAAAAAGTTCTGTGAGCCAAATGCCATTTTGACTTTTTATGAATACCTCCTGGACTACGCTGATGAGGCAACGCGGAATAAGGCTGCTGGTCTGATAGCACATATGCTGCAGGAACTGGACGCCCGGACCCGGCCGCTAACGGAGCAAAAACTAGCGGAAATCAAAAACGGCGCCCGAGATGTCCTCTTGTAACCGCATCATGACACTGCTTGATGGCCGCGGTTAAAACCAGGGGAAATTCCGCTATCCGATCATATTTCCTCTGGTTCACCTGGGCAGGTTCTAGTGCAAGGAAATCAAATCGAACTGGGTAAGGGGCCGATACTGCCCCTCTTGATACAAATGAGCTGGCCTTCCATGGTGGGCATGTTTGCCATGGCCATCTACAATGTCGTCGATGGCCTCTGGGTGGCCCGCTTAAGCCACCAGGCCTTGGCGGCACTGACCATCTGTTACCCCCTTCATGCAATAATCCTGTCTATCGGGATCGGCACGGGTGTTGGCGTGGGTTCTTTTGCCGCCCGCATGTTTGGCGCCGGAGAGATTCAGCAGGCCAGACAGGCGGCCGGACAGACCATCAGCCTATCTTTTGCTCTGGGTATCCTTTTGATTCTTGTTGTCCAGTTGCATGCCGAAGCCATTTTGCTCTCCTTTGGCGCTACCGAAGAAACTCTCAGTCCGGCAGTCGAATACCTGCGGATTCTCGTCTGTGGCACTCCGTTCCTCTTTATCCTGTTTATTGCCAACAATCTGCTTCGCGCTGAGGGGAGACCCAAGTTGTCAATGTACATTGTATTAGCCTGGGCGGCTGTCGGCTCAACCTTGGCTTTCTTTCTCGTTTTCGGCTGGGGAATAGTTCCCCAAATGGGCCTGCGAGGCTCTGCCGTGGCTGCGGTTGGCGCCCAGTTTTTGCTCGGGAGCATTTCTTTGTACCTGCTTACGCATAAAAATTCCCGCTACCGCCTTTCCTGGCGGCTGCTTTACCCAAAAATGGCTGTAACCTTAGCCACCTACCGTACCGGTCTTCCATCTATAGTCATAAACGTGATCATGAGTGTCATCTTGATCCTCTATAACCATGTTCTAAGCGGTTTTGGCTCATCAGCGCTGGCCATTATGGGGTTGTGCTTCCGGATCAATTCCCTGGTGATGATGGTCATATTTGCTATCGGCCAGGGTGTGCTGCCCATAGTCAGCTACAACGAAGGGGCTCACCTCCATCATCGGAGCCGGGAAACGGTGCGGGTGGCGGTAAGAATGGCCCTGATGGTTGCCGGTGGCAGCAGCCTTGTCATCATAATATTTGCCCGCCCTATTCTCAGCCTTTTCATTACCGATCAGCTTCTTTTGATTCAGGGGATTACCGCGCTTAGGATATACGTTACCATGTTGATTTTTTCCGGACCCATCTTCGTCTGGATCAACACATTTATGGCTTTGGGCCGGGGTGCAGCCGCCATGACGCTCCTGATGGTTCGCGATGTTCTTTTTGTTGTGCCGCTGCTGTTTTTGTTGCCCCGCTGGCTGGGTCTCAATGGTATATGGATGGCTCAGACGATTGCCAATGCAATTATTTTTCTGATCATCTACTGCTGGATAAAAATACTTTTCGATAAAAAAACGATTCCAACAGAAGCATAAGAAGACTTGCACTTAACCACAAGCTTTGATAAAAGCCCTCCATCCACAAAGACATAAACGCCTTTAGGCAACCGCAATATTTTGCTGCGACAATAATGCCTTACCAGTGCGCCCTGGCGCCTGGATTTTCCCGGAAGGTCTCAACTGCAGACCTATGACCTGGTCCTTTTGAATGCATTTGCTGTGTTACTACATTCTCGCAAGGAGGTACTATGATCTTAACGGAAATGCTCAACAAGGCAAAAAAACTCCACCCCCAAAAAGAGGCCGTCCGCTGCGGTGATCATGTTTTCACCTACCGTGAATTTGCCCGCCGGATAAACGCCCTTGCTTGTGTTCTTAGCGAATCAGGTGTGGCCAGAAACGACAAGGTGGCAGTCCTGTTACCCAACTGCCATCGTTTCCTGGAGATTTACTTTGCCGTCGCTCAAATCGGTGCTGTTTCCGTGCCGCTTAACTTTCGCCTCTCCCCGGGCGAGCTGTCTTACATTCTCACCGATTCGGAAGCGAAAGTTTTAATCGTCGATCCATCTTTTTCCCCGACTGTCAAATCGATCCGATCTGCGGGCCAGTTTTCCTTTTTAAGAGTTATCTGGGTCGCATCTCCCGGAGAGGCAGCTCAAAAGGATGACTGGGATTATGAGCATCTGGTCGCTTCAAAAATGGACGCGCCAGATATTCAATCTCCCTCACAACCGGAGGATTGCGCTCAGATATACTACACCAGCGGGACCACGGGCCGCCCCAAGGGGGTCATGCTCTCCCACAAGAACGTTTATATCCATGCCTTAGGAACAGTAGCGGAGTTGCACTTGACCGACTCTGATGTCTGGATTCACGCGGCGCCGCTATTCCACCTGGCAGACGCCTGGGCCACCTGGGCTATCACTTTAGTCGGCGGAACCCACGTTTTAGTCAGAGAATTTAACGCCAAGGCCGTTTTGGAAATATTCCAAAAAGAAAAAGCCACTATCACCAATCTGATTCCCACCATGTTGAACCTGATGGTCAACCATGCCGACGCCGGAAACTACGATTATAGTAGCCTGCGGGCCATTTTAAGCGGCGGCGCCCCGATTGCCCCGGAGGTGGTACGCAAGATCGTAGAAACCTTTAAATGCGAATACATCCAGACTTACGGCATGACCGAGACGAGCCCCTATCTTACCCTCTCTTTGCTCAAGGAACATCTCAAGAGTCTGCCACCCGCGGAGCAGTTGCGTTTTAAGGCAAAAACCGGACGGGAATTCATCGCCGTTGAACTGAAGGTTATAAACGAGCAGGGTCAGGAAATTGCCCCGGATGAAAAAGAAGTGGGTGAAATTATCGTTCGCGGCGACATTGTCACCAATGGCTACTGGAAGTTGCCGGAAGAAACGGCCAAGGCTATCCGAAACGGCTGGCTCTACACGGGCGACATGGCAGTAATCGACAAGGAAGGCTACGTTACAATTGTTGATCGTAAGAAGGACATGATTTTAACCGGCGGCGAAAATGTTTACTCCACGGAAGTTGAAAATGTTCTTTACCTGCATCCCGCCATCCTCGAGTGCACAGTTGTCGGCATTCCCGATGAGAAGTGGGGGGAGGCGGTCAAGGGGGTGGTGGTTTTAAAGCCTGGCCTTCAAGCGACAGGGCCGGAAATAATAGCCTTCTGCAAAGAAAGGATCGCCCACTACAAGGCGCCAAAGTCGATTGATTTTATTGATGCCCTGCCGCGCACCGGGTCAGGCAAGATTCAAAAAAAGGTGCTGCGCGACAGGTACTGGGAGGGCTATGAGAAAAAGATCAACTAACTGCCGTCAGCCGCTGCCGGCTTGCTTTTGTTGCCCATGCTTTACATCATAGGCGTTGCATTAGTCGGCATTGCCCTGCTTAGTCCCTTAACCTCTCTGGCCATCTATAACCCCGGAGGACGGGAGTTGGAGCGGGTATATCTCGCGGAGGGAAGTCAAGTCGTAATTTCCCATATCAACTCGATTTACGATGCCCGGGTGGACGAACTTCTGGAGTTGAAGGACGGAGCTCTGGAACTTACCAATGTTAAAACAGCGTCACACGGGGTTCACGAGTATTACCGAACGGACGACAGGAGCACAAAACACCGCTTTACCGAGATAAGCCTGATTAACAGCGCTGACCGGGAATTCGCCATTGTTGTGAACAAAAAAAGGCTCAATGCCATCGAGGAAAATAAAAACACCGCTATCCGCATACGAATAGAGACGAGCAGCGTCGGAAGCAGGCTAATGGCGAGCTCCCAAGGCTCTCCATTAGCCGACAAGCAATAGAGATTCATAAACCACTAACAAGGAGGATTAAGATGAAGAAAACTTTGGTCAGCTTATTGTTATTAGCGGTTACGATATTTTTTGCCGCGGACGTCATGGCTCAGGCTAAGCTCAAGATAGGCATTGCCGCCGGCGGCACCGGCGGGGTTTATTACCCTCTGGCCGGAACATTGGCGGAGATAATAAACCAGAAGGTTGCCAACGTCGAGGCCGTCGCAGAGGTAACGGGAGCATCGGTCGAGAATGTGAGACTGGTTGGCCGGAAGGAAGTAACCCTGGCCTTTGCCATGAATGACGTGGTGTATCAGGCCCATGCCGGCGAAGGCAGGTTTAAGGATAGCAAGATTGAATCTTTGCGAACCATTGTCCAACTCTATCCCAATCTCTACCATGTGGTCACCCTGGCCAAGAACCCGATTCATAAGATCAGCGACCTGAAAGGAAAACGGGTATCCGTAGGCGCGCCGGGAAGCGGCACGGAAGCAAAGACCGGACTGGTCATGCCGCTGCTTGGCCTGCCCTATCCCGACATGAGGATTTACCGCCTGTCCTTTACGGAAAACGTCACCGCTCTTCGCGACGGAACCATTGACGCGGCGACCTGGTCGGTTGGTCCTCCCACTTCCTCCATTATAGATCTGGCCTCTTCGCATGAAATCAGACTTATACCAATCACTATCGCCGAAGGCGACCGGGTACAGAAACAATATCCTTTTTATATTGACGCCGTGATCCCCAGAAATACCTACCAGAACCAGAAGGAAGACATTGTTACCCTGGGCGTCTGGAACTCCATTGTTTGCAACAAGGATACCCCGGATGATCTGATTTACAATCTTGTAAAGGCTATCTTTGAAAACAAGAGAATGCTGACCACAACCCACAAGATAGCAGAGTTCATGACTCCTGATGTTTCGGCCAAATCAAGCCCCATCCCGGTTCATCCGGGGGCATTGAGATACTTCAGGGAAGTTGGGGCGATAAAATAACTTAACTGCGAAATTGCTATAGAGTAAGCAGACAGTGGGGGGAAGATCAGGGGAAACCTGCTCTTCCCTCCTTGACTGAATACGTTTCATTTGCATCACATATAAACGAGAAGATACCACCAATAAAAACCAGACGAGGAGAATAAAATGGGGAAAGCCTTATCTTCCATCGGTGTCGTCTTTGCTGTTTTACTTTCGCTTTTTCATCTCTATTCGGCCTATATGGGTACCCTCGACCCCTGGTCGATGAGGACGATCCACCTCACCCTGGGCATGGGCATCGCCTTTTTAACCTACCCGCTCATTAAAGGAAAAGAGATATCCTACCTGGAAATTATCTTGGTGATTCTGAGCCTGGCATGCGGCCTGTATATTATCCTCAATATGGATGCCATTATTGATCGCTCGGGAATGCCAAACCGCTGGGATATTGTTTTGGGCATAGTGACAATTCTGCTGGTTCTGGAGATGACCAGGCGGGTAATCGGCCTGCCTTTGGTTATCGTGGCCGCTTTCTTTCTCGTTTATTCCCTCTACGGCAACTACCTTCCCGGTATCTTATCCCACCGCGGATACAGCCTGGAGCGGATCGCCGCTCACATGTACACCAGCACGGAGGGAATTTTTGGAATACCGCTGGGAGTATCCGCTTCGTTCGTGATTTTATTCGTCATTTTCGGAGCCTTTCTTGAGGCAACCAAGACGGGTGATTTCTTTATAAACTTTGCCAACGCCATCGCCGGCAAGGCCCGGGGTGGCCCGGCGAAAGTTGCGGTAATATCGAGCTCGCTTTTTGGAACCATTTCCGGCAGCGCCGTGGCTAATGTTGTGGGCACCGGCACCTATACTATTCCGCTCATGAAAAGGACCGGTTACTCCCCACATTTCTCCGCCTCGGTGGAAGCGGTAGCGTCGAGCGGCGGCCAACTGATGCCACCGGTCATGGGTGCCGCCGCCTTTGTCATCTCCGAGATGACCGGCGTAAGTTACATCAAGATCTGCCTTGCGGCAGTGATCCCCAGTTTCCTCTATTATATCTCCCTGTTTGGCGCCGTCCATTTCGAGGCGCAACGGGCCGGCTTGAGGGGCTTAAGAGACGACGAGGTGCCGCAACTGTGGCAGACCGTAAAGAGCCAGGGTTATCTGGCGCTCTCCGCCCTGGTCTTGATCTATTTTCTGGCGATTAAATATACCTCTCCCCAGTTTGCCGCCTTCTGGGCCATCATCTCTTCGATCATTATAAGTTCATTTACGGCCTACAGCAGACTGAACCTGACGAGCTTTATCAAGGCCCTGGAAAATGGCGCCAAAGGGGCATTAAGTGTTATTGCGGCCTGCGCTGCGGCCGGTCTGGTCGTGGGGGCGGTAACCCTTACCGGACTGGGATTGAAGTTTTCCAGCGCGGTCATTCAGTTGGCCGGCGGAAATCTTTACCTGACTCTCGTCTTCACCATGATCGCCTCCCTCATTTTAGGCATGGGACTTCCGACAACCGCGGCCTATATAATTTGCGCCATCCTGGCCGTGCCCGCCCTGACTACCTTGGGAGTGGACACTCTGGCGGCCCATCTCTTCGTCTTTTATTTCGCCATCCTCTCCGCCATTACGCCGCCGGTGGCTCTGGCCGCTTTCGCCGCCGCCGGCATCGCGAAGAGCGATTCCATGAAAACTGGCGTCACCGCAGTTCGCATCGGCCTGGCTGCATTTCTAGTCCCCTACATGTTCGTCTTCAACCCATCCCTTTTGATGCGGGGTGAGATAACGGAGATTCTCTGGGTGCTTATCACAGCCACACTGGGTGTAATACTGCTGGCCTGCTCGACCATCGGCTGGCTGATAAAAGGCACCACACTGTGGGAAAGAGCGCTGCTCTTCATTGCGGCCATCCTGATGGTTGAACCTCAGCTCACAACCGATCTTATCGCCGCTCTGCTGCTGGCTCCGGTAGTATTCCATCAGTTAAAAAAACCTCGAGTAGCCAGTTAGTCGTTATCGGACGAGGCTTGACGGCTTCGTAAAAACTAAAAAATTCCCTCCCCCTTATGGCCTCCTGCCGGGGGAGGGGAATTCGGAGTTCTGCGACATCCCTCGTCACTCAAGGCGCGCCCTAAAGTACGACTCATTTCTTACTGATTTGTGCGTCTTACATTGCGAAATTTGTTGTAAAGCCATCCTAAAATTTCATTGACCAGCAAAAAAATAGTTGCTAAACAGCGCCGAACCTTAATCTCATAACCGGTATATTTCTTTAGGTGAAAATTGGAGCCGAAAATACGAGCCGAACTTAAGATACGCCAACTGCTTAAAAAGGGCGTGGATATTCCCAACCCCTTAAGCCTTGATATTGGCGACGAAGTTAATATCGATCAAATATCGTCAGAAGGCGTCAAGATCTATCCGGGATGCAGAATTTATGGCGACAAAACGGTGATATCGGCCGGCTGCCGGCTCGGATACGAGGCGCCCGCGACTATTGATAACTGCCAGATGGGCGCCAAAGTTGAGCTTAGAGGGGGGTTCTTCAGTAATGCCGTCTTTCTGGAGAAAGCCAACCTGGGCCTGGGCGCGCAGGTGCGCGAAGGCTGCATTCTTGAAGAAGAAGCCAACGGCGCCCACTGCGTCGGATTGAAACAGACAATTCTTTTTCCCTTTGTAACGCTGGGCAGCCTGATTAACTTTTGCGACTGCCTCATGGCCGGGGGAACCAGCCGCAAGAATCACAGCGAAGTTGGAAGTTCTTATATTCACTTTAATTTCACGCCGGACGCCGACAAAACGACCCCTTCGCTGCTAGGCGATGTGCCGCGGGGCGTTATGCTGAACCAGCCCCCGATCTTTCTGGGCGGCCAGGGCGGCATCGTCGGCCCGGTGCGGCTGGGGTACGGTAACGTCGTGGCCGCGGGATCGATCCTAAGAAGGGATTATCCGCGGGACAACCAATTGATCGTCGCGCCTATGCCGGCCGGCTCTGCACGAAACTTCACACCGGCGGTGTATCCCAATATCGGACGCATCATTGAAAACAACATTCTTTACCTTGCAAACCTCAAGGCCCTGGAAACCTGGTACCGGCAGGTGAGAAAAGCCTTTTTCGAGGCGGCCGAATTCGGTCCGCTACTGTATGACGGCGTCTTGGGCCAGCTTACCCTGGCCCGCGAGGAACGCCTAAAAAGGCTCGGAGCCATGGCTCAAAGGGCGGCCCTTGCGGCCTCGACGGAACCAAATTCGGCGGCTGCCCGGACCGCGTTTTATGAAAATATTCAGTCCATCGCAAGCCTCTTCAAAGCGGATATTTGCAAAGATGAAACCAAGCGGCTTGGGGACGGATTTCTAGAAGATTTTCACCAGGTTGCCGGACGCGACCGGACAAATTATATTGAGACGATCCGAAATCTGCCGCCGGAGGTTGCCGCAAGGGGCGTCATATGGCTCAAAAGCCTTGTCGATGAATATTGTGCAGGAGTCGCAACTCTTACGCCGTCACTGGGGATATTCAAGTAATAATTCTAACCTTCTCGATACAAGGAGTAAATGAATGGGCAAACTATTTGGAACCGACGGGATACGAGGAGAAGCGAACCGCTATCCCATGAATGCTGAGATGGCCTTCGGCGTCGGGCAGGCAGTGGCGCACCTCTTCAAGAAAAACGGCCACCGGGCCCGTGTCATCATTGGAAAGGACACCAGGATTTCCGGATACATGCTGGAGAGCTCGCTCGAAGCAGGGATCACCTCCATGGGAGGACACCCCTACCTGGTCGGCGTGTTGCCCACTCCCGGTATTGCCTTTATCACCCAGAGTATGCGAGCCGACGCCGGTATCGTGATATCCGCCTCGCACAATCCCTATCAGGACAATGGGATCAAGATCTTCAACGGCAACGGTTTCAAGCTGTCCGACGAAGAGGAAAACACCATTGAAAACCTTATCCTCAACAACCAGCTCTCCGAACTGTTGCCGACGGCAAGAGATATGGGCAAGGCCTTCCGTATGGAAGACGCCCAGGGGCGATATATCGTTTTTCTGAAAAACACATTTCCCCGTAATCTTTCCATGGAAGGCATGAAAATAGTGCTCGACACCGCCAATGGCGCCGCTTACCGGGTCGCGCCGGCGGTATTCACGGAGCTGGGAGCGACGGTGGAAGTGATCCACAATACCCCAAATGGCCTCAACATCAACAAAAACTGCGGCTCGCAACATACCGATGACTTGAAGGAACGGGTGTTGGCCAGCGGAGCGACTATCGGCCTGGCCTTTGACGGGGACGCCGACCGACTCATCGCCGTGGACGAAAAGGGCATTGAGATCACAGGCGATCAAGTGCTTATCATTTGCGCCAACATGCTCAAGCAAGACGGCAAATTGAAGAATGACCTTCTCGTCACCACCGTGATGAGCAACCTGGGTCTGCGCATGGCCTGCAGGAAATACGGGTTCCGGCATCACGCCGCCAAAGTGGGCGATCGCTATGTCCTTGAAGACATGCTGAGCATGGGCGCCGTCATAGGGGGCGAGGAGGCGGGCCACATGATCTTCCTGGACCACCACACCACGGGCGACGGTATTATTGCCGCTCTGCAGCTTATCGCAGCGATGCTCAGAAAAGGCAAGCCCCTGTCCGAAATGGCGGCCATGATGGATATCTTCCCGCAGAAACTCATCAACGTGGACGTGAAACACAAGCCGGACATTACCACAATTCCGCGGCTGATGGAGGTTATCCGTCAGACAGAACAAGAACTAGGGGAAGAGGGGCGCGTTTTAGTCCGCTATTCCGGCACTCAGAATATGTGCCGCGTGATGGTCGAAGGACCTACCGCTGCGGTAACGGAAAAACATTGTCAACAGATCGCCGCTGTCGTGACGAGCGAACTTAACTGAACCAAGAAAGGACAACGCATGGGAATCACCGTTTATGTGACTCGAGACTTCGAGCATATGAGCCACGTCGCGGCCGGTGTTGTTATTGAGACAATAAGAGAAACTTTCAAAAAGAAAGATGAGGCGGTTCTCGGTCTGGCCACGGGGAATACGCCCACAGGACTCTATAAGCTCCTTGCCAATGCCGCCAACGAAGGGCAGTTTGATTCTAGCCGCATCCGCAGCTTCAACCTCGATGAGTATGTGGGTCTTCCCGGCGGCAATGTTCAGCAGCGGGTCGTTCATCCGGAAAGCTACGCCTATTTCATGATTCAGGAGTTTTTCGGGCTGCTCACGCGCAAATTCATTGAAACGTGCCTGCCCGCGGGCGCGCTCATCGATCAGAAAACATTGATCCGAGAACTCAGGGAAAATAAGCAAGACTGGGACTTCGCAGGTACGGACGCCGGCAAGGCCATTGCAATCAAGAACAGCCCCGCGTCGGCCTACCTGGCCTGGATCAGGCGGGAGCTCCTGGATGGATATGCACGAAAGATCAAGGCCGCGGGCGGAATCGACCTGCAGGTCATCGGCGTGGGCGGCCGCGGCCATGTGGCCTTCCATGAATCCGGTATTCCGTTTAAAGGCTCAAGGGTCATGCTCGTTAAACTCGATGCAAACACCATCACCAACGCAGTCACGGACGGCCATTTTGCCAATGTCGGCGATTCCCCGCACTATGCCCTGTCCATGGGGGCCGAACTTGTGTATCAGGCCAAAACTGTACTGCTGATGGCCAACGGCGAGCGGAAAGTCGAAGCGGTCACCCGCTCTCTTTTGGGCGACGTAACCCCGGCAGTGCCCATCTCCTACGGTCAGCGCTACGCCACGAAGGGCGGCCGCCTGGTTTATGTGCTTGACCAAATCGCCGCCAGGGGACTCCTGGCCAACAGTGGGCAACTCAAGAAAAAAAACGTAACCCTGGAAGTCAAAAACGATTGATTACCCGACACCAAGCTTAATCTTGACAAGCCGGGTGCTTTTAGGTATGAGCGCTGTCACGTGCTTCTCACTGATGCCGGACTATTCGCCTTCTAAAGCCGATGTAGCTCAGCCGGTAGAGCAACTGATTCGTAATCAGTAGGTCCGCGGT
>JBBIRO010000046.1:0-24962 GCA_037441775.1 Syntrophobacterales bacterium
CCGCGCGCGATCAATAGGTACACGAATTATGATTTTAAAAGGCGCCAGCAGAGCACCACTCATCATAATGGTCATTTTCGGCGTTATTATCGGCTTGGTTCTCGCCGTAATTTTTGGCTCTGCTTATAACATCTCCGGAGATGCCCGCTTGTGCGGCTCCTGCCACAGTATGAAGCTAGTGCATAAACGCTGGGGTGTGTCCAACCATCATCAATTTGCCTGCGTTGAATGCCATCTGCCGGATGCAAATATTTTCCGCCAGGCGGCATATAAAACCAAGGCGGGTCTCAATGATCTGCTGCACGAGACAACTCGCGATTATTCAACTGTGATTGGACTTTCGGCCCGGGCGCGTCAAATCATCAATTCAAACTGTTTTCGTTGCCATGCTGCGACAATTGCTGATACTTCCTTGGCTAAAAGTGGTGGCAATTGTCTGAATTGTCACCGTTATCTGGTTCACGGGCGAGGTGTGGACATAGGGGGGATTAAAGTTGAATAGCATAAACATTATTTTAAAGATACTGCTGGTAATGGTGCTGGTAGTTGTTATCGCCGTCTTCGTCCGGGTATTTCTACTGACTCCGACAACCACGGTCACGCTTGCGGCCATTCCGGAGCAAAATTACGATCCGGCAGTGTGGGGGAAAATATATCCGCTGCAATACCAAAGCTTTTTAAAAAATCGAGAGATGGCCCAGTCTCCGACGGGATTCGGGGGTAGTGTCAATTACCAGAAATCAACCAAAGAGCCGGAGATTTTAGTAAACTTCAAAGGGATGGCCTTCAGTAAGGATTATAGTGAGGACCGGGGGCATCCTTATGCTTTGGAAGATTTAAAAGCATCAAAAAGAGTAACGCCGGAAACCCCCGGCTCCTGCATGACCTGTAAAAGCGCGAATATCCATGATATTTACAAAGAAATGGGCTTAAATTACGCTAAAACGCCGCTTGCCGAACTGATGCCCAAGATCAAACACTCCATTGTCTGCGCCAGTTGTCACGATCCGCAAACGATGAATCTGAGAGTGAGCAATCCCGCCTTCATCGATGCCATGACGCGCAAGGGCATTGATGTTCAAAAGGCTTCCCGCGAGGATATGCGCAGTTATGTCTGCGGGCAGTGTCACTCAGAATATTATTTTGAGCCGAAAACCAAACGGGTGATCTTTCCCTGGGATAAGGGATTGACGGCACAAAAGACATACGAGTATTACGCCCAGAAGCCGTCCGGTTTTGAAATGGACTGGCAACAACCTGATTCCGAGGCAAAAATGCTAAAGGCCCAGCATCCGGAATTCGAGTTATGGAGCAATGGTGTCCATGCCAAGTCTGGTGTCTCCTGCGCCGATTGTCATATGCCATACATGAGGAAAAGCGGCCGGAAGTACAGCTCGCATTGGGTGACAAGCCCCCTGAAACATGCCGAGGCATCCTGCAGAACCTGCCATACGCAGGACGTCCCATGGCTTCTGGAGCGGGTAAAAACCGTCCAAAATAACGTCTGGCAGCTTCAGCACACGGCCGGACAAACCGTTGCCCGCGCCCATGAGGCAATTGCAAAGGCGGGCAAAGCTGGGAAAGTTAACAGCGCCGAACTGGATAAGGCGCGCGAGCTGGTGCGCAACGCGCAGTGGTTTTGGGATTATATTGCCGCCGAAAACTCTATGGGCTTCCACAACCCGAACGAAGCCTTAAACACGCTGGGACGATCGATTGATCTTGCCCATCAGGCGATAGCGACAGCAAATCGGGCAGTAAAGTAGGGGTCATCATAGTTGGCGTTTATTGCGAGAAAAATTGTCCTGCTAGTGGATGCCCCCAATGCTTAACCCGCCACAGGGAATGCAGACGGTCTGGCCGTCTTTCAGCCTGGCGCGAGTTTCCATTACCGGCTCACCACAGGCTGAGCAAACAACTGAATTGAAAATTCTTGCATGTTCAGGAAATTTTATATCTATCTTTGTCACCCGGCAGAGATCATCTTCCGGAAGATCCATGATGTAGTTTGTTCTTTGATTATGGATAGCCTTAAATTCTTTTTTTTCCTCTTCCGTAGCGCATCCACAGAAGACTTTTTGGCGCAATGCCGTCATATTCGGATCGGAATTCCCCCAGATTTTCCCGTTGACTGATATCCGCCAAGCCTGATTGCTTACCCGGCTGCCGATTGTATAAACCTGTTTGCCGTAGTCCTGAAAAAAAAGGTTGCCCTTCCCCAGCGTGCAGCCGGTAAGAAACATAATGGCGTCCACCCCGCAGGCATCGTTTTCCACTATTGCCACCAACTCCTCATCGAGGGCACGCGCCTCCGTTAACTTGTTTAAGGCGATCGTTGCTACCCGGTAGCCTACCGCCAGACCGGGGCAGGAATGACCATGGAACTCCACTGTTTTTTCCCAAGGCGTTTTTTCCTTGCACATCGTAATTTATCCTTTCGATTAATCAAGTAAATCCCAGCAGCCGCGCATTTGACTTGTCTCACTGTCGTAGACGGAGTCGCCTTTTGAGCTCCTGGATTAGGGCGGCGCAAACCTGGCTGGCATCGGCCACAATAGCTACATCCGCCAGTTTCATCATTGCGGCCTCCGGGTTCTTGTTTACGGCTACGATGAATTTTGCGTTATTGCAGGCGGCCGTGTGCTGAATCGCACCGCTTACCCCGAAGGAAAAGAGGATCTGCGGCCGGATCTGTTTTCCGGCTTGGCCGACCAGCGCTTCGTGGCCTACCCAGTTTGCATAAACAGCCGGGCGCGTTGCCCCCACCTCGCCGCCCAAAAGCTCTGCAAGTTCAAATAGTTTAGCAAATTTCTTCTTGCTTCCCATGCCGCGTCCGCCACAGACCACCAGGCTTGCATCCTCAAGCTTCTGCTCGCGCATAAGGCGGCGTTCCGACCGGACGAGCCGGACCCGGTCGGCCGGAATGTCCCGCGGTAGCGGGACATTAATCACCTCTCCTGTCCGGTTGTGGTCGTGAGGGATCTCTTGGAAAATTCCCGGGCGGACGCTGGCCATCTGGGGGCGTCGTTGTGGCGTAATGATCTCGGCAACCAGGTTCCCGCCGAATGAGGGTGCGATCTGGATCAGAAGCCCATCTTTGTTGATGTCGAGGCCGATGCAATCAGCGGTGAGCCCCGTATCGAGGCGCTTGGCCAGGCGGGGGGCGAACTCCCGGCCAAAGGCGGTAGCTCCGATCAGGATCATCTCGGGCTTTTCCTGCCTGGCCAAGCGCTCCATCAGAAAGACATAGGTTTCCATGCTATAGGCGGCCAGCCGAGAATGATCGGTCAGATAGACCCTGTCGGCGCCATGGGCAATGTACTCTTTTGCTACCCCGCAAAAGGTCGGGTTGTTGGATAGCGCCTCGCCCAGCCACTCATCGGTCCAATGGCCGAAGACGACAGCGCATACCATCCCGTCAATCTTTTCCGCCAATTCCCTCGCCCGCGAGAGGAGTTGGAGGGTCACACGGTTCTGGAAATAATTCCGGTAGTCGCCAAACACCCAGATGGCTTTTTTGCTTGTGCTCATTTTGTCTTTTCCGCCTTCAGGTCCCTGCCGATCGCCCCGCCAATCTTGTCTTCAAAACGTGCGAATAGCTGCTCGACGATCCGCTTGGGCGCCCCGGTCAGCACGAGGTTCTTCTTTACCGCAGTAGGCGAGGTGACGCTCATGATCCGGGTGGCAGAACCCTTCACACCAATCTTCTCCGGATCGCAACCTAGATCGGCCGCCGTAAGAGTGAGTATCTCGCCATCTTCAAAGGCCGCCTGGATTCCGCCCAGGGGGACGTATCGCGGGGCAAATTCGCCCTCGGTCACGGTTATCAGGCAGGGGAGATCCATCTCCATGATCTCGATGAAATTGTCCGATGACCGCTGCATCCTGACCGTTCGGCCGAAAGCCTCAATTCCGTCTGCACCGGCCACGCCGGGAATAGCCAGTTCTTCCGCCAGTTGGGGACCGACCTGTGCGGTCTCGCTATCACTCGTTGAGAAGCCACACAGGACGAGGTCGAACCCGACACAGGCCATCTTGATCGCCCGTGCAAGGATGTGGGAAGTGACTGAGGTATCTGCGCCCGCCATCTTGCGGTCGGTCAGCAGAATACCCCGGGCCGCCCCGAGGGAGATCGCCTCGCGGAGCATCTCCTCGGCCATCGGCGGTCCCATCGTGACCGCGGTAATCTCGCCCCCTTCCGCCGCGCAAATACGGAGAGCCGTCTCCAGAGCCGAACGACAGGCGGGGTTCATCATCCCCTCAGCGATGTCACGCTGAATTGTTCCCATCACGGGGTCCCAGGGCAGTTCAGAAACCATCGGCACCTGCTTGAGGCAAACTACTATTTTCAACATGTATCCTTAAGTCCTTTGGGAAAGCAGATCGCGGGCAATCACCATCCGCTGAATCTCGCTCGTTCCCTCGTAGATTTCCGTGACCTTTGCGTCGCGGAAGTAGCGTTCTACATCGTACTCCCGGCTGTAACCGTATCCGCCGTGGATATGGACGGCCCGGTTCGTCACCCGGGTCGCCGTCTCACTGCAGTAGAGCTTGGCCTTAGCGGCCTCCGCTCCGAAAGGCCGCCCCGCATCCTTCACCGCGCAGGCCCGGTAGAGGAGAAGGCGGGCGGCATCGATCTCGGTGGCCATATCGGCAAGAAAGTTCTGAATGGTCTGGAAGGAAGAGATCGGCTTCTTGAACTGCTGCCGCTCCTTGGAATAGCGGACCGCGTCCTCAAAGGCGGACTGGGCGATCCCCAGGGCTTGGGCGGCGATCCCCAGGCGCCCCGTGTCAAGGGCGGTCAGGCCGATTCTTATCCCGTCTCCGGGGCGGCCGAGCAGATTCCGCTCCGGGACGCGGCAATTCTCAAGGAAAAGCGAGGAAACCGGGTTCGCCCGCATCCCACAGAGATCCTCGATCTCCCCTACGGAAAAGCCGGGGGTAACCCGCTCCACGATAAAGACCGCGGCGCTCTTCTGGGGGCTTTGGGGATCAGTGATCGCGAAGATCAGTGCGGTGCCGCAGACACCGCCGTTGGTTACGAAGATCTTCGTTCCGTTGATTACATAGCCGTTACCATCCCGGACGGCGGTGGTCTCCACGGCGCCCGCGTCGGAGCCGGCATTCGCCTCGGTCAGGCAGAAGGCGCCGATCCGCTCGCCCCGGACCATGGCGGGCAGGAACCTTTGTTTCTGCTCCTCCGTCCCAAAGTGGACGATCGGGAATATCCCCACGCTGTTATGAACGGTCAGGCAGAGACCTATCGCAGCGCTGACGCGGGATATCTCCTCGATCGCAATCGCGTAGCTGATACTGTCGAGCTCTGCCCCCCCATAGGCTTTGGGCGCCTGGAGACCAAAGAAATTCAGGGGCTGCATCTTTGTGACGACCTCCCAGGGAAAGCGGGCGTCGCGGTCGATTTCGCGTGCAACCGGTGCCAGTTCGGCTTCAGCAAACATCCGCACCGCCTTGCGGATCACCTTGTGTTTCATGCAGGGATTGAAATCCAATATTTTGCTCCGCACATCCTTCAGAAATTTTCGTTATTGTCCCAGCCCCCCGGGACAATATTTTAAAAACTTATCCCAATCAACGTAAGAAAGCAAGCCTGCCAAAGTAGTTAGAATACACTGGCTACAATCACGAAAGGAGAGAGAGTAATGTGGATAGCTTGGCTGTCGTTCAGTGCGATGCCGGATCGCCAGGGGCAAGGCTAAGGTCTGCGATCCAGCAACGTGTCGGTCAGCATTTTACGTTAGACGTCAACGATCCGAATTCTGAGAGCGTCAAGAAAGCTTGGGCAAAGAACGCTAACTTGTCCCCAATTCTTCTCAATTCTTCCCGACGCCATCAGACAAAGCAGCCAATCCTAGCAATCCTTTCCAGTACCTGTGGAATATATTTGTTTGAGCCTGCGAGAACCGGCACTCACAAAAGTTATAGGGAACTGTAGGCAGACCGCCCCATTTTACCTTGAATCTTCTGATCCCGTCATTGACGCCTAACCCCAGGTTGATCGTCTTCTTTTTGTGTTCGCGGGAAACCTTGATCATTTCATGGAAGAGCAGATCTGAAGCATAGGAGACATAATTTTTCCGGGAATAACAGCCCAGTAGATAGGTCGTAAAATCCCGGGCGGCCAGATCCAAGACGTAAAAGGCGCTCAAACAGCCTTGTTTGTCCCGAGCGCCTAAGACTAAAGAGGATGTTGATTGAGAAACATAAGACGGCATTGCCAGATAGAGCGCCCTAATTTTTGGAGGCAGCTCGACCGTGGTCAAAAACTCCTCAACCAGCGCCTCATGATCTTTGGAAAAGACCCGCCCCTGTTCAATTGTCAATTGGCCCGCCGCCCGGCGCGCCTTCCCTTGTAGAGAAGGCTTGATATTGAGGTTTTCAAGATCGAGGATATAGTACCAGTCGCTTTCCCTCTCCGTTGCTTGAGCCATTATTGCATCGGGCATGGCAGGCGCCATCACCCAGAGATACTCCGGCCGGTGACGTTTTGCAAGCTCCCCGGCGATCCTTTCCAATCGCGGGATGTCCTGCCGGCCGGGAAGCGGGTAGCCAACCAGGATCACCCAGTTGTCCCCGGCTAAAACCAGGCAGTCATCAAGAAGAAAAGGCTCGCCTTGGGAAATAAGAGTCATGAGGCTTACGATATGCTCCGGAATATAGGCCCGGGTCAAAATCCATTCCTCTTCTACTTTGGTGATCATGGAGCTATTCCCATCGTCAATGCCGCACTAAAGATGCGGCGGTTCCTACAAGCCAAGCGACTTGTGGCAATGGCGGCAGGGCGGCGGAAATTCCGGCAGTGACTCAGGACGAAAGGAGATCGGGCCAGCCTTATTTTGGAGGCGATTGTTCATAGCATCAAGGCCCTGTTTTCTCCGGAGAAAATGTTCTCTAAACTCCGTATAGGCCGCGCTGTTCCAAATCTGATTAAAGGGTTCCCGGAAGATGTTGCCGAAGCTTACCTTTTGCTGCCATTGTCGTTCGCCGCAGAATATTCGGGGAAACGGCGAGCTGACCGGCGGATTTAGGTAAACGCAGGGCGATACCTCGCCATCGGTTGCGACGTAAAGATTCCCTAGGGGGTTTTCATCGCAGACCGCCGTTTCTCGCGGCGTAAGCGCGGGCGTCCGCAGGGTTACATTCAGCTCGTGGGCCTTGATCTCCGTCTTTTTAATAATCGTTGAGAAATTCTCATCGGCCTTTCGGGAACAGCAAAACACGCCCTGGCTTTCCTGCCACTGGTTGGTCATCTGGATTAAGTTGGTCAAAACCACCGTGCCAACCCCCACCTGCCGGGCCAGTTCCGGCAGGTGGGGCGTCTCGTTGATATTATCCCGGAGCATTAGATAGATGAGATGCAGTTGAGGGAGGTCGGTTTGGTTTTCGGCCTTAACTTCTTTTACGGTTTCAATGTTGTTTAAGATCACCGTGAGATCGGAGTTTACCCTGATTGCGTTATGAGTTTGCCTGGTTGCGCCGGCTAAGGAAAAACCGATAAAGTCGACGCCTGCCGCAACGAGTTTGCGGGCATAATTTTTGTCAAGACCCATGCCGCTGGTCACGAATCCGGCCCGCGCCCCTTCCGCCTTTACCAGTTTTACGGCGTCGATCAGGTTTTTATGGAGCAGCGACTCGCCCCAGCCTTCCAGAACAACGGCATCCACATCCCGGAAAAAGGGGGCGAGCTTGGTAAATTCCCGAAAATCCATATCGCCGCTACGCCAGTTATCGTTTCCTTCGCGGGGACACATCAGGCAGTTAAGGGGGCAGCGGGTGGTAAGCTCGACCTGCCAGACGGAAAAAGGCCGGAGGGGTTGAAAAAAAGGACGAAAAAAGCGCCGCCAGTTCACATTTCCTCGCGGACCGCAAGGAATATCTTGTAAAGGCCGGAAAGGATCAAGAATCCCAAGGCCCAGACGCCAACGGTGATGGCGATTTCCGGCCCGGTGGGACTGTAGCTTGCCATCTCGCCCAGCGGGGTGGGGATAAAACCGGTCACTACCAGTCCTAGTCCCTTTTCAATCCAAAGCGCGACAAAAACGGCCGCGCAGGCCACTGCCAGAATCGTTTCATTTTTCCGCCAGTTGGGAACGATCAGCAATGCGAGTGCCGCCAGGGCCAGAAAAGCCGCGACGCCCATCCACCTGGCCATTACATTGTGGCCGTCTAAACCCAGGAACAGATACTCGAAGTGATGCATGTGCTCCGGAATCTGGCCGTAGAAAACGGTAAATAGCTCGACCAAAATGAAAAAAATACTTATCGTAAGGCCATAAGCAACGATTTTAGCCAGCGTTTGAATTGCCTTCTCGCCGGCGTCAAAAAGCCCCATTCGCTTCAAAAGCAGGCAAAGAAGGATCAGAAGCGCCGGACCAGAGGCAAAGGCGGAGGCCAAAAAGCGGGGCGCCATTATTGCGGTCAGCCAGAATCCCCGTCCCGGCAGACCCGAGTAAATGAAGGCGGTAACGGTGTGAATGCTGATCGCCCAGGGAATGGAAAGATATATCAGCGGTTTCACCCAGGCGGGCGCCGGCACCCCCTTACGGTCGGCCGACAGCACCATCCAGCCGATGACCAGGTTCAAGAGCAGATAGCCGTTTAGTACAACCACATCCCAGAACAGCACCGAGTTGAGCGTCGGATATAAAAGGAGATTCATGACCCGGGCGGGTTGGCCGAGATCGACGAAAACGAAGGTGACGCACATGATGACGGCGGCAATCGCCAAAAACTCCCCCAGTACGGTAATCTTGCCGAACGCTTTGAAATCATGAAGATAATATGGTAATACCAGCATCACCGCCGAGGCCGCGATTCCCACCAGGAAGGTGAACTGGGCGATATACAGACCCCAGGAGACATCCTGGCTCATGCCGGTGATACCCAGGCCGTAATCAAGCTGTTTCAGGTAAAAGAAAAAGCCGATGGCGACAAGGAAGAGCAAAAACGCCATCCACAACCCATAACCAAGATTTCCTTTCCAGGCCTTTTCGAGCACGGCATCCTCACAAAATGTAATGTATCTGCGGGTCAGTTCCCAGTTCCGGCCGTCGCCTGAGCGAAAAACCGGCATTCAGAGCGCGCCTGATTTCCGAGTCGGCGTCTTTGATATCGCCAAAAACCAAAGCCTTTTGTCGGCAGGCGGTGACACAGGCCGGCAGCATACCGCGGGCCAGCCTTTCCTCACAGAAATTGCACTTTTCCACCACGCCGGTGGTGCGCGGCGGATAAGCAGGATTAAGCTTACTGATAAAAGGGCGGGGATCACGATAGTTCATGCTCCGGGAACCATAGGGACAGGCGGCCATACAGAACCGGCAGCCGATGCAGCGGTGGTAGTCCATCATGGTGATTCCGTCGGCCCGCTTAAAGGTCGCCCCGGTGGGACAGACCCGCACACAGGGGGGGTTATCGCAATGGTTGCATAAAACCGGCAGCATAAGAGGCTTTGCTTCTCCCGCCGGGCGCGGTTGCGTCACGCCGGGGAAAACAACCGGGTAGGGGCGGCTGGAAATCCAACGGATACTGTCTTTCGCATCGGCAAAAACCGGAACGTTATGTTCGAGATGACAGGCGGTGATGCAATCGGCGCATTCTGCCTTGCAGCGGCTGATATTGACCGCCATTGCCCAGCGCCTGGCCTTGAGCGCGGGATTTGCCGCCGTCGATGAGCTTGTCGCAACTTCAATCAATCCTGTGGCAAAAGGTAAACACAAACCCAGGCCGGAGATGCCGGCAATTTTAAGAAACTCGCGGCGGGAGCAGGCCATCAGGGAACCTCCTTCGGCACGATATGACAACTATAACATTTCGGTTTTACCCCGGTGTAATCGTGACAGCGATCGCAAAACTTACTCTTGTTGCTGTGGCAGCCCAGACAGGAGGCGGACAGGCTTATCTGATGGACCCTTCCGTCAGTTGCGGTATAGGAGCGGATACCCTCCCGGACCACCAGCTCTTGCCACTGGCCGAGCAGCTTCATGTGGTTAGAGCGCATGAAGGCAGCGTCCTCGATGCAACGTTTTTTCGTCAATTGATCAATAGCTGGCGTATCGAGTTTCAGATCCGGTGCCGCTGTTACCCTGAGCCCCCCGTACCAGAAGGGGAAGGTGACCACAAGGAGAAACAAGATCAGTCCGGCAACAATTTTCCATCCACCATAGAGCTTCATCGTCAGCCTATTCCACAAGGGGCTCCCCGCGCAGGTCGGTGGTTCTTTCCTTCTCACCCTTCATAACGAGCGCGTTGGCCAAGAGTTCATGAACACCCGATACGGAAACCCCCGGAACCCAATATTCCATCAGGGAAAGCAGGGTAGAGCGGTCAATGGCGCAAATACAGGCCAGGAGGTTTACGTCATGTTTTTCTTTAACGTGGCGGACGGCCATGGCCCGGGGCATCCCGCCCCGCATCCGCATTTCGATGTTCTCGTCGTTGCCAAGCCCCGCCCCGCCGCCGCAGCACATGGTCTTTTCCCGAATCGTGTCTTCCGGCATCTCGTAGAAATTATTACAGGCCGCCTTGAGCACATAGCGGGGCTCCTCGAAAAACCCCATGCCCCGGGCGGGGTTGCAGGAATCGTGAAAAGTTACCCGCTTGTTGTCGTTGCGGGCCGCATCCAGCTTCAGCTTGCCATGGCGGATCAAATCAGCGGTAAATTCAACGATATGCACCATCTTGGTGGAACGGGCATTTGTAAATTTTGTCCCGGTAATGGGAGATACCGGCTCTTCGAGAAAATCCGCCGGACCGTTCAATGTGTCCATGTATTGATGGAGGACCCGCCACATGTGGCCGCACTCGCCGCCCAAAATCCATTTTACCCCCAGGCGCCGGGCTTCGGCATAGATTTTGGCGTTTAAGCGCTTGACGACTTCATGGGAAAAGAAGAGACCGAAATTCCCGCCTTCGGAGGCATAGGTGCTGAAGGTGTAGTTCAAGCCAATCTCATGAAAGAGCATCATATAGCCCATGCAGGTATAGGTTCCGGGATCGGCGAAGAAGTCGCCGGAGGGCGTAACAAAAAGGATGTCCGCTCCCTTCTTATTTATGGGCAGATTCACCCTTACCCCGGTGCGGTCTTCGATGTCGTCGGCCATGAATTCCAGCATATCCTTGATGCCGCCGGGCTGGATCCCCAGGTGATTGCCGGTGCGGAAACAGTTGGCGGCCGGTTCGGTGATCCAGTTGATATTACAGCCCACAAGATTGAGTAGCTCCCGGCCCATCATGGTAATCTCCGCCTGATCTATTCCGTAGGGGCAAAAGACAGAGCAGCGGCGGCATTCGGTGCATTGGTAGAAGTAGTAAAACCACTCTTTTAAGACATCCTCAGTCAGTTCCCGTGCGCCCGCCAGCCGTCCCAGGCTCCTGCCCGCAGCCGTAAAATAGCGGCGGTAAACCGAACGTAACAGCTCCGCCCGCAGGACGGGCATATTCTTGGGATCACCTGTGCCGATGTAAAAATGACACTTATCGGCGCAGGCCCCGCAGCGAACGCAGATATCCATGAAGATGCGAAAAGATCGGTACTTTTCCAGCCTTTCCTTAAAGCCGTCGAGGATGATCTCCCGCCAGTTTTCCGGCAGCTTCCAATCGGCATCCGCAGGCTGCCAGACCCGCGCATTGGGCAGGCCTAAGGTGTTGAGGCTTTTTGCCGTCCCGCTGTAGCTCCAGGTGCCCGGCCGGAAAACCGTCGGCGTTTCCATCCAGGGTTTCTGAGGGGGCTGGTACTTTATGTCTATTAGCTCGTGTGGTTTTGGTATCTTAGCAAAGGACATGACTACTCCTTCTCCACGGGCAGGCCGGCTTCTTTCATCTGCCCCCTGAAATCATTTTCATATTCCTCATAGGTATGGACCTTCACCGGCGCATTCCAGGGGTTGACATGTCTTACCCGGCGGCTGTTGTTGGCCAGGTTGCGGGTGGGGCTCAGGAAGACACCGCCTAAGTGCATGAGTTTGCTGAAAGGAAACCAGATCAAGAGAATGGCGACATAAAACAGGTGGATATAAAAAAACGGGCTCAACTCCCGGGGGACAGCAGGCGTGAATGTGACCCAACCCAGGGCCAGGGCCTTGACCGCCAGGAGATCTACGGGGAAGAAGTAGCGCATCAGCATTCCGGTTCCCGCCGCGGCGACGATTAACAGCAGGGCAAGGTAATCGCTAAACAGCGACAGGTAGCGGATCCGCGGCGCCACTACCCGGCGGAGCAAAAGAAACGTCAGGCCGGCCAAGATCAGCGCATTGCTTAGATAGAGCGTGGGCAGACCAATCTCGAAGAATCCATCGAGCGCGGACAAGGCGTTGACCCAGGGGGCGATCGGCTCGATGAAAAAACGCAGATGCCGCAGCAGAATAATTAAAAGCGACCAGTGGAAGATCAGCGCAAAAAGCCATAGCCACTTGGCGCTGGTATAGCTGGTCCGTCCGTAACCAATTTCCGCCCGGCTGTTCCTGAACAGCGACCGGAAAAAAAGTACCTCCAAAAGCATGCGGCCGACGACCCCCCAGCCGCCCGCCGGGCTTTCCAGGGGGTTCCATTTTATCCAGGGCAGTGATTTCCCCTGGCCGCAGGTGGTTGTTATATGAAACGGCACCGGGGATTTTGCCCAAGTAATGATGCGATAGGCGAAACCTCCTGCAAAAAGGAGAAAAGCCAGGTACGGCAGCCAAATGGTCAGCAGGCCGGTCCATCCCATAGCCAGAGCCGCCAGGGGTATGAGCGCAAGCAACGCCGCAACTATCAGGGACAAAAAGAAATTATTCATGACCTTAAGTTCCCGGTTTTAAGATAACTAACATCCATCGGCAACTGAATCGATCAGTGCCAATCCCAGTCGATGAACGGTTTCTTCAGACCGGGCAGGGCATTGACGATCAATTCCACCAGGCCGCCGTAAAATATTCCCGATTTTTCCCAGGCGCCGTAATACTGGAGCATGTCCCGGAACTGTCCCTTACAGTTGGAACAGGGGGCGCAGAGGTATTTCTTGATCTCCGGACCGGGCTGGTCGGCAAAGGCATCCAGTATCTGCTTCATCTTCGTCCGGCCGGAAACGGCGGAGCGCCAGTCAGGGAAGTTAGCCGACTGAGTGATGGCAAAGCCGCTGCCGCCGCCGCAACAGTAGTTACTGACCCCGTGGGGGGTCATCTCGCGAAACTGAGGACAGATCTTCTCCAGTATCCGCCGCTGCGGCTGAACTATTCCCATCAGGCGGACCATATTGCAGGGGTCGTGCAGAGTAACGGGAAAATCGTTGCGGCTGGGATCGAGTTTCAGCCGGCCGCTCAAGACAATCTCTTCCATCATTGGGAGCATGCTCTCCCGGGGGATGTTCAAATCCCCGGTCAAGATGCGATCGGCGATGACGATCATTGCCTTGTGGGCGTGTCCGCACTCGCCTAAGGAAATTTTTCTGACGCCCAGCTTTTTTGCCGCCTGGGCATGGATTAAGGCAACCCGCGCGAACTGCATATCATCGTACCACACGCCATAGTTGACGGCATCATAGGCGACCGCCTCGCTGGAAATTGTCCAATCCACCCCCGCGGCGTCGAGGAAAATGGCAAAGGCCGCCAGATTTTCCGGCCAGGCCATAAACTCACCGGCATTGTGCAGCAAAAGCATGTCGGCGCCTTTTTTGTCCACCGGGATCTTGATTTGCCGGCCGGTTGTCTCCTCAATCTCTTCTTCGATGAACTCCAGTATGTCCAGGAGCGCCGGTGGCGTCATTCCCGTGGTCGAGCCAACTCGCAATTGCTGGACGGAGCCCTTTTCATGGAGCTCCTTGGGAGCCGTTCCCATCTGCTGGCTGAAGAGTTTTCTGATCTCTCTCGTTATTATCGCGTTGTCGCAGCCCAAAAGACAGGCCTGGGCGCAGCGGCGACAAAGGGTACAGCGGTAGGATAACTCCGCCAGGCGCGCTAAAGTCTGCCAGTTGAGATCAATATCGCTGCCAAAGAATTTTCTTTTGAGCGGATGATCCTTTTTAATGTATTTAGCTATGATTCGCCTAAGGATTTCGGGCCGGAAGGTGGGGCGATATATTTCCTGGTGTCCGCTTGCGACATATGCCGGACATTCATCAGAGCAGATCTGACACTTCACGCAATAATCGAGCGTGTGGACCAGCGGCTGCAGAAAAGTCCAATTATCTTCCGCGGAAAAGAGCTTTTCCAGGCCCGCGAGGAACTTGGCAATAAAAGCCTGCTCTTCCTCGGGACCGGCTGGCGGTGTTAAGCCCAGGGCAACAACCCCGTCTAAGGAGGCGTCCATCCTTAGGCGTTGCTCCTCGCTAAGTTCCCTAATCGGTGCCCTATCGGTTACGTCATAGGGCGGCGGAAGGGGCATCAGTTTTGCGGGATCAATCACCGCCACCTGCCTGGCGGGACGACAAAAATCAGCGATCGGCATTTTCCGCGTCATTGTTTCTCCTTTCTTGCCTCCGAAAGGCCGCTTTCGCAAGCCGCCTCCGCCCAGGTCTTCCCCGCCGGAATATGAGCCGCCTCCCAAGATACCCTGCGACCGAGGAGATCAGCGACCTCTTTCTCCAGTTTGCTGCCGGGCAGATTGGGTTCGTCATCCCAGCGGATAAAGTAATAGGCGAAAATCCGGGTAATGTAATGCAGTGAACGGGTGAACGGCAGATAGATCAGAAAGAGGTCGAACAGGATGATATGCAATAAAGTGGAGGTGTGCAAAACTGGCGGCACCAAAGTAATGAGGCCGAGCCAGTAGGTTCGGTAATCTTTCAAAGTGGGATCAACCACCAAGAGATCATAAAGCCCGGTAAGACTGATTAAGAGGAAAAATAAATAGTTAAAGTAGTTGAAAGGAGTCGCGTAGGCACGCAGCCCCGGGTCAAAAAACCGGATAACCGGCATGCCGATGCTCCCGATGGCACCCAAGATAAAGGCCAGGGCACCGGTTACAAGCAGCAGATAATAGAGAAGCTGCCCGGACAACTGAGGGGATGCGCCGGATACGTCCAGACCCAGGTGCATTGCTAGGGCCACGAAGAAGCACAAAATGTGGAAGGAAATGATAAAAATGAACCCCAGATGCCACGGCAGCAGAAAAGCCCAGTACCAGCGATTCTTCTCGAAATACTTCCCCATGTAGAAGTTGTCTTTCAGGGCATAAAGCAGGCTGCGCCAGCCGGGGCGGTGGCGCGGCACTTTCCACCATTCCTCCTTTTCGTAGTAGGAGCCGCCGTAATGGTAGTTTTCTTCATGAATCACCGGATATAGATCCCAGCGGATATGGCGTGGCATCTTAAGCCAGGCGGCCGCCTTTATGCTGTACATGACGATGATGAACAGATAGGCCGCGTAGGTTAAAACAATTACCAGCGTTCCCATACATTCCCCTCTCTATTTTCAGCTTTGACTACTAGGCAAAAAAGCAAAAGCCCCCTCTCACTTGAGGGGAGAGGGCTTGCGGTGAGGGCGATTATAGCCGTTATTGCGATTGCTTAGTTCCCCATCCCCCTTTTCCGCTCCCGTAAGGGGAGGGGAAACATGAATTTATGCCCGGCAGGCAGCTTTTAAACGCAGCCGGTCGGTTTGGACAGTCCGGCCAGCTTGCAGGCTCCCTTGGCTGGTCCCGTTGGGAAGAGCTCGTATAGTTTCTTCATATCGATCCCATTTTCCTTGCAGAGCTTGCGAACCATCGGGGCAATGCCGAACTTGTTGAAATAATCCCGCAGATAATTAATTATCTTCCAGTGTTCTTCCGTCAACGGCCCCTCAATATCTTCCATCTTCGCGTAGGCCTCGACGAACTCTTCGTTCCACTTATCCAACTCCTGGAGAAATCCATCTTCATCAACTTCATACGTTTTCCCAGCTAATTCAATTATGGGCATATCCTGTAACCTCCGTAAATTTTTTTCTTTAACTTGCTGTATCCCGGTGCTGCAATACCTTAAAAATGATGACTTTTTACGTGTTCGTCATTTTTGTTGGTCCGCGCTTATCTTCTCGCTGGGAGAATCTGATCTTTTGGCTTGAGCCACAACATCAGATTCTCACCAGCGGCATTCCCTGGCGTCGCGATATCTCCGGGCCTTGTCAATCAAGGCCGGCGCCCACAGAGGGGTGCCCGCGGCGTGCAGATGAGAAAACCCGGCCAGGATGTTTTTTTGGACAAGGCCGTCTTGCCCGGCTCCCATGCCCATGCCGCGAATAACCCGATACGCGGTCTGATTATCTCCGGCCCCGCCGGAAATAATGCGACAGTAATGAAACTCGTGGCCGTTTAGCCTGGTGCCGACGGGAAAAAACGGGTTTTCCCGGACCACCTCCAAAACGGTGTAGCCATGCCCCTGGGGGCGCTTTTCCATCTTGAAGGCCACCGGCAAGGCGCCGACCATCGGATAGGAAACATCATCTAGCGTCAGTGATTCGCCCAAATAGATGAAACCACCGCACTCGGCATATATCGGCAGGCCATTTTCCGCCGCAAGGCAGAGCGAGCGGCGGAAACTCTCGTTGGCCGCAAGCAGTTTGGCCTGCGTTTCCGGAAAGCCGCCGCCGATGTACAGGGCATCTATGTCAGGCAACAATTTATCTTCAATGGCGCTGATTTCTACAATTTTGGCGCCACCATCGACTAAAGCTTCGATATTTTCCTGATAGTAAAACTGAAAAGCCGCATCCCGGATAATGCCGACGGCCACCGCCCGACCGCGACCATCAGCGGTCGCCCCGGCATTGGGAGCGGCCAGCAGATGCGTCCAGGGCGGGGCAGTTTTGGCTGCCAGGCAGAGACCTTCCATGTCCAGATAGCAGTCGGCAATGTCGCCCGCCTTGTTCAGGGCCGCCTGAACGCGTTGGTGCTCCTGCGGCGGGACCAGCCCCAAGTGTCGCTCCGGAAAGGGCAGATCGTTCACCCTTGGCACGCAGCCGAAAACCGGTACATGGCAAATGTCTTCAACGGATCGGGATGCGAGAGCCGCATGACGCTGCCCCCCCACCCGATTGAGGATGACCCCATGAATATTCAAGTCCGGGTCCATCCGCTGACAGCCTAGAACCATTGCGGCGGTCGTCCGAGTGACCTTGTCGCAATCGACAACCAGTATCAGCGGGGCGGAAAGCAGCTTGGCCAGTTCGGCCGTGCTGTGCTCGCCCTCGTGATTCATGCCGTCAAAAAGTCCGCGATTCCCCTCAATCAGCGAGATGGAATCCTCCCGTGAGCGCCGTCCAAAAGAGTCAAGCACCTGCTTGCGCCCAATCAAAAAAGTGTCCAGATTATAACAAAGACCGCCCGTCGCCTGGCCCAGCCAAGCGGCGTCGATATAATCCGGACCCTTTTTAAATGGAACTACGGCAAGCCCTCTTCTTTGCAAGGCGACGGCCATAGCTACCGCAATCGTGGTCTTGCCGGCGCCTCCACGGAGCGCGGCCACCACCAGTCGAGGACAGGAGCGGCTCATAGGTCGGCCCCGATCAGGAACAGGTACCCCCTTCTTTCGGGTAATACTCCGCCAGGATCAGGTACGTCGAACTGCCGCTCGACCAGTAGCAGATGGTTCCCTCTTCCAACAGTTCCTTTACCACGTTTTGGATGGCATTGCGGTCTTCTGCCGGAAGCCAGCGGACTACATCCCGGATATAGTACATCTTTTTGTCGCCGCTGGACTTCTGCTGAAACGTCTGGAGTACCTTTGATTTCAGATCCTCGCTCATCATCAGCTCCACTTGAAGAGCACGGACGACCGGAAGGTTTCTGTCGCCAGATCAAAGTCGTCGATGTGCTTGTCAGTAAACGGAATCCCGGTCAGAGTAAAAAATTTCTCCCAGCCGATACGTTCGATCCACTCGCCAACGCGCTCATGCTTCCGGGCATTGCTGGCGTATATTTCGATGATCTTTTTGACGGCGTCTACTACCTCCGGCCAGCGTGGCGGGTTGTTCGGCAGGAAGGGAATCGCCAGCTTGGAAAAGGCGGGAGCGCTGCGGGCGTTTGATACCTTCCCCCCGACCCAGATGGAGATGCCGTCGTTATCGGGGTCGGCAATGGGCAGAGCCGGGCAGACCGTGTAACAGTTGCCGCAGTACATGCACTTGTCTTCGATGAGCGTAATCGTCTTTTTGTTCAAATCACCCCTGATGGCTCCGGTGGGACAGGAGGCCACGGTGGAGGGAATTTCACAGACATTGGGCACCCTGGTGTTGTCAACCTTGGGTACAGTCCGATGGATTCCCAAAATGGCGATGTCCGAACAGTGAACCGCGCCGCACATGTTGAGGCAACAGGCCAAGGCAATCCGCACATGCGCGGGCATCGTCATGCTCTCAAAGTAGTCGTAAATTTCATCCATCAGTGCCTTGACCGGGCCTGAGCCGTCAGTGGCCGGGGTATGACAATGGATCCAACCCTGGGTATGAATAATGTTGGAGATGGAGCGCCCTGTTCCACCGACGGGATAGTTGCGGCTCTTCAATTCCTTGATGAGCGGCTCAACCTTGCTGGAATCGGAAACCAAAAACTCGATGTTGTGTCGGCTGGTGAAACGCAGATAACCGTCACAGTACTTTTCGGCGATATCGCAGATTTCGCGAATGTGGTCCGTTGAGAGCAGGCGCGCCGACCCGGCGCGAACCGAATACAGCTTTTCTCCCGACTCCGACGTATGCACCAAAACACCCGGGCGGGGAATTTCGTGGTAACGCCATTTACCGTAATTTTTACTGACTACGGGTGGCAGCATGTTCTTGTAATAAGGGGGACCAATATCAGTCTTTGCCATCTTATTTATCCTCCTTCTTGATAATATCTTCCGGCCAGAAAAAGATGTACGGATTTGCCCGGGGTGCCTTTACCATCTGGGGCACCGCAGGAAGCCCGACACCGCGTAAGAATTGCCTCATTCCGAGACGCTTGATCAACTCACCGAGCCTTTCCCGCGATTTGCCGTATTCATCCCACCAGTCCAAGATACGCAACAGCAGATCCTTCACATCATCGTAGGGAGGCTCCAGCTTCATAAAGGGCACGATAACCCAGGACAGGAGAGCTCCCTCCATAATGGGCGCTTTCCCTCCCACCAGGATGGTTGCGCCGCCCTCCTCGCCGGGCCGGAGCGCTTTAGGCATCAGGTTGATGCAATGCATGCAGCGGGTGCAGTCTTCATTGTAGATTTTCAATTTTTTCCCGTTCCATTCCATGCATCGGGTGGGACAAAGGTCGCAGACCTCCTTCTGGATGTTCAGGCCGGATACCGCATAGGCCTCCACTTCCGTCTGATCGATGCGAATGTCCCCCTTCCAGGTGCCGATGATGGAGAAATCGGACCGGGCGATGGAGGCGACGCAATCGTTGGCGCAGGCCGAAACCTTGAGCTTGAACTTGTAGGGGAACATGGGCCGGTGAATCTTGTCTTGAAAAGACATGGTGATGTTGTAGCAGACATCCAGGCTGTCGATACATGCCCACTCACAGCGGGCCGGTCCCACACAGGCGCTGGGAGTTCTCAGCGCCGAGCCGGAACCGCCCAGATCGAACCCCGCCTCGGTCAGATCGTCAAAACATGGCTGAATATGATCGGTGGTGGTACCAAGTAGGATTATGTCGCCGGTCGAGCCGTGCATATTGGTCAGCCCGCTGCCGTGTTTATCCCAGACATCACAAAGGGACCGCAAAGTGTCGGTTTTGTAGAACCAGCCGGTGGGGTGGTTTACCCTCATTGTGTGAAAGGCCTGCACGTTCGGGAAGAGCTCGGGACGATCCGAGTACCGGCCGATCACGCCCGCGCCGTAACCCTTGACGCCGACTATTCCGCCGTGTTTCCAGTGCCCTATCTTCTCCTTATAGGAGAGTTCCAGCTGATTGAGAAGATCCCTGGCCATCGGTTTCTTCTGCGCCGCCTGCTTCATATCCTTAACGAAGCTGGGCCACTTACCCTCTTCCAGTTGATCCAGAAGGGGTGTTTTCGAGTCCGCCATATTCTTACCTCCTTTCGTATTTCAAAAGATGTCCTGCTTCCCGAGTCGATGCCGCCCGGTTCAAACAGAGGCGGAATCATTAATGATTGAGAAGGCTCACCAAAAGCTTCTTAGGGGACTTACTTGGCAGAACAATAGATAACATTGGGGATATTTGTCAAGCAGAAATGTCTTGTTTCCCTGTTAGGAGTAGACAATCTTCCGGCGATACTTGCGCCAAGCCTTGAAAAGTAATTGACCCCCTTCCTTTGTCGAGTGTAATAGTACAGAGAAATTATGAAAAGTAAGACCAGCAAGCAGGGGGTGTCGAGCATGATCGTCTACGGACCGGTCCCGGAGAAAAAGCCAGCCACCAGACCCTGCGCCATCTTATGGGACGAAGCGTTCCTCTGGGGCCTGATGGCTTGGCAGGGGTGCAGTAACGCCGGACTACCCTTCGATCTGCTACGTTCCGCCGAGATCCGGCGGGGGGCGCTGGCTGGCTATCAGATGCTTTTTGTGCCGGGGGGCTGGGCGTCAAACAAGTTGAAAGCCTTGGGTGACAAGGGAGCCTCGGAGATCCGGCGTTTTGTTGCGGACGGCGGCAGCTACCTGGGAATATGCGGCGGCGCCGGTTTGGCTACTGAGGACGAACTGGGACTCCTGCCGGTCCGAAGAAAACCCCAGACCGAAAGAGTTCCCAGTTTCAGCGGTCCCATTGCCCTTTGCTGTTCAGATCACGGTATCCTTAGCAATGTCAAAACGCCGCTCTTTCATGCCTGGTGGCCGTCACAGTTTTGCATCGCCGGTCCGGAGGTCAAAGTCCTTGCAACTTATGGTGAAGCCGGGGCGGATGCCTTTAGTTCCGACATCCAGGTGGCGGATGGAATGATCATCGGTTGGCGGGAACTGGAAAAGCGTTACGGGATTTTTTTGGATCCTTCCCGCCTGCGCGGCGAACCGGCGGTCATGGAGGGACGTTTCGGCCGGGGTAAGGTGATCTTGTCACTGATCCATTTCGATACTCCGGGAGAAAAGGACAGCGTCATAGTATTACAAAATATCTGGAATTATCTGGCCCCCGAGACTTTTCTGCGGCATCGGGAGCAGGCCAGGCAGGAAATGCCGCCGCGACTCCCCGTGATTACGCCGAACACCATTTCCGGGATGAAGGAAGTTGAAAGCGCCGTGGCTGAACTTATCGCCGTGGGAACAAGAAATTTCCTCTGGTCTCGGAGAAATCCCCTTCTTCTTCAGTGGCGCAGGGGTATCCGAGGCTTGGAATACTCAACTCTGGCCGCCATGATCGGCCATATCATCAAGTATCTCGATCTTCCCTGTGAACAATCTTCCAACGGCCGTTTATCGCCTGCCGATCCTCTTGATAGTGCAGAGATCGAACGTCAGGTCACGAATCTCCTGGCCGAGATCATGCCCTTCGTTCACAAGTCTATCACCCTCCTGATCAGGGAGCGTTTTTACCTGATGCAATCCCCGCTTTCCCCCCTGGTCTGTTCCGATGAGTCCATCAGGCGTCTGCGTACCGAACTGTTTGGTCCGGCAATGAATCACGGGGGGTATTTCAAACGGCTGATCGACCTGGTCGATAAAATTATGTTCCCGTTCATAAAAAGTCATAGGCATTATCCCGGGATGACGGCTTCGTAAAAGTCGATAAACTGTGATTATGGAGCGGGCCAGGGGAAAGGTGCTTTTGTAGTCGGGACCCTTGTGGGCGGCTCTCGCATTGCATGGTGCCACGCACCGGCTGGCACAATGCCCGCCGCTACGCCAACCGCTTCCCGTAACGAGGGATTTAGCGCAATGAAAGCGTCAGAAAATTGCAGGTTTACGGAGTTTTTACCGCTTCATTTTCCTTGGCCGCAGCCTGATTTTAGCCCCGACCCTTCATCTGTCCCGGAAGATAGGTCACGATTTCAGGTATGAAGTAGATCAAGAGTACTGTTCCGATCATGATGAGAAACAGGGGGAAGGCGGTCCGTGCGATAAACCCGATTTGATGTTTAGTCATTCCCTGCAGGACAAAAAGATTGAATCCCACCGGGGGGGTGATCTGGGCCATTTCCACCACCAGAACGATAAAAATACCGAACCACAAGAGGTCAATCCCCGCCTGTTGGATCGTGGGCAGCACCACCGTCATCGTCAGCACCACCATGGAAATCCCGTCTAAAAAGCAGCCCAGCACCAGGTAAAACAGGGTAAGCGCAACAATAAGTTCCAAAGGTGACAGGCCAAGGGCGCCGATCCAGGTGGCCACATTCCGGGGTAGGCCAATAAACCCCATGGCCAAAGTTAAAAAGGATGATCCTGCCAGGATCAGGGCGATCATGCAGTAAAGTCTCGCCCCGGCCATGATGCCCTCCACGAAGGAACTCCAGCTTAGGGTTTTTTGCAGCCAGGAAATAAGGAGGGCACCCACCACGCCCAGGGCGGCCGCCTCGGTGGCGGTGGCAAATCCGGTGTAGATTGAGCCCAGAACTAGCAATATCAATAAAACAAGGGGGATAAGATTCCGCGCGGCATATAGTTTCTGCCACAGCGACAGGCCAGTCTCGGCGGCGGGAATCTGCTCCCGGTTGATCAGGGACCAGATGATCACGTAGCCCATGAAGAGCAAAGCAAGGAGCATCCCCGGCAGAATCCCGCCGATGAAAAGCTGGGCGATGGAGACATTCGAGGCCACGCCATAGACGATCATGATGATTGATGGTGGGATAAGAAAACCCAGCGTTGCGGCTCCGGCGAGAGTTCCTATGGTCAACTTTTCCGGATAACCCCTTTTGCGGAGCTCCGGAATGGTCATTTTACCAACAGTGGCGCAGGTGGCTGCCGATGAGCCGGACACGGCGGCAAAGATAGCGCTGCCGAGGATGTTTACGTGCAAAAGACGACCCGGCAGTCTATTCAGCCAGGGGGCAAGCCCGCGGAAAAGGTCTTCGGACATGCGCCCCCGGAAAAGAATCTCTCCCATCCAGATGAACAGCGGCAGGGCGGTAAGAGTCCAGCTGGAAAGTGAACCCCATACCGTGAGCGCCATACTGTCTCCGGCGGGCTTGCCCATGAAAATCTCCATGCTGACGAGACCAACGGCCAGCAGTGTAAGGCCAATCCAGAGGCCGGAGGCGAGGATGACAAGCAATGTGATAATCAGGAAAATACTGATTAACAACTGATCCATTTTGTTAATACCCTATTCCACGAAAGAAAGAGTTTCATTCTTTTCGGCGACATCGGAGGTCCCACGGAAGGACATGACCAGGCCTTCCGTAAGCGCTACGGTGAGGATCGTAAGGCCCATAGCCATGAAAGTTTGGGGGATCCACAAGGGAGTGGCATCCTGCCCCTGGGAGATGTCATGAAACTGGTACGAAAACCAGACCATCTTCCAAATAAAATAGGAGAAATAAGCGCAAAGCAGACTTCCGGCGGCAAAACACCAGATCTGGAGGAACTGTCTGCTTTTACTCTGCAGGCGCTGAAATATAAGCGTGACCCGGATATGTTCTCCTCTCTTGAGCGTGGATGCCAGGGCCAAAAAAGCGACAGCGGCGATACTGTAGCCGGCGTAGGCGTCTGCCCCACGCAAAAAGAAGCCAAACTGGCGCCCCAGGATATTTATCAGTATGATGATGAGAGTGGCCAAAAGGAATAAAGCAGCCAGGCCACCGAAAAAATCGTATAGCCTGGCAAGGAAATTTCGCATGGTTGACGACCTTTTATCTTGCAACTGTTCAGTGGTATGGTTGGTTTGCTTAAGGATCCCCTCCTTTATCGGGTGCGTCGCGGTGGTTGCCGAAAGCACCCGATAAAGCTATTTCTTGAAAGCGTCGATGATAGCCTTGCCGTCGGCGCCCACCGCCTTGACCCAGTCCGCTGTCATGGTATCGCCAATCTTGGCCAGGTCGGCCTTGAGCTGCTCGCCGGGCGTAATGATCTTCATTCCTCGGGCGGCAAGCTGTTCAATATACCACTTCGTCTTTTCTTCACTTATTTTCCAGCCTCTAGTTTCGGCAGCGGCGGCGGCCTTCAGAATAATCTCCTGCGTGGGCCTGTCGAGACTTTCAAAGGCCTTCTGATTCACTAAAACGGCGTTTTTCGGTAACCAGGCCTCGATATTGTAGAAGTGGGAAAGCTGCTCCCAGACTTTGGTGTCAAAACCGGTTGCGGCAGAGGTAATGATGGCGTTTACCGTACCTGTCGCGAGGGCCTGGGAGAGCTCCGCCGCCTGGATGGTAACCGGCTGCGCCGCTACGAGTTCGGCTAGACGGGAAACCGCTGGACTGTGGGCTCGTAACTTGAGGCCGCGCAAATCTGCTATGGAATTCAGAGGCTTATTGCTGTACAAGCCCTGAGGCGGCCAGGGGACCGTGTAAAGAACCCTCAAGCCCTGTCTGGCTAGACGCCCTTCAATAGACGACCGGGAGGCCCGCCATAACTTGGCTGCTTCGGAGTAACTGGTAGCCAAAAGCGGTACCCCGTCCAGACCCATAATCGGATCTTCATTGGCCAGAAGAGAAAGAAAAATCTCGCCTATCTGGGCCTGGCCGGTTTGCACTGCCCGTTTGATCTCGCCGGCCCTAAATAGCGATCCATTGGGATGGACGACAATTTTTAGTTTACCAGCGGTTGCCTTTTCCACCTCGTCTGCAAAGGCCTGGATGTTTTCGGTGTGAAAATTGCCGACCGGATATCCCGTGGGCATGTCCCATCTCGTGCTTGCCCCGGAAGTACCTGCAAACAAGATAATTATTGCCGTAAGTACCAGTTTACCAAATAACCTCATGGCTCTGCCTCCTTAGTGATTTTTCTCCAATAATGTGTGGGATGCTCTTGTAAATAACATTTACCAAGCCTTGTCAAGTGGGAAACTGAGGGAGGTGGTGTATCAGATCTTGTGTCAGCGATAGAGAAGGGGTATCTCCTGGTTTGCGAAACCAAAAATAAGAAAGGAGATACCCCCATGGAACAAGTGATAAGGACCTTGCC
>JBBIRO010000047.1:0-17123 GCA_037441775.1 Syntrophobacterales bacterium
TGCTATCCAATCGACTCATACCAACGCATCTGCCTAATTTTTCCTCCGGATAACGCCCGGGGTTCACGCGCCAGCGTAGCCGGTCACGTGGAACCGGTTGTTATACGCCTATTCACTGTCCTCACCGTAAGCCATTTTCATTAAATGCAGAGGCGCCGTTCAATGTCTTGCCATTTCTTACTACTTCTGTTTCCGCTGTTGGAGTTGCCCTAGAAACTCCTGCATATGCTCTTTCCTTTCCGCTCTGGAAAAGAGCAGGGCGGAGATATCGAATTCCAACTCCAGGGAAGCGCCCTTGTCAAGCCGGGGGACAATGTCCGATATTCTTTTAACCGCTTCCAGGGCGGAGCAGGACCTCTGAGATAACTCCTCGGCCATTCTCTGGGCTGTGTTTGAAAGTTCATGTGGCGCGGCAACCTTGCTGATCAGACCGATTCGGAGAGCTTCGTTGGCGCCGATTGGTTCTCCCAGCATTGTAATTTCCTTAGCTTTGGCCATCCCGACCAGATTTTTGAGGGGGCCGAACATTGGATTTAGCCCAAATTTCAGCTCCGGATGGCTGAAGATGGCGCTTTCCGAGGCAATGATCAGGTCACAAACCACAGCCAAATTAAACCCTCCCCCCAAAGCTATTCCGCCAACTGCAGCGATCACCGGTTTTTTGAAGGTATATATCCGCTTCAGGTAGCGGCTGATGGATTTGAAGTAATCATCAACTTCGCCATCTCCCAGAGCAGCCATTTCCTTAATATCCATGCCGGCACAGAAAACATAGTTTCCGCCGGTCAAGATCACCACCGAAACAGCCTGATCCTGCTCCAGAGCAGCAAAACACTCATCAAGCTCGGCCCTCATCAGCCGCGAGAGGGCGTTCATCTCACGTGGTCTGTTCATGGTAATCACGGCATACCTGTTTTTTATTTCCAGAAGAAGTGTTTCGAAGTGAGACATTGTTCTAAGTTTCCAGTGTCGTAAAAGAAAAAATAAAAAAAAGCGTTTTTACAGTGATGCCAGCTTCGAGGATGGTTAGAAGTATTGATAACTGGCTATGGGATGAAGAACTTTTTTCAATAGCGCACCCGCCTGGGTAGGGCTTGCGATCAGCATGTCCCACCAGGGTAAAGTTCGCTTTCTGGCGTACACCAATGTCGGTTCATCTTTAATTTCGGCCAGACGGGCGGCCAGCCTTACCGCCGTCCCAAAGTCTCCCAGGTGATCCACCAGCCCCGCCGTATGGGCATACTTGCCAGTAAATATCCTGCCATCGGCAATCTTCAAAAGCTCCTCTCGGGGAATGTTTCTACGTGTAATGACGACTTCCAGGAACTGATCAAAAATATCGTCAACCACTTGCTGCATGAGATGACGTTCCTCCGCAGTCATAACACGAACCGGCGAACCAATGTCCTTGAATTTGCCGCTTTTTACCACGGATGAACTGATCCCTAATTTTTTCAGGAGCTCTTCAACGTTGGGAAAATTAATTATTGCCGAGATGCTGCCGGTAACGGTGCCCGGGTTAGCGACGATCTGGTCAGTTGCACAGGCCACCAGATAGCCGCCGGAAGCTGCCACCGATCCCAGCGAAGCTACTACTTTCTTCCTTTTTCGGGCTTCAAGTACTGCCTGGTATATCTCCTGGGAAGCAGCAACGCCGCCACCGGGTGAATCAATTCTAAGCACGATAGCCCGAATAGTGTCATCTTGGCGGAACTCATCAATATCTTCAACTATTAACCTTGACTCGGCGATAATTCCTTCGATATTGACGACGCCAATCTTGTCGGAAAAAGACAGACTCCCCCCTCCCTGGACCATTCGCGTGAAGATGTAAGTGGAGGCAAAATAAATCAGACCCAAGATAGAAAAAATAACTATCCCATACATTACGGGATGTCTTTTCATGTTGCGGCCTTAATCAGTTTTCCTGTCCGCTCCCTGAAGCCTCATATCAGCCAGGGCCTTGCCGAGATTGGAACCGATGTTTTCCCTGTTATTGATGTATTGGCTTATAGAGCTTGTTTCCTGGGTGGCTTCCTGGTCCTTGATGCTGAGCCGGATCTTGCGATTTTTACTGTCGATGCTCTTTATTATCGTATTAACAGTCTCTCCGACCTTGTAGTTTTCGGCGGCGGCTTTCGATTTTTTGGAACCCATTTCGGAAATATGGACTAATCCTTCGATATTTTCTTTCAACTCAACGAAGATGCCAAAGTCGGTTATGTTGGTTATCTTGCCGGACACCACTGACCCAGGGGCATAGTTGTCGCTGAGTTCTTCCCAGGGGTTCTTGCCGATCTGTTTAATGCCCAGGGAAAACTTCTCATGCTCGACGTCGATCCCGAGGACCACCGCTTCGATTTCCTGGCCTTTTTTCAGCATTTCCGAGGGATGGTTGATCCGCTGTTTCCAGGACATGTCAGAAATATGGATCAGGCCGTCGATACCCTCTTCCACCCCGATAAAGGCGCCAAAATTAGTGATGTTCTTCACTATTCCCTTTACTATGCTGCCTTCCTGGTATTTCTTCTTGATATCTTCCCAGGGGTTGGAAGTGGTCTGTTTCATCCCCAGTGAGATTCTCTTGTTTTCCAGGTTGATATCCAGGACCATAACTGTAATCGTATCATCTACCGAGACTACTTTGGAGGGATGCTTTATTTCTCGAGACCAGAACATCTCAGACACATGCACCAGGCCTTCCAGCCCGGGCTCTATCTCAACAAACACACCATAATCCTTGACATTAACAACCTTGCCCGAAATAATTGCGCCCAAGGGGTACCTTTCTTTGATCCCATCCCAGGGGTTCTGATAGAGTTGCTTGATGCCGATAGATACCCTTTCTCTTTCTCGGTCAAAGGAAAGTACCTTCACCTGGATCCTATCGCCCTTGGCAAAATGATCCGCTGGTTTGGTGATCCTTCCCCATGATATATCCGTTACGTGAAGGAGGCCGTCTATTCCGCCCAGATCGACGAAAACCCCATAGTCAGTAATATTCTTGATCACCCCTTCCATTATCTTGCCTTCGGTGATTTCCTTCAGAATCGCCGTCTTTTCATGTTCCCGTTCGCTTTCAATGATGGCCCGGCGGGAAAGGACCACATTATTTCTTTTACGGTCATATTTGATCACATTAAAAGGCATGGTTTGACCGATAAATTTGTCCAGGTCCCTGACCGGTCGGATGTCCACCTGAGAGCCCGGGAGGAAGCCAATCACTCCAATATCTACGGATAATCCGCCCTTGACCCGCTCCAAAACGGTGCCTGACAGCAAGGTATTGTTCTCACAGGCGGCTTTTATATCGTCCCATACTTTTATTTTTTCGGCCTTTTCCTTTGACAAAAGGAGAGTTCCATCGGCGTCTCGCCGGTCAATCAGTATTTCGATTTGGTCTCCCAATGCTACGGTAAGATTTCCGTCTGCATCTTTGAGCTCCCCGATCGGAATATGGCCTTCGGTCTTCCACCCGACATCAACCATAACCAGGTCGTTGGTTATCTGAACGACCCTTCCGGAGACAATCTCGCCAAATTGGATATTTTGCAGGCTTTGTTCGTAGAGTTCCTTAAAACTGAACTCTTGCTCCGAGCCGCGAGGGTGAAAATCGCCAGTCATATCCTTTTCGTCGCCCTGCTCCATAAAATCCCGATCCACGTTGTCATTGTTAACCATTAAGAAGATACCCCCCGAAAAATTTGTCGCCAAGGCCTCGCCTCGTCTTATCGACAAGTTGCTAGCATACAGAATGTTAAATATCAAGATATTTCGTAACTAGCCGGCAGTCAGGAGCCAGAATGAAAGGGAATTTATCATTGATCTGTCAAAACGACCCGCAGCATCTCTTCAACTACCTCTTGGGCCGTAAGTTCGGTGGAATCGATAATTATTGCGTCCGCCGCCGCTGTCAGCGGCGCGGTCTTCCTCCCCCGATCCTGTTGGTCGCGGCGAATAATAGCTGTTTCCAATTCCGTTAATTCCACCTGTTGACAACGGGCGGACAATTCACGATATCTCCTGATTGCTCGTTGTGTTACATTGGCGTCGAGGAAAAATTTGAAATCCGCATCCGGGAATACCACCGTTCCCATATCGCGACCTTCGGCTACCAGTCGCCCAGCCCGGCCCATCTCCTGCTGCCAGCGGAGCAGGGCCAGGCGAACTGAGGGATAGGCAGAGATTTTCGAGGCGGCAAGGCTCACATCTTCCGTCCGAATTTTGTCGGTTATATCTTCCCCGTCAATTTTTATTCGCATGTCGTTGTGTTCGGCGATGATTTCCAACTGAATCTCCGCACAGAGTCTTGTAAGAGCTGCTTCATCATTAAGAGACAGCCCCTGCTTGATTGCCAGGTAGGCTATCGTCCGGTAAATAGCCCCGGTATCCAGATATACGAAGTCGAGCCGCCGGGCCAGCATCCGGGCCACGGTGCTCTTGCCCGCTCCCGCTGGTCCATCGATGGTTATTACCCCTGCCTTTATTGTCGGGTGGTTATGACCTTTCTGCATCGCTAAGTTCTTCCATGAGGCTTTGTATATTGGTGGCCAGGGCGCCGCCTTCTCGCCACATCCAACAGCTGTTAATCATGAATGAGAGGTTTACATCGGGCGCCTGGATTGGGCGATCCCCCTTGATGCGGCTGTAATAGGCCCAAACACCCTGCATTGCCGCCGCCAGCATCGCCAAGACCAGGTTTGTCAGATGGAGGCATCCTTCCGTTTTCCCGATGATTTTTCTAACCTCATTGGTCAGCCCCGGCTTGACTTGCAGATTATTTAGTTTCTCCAGTGATGCTCTGGACTCATCGCATCCCGGCATGGGGATCGTCGGCATCTGAGCGGTGACGTTCCTGATAGTCAGGGTGGGCAGCTCAAGCGTCATTGAAATACTCATCCCGTGAATAATGCCGGGATCTTCGATTTCCCCGCTGGCGTAGACCAGGTAGGGGAAAAATCTCTCGTCCCTAAGGGTTCCTTCAAGTAATAATGTCCCCTCGTCCAGTTCATAACAGTCAACGCTGATGGATCGGGAGTAAATTTTATCGCCTTTATTCATGATTGCCCCGTCACTTATGTTCCAGACCATTGAGCTCGGCTAATCCTAGCGGATCTTAAAGCTCTGCTCCATGGAACGTCGTTCGTCTTTCTTCCTGATGTCCTGCCTCTTGTCGTACAACTTTTTTCCCTTGGCGATGCCCAGTTGAATCTTGATCTTGCCCCCCTTGAAGTATGCCTTCAAGGGGATCAGAGTAAAGCCCTGCTCATTGGATTTACCGTAAAGCCTTCTGATCTCACTTTTATGCAACAGCAGCTTTTTCACCCGCAATGGTTCGTGATTGGCGCGATTGCCGCAGGAATAAGGACTGATGTGGAAGTCGTGGAGAAAGAGCTCGCCATTTTCTATTAAGGCGTAACTGTCCTTTAGGTTGGCCTTTCCTTCCCGCATTGCCTTGACCTCGGTGCCTAAAAGAACGATTCCGGCCTCATAGGTATCACCAATTGCATAGCTGAAGTGGGCTTTTCTGTTTTGGCAGATAATTTTCCCGCCGCTATCTTGTTTTTTCAACTGGCAACTCCATAAACGGTTTTTTGATCGGCGAAAATAGAGTTTATAATCTCACGGCCTTTGGCAGGTAGTCTGTTTTTACCCGCCCCATGGCTTGGAAAATGTTACGGCGGATCAGCCTGTTATCTCTTTCCAGCTCGGATAGGATATTCTTGATGTAAGCCCGTCGTGAGGTCTTCCCGCTGGGACAGGGGGTGGAAGTTACCGGCAAGCTCCTCTCCCGGGCGTAGCGCTTTACTAAAGCCTCACTTAGATAAGACAAGGGTCTTATGATCATCATTTTCCCCTTAAAAATGGACTGAGCGGGATTCATGGTGCTGATCTCACGAGCGTAAAACATATTTATTAGCAGGGTTTCGATAATATCGTCCCGGTGGTGGGCAAGGGCTATTTTGTTGCAATCAAGCTCGGCCGCAAGTTCGAACAGTCTTTTGCGTCGGAGGCGTGAGCATAAAAAGCAGGGATTCTTCCGGTTATAGTCACTGTGGGCCAGCGGGCCGATTTCACTTTTTTCCAGCACGAAGGGGTATCCTTTATTTTTAAAGTATTGCTGTAGTGTTTGATAGGTCTCATATGAAGGATCGAAACCCAGGTCAATATAAACAGGGGTGAAACTGAACTGGGGTACGAAAAGCATCCGGGAGTCGAGAAGATCGAGCAGGGACAGGCTGTCGGCGCCTCCGGAAACTCCGACTAGGACCCGGTCTCCCTGGTCTATCATCTGGTAGTCCAATATCGCCTTTTCGATCCATTTTTTAAGATGGTGATACAGCTTGGTGTTGTTCTGAGGCTCCAAGGCAATTTGCTCCTTTAGGTTGCATCGTATATCAAAGTTGTTTTTTTGACAAGCTGCGCCTCAACTGTGGTGATGCGAACTTGATAATGAGGGCCGGTTATTATAAGATTAGACAACCACCAAATAATAGAGGGGAGACAACAGAGATGACCGAAATAATAAATGTGCATGCAAGGCAGATAATGGATTCCCGCGGTAATCCAACCCTGGAGGCGGAGGTTCAGTTGGTTTCCGGGCTGATTGGACGGGCCTCGGTACCGTCCGGCGCCTCCACCGGGGAACACGAAATGCTGGAACTAAGGGACGGTGATCCGGCCCGCTACCAGGGGAAGGGGGTCCTGCAGGCGGTAAAAAACGTGATTGAGAAGATAGGGCCGGAAATAAACGGTATGGACTGCCGCAACCAGGTGGAAATCGATCAGACCATGATAAGGCTGGACGGGACGGACAACAGGAGAATCCTTGGCGCCAATGCAATCCTGGGTGTATCCCTGGCCTGCGCCCGGGTGGCCGCTGCTTCTCTGGAGCTGCCCCTGTACCGCTATCTGGGAGGCGTTCTGGCGCGGGATATTCCGGTTCCCATGGCCAATATCTTAAATGGGGGGCAACATGCAGACAACAATGTTGACATCCAGGAATTCATGATTATGCCCACCGGCGCACAGAACTTCCAGGATGGTCTCAGAATGTGCTCCGAGGTGTTTCACTCCCTTAAAGCGGTTTTGAAAGCCAGGGGATACAACACCGCGGTGGGCGATGAAGGGGGGTTTGCGCCAAACCTGAAGTCCAATGAAGAAGCCCTGGAGTTGATCATGTTTGCCATCGAAAAGGCCGGCTATCGCCCCGGATCTGATATCCAGATTGCCCTTGATTCCGCCGCAAGTTCCTTTTATGCCGACGGAAAATACCGCATGGCCGCCGAGGCCAAACCGGATAAGAATTCCGCGGAGATGATAAGCTTTTATGCCGATTTAGTAGAGAGATATCCCATTGTCTCGATTGAGGATGGTCTGGCGGAAGATGACTGGGAGGGTTGGCGCCTGCTGACCGAGAGACTTGGCGACCGGGTGCAGGTAGTGGGCGACGACCTGTTCGTAACGAATCCCTTGCGGCTGCAAAGGGGGATATCATCCGGGGTGGCAAATTCAATTTTAATAAAGCTAAATCAGATCGGAACCCTGACCGAGACCATGGAAACCATCCAGCTGGCAAAGGAGGCGGGTTACACCTGCATCGTCTCGCACCGATCGGGTGAAACAGAGGATTCCTTTATGGCTGATCTGGCGGTGGCGGTAAATTGCGGCCAGATCAAGACCGGGTCCATATCCCGCAGCGAGAGGCTCGCGAAGTACAACCAGCTTCTGAGAATAGAAGAGGAGCTTGGCGTCGCCGCCCTCTACCGGGGGAAGGGCACATTCTACTCGCTTAAGAGAAAAGCAGCTCACTGTTGTTGCGGTTAGGGTGCGAGGGCGCGTTACAGCAGCCGTCCGATGCAGAAATCTAGAGGAACCGGAATAATTGGCGGCGAAGAGATTCCAGGCGCTTAGCGTCCGCCAAAGTGTAGAGAGGCGTCTTGGACTGTTTGCCCTTGATAAAGATATCGCCGAATTGCACCACTTCGTCTTCCCGGACGAATCGCAGAGCATTGGCGTAATTGGCCTGGGAAAGGGCCTCGGTCCTCATGATCTCACCCTTGTGATAAATTTTTGTTCCGAGGTGGTGGAGCTTTTTAATGAATTCCTTTTCCGACTTGGCCTTTTTTCGCAGATAAGTGCAGCCCCGGACTACGACCCAGTAGGATTCGATATAGTTGTGGATCAGTCCTGAAAATGGGCGCAGATGAGCCCTGCCTGCGCCCGTTACCTCTATCCACGCCCTTTGCAACCTCTCTTTGGCAAATACCATTTCTCTTTTGTTGAGATAAGCCAGAACATCATTGACCTCGTCAAGATCATCCATACGGTCGTCGAAAATAAACTCGTGACGAAAGAGCCTTTTAAAAAACTGATAATCATCGATAATCTGGCTAAGCGGTATCAGGTCTGCCCGGCTGGAGAGGATGGAGGCGGCGACAAAGCTTAAGGGGAGAAAGAAATGGAGGATGTTGTTCTTGTAGTACTCGAGCCCAAGTCGTTTTTCTTCTTCCAGTGAGTAAACGATCTCCTCGATCTCCTCATCTTCATCGTCAGCTCCGATCCGGGAAATAGCGCCGGATTGATCAAAGAGTGTAAGGGCGTCATACAGAGCCCGCTGGCGATTGGAAAAGGTGGAGGCAAACTTGACGTTTCGGTGGGTCAGATACTCGTAATAGCCATCCAGCACTTGCATCAAATCTTCGTGGGTGATACCGCGCCGGTCATGACTGAGGAGGCCGGCCGCAACCAGGGAAAAGGGAGTGACCAGCGATACCTTGTTGATGGCCAGGACTATTTCGTAACCAATTTTACGATAAAAACTCTGTCGTTCGGTAATTGACATCTCGGTCAGAGTTTTTTCCTGCTCTGCGAGATAGGATTTTAGGAGGATAGGTTTTCCTACGTTCACGTAGACGCTGCCAAAGCGTTTACGGAGTATTTTGCTGCTCTTTATGACATCTGTCGTTTTCTCCCGCTCCTTTTCGGTCCCAGTCAACTCATTGAGATAGGCTTTTTCTTCGACTACCTTGTCATAACCGATATATACCGGAATCAAAGCCAGGTCATTGCAGGCCTTCTCATGGTAAGCTTGTATAATCATTGATAAAAGGCCGTATTTGGGCAACACCATCTTTCCGGTTCTGCTTCTTCCACCCTCGATAAAAAATTCCAGCGGCAGACCCTCTTTAAGCAATGTTTTTAGATACTGGGCAAATACATCGCCGTAGATATCGCTGCCCTTGAAGGTGCGACGGAGAAAAAAAGCCCCGGATTTCCGAAAAATATAGCCGATTGGCCAGAAGGAAAGATTATCTCCGGCAGCGACAAAAGGCATCTGAATCTTTTGTTTGTAAAAAACGTAGGATAGAACCAGGTAGTCGATATGGCTGCGGTGACAGGGGATGATCACAAAGGGCATCCTTTTGGAGAGGGTTCTTATCCCGGCAAGTCCTTCCCTGTCTATCACGAGGCCGTCATAGATGTTGTTCCAGAGCCAGGTGAGGAACCTGGCCCATACTTGAATTAAGCCTTCGTTGTAATCGGCGGCTATTGCCTGAAGGTGTTTTCTTGCGGTTTGCCGAAGTGATTCGGGAGATTTTTTTTCTTTGGCGGCCAGTCTGGCAATCGTTTCCTGGAGGCGCTCATCGCCAAGGGTGATGTTTATTATTTCTTCCCGTGATTTTAGCACCGGACCTACGATGGAAGTTTTTTCTTCGTCGATACGGTCAATAAGCTCCCCTCTGAGATTGAGGGCGGCCTCCTCCAGGGGAATCGTATGATTTTCAGCCAGATAATCAGCCAATTTTATCGGTTCCGCCATAATAACCGAGGTTTTGCCGGCAAACCGGAGAAAGGTTAATATACGGCGCAGAGGACCCATGTGTTCCTCCTGGCCAAAGAGGATAGTGAATATTCCTTCCTCCTCCAAAAGACGGCGCCGACTATATGTTACGAGCACCGGGACCAGGTAAATAGGCTCTTCCCCGCTGGTCTGAGCTTTTGCCAGGCGGGTTAATGTTTTTGTTACAAAAGTGTTTTCAAAGAATTCCGAAGAGCCCAGGTGAATGATAGCCGTCTTTCTTTCGGTGATCAGCCTTTCCAGATGTCCTAATCGACCTTCCTGGCGGTGCTTTTTATTGACGGACCGGCGCACCAGGGCGGATATTATGACCTTATAGGCAACGGAAAAGGGTTGCCAAAAAATCATGTTTATACCGTGGCAGTATATCGGTGCCGGGAAGTTGTGCCTGTCGGCAAGGCTCTTGAGAATCAGGCTGTCGAGTTGACTCTTGTGTTTGATTGCGTATATCAGCAGGCCATTTTCGCCAAGCTTGCGCATTTTTTCAATATGTTCGTCCGCTAATTCTACTTTGGCGAGCACTTTTGCCAGCAGTTTGTAGATGCTGCAACTGCCCTGCTGATATAACTCGCCGGCCTTATATTGAGCTGTGTCTTTAAGCCAATTTTTTATTGCCCGGGTTATGCTCATTACCGTCACTGCTCGCTGAATTCTTCAGGAAATCTTTCCCGCATGAAATTTTCGACTCGCTGCCTTATTTCATTGGCGGAAGAGTAGCTTAGCACCTCAGTGAGCAAAGATTTCGATTCACTAAAACTGCTTGCTCGGATTATCTTTTTTATTCGTGGAATTGCCGATGGATTCATGCTCAGTTCATCGAGTTCCAGCCCCAGGAGGATGCACGTATAAAGAGGCTCGCCGGCCATTTCTCCGCACATGGTGACGGGAATGCCTGCTTCATGGCCACAGTCCACCACCTGTTTTAAAAATTTCAGCACTGCCGGGTGCAAAGGTTCGTAGAGATAGGTTACCCGCTCGTTAACCCGGTCAATGGCCAGCAGATACTGAATCAGATCATTGGTTCCGATGCTGAAGAAATCTACTTCTCGAGCCAGGTCGCGGGCAATAATAACTGCGGATGGAACTTCAATCATGATGCCGATCTCCGGCGAATCTTCCAGGGGGATTCCTTTGCTCAGTAAATCCTGCTTGACCTGGTTTAAGATGTCTTTGGCCTCCCTGATCTCCTCGACACAGGAGATCATCGGGAAAAGTATCCTCGTTTTCCCTTTAATGCTGGCCCGGATGATTGCCCGGAGTTGGGCGATAAAGAGATCCTTTTCCCGTAAAGAAAAACGGATTGCCCTCATGCCCATCTGAGGGTTTGCCTCGTGAGGATATCTTGTTTGGTCGAAGACCTTGTCGGCGCCCAGGTCGAAAGTCCTGATGTTGGTCCAAGCAAGGTCGCTATTACCGATTATCCGGCTGTAGCTTTCGTAATGATCCTCCTCGGTGGGCGGATGTTCCCTGTTGAGAAAAATAAATTCGGTGCGGTAGAGTCCAATCCCTTCGGCCCCGTAAGTGGCTGCCGCGGGTATCTCTTCGAGAAATTCTATGTTGCAGCCGATCCTGATCTGGTGGTTATCCTGAGTGATAGCCGGAAGGCGGGCATACTGGAGCGATAAAACATTGGTATCCAGGTAAAGTTTCTTTTTGTCTTCATAACGTTCCAGAAGCTCCTTGTCCGGATTAACTATCACCACTCCCGAGGAGCCATCGATTATGATTTCATCGTTGGTTTTTACCAGACGGGTAAGTTTCTCCAAGCCTACAACCGCCGGTATTCCTATTGCCTTGGCGACGATTGCGGTATGGGAAGTTTTGCCTCCCATGTCGGTACCAAAACCAAGAACCTTATCCATCATAATCTGGGCCGTATCAGCGGGCGAAAGATCTCTGGCGATGATGATAAGATCTTTACCCAGCTCACTTATGATCGGTTTTTTCATTCCGGCCAGATGTCTCAGTACGCGCTGGCTTACGTACTCAATGTCCGTGATGCGGCGCCTCAGGTAATCATCGGTGACCCTTTCAAAGACTAAGCGGTATCGGTCGGTGGTCATCTTGACGGCCCATTCCGCGTTGACCAGAGATTCTGTAATTATTTTAATGGTTCCATTTACAAAGGATTTGTCCTTGAGGATCATCACATAAACATCAATAATGTAAAGGGGGTCAATTCCGTTCAGGTGTACGGCGTTTTTCTTGATCTCCCGCAGATCCTGTTCCGCTTTTTTCAATGCCCCCTTCAGGCGCCGTATCTCTTTGGCCACCAGATCCGGCCCGGTCAACTTGTAGAGAGTTATTGGTTCGTCCACCAGGTTGTACAGATAGGCTTTTCCCTTAACAATTCCAGGTGATACGCCAATGCCTTTCAACACGAAAGTCTGTCTTTGAGATTCCCTGCTCATCATTCCTCGTCAAATTTAGCGTTGAACAAAGATTCGAGGGCAGCCATAACATCAGTGGCATGATTCCCCTCGACGGTCACCGACAGGAGAGTGCCTTTATGGCAAGCCATGCTCAGGATGCCGAGGATGCTCTGGCCGTCAGCCTGGATTCCGTCTTTTTCCAGGGTTACCAGGGCAGGAAAGCGGCTGGTAACAGCGACAATCTTAGCGGCGGCCCGGGCGTGTAGGCCCAGTTTGTTTGTTATCTCAAAAGTTTTCGTTATGACCATATAATTGAAGCGACAAAAATCATGACCACGGCGAGGTAAAAAATCAAAAGAGTGGGTACCCCCCATTTTATCAGATAGTAGAAGGTCACGATAAGCAGCAGCAACCCCGATCGCACAGCCAGGGATGATGAACTCCCCCAATGACTGGAACAGAAAAAAATGACCAGCACACTCAGGGCTGCGATAAAGAAAAGCGATAACCACCGCAACTGGCCGGTTGCCCGGGGCATATCCAAATATCTGATGAAATCGTATCCCTGCCGGCCGAGATGGTATCCCTGCCGAAATCCCTGGTAGCGAACATACGCATAAAAGATTCCGTAGGTGAAAATGAAGGCCAATGGCGACCAGGGCGAACTAGCGAACGCTATGATGACTGCGGAAACGGCGGCAAATGTTCTCAACGCTCCCCAGAAAAAAGAATCGCCGATGGCCGCGTACGGGGGCGCCAGTGCGCTCTTGAAGCTCGTTATCTCATCTCCGGTGCCGTTGATCTGCTTCACCTCCATCTTGGCGGTCGAGCCAATGATGGCTGAGGCGAGATTGGGGTTGGTGTTAAACCGTTGCATATGACGAACGAGGAATGACCTTACCTGGTTTTCATTGTTTTTCATGCCCCGGACTATGGGCATCAAGGTGAAGGCAAATCCCAGATTCTGCATCCTTCTATCGTTGAATGACCCCTGAATGAAAAGGGAGCGAAAAAATATTTTCCAAAGGACGGGGTTCATCGAAATCGCGACCCTCGCAGTATTACCTTAGTTATGCGTCGTCTCTAACATTATTGCCGGGGCAAGTCAACCGCTGATGAATTCAATGTTAGTGAACTCCTGAGAGGATGTGAAGACCGTAGATCGCCTCCGCCAAGCCGATCTGGTCATCGCCGTTCACATCGGCCGTCTGGCAGCAAGAGGCGCCGGCATCCAGCCCGGAGGCGATACGCAGGGCCAGGATTACATCATCGAGGCCGATGCGCCCGTCGGCGAGCACATCACCGGGCAGGCAGACCAATCCCAGGGCGGCGGCGGCGTTCAGGCGGCCGCCGGAGGCGAGTCTGGCGGCCACCGCGGGGATCCGATCGACCGTTTCGCGGATGAGGGATTTTACACGGGAATACCGCAAAGCGGGATTACGGGAGAGGATCAGGCCCGCGACGCCGGAGACATGGGGCGCCGCCAGGGAAGTCCCGGATTTGTTGGTGTAACTGTCGCAAGTTCCCGTTTGAGGACATAGCGTTGTGCTGATGATTTGCGCGCCGGGCGCCATCAGATCAACTGTCATCTTCCCGAAATTGGAATTCGCCAGCTCATCGTCGGAATTGCTCGCGGCCACGGAAATGATATTGTCAAGATTGTGGGAGGCCGGGTATATCCGTTTGCTGTTTGTATCATTGTCGATTCCGGTGTTCCCGGCGGCGCAAACGGCCAGGATGCCGGCCCGACGCAGACGGTCGAAGGCCAGATACTCAAGTCCAGTATCGGACTGCGCCTCGCCGCCGAAGCTGCAATTGACTATCCGGACGCCCCGGGCGATGGCATAATCGATCGCCTCGATAATGTCGACAAGCAACATGTCCTGTTGGCCGTCAGCTTGCACTTTCAGCGGCATGACCCGGAGGTTCCAGCCGATCCCGGCCACGCCGATCCCGTTGTTCCCGATGGCGGCAATGATCCCCGCCACATGTGTGCCGTGCCCATCCTTGTCCGTTGGATCGTTATCGCCGTTGTTCCCGGAAACCCCGCTAAAATCCCAGCCGTGCACGTCATCTATATAGCCGTTGCGGTCATCGTCTAAAGCGTTGTCGGAAATCTCGTCAGGATTCCTCCAGATGTTGCCCGCCAAATCGGGATGGCTAAGATCGATGCCCGTGTCGATGACGGCGACGATGATTTCCGCCTTTCCCTGGGTGATGTCCCAGGCGGACTCCACGGCGATCTTCCGAAGAGCCCATTGGCTTGCGTATTTCCGATCATTGGGCGTCAACATGGGATACCGCAGAGCGTGACGTTCCACGGAGGCGACAATAGCCGATGTTTGGTAGATGGCAATGCCCTCTTTCCAGGATAGGCCTTTGCGGAGCCGGACGCGGTCGATATTTAGGTGTTCGATACGTTTAAGAACAATGCTTCCCAGGCTTTGATGGAGGGTTGTAATCTGTTTTGCCGTGGCCTCCGGGAGAAACTGGACGAGTAGTTCACCGGGCTTGTAAAGGAGACGCCCCTGGCTGTCGTAAAGCCGTTCGTCGGCATCGGCCTGGTGCGGCGTCGCGCCTTGTGGCAGAACATCACCTGTGGCCGGCGCTTCAGCCAACGGTGAAAACGAAATTGGGGTCATGTCGGCCGGACCGCGATGCGTCGCCGGGCCATCAAGGGCGGCAAAAGCGCCCGCCCCGATGATCCGCAGCGCCTTCTTCGCCGGTTCGTATTCGTAGAGGATTGCCCGGCTCGCCGCGAGCCTCCGCAACGCCTCCTCCAGAGTGACCCCTTCGAGCCTCAGGCTGATCCTACCCGCCACACCTTCGCCAACAGCGAGACTGACCCCTGTCTTGTCGGCTATGTTCCGAAGAACCTCTCCGATTTCGGCCTCACGGACGTCGAGGGAGAGGAGGCCGGCGGAAAAGGTGACTTTCATCAAAGTTGTCGCGACCCCTGTTCCTGCTGCGGGAGAACCAAAAGTCGGACAATCGGTCGCACCTCTGACCATCCCCCCGGAAAGGACGCACTCTCCGAGTAGCATCAGGAAAAATACGATTATGATCCGGCGTTTAGCTGCCACGCTGCGTATGCCTCGTAAGTCGCCAGTCACCGCCAAAACCTCGGCAATAGGCAACCTTTGAGTCGTTCCCTATCCTCTGCCGTGAAAGGAGGGGAATTCAAAGTTGTTGCTAAGTCGGCAGGATTCCGGCTCAAGGTGCGGCGCTTCATTATCGTATCAGCAAAAGCTGGAAAGGCCACCCTCTCCCGTGACGGGAGAGGGATGGGGCGAGGGTGACAATAGCAGTTATTCCAAGTCCTTAGGTCCAGCTCCCCTTTATCCGCCTGCCGCTATGTGAGGGGAAAAAAAGGGTTTTTTACGCCTTCATCAAGACATGAGGCTGGTAATCAAGGGGGCAATAAAATACACGATGAAGGCGATAGTCGCCCCGTACATCATTGGGTGCACCTCACTGCTTTTCCCTCGAACCAGTTTAATAAAGGTGTAAATGATAAAGCCGGCGCCAATGCCGTTGGTTATGCTGTAGGTAAAAGGCATGATGGTAATGGCCAATAGCGCGGGAAAGCCTTCTTCGAAGTCGCCAAAAGGGATGTCCTTGATGATGGAGCACATGTAAAAACCCACCAGAATCAAGGCCGGCGCCGTGGCCTGGGCGGGGATGGTTCCTGCCAGAGGCGCGATAAAGAGGCATAACAGGAATAAAATCCCCACGATCACAGCCGTGAGACCGGTCCTGCCCCCCTCGGCCACCCCAGAAGCAGATTCAATATAGGTGGTGACGGAGCTGGCGCTGGACAGGCCGCCGAAGACGGCTCCGAGCGAGTCCACCAGCAGCACTTTCTTCAGGCGCGGGAGCCTGCCTTCTTTATCAAGAAACCCCCCTTCACCGCCGACGCCGATTACCGTGCCCATGGTATCAAAAAAATCCGCCATCATAATGGTAAAAATAGTAATGACCGCCGTAATAAATCCTACTTTGAGAAATATATCAAAATTAAAGCCGGCGCCAAAGGTGGAAAAATCAGGCCAGGCAAAGATGCTAGCCGGAATTACCGCTACTCCGGGGGTGGTAAATACCTTCAGACCCGAGGCATAGTTGATTATTATGGCGATAATCGTAGTAACGAGAATCCCGATAAGCAACGCGCCTTTAACCTTTTTTGCCATCAGGTAGGAGGTGATCAGGATGCCCATAATGGTCACGAACACCGCCAGGTTGTCCAGATCGCCCATGGTTACCGGAATGCCGGTGCCGCTTTTTACAATGCCGCCGTTAAACAGGCCGATGAAAAGGATGAAAAGCCCGATTCCGACCCCGATTGCCCGCTTGAGGGAAAGGGGAATGGCATTCATCACCGATTCTCTAAGGCCGGTAATGACCAGGAGGGTGATGATCAACCCCTGGATGAAGATAACCCCCATTGCGGCCTGCCAGGGGAGTTTCATTCCCACGATAAACTGAAAGGCCACCACCGCGTTGAGGCCCATCCCGGAGGCCAGCGCAAAGGGATAATTGGTGACGAGGCCCATGGCGATGGAGAGCAGCCCCGCGGCCAGACAGGTGGCCGCCAAAGTGGGGGCAAAGCCCGGTCCCATATCCTTCAGATCGGGAATGCCGCTGAAATTAAGAATAGCGGGATTGACGAAGATGATGTAGGCCATGGTCATGAAAGTGGTAAAACCGGCAATAACCTCTGTCTTTACGGTGGTCCTGTTTTCGCTCAGTCTAAATAATCTTTCCAGCATGTCCCCCTCCCTGATTAAAGTATGGTCATTAAATGCCAAAGGCGCTTAGGAAAATAATACAACAACAGGATATATGCAATGCCAAAGTGGCGTTATGAATGGGGCCAGTTATAAATGGGG
>JBBIRO010000047.1:17223-24766 GCA_037441775.1 Syntrophobacterales bacterium
AATGGGGCCAGTTATAAATGGGGTGACAATTTGACCGGCCTTTTTTTCCTGAGAACCATCCTGCCCTGCTGATTTTGTATAACAATATACTTTCTTTCCGCAGGATCACGCGAGGGGAGGGGATGTGGCTCTTGGGTACCGGAGAAAAAAAGATGGGGGCCGCGCGATTCTTTTCGGGCCAGTGCGGCCCGTAAAACCATCTCTGCGACATCCAGAAGATTATCTGTCTCCAACGCGTAGCAAAGGCCCTTTGCGTCAAGGGAGATTCCTGATCTTCTCAATCGCTCCAACTCCTTGATACCTTTTATTAGTCCCGCCTCTGTTCGGACTACGCTGGCATAAGTCGAGGTGATTGTCTGGATGGCTGTTCTGACTTCCGTGGCCGGCAGGCCCTTTCCCCGCAGGGAAATTTTTTGCGGAAATTTAAAGTTTTGGGCTAAGGGCGCTTTCAGGTTTTTTCCCATGCCTAGAGCCTCAATGGCTGCCTCTCGGCCGGATATTCGGCCAAATACCTGACCATCAAGCAAGGCATTTCCCCCCGGACGGTTGGCGCCATGCTGACCGCCTGCGCATTCTCCCGCGGCATATAACCCCGCTAGCGTACTGTCGCCTCTTTTCCTGATCTTAACTCCCCCTTGAAAATGTTGAATGCAGGGGGCAATTTCAATCCGCTCTCCCGCTTCAATATCTATCCCATGCTCCTTCAGCCAGTCGATGCTGTCCGGGTTAATTTCCGCAAGACGAAAAAAGGGAGACACCGCTGTCTTTTCGGGATGTGCGGGGCACTTGATTTCCTGCGCGTAGCGCTTGCGCCATTGAGGCTCCAAATCATCAAAGCGGAATCCTTCCGGGTTGGTCCCGTAATCAAGAAAAACTTTTCCTCCTCGAAGGATTTCCTTGAACATTGCCACATCTATCAGGTGGGTGATTTTTTCGCGGGACACGGGCCAGGTCGCCCCCTTCTCAAAGACTAGGTTGCCGATTTCTGCGGGCGTCATCCCGGCCGGCAGGTTGTTTTTTAGAAATTCCTCTCCTTTTTCATTCACGAAGCGGGGAACCGCCCGCATCAAGCTGCCGGAGCAGTTCAGACGGGTTTTGGTTGAGGCGGGGCCAATCTGAATGAACTCCATGTTGACCAAATGCGCGCCGGCGCGATAGGCCAGGGCGTAGCCGTCTCCGGTCATTCCCGGAGGAAACACATGGACCGCAAAGGCCTCGCCCGCGCCGCCGTTGGCAAGGATCGTGGTCTTGCTGAAGAAGAATTTCAGCCCCTTTTCGGGCCCCTGCTCTTTTTCATCCAGACCGATTGCGCCTGCCACCCGCTGACGATATTTAAGCAGGTCGGCGATCATGCAATGCTCAATTATCTCAATATCCAGTGACGAAACTTTTTTCAGCAACGCCTCTTCGATCTGGTTGGCGGTCCTCGGTCCGGTATAGCAGGCCCGCGCGTAATCGGATCCGTCGGTAATGAACTGATCTGCCCGGCCGTCCCCCATTTTTGCAAAGGGAACCCCCAGCTCATCCAGGTATTCAAATGCCTGGCCTGACTCTCTGGCCAGGATCGAGGCGAGATCGCCGTCGGAGACGTAGCCGCCCAGCCGATAGATGTCCTCAGCATGAAACTTCCAGTTGTCCGGCCCGTCGGGCGCCGTATAGGGAAGGGTGGCGTGAAAAGCCATTCGGTCGGAGCAGGCCGTTGCGGTGACGCCGGATTTTCCCGCCTCCCCTTTCGTCACGATGATGATCTTTCCCGCCGGGAAGGTATCTTTTGCCGCGATTGCCGCCCGTAAACCGGCGCCCCCCGCCCCGATAATCAAAACATCACAGTCAACAGATTCCATTGGTTTTAATGCCTTTGCCAGAAAAGTTGCCGCAATCGTCCGGGGGGCCTTACAACCGTTGGATGTGGAATCCGCCGTCCACATCAAAGTGGTTGCCTGTCGTATATAAAAACTTATCGGAACAGAGAGCCGAAACTACACCGGCAACATCCTCCGGTTTGCCCCATCGTTTGATCGGAAACAGGCCGTTCGCAATCAACAGATCGTATTTTTCTTTAACCTGAGCAGTCATATCGGTAGCAATAACGCCCGGACGAACCTCATGCACCAGGATGCCATATTCCGCAAGGCGATCGGCAAACAATTTAGTCAGCATGGCGATGCCGGCTTTAGAAACGCAGTATTCACCCCTGCTGGTGGAAGAAACAACAGCGGAACAAGAGGAAATATTCACTATTGTGCCTCTCTTTCGGCCGAGGACCTCCTGGCTGATCATTTGCCTGGCAACAAGCTGGGTCATGAACAGCGTCCCTTTAGTGTTAATGCCGATAACCCGGTCAAAACTCTCCTCGGTCATCTCCAGCAGGTCATTTCGCACCGCTGGCGCGACGCCGGCGTTATTCACCAGTATATCTATCCGGCCAAAAGTCGCTACTGTTTCCGCAACGCATTTCTGCCTGTCCCTGGCTTCCGCCACATCACCCGGCACGTAAAGACACGCGATGCCGCTTGCGGTCAACGCCTCAATGTTTTCCCGGCAGTTCTCCCGAGGGGTCCGGCCGGTAATCACGATGTTGTATCCATCCTCACCCAACTGGCGGGCAATCGCATAGCCGATTCCGCGGCCTCCACCGGTAATCAGGGCTGTTTTTTTCATCAGGGAACTCCCTCTTGCAATAGTATAAGGCGGCAGGCAATTACTCAGGTTCAAGGTTCCGGGGGTCGTGACTAAACCGGTGACCTTCAACGATAGGCGATAACAGCCTTACGAAGAAGTGCCGCCCTCATTCTTCACCGGTTGCATAAAATATAAAGAGGGCGACACAATCAAACGTGAACCGTTTGACCGGAGCAGTTAAGCAGTTTGGGAAGATTTGATAGCCAGCTCTACTCTCTTCCCGGTATCGGCGGATAGGTAGGCTGCATAGATCACTTCCACCACCTCGCAGGCCAGATCAATACCGGAAACCGGGTCCCGGTCCTCCCGGATAGCGCTTATGAAGTCTTCCAGCTCCTGGGGATACCCTCTCATCCAGTCCTCATCCGGGCTGGGGAATTGCCATCCTGCGGTTGTTTCCACCTTCTCGGTGATATATTCCGCCCCAAAGAGATTCCCTTCCGGAGAATAGACGACGAGGCTGTTATTCGGATTGATGTTAACGTGCGCAACCGCGTTGGAGAGATAGACGCTCATCAGGTTCTTGACCCCGCCCAGGCTCACGTCCGTGGAATGAATAGTGGCCTTCGAGCCGTCTTCGAAGGTGATCAGTGCCGCTGACCAGTCCTCCACATCCACCCAGGAATCCACCATCCATTTTTTAGGTTCCTTGCGGAAGGCTTCGGTTCGGGTGAGATGGCCCACGTCGCCCATGACCGATTTTGCTCGGATAGGCCGCCCGTATTTCAGCAGGCCTTCATAATGTTTCAGATGAAGCACGGCGCCCACGGGATGGGAACCCATGCGCAAAAGCGAGCCTCCGCCGGAGGTTTTCCATTCGCGGGAGTAGGCGGCATGGGAACCGGAGTGGCTTTCCTCGGCCCGGATGTCCAGGACGGAGCCCTGGCAGGCTTGCATCAGGCGTTTGAGTTTGGTCACCGGCGGGGCGTAGACAAAATTTTCCGCATAACAGAATTTTACCCGGTTCTGTTCCACCGCCTTTTTAACTGCTGCAGCATTTTCCAGGGCCTTCTCCATCATCAATTTACGGGAGGTGGTTTTCGCCTCCCCGAAGAAACCCGTCAGCGGCTTTTCGCAGATGACATGTTTTCCTGCTTCGGCAGCCTTGATTGCCATGGTATGGTGAAGATTTGTGGATAGGCATAGATCAACCACCTGGATATCCTTTCTTTCAAGGAACTGGTCATAGTCATCAAAGACATGGGGGATTTGGAAGTGTTGGGCGAAGGCGGCCGCGCTTTCCCGATGCCTGGAACAGACAGCCACGATGTCGAGCCTCTCGCCTCGCAGTTTTTCCATCGCCCGCAGGTGCAGGTCAGCCGAAAAGCGCGACCCAACTATTCCAACGCCGATTTTCTTCATAATAAAAACCTCTCAGTAGTTACTTTTAATAAATGTTCCATGAATTTTCGACCACAGAAAACCGGCGATTTTTTGCAGGGCCTGCCGGACTGAGCTGATGCTGAGCAGAATCGATGACAGGGTAATCAGCCAGAGCACCAGGCAGATGGGCCGGGTAAAGAAGGGGGTCAGGTCGCCATCGGTTAAGACCAGGCCCCGGCGAAGGTTTTTATCCAAGATGTCGCCCAGGATAATTCCCAGGACCAGGGGGGCCATCGGATACTTCATCTCCCGGAGGATATAGCCTCCGATACCGAAACCAACCATCACCCAGATATCGAAAATCCGGCTGGTGATTGCATATGCCCCGATGGTGCAAAGGGCGAAGACCACGGGCATGAGGCGCGTCCGGGGGATCGCCAGGATCTTCAGGAGCGGCTTGGTGAGCGCCAGTCCGTAAGCAAGAATCATCAGCGTGGCGAAGAAGACCATTGCCACCACCTGGTAAACGAATTGAGGCGATTCAATCATGATCATCGGCCCGGGCCTAATACCGTGAATAAACATGGCCGCCAGCAGAACTGCAGCCGGGGCGGAACCGGGAATGGCCAGGGTAATGGCCGGGATTAAAGCGCCGGGCACCGCAGCATTGTTACCCGTCTCCGCGGCCATCAATCCCTCGACCGAGCCCTTGCCGAACTTCTCCCATTCTTTACTCTTCCGGCGAGCGGCGGCGTAGGAGACCCAGGCTCCGATGTCCTCTCCGACTCCGGGAATGATGCCGATAAAGGTTCCGATGAGACCACTGCGCATGATTGTGCGCCGGTAACGAAAAATATCGCGCAGCTTCGGGATGATGCTGTCTTGCGGCTTATTGGCCATGATGGCGGGGGGAGTTCGCATGACGCTCAAAACTTCGGCAAAGCCAAAGGCCCCGACCATGGCAGGGATAAGGGCGAATCCTCCCAGGAGTTCGGTTGTGCCGTAGGTAAACCTTTCATAAGCATGGATGCCTTCCTGGCCCACCATCGCCACCAGTAGCCCTAAAAATCCCGCGATCCATCCCTTGATGGGATCATCCAGGGCGGTGAGGTGCCCGGAGATGACGATTCCGAAAATGGCTAGCCAGAAGAACTCGTAGGATTGGAATTTTAAGGCATAGTTACTCAAGATGGGGGCAACGGTAATGAGAAATATCATCCCGATTAAGCTGCCTAGAACCGAGCCCGACGTGGCGATGCCCATTGCCCTGCCCGCCTGTCCCTGCATGGCGAGGGGAAAGCCGTCCATTGTTGTTGCCGCATTGGCCGGCGTTCCCGGGATATTGAGGAGAATTGCCGTACGGCTTCCGCCATAGATCGCCCCCACATATACGCAGATGAGCACCAGGATCGCGAGATCGGGGGCCAGCTTATAGGTTAAAGTAGTGACCAGGGCCAGTCCCATCGTGGCGGTGAGGCCGGGTAGGGCGCCGATCACAATTCCGAGCAGGGATGCCCAGGCCATATGGAATAGTGCCAGGGGAGTTATGAAGCCGACAATGGCATTAAAGAAGCTCGCCAGGTTATTGAAGAGCGCGGTCATGTTTTTCTCCCAATCTCAGGGTAATGTTACCAGAAAGAGGCGTTCAAAGACCAGGGTGATGGTTGCGGCTGAGATGACCGCAACCAGGATGGCTGAGATGATGCACTTTCGCCAGTGAGATATGGTCATTCCCCGCTGCCACTCGAAGAGAAACACGAAAAGAAAGATGAAAAGGCCGGTTGCAAGCCAGAAGGGCAGGGTGCCGACCAGGAAAACCGCGTAGCAAATGGTAAGGCCCGCCGTTAACATTAGGCGCTGATTTCCGACAACCTTGAGTGTCTGCCGGAAACTCTCCCGGTTCACTCCGAGGCGGTGGCCGCCACGGCTGATGGATCGGACAACCAGGACCGATCCCAGGATGAAGATAATAACGGCAAGGAAAGCGGGCACCAGGCCGGGAACGCTTAGAGAGTGTGATTGGAGATGTTCAAATCGCGGCATACGCCACGATTCAATGATCACGTAGATACTCAGAATAATGAGTCCCACTCCTGTCAGGAAATCCGCCCTGGGCATCATATCGCCTGCTTTCACTTCAAAAATTGTGGGTGAGCCCGCTTCCGAACTCACCCCGAACTAATTGTCGCTATAGCCGCGGCATTCCTATTTCATCCGGTTTGACCTTGGCTTTGCCGCCGTCAAATAATCCCCATGCCGTATTAACGATGGAGGGCCAAGCCTTTTTCAGTGCCTCATCCGCGAAAAAGGGCGCGACGATCTGGCCACGAATCCGGGCAAATTCCCTTAATGACCTGGAATTGGCCACCTTCTCTCTCCAGATCTTGTTCATGGTCTCCACAACTTCCTTCGGGGCGCATTTGGGTATCCAAATGCCGAAATAAATCGGGTCTGCCGCCACCTGCGGAAGCCTCTTAATTGCCGAAGGCACTACGCCATAGCCCTCGATGGTAAGGTCTTCAGGGGTCAGGGCGGCTAGCGGACGGAGCCTTTTCGCGCGGATCATTTCGATCTGCTCACTGAGCAACTGGGTGGTTGCCGTTGTTTCTCCACCCACGGTGGCAATGACCGCGGGGGCGCCGCCGTCATAAGTAACGAGTTTGTAGTCGCCGCCATTGGACCGCTTGATTGCTTCAATGGCCGAGTGTCCGGCTGATGGTACCCCCGCAACAGCGACGGCGAGTCTTTTGGGATCCTTCTTCATCAGATCAAGAAATTCAGCGAAGTCCTTGATTGGCGCGTCTGGATTGACGGAAAGCACGGTGGCGTTGGCACTGTTGAGGTAGAGGTGCCAATCCTGCACCCTGGTGTTGAGAGTTCCGGCGATGATATAGGTTCCGAGATCCTTCACTGCCCCTGACCCCCAGGTATATCCGTCGCAGGCGGCATCCAGGACGCTTTTGGTTCCGATGGCGCCGCCGCCGCCCGGCTGGTTCACGACGACTACCTTTTGCCCCAGAGCATCCTCAATATCACCGACGATGGAACGCACCGCCTGGTCGGTGGAGCCACCCGCGCCCCAGGGCACAATTATCCGCAGCGGTTTGTTCGGTTTCCAGTCCTGCGCCCAGGCTGGACCGGTAAAAATAATAATCCCCAACAGCGCTAATGTAAAAATAATTGTTTTCCTTACCATAAGCTTACTTCCCCTTTCGTATTTTAGTTGCCGCTGACGATGCCGAAAAGACCCGGATCCTGAAGTTGCGCCATATCCCCTGTCACTCAATGTGTGCCAAGCCATACGCCTCATTTCCGGAAAATTTAAGCGCGCCACAAAGTCTGCTGCTTTTTACCAGGTAGTCCTTGAATGATCGTTATTGCGACTGATGGCCGTTTGGTCACTGTTGCGTGCGCTATCATATGTAGCCGGCACTGTCAAAACGTTTATTTTTGTAATAATTCTAGGAACACTTAATTATTTTGCCCAGCGCGTAAAAATGATTTAAACATCAGCTATGTCTAGAATAGCCAGAATAGT
>JBBIRO010000048.1:0-5704 GCA_037441775.1 Syntrophobacterales bacterium
CCGATATAGAAGCTGTTGCAGTTGTTGTCGAAAAAATCGTTCCATTGATAAACATAGAGGTCTTTTGCAAATTTCATCTTCGCTCCTTTGCGATCGCCGGGGATCTGTTTTTCTTCTGATAAACCCTACACGATATGTCGAAAAAAAGACAACAAAACGAGGAAGTGTCAGCGGTCTTTGCAAAGTGAGCCATTTTCGGTCGTGAAAAGTGAGCCACCTTGTACTCAGGACTGTCTCACTTCCAGCCCCCCTTTCCGACTTTTTCCCGGAGCCTGTAGCTGTTGCCCCGCATGTTGATGACCACACTGTTGTACAGCAGGCGATCCAAAAAGACCGTCACAATGACCGGATACTGAAACAGTTCGGTCCAATGCACGGTCGCTGGCCAAACTCCACCACGCGTTTCTGGTGGCAGGAAGGGCAACAGTGCGGCGATTGCAGGAAAAGGCCAGCAGATACTCATGGCCGCAGTCTTTACACTTCACACGGGCGAAGCCGTTGAGGTTTCCCGCGCCATGGTTTTTATTCAATTATGGGATTTTAATAACCGCTCGATTTTTGCGGCAAGATCTTTTACATTAAAAGGCTTTTGAATAAATGGTGTGCCCGCATCAAGCACTCCATGATGGACGATGGCGTTATCCGTATAACCAGACATAAAAAGCACCTTGATGTCTGGCTGATTCCTTCTGAGACGCTCCACCAGCACAGCGCCGCTCATAATGGGCATAATGACATCCGTAATAACGAGGTCGGGCTTTAACCCTTTTTCTTCGACCAACAACAAAGCCTCTCCGCCGTTTGCTGCAACGGTTACTCGATAGCCCAATTCCGTGAGCATTGCCTCAAATAGACCCCGTAATGCCAGCTCATCTTCCACAATAAGAATATGTTCCCTGCCGCCTTTGTGTCCTGCATCTTTCTCTGTTTGTTTTTCCTCTAATTGTGCCTTGGCAAGGGTTGCTGGAATATATATCTTGAAGGTTGTTCCTTTTTCTGGCTCGGAATAGACGAAGATATTTCCACCTGATTGTTTTACGATGCCATAAACAGTGGCAAGTCCAAGCCCAGTGCCTTTTTTTCCCTTTGTTGTAAAAAACGGTTCGAAGATCCTGGACAAGGTCTCCCTGTCCATACCTCTGCCTGTGTCCGTAGCTGCAAGCATTACATAATCTCCGGGCACTGTACCTGCATGATTTTGGGCATAAGACTCATCTAATGCGACATTGGCGGTTTCGATGATTAGTTTCCCGCCATACGGCATAGCATCGCGGGCATTCACCGCCAGATTCATGATAATCTGCTCAATCTGCCCCTGATCGGCTTTCACATAGGATAAATCTTCTGCTAATGCCAAAGTTAGCTCAATGTCTTCGCCTATCAACCGACGCAGCATTCCCTCGATTGCCTTGAGTGATTCATTGATATTTAAAATCTTAGGCTGCAGTATCTGTTTTCTACTGAAAGCTAATAGCTGCTCGGTCAGAGACATAGAGCGTCTTCCTGCTTCAACGATTTGACGCACTTCTTCCCGCATTGGGTCTCCCTGATGAAGTTTGTTAAGTACAAGCTCACCATAACCTAAAATGACATTCAGCATGTTGTTGAAGTCATGAGCCACGCCACCCGCAAGCTGACCGATAGACTCCAGCTTCTGGGATTGATAGAGCTGGGATTCCAATTCTTTTTCTTTTGTAATGTCGTGAATGATGGGATGAAGATAGTCTTTGCCTTTAATCTCAATTTTACTGCTGAAGACCTTCACATCTCTGATTGAACCATCTGCAAGGCGATGGCGAAACTCAAAATAGGTCTTTTCCAGTGTCCTTGCTTTTTCAAGTTCTATTTTAATTTCATCGGGCGGCAGGATATTTATCTGCTGGATTTTCATCCGCTTAAGCTCTTCACGGCTCCAGCCATAGAAATCCGCTGCCGCCTTATTGGCATCTATGATATCGCCTGAATCAGGGTCAAGTACAAGTTTTACGGCGGAATGATCTTCAAATAATCTACGATAGCTCTCCTCACTCTCTTTTAGCGCCTCCTCCATTTTCTTGCGTTCGGTGATATCCTGAATATATCCTTCAAGAAATAGTAGTTCCCTATTTTCGTTAAATATTCCTCTTCCTTTTTCCCAAACCCATTTTATTTCTCCAGAAGCAGTACGTATCTGATACTCCTCCTCAAGTGGAAGCTTAGCTTCCAATAGTTTCTGCCATTTTCCCCAGAGGTATGTTTGATATTGCTCTAAAATAAGATCATTAAAAGCGATTTTTTTATTATTAATCAAATCTTCAGGTAAATAGCCGGTTAATTTATAGCATCCATCGCTGACAAAAAGCATTGTCCAGTTCTTGTCGTTAAGACAACGATAAGCCATTCCGGGCAGATTGCTAATCAGGATTGAAAACTGTCGTTCTCTTTCTCCCAGAGCATCCTCAGCCATCTTGCGTTCGGTGATGTCCAGCCCAATTCCCATTGAAACACCATCGGAAAGTAAGGTATTCGTCCATGCTGTATCTATAACAGTGCCGCTTTTTGTTGATGTCTTGAAATCTTTCCAACCAGTTGGCTTGTTTATCATAAAATCAGTCGCTTCTTTAAGAGCTTCTGGCTCGGGGTAACATTTCGCTAAAATATTTTCGGTTTTCCATTCCTCTAATGACCATCCCAATTTTTTAACAAGCTCGTGATTGACTGTTTTTATGTTGCCTCTTTCATCGAAGTAGGCAATCATAACTGGAATATGGTCGAATATTTTTTGAAGTATTTCTCTTTGCTGATTTAGCCCTATTTCAACCATCTTACGTTCGGTGATGTCGAGCATGGAAACAACGCTATGTTTAAATCCAGCCACCATACTTACTTGTAGTATAGCTCTGCGCACCTCCCCTGCTTTGTTGACCAACTTCACTTCGTATTGAGACGGCGCTTTTTCTGGATCCTCACGCCTTAGTTTATAATATCTGAGCATCATCTCTAAACTCTCGGGCGCAACGTACTTAGTCCACTTTGTGCCGATAAGCTCTTTTGGGCTATATCCTGTAACTGATAAACATGTTTTATTTGCCATAATGATTGTGGTGTCTTCTTCAACAATCAAGGTTGCTGTGCCTGTAGCTTCAAATATTGCCCGATATTTAGCTTCGCCTTCTCGAATAAGTTCCTCAGACTGCTGCCGCAGATGAAGCAGGATTTCCATATGAGCCCTTAATTCAGACTTTGTGAAGGGCTTCCGCAGGCAGTCGTCAAATCCGGCAGACAGCCAAACATCTATGTCGTCATCCTTGCCCAGCACAATTATCACAGGCAAAAAAGCATCTGATGATTGCTTTAATTTTAAAACTTCCGGTCCCATTTGAGATGCAGATTGGACATCAAAAATAAATATATCTGCCTGTAGCCAGTCTTCATCTTGTTGAGCAAGTATTTCACAGTCGAGGGAGGCAAGATATTCAGCGATGAGTTCTTGGTCATCTGGGCTTGTTAAAAAAAGCTTAATTTTTCTCTTTTCTGTGCTCATGCACATCCCTCTCTCTCGCAAACTTAAGATTTAATGTTTTGATTGTATGCCAATACTCTATTGTAAACTGGTATTCGTAAAACTAACTTAGGGAAATGCTTCGGCGCCGGCAGGCTTCCGATAGGCTCCGGATTCTTCCGGCAACTTGTAGCAAGGTGAGTCTCTCTTGCGCTATCTTCTTTTCGGCGGTCAAGTCTTCCTCCTTGGCTTGGTATTTGGTGGTACAAACACTCTAACCAAAGAGAAGACCGACGGCCGCTTTTTCTTCCCCCCAACTGCATGGGAAGAGCCTAACTTTTACAGATAAATATTTTTGCAACTGTTAAAGATCAGCAAGGCACGCCAATCATAAGTATGCGGCGCACTTAGAGTACGCCGCATACTTATGATTTACCCATTTTGCCTCAAGGCCTTTTTACAAGGCATTCTCGACACCAACGTTTTTTTGCTTTTCGAGTTCCTCACATTCAAGCCCCGCGCTTCTGTGACGTATTCCTCCCGATTATCCGGCGCTCTTTTTCGCCCCGGGCTTGCGTTTCATCTCTTCAAAAGAGACTCGGGCTTGATTTCCGGTGGTCCGGCAGGCGACAAGATACGAAATTCTATCTGCTTTTTTGTCCAGTAATCAATCCGGTCCCTAAGGAATTTGATCCAGCCACGCACCTCTGCTTCAGAATGCCCCTTTCCTACCATGGCTTTCACGTACGTATCTATGACCGGCTCAACAGCCGCCCTCCATCTTGCCATTTCATCGCGGGGCAGTTCAATAAATTCTACCCCCTTCTCCAAGCCATATTCTCTGCCGACAAACTCCCCACCATTCCACATCAAATAAAATCGTTCCTTGTACTCCCCGACCAGGGTGTCAAATGTGACCTTGACGTCCGCTGGCAGCCTCCTATAGCTGTCTTTGTTCATTGCCACATAAAAGGGAAACGGATGCGAGATTGGCCAGATGGAAGTCGTAAATTTAACCACTTCAGCAAAGCGGAAGGATCTAAGCGTTTCAAAATTTGATGCCTCACCATCAATGACACCCTTTGAGATGGCATCGAAAACTTCCGGCATCGGCGTGGGTGCCGGGGTTCCGCCAAGCGCCCTGATAACAGAGCCGGCAAGCCCGGGTGCTCTTATGGTTAAACCTTTCAGATCTTCCATTCTGCGCACTGGCTTTTTCGAAGTGGAGATGGCGCTTGGAGGGGAAGTCATCATCCAAAGTACCCTCACAGCATCGAATTCTTTGGGCTTAAATTGGTGATAGAAATCATTGGCGACCTGGCTGCTCACCCAGACGCTGGGATAGCCCAGAGGTAGGCCCACCACTTCGGTCACGGGCATGCGACCAGGCGTATAATAAACATGAGAGTAAGCTATATCAACGGCACCACTTACCAGGGAGTCAAAAGTTGCAACGGGGGTTACTAATGAGCCACCGGCAAAGAAGTCGACCTTCACCTGGCCACCGGTGCGACCTTCTAATTCGCGACAAAATTCTTCCAATAATCTCCCATGAATTGAGAGGGGGGGAACGTATGTCGCTACTCTCAACCGGATCGTCTGCGCATAGGCCTTTTCAAAAGGCAAGACAGATGCAATTAGCCCCGCACAGAGAACTAAAAACAGGAAGCGCAACCACAATTTTTTCTGTTTCATTTGTAATACCTCCGTTGATTTGGTTAAATTGTTGCCATGTGAACAAAACACTTATAGTTAAGCTAGCAGGTAACTGATGGAATCTGTTAACTTAATAACTTACTATTAAGCAGCCAAACCCCGGAGCAATCCGGTTATCAGCGGATTCAGCAGAATAGCTCCCTAAGATGGCCTTCTTCTTGGCACGGAATCCGCGCAGGAAGTGATCACCATCGGTTACATCATATAAAAATTCATCTACGGGTGATCCGGCAGTATGGGGGCTGCGACAAATTTGTCGGTCGGAGCCGAAACTGCCCCGAGCCTCCGTAGCCGCGGGCCTTGCGCCCGTGTCCACCTTGGCAACAGGCAACCGCGAAGCCGCACCCAAATGGCAAAACTATCTTTTGTCGCCTTTATTTTAGCCGCCGCCACCATTTTTTTAAGTGTCGTAAAGTATTGTTAAAAGCGGACATATCCTGTGCTACAAAATAGGACTTTCCCCTTTGCCGCTAATACAGCCAATACCATATAAGCGATTTTGGCACT
>JBBIRO010000048.1:5804-22390 GCA_037441775.1 Syntrophobacterales bacterium
GGACTTTCCCCTTTGCCGCTAATACAGCCAATACCATATAAGCGATTTTGGCACTACATTTAACTTTTCAAAGAGCCATAAAGTATAACAAACTAATGTTATTGTATTTTACTTTTTGAATGAGCTGAAGTTGGCGATGACGGCCTGGCCTAGCGAAATGCCGCCGTCATTGCCGGGCACCTGCCGGTGGGTAAGCGCGGAAAAACCGCAGGCTTTAAGCATGGGGATGACTTTGTTCAAAAGCAGTCTATTTTGGAACACACCGCCGCTTAAAGCCACTTGAACGATTCCCGTCCTTGCGGCTAAAAGCCGGCACATATCGCAAATCATCTGGGCTATCGTATTGTGGAACCGGGCCGCTATTTCAGCGGTAGGAACGCCGCAGGACGCATCTGAGGCGATGGCGGCAAGGAGTTCCCTGAGTCCGACGATGTTTACGCCTTCCCGCTCGAATATTGCGTAGGGATAGCATATGCCGGCCGCCCGCCCATCGTCATCATAGGCCTTCATCTCCAACTCGATTGCCGCCTGACCTTCGTAGTCGATTTCCGCCCGAACGCCGGTCAGAGCCGCAACGACATCGAAGAGCCGCCCCATACTCGAGCACAGGGGAGAGTTGAGATTTCTTTCGCTCTGGTGTTTGATGATCTCGATTTCCCTGGGGTTAACGCCCTGTAAAAATGGCAGTTTCGCGTTTAAGACCCGATCACCCAATAGTTTCAGCAGATAGCCGATGGCGGCGCGATAGGGCTTTTTTATGGCGGCAGCCCCCCCGGCTAAAGGCAGGTACTCCAGATGTCCCAGCCGCTGGAAGCCCCGATAGTCGGCAACCAGAAACTCTCCCCCCCAGATATGGCCGTCACTGCCCCATCCGGTGCCGTCTAAAGCCACGCCGATAACTTGGCTTTCAACCATGTTATCCACCATGCAGCTGACGATGTGGGCATGGTGATGCTGAATCGGAACAAGTTTCAGGTGGGGGAATTTGGCCCCCTGTTTTCGCGCATATTTGACGGAGAGATATTCCGGATGGAGATCATGGGCCAAGATTTCCGGATTAATATTGAATAGTCTTTTGTAAAGCGTAAGAGTACTTTCGAAATGCTCCATCGTCTCCAGATTTTCCATATCGCCGATATGCTGGCTGATGAAGGCATGGTTTTCTTTGGTCAAGCAGAAGGTGTTTTTCTCCTGGGCGCCACAACCAAGGACCGGGCGGGCCAGGAAGTTCAGTGGCACCGGCTGCGGGGCGTAACCACGGGCCCGGCGAATAAGCCCAGGCGCGCCTCCTTCGATAAAAGCCACGCTATCATCATAGCGGGCGGATATCTCCCGATTATGGATCAAAAAGTAATCGGCGAGTCCAGAGAGCCTCCGGAGCGCCTCATCGTTATCTTGACAGATCGGCTCTTCGCTCAAATTACCGCTGGTCATGACCAGCGGCCGCCCCGCCTCCCTAAGGAGCAGGTGGTGCAAAGGGGTCACGGGAAACATCACCCCGAGATATTTGAGATTGGGGGCAACGGCCGGAGAAAGAGATGATTCAGGCTTCCAACGTAACAGCACTATCGGACATTGCGGCGAGGCGAGCAGTTTTTCTTCCGGCTCCGAGATCAGGCAGTGCCCTCTTGCTTCCTCAATACCTGTAAGCATTACCGCGAACGGTTTGCCCGGTCGCCGCTTTCTGAGACGCAGCACTTGAACCGACCGCTCGTTGGTAGCGTCACAGGCCAAAAGAAACCCCCCCAAGCCCCTGACGGCCAGGATTTTCCCGTTCTTAAGCAGTTGACCTGCGTGGGCAATAACATCAAGAGTCTCCAACCGTACGCCTTTTGAGTTCCTAAGTTCCAATCGGGGGCCGCAGGCTGGGCAGGCATTTGGCTGGGCATGAAAACGGCGGTCTTGCGGGCTATCGTATTCCGCCTGGCAGGCGCGGCACATCCGAAACAGGCGCATGGTGGTGTTTGGTCGGTCGTAGGGGATGTCTTCTATGATGGTAAAGCGGGGACCGCAATTGGTGCAGTTGGTAAATGGGTAACGGCTGCGTCTATCCGTTATGTCGAAAACTTCACGCAGACACTCCCCGCAGGTAGTGATATCCGGGGAGATAAGTTGATACTTCCCGGCTTGGGAAAGGCTCTGACGGATTTCAAACCCGGTAAAGTTTCTCTTCTGGTGATACGAAACCGCTATTTTTTCGATGCGAGCCTGCGGCGGGGAATTGTTTTGCAATTCAAACAAAAAACGCCTCAGGCAGGCGCTTGCCCCTTCTACCTCAATTTTGACATCTCCCGAAGTATTGCAAACCCAGCCTTTAAGGTCGTATTTAGCAGCCAACTGATACACAAAAGGCCTAAAACCAACGCCCTGGACAACGCCCCGGACACTGATTCGCGCCAACTCGGAAGTTTCGACCCCAGTCATAAGATCAAAATTTCATCGCCTTGCCTTGAGAAACAAATATTTAATTATTCAACTTCGATGCTTTCCAGAAAAAGCTCCCGGCCGCCGGTGATTTCGCAACAGGCGTCGCCGCAGCTGGGACAGCGCCGGTCAAATTCCTCGATGGCAAATGCGTTATTACAGTTTCGGCAATTTCCTTGAGCTAAAGCTGTTTTAACATTTAGCTGCGCCCCCTGGGCGATGGTGCCGTTACTTAAGAAGCCCAGATAAAGCCGCAGAGAATCCGGGTTGATGCCGGTCATCTGGCCGATGACCAGATTGATGGCGGCGATCTTTTCGGCCCCGGCCGCTTTGGCCCGATCCAAGACGAGGTCAAATATGCTTTGCGTGATCGCCAGTTCGTGCATATCAGCAGATCCTTGGCAACGCCTCCCCCACCAGCATATCCACGATCCGCGTAGATCCCATAGTGGTTTTCATGACTACCGTTCCGGAGTGTTTAGCTTCAACTTCCCCGATGATCGCCGCGGCCTTACCGTAAGGGTGCCGCCGCATCACGGCAAGCATAGCGTAAGCAACTTCCAGGGGGACAATTGCAATCAACCTGCCCTCGCAGGCCAGATATAGGGGATCCAATCCCAACATCTCGCAGGCCCCGAACACCTCATCGCGAATCGGTATTGAATCTTCTTCAATGCGGATGCCGACTTGAGACTGTCTCGCCAGTTCGTTGAGGGTGGTTGCCAGCCCACCGCGGGTCGGGTCGCGCAGGCAGTGAATGTCGCGGCTTACCTCAAGCATTGCGGCAACCAGACCGTTCAACGGGGCGCAATCACTTGCTAATGATGTTGAAAAACTCAAACCTTCCCGCCTGCCCAGTACGGCGATGGCATGGTCACCGATGGGGCCGCTGATAATGATCCGATCACCGGGGCGGGCATTGCCGCCTGAGATATTGACTCCCGCCGGAATCAGGCCGATTCCCGCCGTATTAATAAACAGCCTGTCGGCGCAACCGCGGTTTACCACTTTAGTATCGCCGGTTACGATTGTCACGTCCGCTTCTTTTGCCGCGCGCCGAATTGACTCCACGATTTTTTCCAAATCGTTTTTAGAAAACCCTTCCTCGATGATAAAAGCCACTGATAAATAAAGAGGGGTGGCGCCACACATGGACAAATCATTTACCGTGCCGCAGACGGAGAGTTTGCCGATATCGCCACCGGGGAAGAATATCGGACTGACTACATAGCTGTCGGTGGTGAATGCCAGCCTCCCCCCGATATCGAAAACCGCAGAATCATCTAATTTTGCAAGCAAAGGGTTATGGAGAGGTTTGAGAAAACCATTCTCGATGAGGTCATAAGCCAGCCGGCCGCCGCTGCCATGCGCGAGTAAAATTTTATCAGTCACTGGGGTCTCCATAAAGGTAATAGGCATGACAGGTGCCTTCGGAAGATACCATGCAGGGACCAACCGCCGATTGCGGGGCGCAGACATTGCCGAACAGAGGACAGTCCGCGGGGGTTTTTACACCCCGCAGAATGTCGCCGCACCGGCAACCTTTTGGCTCCAGGGGTGGGGCCGTCTTTATTTCAAATTTTGTCTGGGCGTCATATTGCGCATATTCTTTTCTGATTTTGAGTCCGCTGTCAGGAACTGCGCCTATTGCCCGCCAATTAGCGCTCGCTGGTTCAAATACCTGTTTGAGGAGATTTTGCGCCCAGATATTTCCCTCCGGACGCACCGCCCGCCGGTAGGCGCTCTCGACGTGGGCTTCGCCCTTTTCAATTTGAGCCACCAAGCAAGCTATCGCCTGCAGAATATCAAGGGGTTCAAAGCCGGAAACAAGACAGGGTATGCCGTATTCCCGGGCAATAAATTCCCAGGCCAAAAAACCGGTGACCGCGCTGACATGCCCGGGACAGATGAGCCCCTGGAGTTGGACTTGACCGGAATCCAAAAGGGCGTGAATCACCGGTGGGCAGACCTTAAGTAACGAAAGAACATGATAGTTTTTCAACCCTAGGTTCTCTGCCTGGATTATGGAAGCGGCAACCGTGGGCGCGGTCGTCTCGAAACCGATGCCTAAAAAAACAACTGATTTGCTGGGATTTTCCGCCGCAATCGCCAGAGCGTCCATTGTGGAATAGACCATCCGCACATCGGCACCCTCTCCCTTGGCCTCCTGGAGGCTAGAATTGCTCCCGGGGATCTTCATCATATCGCCAAAAGTGGTAATGATTACACCCGGGATGTGGGCCAGGGCGATGGCCTTATCCAGATCGGCGTTAGCGGTGACACAGATCGGGCAGCCGGGGCCTGAAACCATGCTAATCGTGGACGGCAGCAACTTTCGTATCCCATAGCGAAATACCGTTACGGTGTGGCCACCGCAAAACTCCATCAGCCGGACATGACGCCGCGAATGACGCCGAATTTGATCGAGCAGGCCCCCTGCCAGCTTTGAATTGCGAAACTCGCTTGTCAGCTTCACTCCCAGCCCTCGGCTATCCCCGCTATTTCACGGAATATCTTCAAGGTCTCTCCAGCGGCAGCCTGGTCGATCGTACTGATGGCATAGCCGGCGTGCAACAATACGTAGTCGCCCACCTGGGCTTCGGGTGTCAGCACGAGACTGATCCGACGGCTGATGCCGCCGATCTCCGCCTCCGCCTCCTGACCGGCTATTGATTTGATTAACGCCGGAATGGCCAGGCACATGAAGATTCTCCTGGTACGACAGATAGCTAAGTGGACTCGTCGTTATCGCAAATTCGGTTAAATTCCTGCGAGAATATCTTCGAAAATAAGGTTGGTCAATGTTGGTATTTTTTCGCTTAGCTCAATCGTTAAACCCTCGCCGAAAGCCACTTCCTTGTTAATTCCGATGCCGTAAACGCCGCCGACTTCGGGCATGGCATAACCGAGAAGCCTCCCCAGCGCCATCAATTCAAAGAAGTTTACCCCGTGCGAAGAAAAGAGATGCCGCGTACCATCCTTGCCTTCCGGGACAATTTTTTGGAGGCGGCCCAGTTTACCCGTGGCTGTTATCATGGCATCAATGACGAAAATCCGGTCATACCCGATGATATCATCAATCAGGCTGACCCCGATCATATTACTCGATACCACATCTACCCCGGGGATCATCTCGCGGAGCCGTTCCGCAATAACCAAACCCACCCCGTCATCGGACAAAATTGGATTTCCCATCCCCAATATCAGTACTTTCATCGGTCGCCTGTCAACGGGAAATGGTGCGGATCACCTTTCCTTCGGTATCCCTGATGTTAACAGTCAACGGCATGGTGCCGGGCAGGGCATGGGTCGCGCAGGACAGGCAGGGATCGTAAGCCCTAAAAGCCATCTCCACCATATTAAGGAATCCCTCTTTTACATCGGGGCCGCGCACGAATTCCTGGGCGGCTTTCTTGACGGACATGCAGATCGGCGCCGAATTGTTCTGGGTGGCGACGATCAGATTTACCTTGGTGATAATGCCCTCATTATCCGTTTCATAATGATGGAAAAGGGTGCCTCGCGGCGCTTCTACCACGCCTACGCCTTTATTTTTCAGCCGGAGGTTCATATTTCTGATGTCTTTACTCGTAAGCTGCGGCTCGTTGGCGATAGCGACATTATGTTCGGCCGCCTGGAGCGCACAGATGAGGCGCGCCCAGTGCGTAGCCAGGGTGTAGTGCGTGGGTTTGCCGCCCAAAGTGTCGAACATTATTTCCGCTTCCTTCTGCGCCAGCGGCGTCAGCATCGCATCGGCTACATTCAGCCTGGCCAGGGGCGCCACCCGGTAGAGAGAGGTTCCCTCTCCTTCCTTGAAACCCTGCCAACCGAGCTGCTTGAGATAGGTAAGCCTGATATAGGTCCAAGGCTCGACCCATTCACCGATAAACTGATCATAATCCCGGCCGTCGAATTTGAGATACTCCTTGCCTTCGGGATCGATGACACGCACTTTCCCGTCATAAAAACTGACCCGGTTGTCTTCATCGACCAGCGCCATGTAGTAGGTCTTTAAACTGTAGGCCTCGCTGGTTATGAGGCCCACATATGACTTGTTGGCCAAAACGACGTCTTTGAAGAGCTGAAGGGCGAACTTGGCAAAATCCACGGAAAATGTCGTTGTCTCCTTAATCCACTTTCGGTCCTGCTCCGTGATGCCCCGCGGCACGCCGCCGGGCAGGCCGCCTTCCGGGTGCGGCGCCTTGCCGAAGATGTGCCTGATGATATCGCGGTTCCTTTTCCTCACCTCAATTACCTTCCCGCCGATTTCCTTGCCTACCTTGCCGATAACGCCGAGAATGTTACGTTCCCCGGGATCGGCATGGGGCCCCACTACGAAATCGGGCGCGGCGAGAAAGAAAAAATGAACATAATGGTCTTCGATATAAAAGGCGTTATACTCGAGCATCCTGATTAATTTCGCGGCCATGGTCGGCTCAACGCTGTAGAGATCATCTAGCGCCTTTGTTGAGGCCATGTGGTGAGCCGAAGGGCAGACACCGCAGATATTCGGCATAATCCGCGGCATTTCTTCGGCCGGCCGGCCGATGCAGAATCTCTCAAAGCCCCGGAGTTCCGCAACCTGCCAGAAGGCTTCCTTCACCTTGCCGTCTTCGTCCAGAAACAATTCTATCTTCCCGTGTCCTTCCAGCCTGGTAATCGGATCTATTGTTATCTTGTGGGTCATGGGATCATTTCTCCTCTTCCGCTAAGCTGTGTCTTAAGTGAACCGATGGGAGAGCAAACCGGTAACAATAACCCGCCGGATCAGGGATACCCTCGATTACCTTCTTAACTTCCTTTTCACTTTCCGCACTGATCAATGCGGCCAGCCCGGAAACAAACTTCGCGCCCGCGTCTTTGATTCCCTCCACCGGGCCAAAGCAGCCGCGACAGGGAACGTTTACCCTGATGCAGGTCTCGCCGCATCCCGATCGGATGGCAGGCCCCATACAGATGATGCCCTGCGCCAGAAAACACTTCTCGGCATCGGCTTCCACCTCGTGAATTCTCCTGATCTCCATCATCTCCAGCTTGGGTGGCTTAGATCTGTTGCGCGGGCAGGTATCGCAAATGGCTTTCGTCGGCGCCAGCGTCGCCCCCCGTGGCGGCAGTTTACCTTCCACAACCGCGAAAACCGCATTAGCAACCAAATCCGGAGGCGGTGGGCAACCAGGCAGAAAGTAATCAACGCTTATCGCACCCTGAAGTGGATAAACCCGTTCGTATATTACCGGGAGCGTCAGTTCGTACCCGTTCACGGTGCTTTTTGGCAGGGGAATGACATTATTGGGCTTTACCACCGTTGGCGCGTCATGATAAACCCATTGGAAAATGTCTTCCCTGGTCCGAAAGTTCGCCAGCCCGGGCGTGCCGCCGAAACAGGCGCACGTTCCAAAACCTAATACCAGTTTAGATTTCTCCCTCAGCATTCTTGCCATATGCGAGTGTTCTGAATTGCGTATGGCGCCATGAATGATGGAAAGCGTAATCTCGCCCGGCTCCATCGCCTCAATGCTTTTGTATTTGAAATCCATGGCTATCGGCCACAGCACAATATCCACGGCATCCGCAACCAGAAGCACCGCCTCATTGAGGTCAACAATGGTCTCATCACACCCCCCACAGGCCCCCAGCCAATAAATCGCTACCTTTGGTTTATTTGACATCTGTTATCTCCTCGCTTAGTACGGACCAGCACCAGCTTTAACTTCGTCAACCTTGAGTCCTACATTTTTTCACACGACCGCGGCAAGCGGACCCAATGGTTTGATTTGCCGCCCCATTTCATCGATATATCCAGGAATCTTCTTGCCTTCAGGGTCAATTTCGAGTTTGATCATGAGACGCTCTGGTTGAATGCCGAACTCCCTCAATGTTTTACGAAGGAGTAATATTCGTTTGCGCGCCTGATAATTGCCGTTTTGAAAATGACATTCTCCGTCGGGACAGCCCAAAATGAGTACACCGTCGGCGCCGCCTTGAAACGCTTCCATGATATGGGTGCCGTCCACCTTCCCGCTGCAGATGACCGGAATCAGGTTTTTCACTTCGGCCGATACCTTCTCTCCGAAAAGATACCCCCATCCGAATTTACATGAGAAACACACCAGCTTGGGGATATACTCCGCCATATGATCCTCCTGACAAATGTATTTATTAGGCTATAGCGCCTGAAGCACTTCTGTTAGCCTCTTTTCCGTATCCAGGCCCAACATCTCCCGCGCCCCGGCCGGGCAGGCAGACACACACATCCCGCACGCTTTACAGCGGAACATGTCTGTCGCGGACATAAGATCGCCGTCCTTTTCCGCCAGGTGGGCCGAACCATAGTGACATGACGAAACACAAATACCGCATCCGCTGCATAGATGTTCGTGCAGCGTAATGGTAGGAAGAGAGTTGACCAGTCCGATGGAAACACAGGCCTTGCAAGACAGACAGGGGCCGCAATGAAGACAGCGTTTTGCTTCTTCGATGGCTTCACTTAAGGTAAACCCCCTTTCGAAAAGTTTGAAATGCATTCTATTCTCCGGGGGAATCCAAATAACTTCAGGCTCCTGGCGGTACTGGTCAGCCTTTAATTGCGGGATGCTCATGGCCTCGTACCATTTTTTTCTGCCGCTTTGGATATCAAGGCCGCTTAAAAATCTTTCGATGGATTCAGCGGCTTCCTGACCTTCATGGATAGCCTCGATCATAAAACCTACTTTCCGTACATCGCCGCCGATAAAAACAAAGTCTTTATTGATGCTCTGAAGGGTAACGGGATCAACGGCGAGGCGGCCACGCTCATCCAATAGTTCTTCTCTTTTAAGAAAGGCCCGGTCCGGCCCCTGACCGACGGTAATTATGATTACATCTCCGGGTATGCTGATTACATCGTTTTCGTCGAACGAAGGATTGAAGCTGCCCTCACTGTCGAAGACACTCGTGCAGCGAGGCGACTCAACGCTGGTCGCCTTGCCGCCCTTGCCGATAATCTTGCGGACACCCCGGCAATATTCGATCCGGATGCCCTCCTCCCAGGCGCCCCTGATTTCCTCCTCATCGGCCGGTATTCCGTCCTTCGTTGTCTTGTCTTCGCACTCCAGCGCAACGATTTTCACATCCCCGCCCAGTCTCCTTGCCGACCTGGCAACATCGAAAGCGACGTTTCCGCCGCCAACCACGATCACCTTTTTGCCGGTAAAATAATCCCGAGCTAGAATTCCCCGGCTGACTTCATAGAGGAAAGATTGCCCATGCATGACACCGGCAAGGTCCTGATCCTGGACCTCCTCCTTCCCATAGGTGAGAATCCGGGAGGTAGGCGTGCCCTTGGCAATAAATATGGCTTTAAACCCGTCTTTCTTTAGTTTATCGAGAGAGAATTTCCCGTCGCCGATCTTGATATTGAATTTTACTTCGATACCGCTAATCCTCATCATGTTTTCAATCACCCGCTGCAGAACATCCTTGGGAAGACGGTAATGAGGGATAAGCCATAGCGCCCCGCCCAGCCGGTCGGTCGCTTCAAAGATCGTAACCCGGTATCCCTTCCTGCTCAGTGCGAAGGCACACATCAGTCCGCCGGGACCGCCGCCGATTACAGCCACGTTTTCCTTGTTCTTGACGATGTCGTACTCTTCTTTCTTATCAAGGTGATCAAGGTAGTTATCGGAAACAAACCGCTTCAGAAGCCTGCGCCGGACCGAACCTCCCTTGGTCTTATAATTACAGCCGACTTCGCAGATACCGCAAACATAGCCGCACACCGGAAAGAACGGATTTCTTTCCATCAGATGGTCGCCGATCTGGGTTAGGCCTTCCCTGGCCAGTTTGGAATCTGCAGGCAATAAAGACATCAGCACGTTGGTTCTCTGAATATCTTCATTGATCGGGCACTTTTCCTGACAAGGAGGAAGAAACTGCTTTATCGCCGGTTCCACCAACGCTGCGCCGCTATTCAATGTTTTCCACATTACCAGCCTCCTGTCTTTGAGATTTGACGACCTCTTAACAAGGACGTGTGCTCCATTTCCCTTGAAAAGAGAGGTTTGGGGTGATGGAGATTATCTCCGGTATATCCAGCATTTAGCCCTCTTCACCTTTATCCCGTCCCACTTGGGAAGGGGGAAATGTTACTTTTTTCGAACCCATCATATTCGACAAACCAGAAAAAACCGGTTAACGAACATTTTGTAGTCTTTTTTAGCAATATTGGCACCATGTGTATTCGCCGTTGATTTTACGACTAATATTTCAACCACATTGCCGGATATCGCCTGTCATAGGGGTATATTGCCCCGTCAAGGGGAATTATTCCCCGCAACTGCTAATCCTCGCGCCAGGGGCGGGTGTTGTCGAGAAGGTAGCTCGACAAATTGTTTAAAAAACAATTTCCGCACAGGTGCACCATCTTCCCGCTGTTAATATGCCTTAGGATCAAGAGTTCTTTTTCGTTTTGCCTGCAACAAAAGCATTTCCCGGCGTCATCCTTATGGTGAAACCTGAATAAATCAGCATTATCAAACTTTATTCGCACCACTTAACCCTTGACACATTCATCTTGGAATCACGATTGTAAAGGTTGTGCCTTCACCGAGATGCGACGAGACCTCAATGGTTCCATCGTGGGCTTCGATTATCTTCTTGCAAAATGCAAGTCCCAGACCCGAACCTTTGTGCTGATCTTCCTTTCCTTTTACGCGATAGAAAGGTTCAAAAATGAAGGGCAGCTTATCCTGCGGTATGCCTTCACCGGTATCCGAGATGGACACCCGGACGTAATGTTCATCGGCCACGGTATCTAAAGATATTTTCCCGCCAGCGGGTGTGTATTTTGTGGAGTTGCCGATAATATTGATAAAAACGCGCCTAAGACTCTCTTCATCTCCATTGATCAGGATGTCTTCAGAAAAAAGATTATTTACTATGGAAAGGCACCTCTTCTCACATAGAGGCGCCATTTCTTCGATGCTCCTTTCAATAATCAACGCAAGTTGCACCGGTTTTTTGCCAGACGCGAAAGTGCCGTTCATTGCGCGGCTGTAGTCCAACCAGTGCGTTACCATATCCTCAAGCAGCTGGATTCTTTTATTGCAACGTTCGATGATCTCTACGGCCGGGCCGCTGAGGCTGTCCTTGGATATGGTCATCAGGGCTTCCATGTACTGCCTGATAGTCACCAGCGGGGAGCGCATTTCGTGGCTTACGAAAGTGATATAGTTTCTCTCCATCTGTTCCTTTTCCATCCGAAGCTTAATTGCCTCCATCCTCAGATTGCGGTGCTCAATTGCCCGTTTTACCAGCACCCTAAGCTGATCCGGATTGAAGGGTTTCGGAAGGTAGTCGTAAACTCCTTTTTTGATTGCTTCGACGGCCGAATTGATGGTGGCATAGCCGGTAATTACTATCAGGATAGTATCCGGCATATCCCGGGAGAGGATGTCGATAATCTCCATTCCGGACATGTACGGCATTTTGAGATCGATGAAGGCAACTTCAGGACGTCTGAGTCTCGCCTCCCTGATACCTTCCAGGCCGTCACCGCAGCAAAGGACGCTGTACCCAGACTTCTCCAACGCCTGTCGGCAGCCGTTAAGTATGGTTTCGTCGTCGTCGATGATGAGTATCTGCTGTCGGCCGTTGTCATTCATTTCTTTATTGTAAAAGATTTTTCACGTATTTCAGCAAATCATCGGCCTTAATTGGCTTGTGGAGGACCAGGTTTACAGTCTGGGCTTCGTCCGGCGGTTCAAAAGACTGGTATGGCCCCTGAAGATCCACGGCGCTAAGCATAATCATGGGCAGCTTTCTGCCTTGTTCTGAGGAACGAATCTTCGATACGACACTGAATCCTTCCGCCCAGCTCTCCATCATCATGTCAATAATTGCCAAATCAGGGCTGACTGATTTGGCAAGCTCGACTCCCTGTTTCCCGTTTTCCGCCAAGAATACCTCATGACCGCCGGACTCAAGGATAAGCTTCGTGGCCATCAGGAAATCCTTGTCATCGTCAATGAGCAGAATTTTCTTCTTGGTCATGACTTTTCACCTCCCCCATTATTGTTTTAAAAACAAGGCTGCAAGAGAGGTGCCATTTTCTTAGTTATTGAATATACAAGATATTTTAAAATTTGGAGGGGATAATAGGGCGGCCTGGGGGAGAAGTGCCCCTGGTTTAGGCAATCATCATTGATGCAACTGACAACACAGTTTAAGCAGCCGCTTTTTTACGAATCGTTATCATCGGTCATGCGGCCAAGTTTGATGCCATAGCTTCGAATCTTCTTCCTTAGGGTTTTTCTGTCGATACCCAGAAACTTTGCCGTTTGATGGACTTTGAAACCGAAATGGTTAAGCGCCCTCTCGATATGTTCTCTCTGAATATCCACCAGGGTAATCCTGCCCGAGGAGAAATCCGCGATGGGCGCCTTTGCTTCCTTGTTTTGCCCGTAGTACAGTATATCCGATAGATTTACTGTCTCACTGTCGCTTAGCACACACAGCCGTTCCACCGTGTTTTTTAATTCCCGGATGTTGCCCGGCCAGTTGTAGGCCAGAAGCGATTTTTTCGCCTCCTCGGAAAAATATCGGACTCTGCTTTTGTGCTTGATGCGATAGATATGAAGATAATGCTGCGCGATCGGCAGGATATCCGCCTTGTGCATCCTAAGCGGCTTGATCTCAATCGGAACCACCGAAATCCGATAAAAGAGATCCTCCCTGAATCTTCCTGCTTCCACCTCGGCTCTCAGGTCCTTATTGGTAGCAGCAATAATCCTCACATCTACTTTTTCAAGCCTGGCGCTGCCAACCCGGGGAACCTCCTGCTCCTGGAGGACGCGCAAGAGTTTAATCTGAGAATTGATGCCGATATTGGAAATCTCATCGAGGAAAATAGTTCCCTGATCCGCCTTCTGGAAGCGTCCATCACGGGATTCGACAGCACCGCTGAACGCGCCTCTTACATGACCAAAAAGCTCGCTTTCCATCAGGGTCTCGACTAAGGAAGAGCAATCCACAGGAACAAAGGGCTTATTGGATCTTCGGCTGAGACTATGAATGGAGCGGGCAACAAGTTCTTTCCCCGTGCCGCTCTCACCGGTTATCAGGACCGTGCTGTCGGTCTGGGCAACGCGCTTAAGTGTTTCCCGGAGCTCCTTTATGTGGTCGCTGTTGCCAATCAAAAGAGATGATGGCTCTTCTGACTTATCGACATCGCAAGTCTTGATGGCTCCCGCAACAGCCTCGCTTAGCTCCTCCATGCTAAATGGCTTGGTCAGGAAGTTATGGGCGCCCAGCCGCATCGCCTCGACCGTAAGCGGTATGGTTCCATAACCCGTAATGATAATTATTTTTGCTTCAAGACCTTTTTCCTGCTTGATTTTTTTCAGGATATCAAGCCCGCTTATCCCCGCCATACGAATATCGAGCAATACCAAATCGTAGCTATTCGTCAGTGCCATATCCAGCCCGATCAGGGCGTCTCCCGCAGTCTGGACATTGTAATTCAACCGCGTCAGGACTCTCTGACACCCGTCTCGGATGGATTCTTCGTCATCAATAACCAAAATCTTTTTTTTCTTATCCAATTTATTCGCCACCGATTTCTTTATTGCTTTTCACATTTCCATATATAGGTAAAACGATCTTAAACGTTGTGCCCCTCCCAGGTTCGGTTTCGACATCAATGCTGCCCTGGTGTCCGGTGATGATTCCGTAAGTTATTGACAACCCCAGGCCGGATCCCTGGCCGGGCTTTTTGGTGGTGAAAAAGGGATCAAAGATATGGGGCAGACATGCTTTATCTATTCCCTTACCATTGTCGGAAACGGTTATTACAATTGATTCGGGGGGCTCAAAACTGGTTGTGATCTTCAATTCACCCTGCCCGTCCATTGCGTCTGCTGCATTGATGAAGAGATTGAGGAACACCTCTTCCATTTTCGCATCATCACACATTATCGGAGGAATATTGTCGGCAAGATCGAGAGTAATCTTCACCCCCAGAAACATGGATTGGTCTATTACCAAACCCAAAGATGTCTTTATGACCTCATTTATGGATATGAACACCATGTTGCCTGAAGGCGTTTTCGCAAAATCAAGGAGATTCCATACTATCTGTTTACTGCGATTTGTCTGATAGATAATCTTTTCCACATACCCTCTTGCCGGGTGATCTTCCGGCAGTTCTTCCAATGTAAGACTGCTGTACAGTAATATTCCGCCCAGCGGATTATTCAACTCATGGGCCACTCCGGCCGCCATTTCCCCAAGTGCCGCCAGCCTCTCGTTTAGCGCCAGTCTGAGGTAGGCCGCCTGCAATCTCTCATCACGGTCTTTCAAAGACGCGGTCATATTATTAAAGGCCTCGTCGAGCATCCCGAACCCAGAGTACTTATCAGTTGAAAATTGATAATCCAGATTGCCTTTGGCAATGGTTTCAGCAGCCCTTTTAAGGATGATGATCCGGTTGATAATGGTATTGCCAAGATAGAAGGACAGGCCGAACGCGATACACATGCCCAGCAAAGTGATCCCCAGGAAAATGAATATCGTGCGTATTCTGAGATCCCTGTATTTTGCCTCCAGCACCCCGGTGTAGAGAATGCCGATGATCTTTCGGTCAATATCCCAGATAGGCTTATAGGCTGTAATATACCAGTCAGTGACGACAAAGGCTCTGCCGATCCAATCCTTGCCCTCACCAATAACCTTTTCATAAACCTCCCTGGAACAGATGGTCCCGATCGCCCTTTTATTTTCCTTATCCATTACGTTAGTCGATATTCTGATCGGCCCGAGAAATATTGTGGCATAACCCAGGTCCCTTCCTTTGTATGTCTCATTTTTGTAAACCGTCTCCTTGAGCTTATCAACGATGATGTAGTCCTTATTAAGCAGCATCCCCCCGGACAGGGCCCCAATCAATTCCCCCTTCTTGTCGAAAACAGGATAAGCAACTCTGAGAACCATTCCATTCGTGAGAAGCTTCTCCTGGACGGTAACGGATTTGGGTGTTGGAACAATGGGAATATGCAAGCGGTCCGCCAGAAGCGGATTCTCCAACAGGATTTCATTGGATGTCATCTCTTGAGTCGATAATTGCGGAGCTTTAGTCTCAAGACACTTTTTAATAACGGGGTCACTGCGTAAATCATCCCCCTTTTTCCCCGGATTATAGACGCGATATAGACATTTCCCGCGGTTGTCTGTTACAGACAACATGTCAAGATAGATATGCTCAGGCAGGTCCGGGAATTCCGGCATGGGTCTGACAAGTTTGTGTAAGTCTGTCAGATAGGCTACATGATTCGTCTGGATGGCGTTGGCAAGATTTGAGGTCTGAGCCAAGCTACGGACCATCAAATATATTCGCTCCAGATTGTAGTTGTAGATGAGTTCGGCGGCGTTTATATCCTGCTGCACCTTGTTTTGCACTTCATCAATAGTGCTTTTATTGATAATGGTGATTCCAACAACAGTCGCAAACAGACCGGTGAGGCTGGTGGCCAAAATGAACCCTACAACAAGTCTGTTTTTCAAATTATTGAAGAAGATATTTTTTAGATATTGTCCATAACGGCGCTTTTGCATTTTGGACGTGCTCCAGAATATAATTTATTCAAGGGCAGCAGCAAGGACCTTTCAGCGAAAAACAACTGTCTGTGGCCTTAGGAATGAGAATATTCAGTAAGAGACGCAGGAACCGAAATGCGCAGGGTGTCAGCGGTGATGATTTCGTAAAGTCAGCAAAACGTAAGGAACGGCTTTGTAAAAAGTTCGCAAGGCTTAAGCGCGCAAATCCTAAGGACTGAGGCGTACTTTCCTTACGCCTTGAGTGACGAGGGATGCGGCGCAACGTAAGCATCCGGCCTTTTTACGAAGAATTTAACGATAAGGCCAGCCATTGCCGTCAAGTGGCTTACTGCCTCGTGGCTAACTATGCCGGGCCGCCGTGAATTGCAGAGCGGACGATTAGAAGAGGTCAGCGGCTGCCCACCGGAGGGAAGAACGGCTGCTCCGGTCCATCTTAAAGGAGAATCATGATAAAGATGATTATACTAAAAAAAACTTCTTCCGTGGTTGGACTATAGGGAAGCTATTTTTGCTTGTCAAGGGGTATTGTGCAACACAATCGGAGTGAATTCGGGGGACACAACACTTAATTA
>JBBIRO010000049.1:0-21927 GCA_037441775.1 Syntrophobacterales bacterium
CCAGCATTTGATCCACTGCATAGAAGAATACGGGGGTGAGGTTATTACGACCCCCTTGAATGAATTTGCCAAACTGGTTGCCACCCCGTACATCAGGCGCTGGTTTATGGAGGGGGAATTGATCAGTGCCCTTTACGCAAAAACGATGATCGCTTTAATAAGCCAACTGGAAAAAAGCTACTACCAGATGTTCCGTGAGTTCGTTGATGAATTTGCCCTGGATACTGAGATTGATTACCGGCAGATATATAATTACTTCAACCTCAAACCGCAACATTGCGGCGAATCGGCGGACAATTTAATCAAGATTGCCGCCTTGAGCAGGCATTATCCGGACATTTCCCTGTTTGTCCAGACCAACCCCGCCTTTTGCGCCGCCGGCGCCATCACCGAAGCAATGGCGCCCAGGATTGAGGCCTATACCGGCGTTCCAGTCGTTACCCTCAATTACGACGGCACCGGTAAAAATATCAATCAACGGATCAGGCCCTATATCAAGTTTCCCCGTAAAATTTATACGCAAGGAAGAGGAATGTTGCGCGGTCGTAAAGAATGACGACGCGCTGAAGAGTCCCATTGTCCTCCCCACGCTGGAGGTGATAAACGAAAAAGGGATCAGTAGAGAAATATCGGCTATGTTAACGATCACCCCAGCCCTCTACCATCAAGGGAGAGGGCTGGGCCTCTCTAGCTTTTGCTGATACGACAATGGACAGCCCCCACTTGAGACGGAATCTTGACGGCTTCGTAAGCGGACTTTTTACCGCCTCGTCAAGAATAAACAAAACCCTGAAGCAGGTTGCTCCCGGGGATACGGGAGGAGGTCTTGTTAATCTCCCCGGGTGTTGCCTGCTTCAGGTAAAAAGGTTAGTTTTTAGGTGAACGTTTAGCGCCTCTTTCACCGGGGACTTGCGGGCCGGCCATCTTGCAGCGGCCACCCCACCGCGAGCCTGGACCGGGACCAGCGAATCCGGCCCTCAGCTTATCCCGCTGTTCCGTGGTGAGAAGCTTGGCTACCTCCAGGCGAAAAGTCGTCATTTTGTCCTGCAACTGACCTCTTAGCTCGCGAGATTCCTTCTGCGCGGCAACGATCTTGGCCTCGTCGGGCGCTGACTGCAGCCATAGCTGTTTCAGCTCGTTTCTCTTGGCAAACAGTTTTTCCTTAATCGGCGCCGTCTGCTTGATTATTTCTTCGCGCATATTGGCAACCTTTGCGGTCTGCTCTGGGGTAAGATTGAGCTTTTCCAAAGCGGCGGTCCCATCCGCGCCATAGCATCCCGCGTCTGGTCCGCCAATCCCCATCATTTTGCCTCCTGATCCGCCAGCCGCCATCGGGCCCCTGGCGCTTACCGGATTAACCGTGGCCAGAACCGCTACAACCATGAGTCCTAACGTCATCAATACTACTTTTTTCATTTGTGTAACTCCTTTCTTACTTGATTTGACCGAGATATAGCAGGGATCGTGCCAAACAAGTCATCAGGTAATAAGTATAAGATATTATTAGCAATATTTTAATGGCACCTTCGGAGCGCACAAAAACATATGGATAACAAGTATCCGATTGTGGTATGCACCTGTGAAATGAGTATCCATGGCTTAGTTTTCCGGCGCTGATTATCAATTTGCGAGCCATCACGGATGGACTCGCAAAAAGGCAAAAGAACTTTGAATTTGGGGCGGCTTATTAAAAATACCGCAAGGCAGGAGCGCGCAAATCACGAGTAAGTAGGGCTACTTTCCGTATGGTGCACAGACGAGGAATTTAGCGCAACTTGAGCATCCAGACTTTTTACGAAGGCTTCAAGAGTGCGATGCTAAAAACACTTAAAAAGACAATAATTAGCCGGTCCGGCCTCTCTCCCTGGTTAATCATTGGCACAGTCACAATCATTATCCCGCTATTCGTCTTTGTGACCTTGGACAATATCAGAAAACTGGAGTCAGCGACTCAAGCTCAGTTGCTTACCCAGGGAGAGACGCTGATCCGGTCTTTTGAGGCGGGTATTCGAACTGGAGCCGGGATGAATTGGGGGGCGTTTGAACTCCAAAAGCTCCTGATCGAAATGTCTCAGCAACCGGACCTGGATCACCTCATTGTCGTTAACCAGCAAGGGCTTATCCTGGCCGACAGCGACCCGGCGATGACCGGAGAATCTTACGGCCTGGATATTGATCTTAATGCCATCTCTCAGATGGCAACGCCCGGATGGCGAGTCGTGTCCCGGCCGGAACGGGGCCAGACATTTGAGGTATTCCGGCGTTTTTCTCCCTTGCGGGAAGAATCTCAGCAACCCAAGATGATGCCAATGCACCCGGGGAAAAATGATAACAGTCTCTTGACGCAAAATCTGGCCATATTTGTTGGAATGAATATGGGACCCGTTAAGGCGGCAAAAGAAAAAGAGATGGAGCATACGATCATAATGGCGATAATTCTCTTTGTCGTCTGCATCTTCGGCGTTTTGTCCCTCTTTCTGGCCCAGGTATATCGGTCGACCCGCCTTTCCCTAACCTACGTCAAGGCGCTTTCGGAAAGCATTATCCGGCATATGCCCATCGGCCTTATAGCCATTGATGAAGCGGGAAACCTTCTGTCTTCAAATCAGGAAGCGGAAAGGATCCTCAAATTACCGCTGTCCGATTTTTTAAATAAAAAAATCCTTCCCGCCCTTCCTCCCGCCTTGATAGCGCTTGGGGAGGAACTCAAGTCCGAGTCCGGGCAGGTGATTTCCGAGATGGCTCTCAACCAGCCTGAAAGAACTGTTTACCTGGATGTGGTTGCCGTCCTGCTGAAATATGATGATGGTTTGCCTTCGGGCCGGTTGGTGCTGCTCAGGGATGTTACGGAGCTTAAGCATCTTAAAGAAGAGGTAGCCAGAAGTCAGCGCCTCGCATCGCTCGGCAACCTTGCCGCCGGATTGGCGCATGAAATAAGGAACCCCTTGAGTTCCATCAAAGGATTTGCCACCTATTTCCGGGAGAGACTAAAGGATACGCCGGAGGATCAGCGTTCTGCGGATATTATGGTGGGCGAAATTGATCGGCTCAACAGGGTTATCACGCAGCTTTTGGATTTATCCCAGCCGGCAAAACCAAAAACGCACCTGCTCGAACTTGTGTCGCTTACGGATGAGGTCATCGAAATTGTCTCCCAGCGGGCCAGGGAATCCGGAATCAAGATTGCAAAGAGCTTTGCCCAGAATAAATTGCCGCATCGGGGTGATGGCGATCAGCTCCGGCAGGTATTGCTCAACATTTTTCTCAATGCCCTGGAGGCAATGGAAGGGGCTGGTACCTTGACTGTCAGCATCGATCAACCCCAAGGCCGCGGAGCAAGAATTATTATTGAAGATACCGGCCCAGGTATAACAGCGGAATCTCTGCCGCACATCTTTGATCCCTACTTTACCACCAAGCCGACCGGAACCGGCCTGGGGTTGGCAATTGCGCAAAAAATCATTAACGCCCACGGCGGCGAGATACAGGTCGAAAGCAAGCTGGGAGTTGGCACCAGGGTAACCATTTTCCTGCCGGCGCCAGGCGAGCAGGAATAGTATCTAAGGGGGTGAAAAAATGAGCATCGTTTTGGTTGTTGACGATGATTATGGCCATCGCGCCATGCTGACGACCCTGCTTACCGGCTGGGGCTACAGCGTGGAGACCGCCGATGACGGGGGAAAAGCCGTGGAGATGGCCCGTGAGCGGCCATTTGACGCGATTCTGATGGATATCCGAATGCTGCGCGTTTCCGGTCTACAGGCCATGGAAGATATCCAATCTTTCAACCCGGCTATCCCGGTTGTCATCATGACCGCGTATGCGTCGGTGGACACCGCTGTCGCGGCCTTAAAGAACGGCGCCTATGACTATCTCACCAAACCGCTTGATTTCAATAAACTGAAAATTACCCTGGAGCGGTCGATGGATCATTCCCGGCTGCGAGAGGAAAACCGCTACCTGAAGGCCAGCCTTGCCAACCGTTTTGCCCAGGAAAACATTATCGGCCATTCAGCGGCCATGACCAAGCTGCTTAGCATATCGGCTCAGGTCGCACCGACGGAAGCTACAGTATTGATATCCGGGGAATCCGGTACCGGGAAGGAAATAATTGCCGAATTTATTCACTTCAACAGCAGCCGCCGTGAAGGCCCGTTGGTAAAGATCAACTGCGCCGCCCTGGTGGAAACCCTGCTGGAATCGGAGCTTTTCGGTTACGAAAAAGCCGCGTTCACCGGTGCGGCCCAACGGCGGGAGGGCAAGTTCCGTCAGGCTCAGGGGGGGAGCATTTTTTTAGACGAGGTAAGCGAGATGTCTCAGGGGATGCAGGTGAAGCTGCTGCGGGTTTTGCAGGAACGGGAAATAACCCGGGTGGGCGGCAATGAGGCGATACCGGTCGATGTCCGGGTCATTGCCGCCACCAATAAAGATCTGCGTCACATGACAGCCCGGCAGCTCTTCCGGGAGGATCTCTATTACCGGCTGAACGTAGTCAACCTTCCTGTACCCCCCCTTCGGGACAGGAAAGGGGACATCCCTCTTCTGGTGCAGCATTTCATCCGGGTTTTTTCGGAAAAAAACCGCAAAAAAATCGTCGGAGTAACCCCCCAGGCAATGGATTGGCTCGTCCGGCACCGCTGGCCGGGCAATGTTCGCGAGCTGGCCAACATGATTGAGCGGGGAGTAGTCTTGACGCGGGGTGAATACCTCAGCGAAGAGGACATGGCTCTTTTTCTTCCGGAGGTTGACGGAACTCATCGGGAAATCCAGGCAGAAGCACCCCTGATAATGGATCAGCCTCTGGATGAAGTTGAGCGCTTAACGATCCTGCAAACCCTTACGGCGGCGGGAGGAAACAAAAGTGAAGCAGCCAGGAGGCTCGGTATAACCAGAAGAACCCTTCACAAGAAACTAAAAAACTATGGGATGATGTGAGAACATGAACCTGCCGGTTCACAGCAAACGGGTTATTATTCCCAATTATCCTGGAATTGATCCAGGATAAATAGGGCCGGTCATGATCGACGCACTCTTAAAAAGTCGGCAAAAACGTGATCATGGAACAGAAAGGGTGGAGTAGCCCCCGTTTCAGCCGGACACCTGAGTAGTGGAAATAAGTTGCAGTTATAGATATAGTCATACAACTACCACGATGGAGCAGCAGGCATCTACATCACCTATGGAAAACAATCAGCACGTTAGATGGCATCCTTGATCAATCCGGCGTACTTGGCCGCCGCTCCCATATTGGCCTTGACCATCTCCTGCCCCTGACGACCCAGCTGCGCACATAGTTCGGGGTCATACAATAACCGGCGGATACCCGCCAGCAGCTCGTCGCCGCCGGCAACTCTGATTCCGCCGCCCGACTGTTCCAATCCGGCGGCCTCTTCGGGAAAATCGTCCATATGGGTACCAAAGAAAACCACCTTGCCCCAGGCGGCGGCCTCAAGAATGTTCTGGCCACCCTTGGGCACCAGGCTTCCCCCGCAAAATACCACTGTCGCCAGGCTGTATATTTTAAATAATTCGCCAATTACATCAACCAGGACGACCCTCGCGCCAACCGCCTGGCGCTGGTTTAGCGCCGAAAAGGTAACAGCATCGGAAAATCCGGACGCCATAAGATGCCCCATTACCTGCTTTGTCCGTTCAATGTGCCTGGGAACCAAGATCAACCTCAATGCCGGGAAGTCCGCCAGAAGTTTTCGATAAACATCAAGAATTACTTCTTCTTCCCCCTCGTGGGTGCTGCCCGCCACGAAAACCAGATCTCCGGCAATAACATTGAGCCTGGCCGCCAAATCGCGCCCCTCTCCGGCCCTGGCCGCCAAACCGTCATATTTGGCATTCCCCAAGACGCAAATCCTGTCTCGGGGTAAACCGAGTTCTATAAAACGGGCCGCATGATCTTCCGATATGACCCCCACTGCGGCATAGTTATTGAGCACCTGTCGCCAGAAAAATATCGTTTCCCGGTAGCGCCTAAAAGAGCGGAGAGAAATTCGCCCGTTGACCATGACCATCTTGATCCCTCGGCGGGCGCAACTCCGGGAGAAATTAGGCCATAGCTCAGTTTCGGTCGTAACAAAGATATCCGGTTTCAAAAGATCGAGAACCTTGTTTACTACCAAAGGGATATCCAGCGGGTAATAGATGTGCGCCTGGGCGGCTATCGTTTGCCGTGCAACATCCTGGCCGGTTTCGGTGCTGGTCGAGACGATGATATAGACTTCAGGCAAATTGGCGCGAAAAGCCTCGATGATGGGCCGGACGGCCGCCACCTCGCCTACCGAAACGGCGTGGAACCAAACACGGGGCCTTTTTTTCTCTGAATTTACCCGCGTCTTAATAAATCCCAGTTTCTGTCCCATGCTCCGGCGGTACTTACCGGTAAGGAGAGACTTTACGAGATAATAAGGCAATGCAAAAATAGCAGCCACCAGAATAATCATGTTGTACAGAAGATACATGGAATGACCTTTCACGCGGTAAAAGGCGAGTCATTTGTAACTTTTTACGAAGTCGTCAATTCTCAAGCTGCCATCAATGCTGTTGACAGGGTATGTATGCTGTTATATATTTTTTTTGCGATAAAAGACAAACAGTGTTTTACCAGCGGACGCGAAAATAAGACGGCTTGATAAAAAGTCGGGAAACCCCACATTTTGTCATTTCCGTGCGGGCGGGACTCCGCTGAATTCAGTTACTTCTGGATTCACGCCTACTCTGGAATGACGGCGTTGGCACTTCTTACGAGTTCATCAAATAAGCTTCGACGGGAGTAAAGAGATTATGATCAGGATCGCCCCCTCCATCCTCAGCGCCGACGCCAGCCGCCTGGGTGAGGAGATCGCCGCTGTGGAAAGGGCCGGCGCCGATCTGATCCACTTAGATATAATGGACGGCCACTTCGTTCCCAACATCACCTTCGGCCCGGTGGTCGTCAAATCGTTGCGCCGGACTACTAATCTGCCTTTCGATGTCCACCTGATGATCGAAAAACCAGAGTTCTTCATCAACGATTTCGCCGCCGCCGGCAGCAATATCATCACCGTCCATGTTGAGGCTGTTACTCATCTGCACCGACTGGTCCATCAGATAAAGGAAAAGGGCATCCTGGCCGGAGTATCTCTCAATCCCGCCACACCCCTTTCTACTATAGAGCAAATTCTGCCTGACCTTGACCTGCTTTTGCTCATGACGGTCAACCCGGGCTTCGGCGGCCAGCTATTCATCGAATCGATGCTGCCCAAAATAGAATCGGCGCGGAAACTCATAAATGAACGGGCGCCTACCTGCCTCCTTGAAGTAGACGGCGGCGTTACCATCCAAAACAGCGGAGCGATCCGCCGGGCCGGCGCCGACATTATCGTCGCCGGATCAGCCATTTTCGGCGCCGGCGATTATGGCCGGGTAATTGGACAAATGCGGGAGCAACTGTTCCCTTAAGATACCTATCCCCTTGCGGAGGTTATATAATGTTGCAGGATATCTTTATTGACGAAGTTGAAAGCTCGATCAAAAAGGAGGTCCGGGACTTTGTAAAAAACGAGGTGCCCGCCGAGCTTTTGAAAAGGATGGATCGCGACGAGATCACCTACCCGCGCGAGTTCGTAAAATCTCTTGGGGAAAGGAATCTCCTGGGGTTGCGCTTTCCTGTAAAATACGGCGGACGAGGCCTTTCCTGGGTGGCCGAAATCGCCGCGTTGGAAGAAATTGGCGTTCTGGGAAACACTCTTGGCTGCGCGTATTCGATGCCCTCCATCGTCGGGCAGGCTCTTTACTCCTTCGGCACGGATGAACAGAAGGATAAATTTCTGGTGCCGCTGCTTAAGGGAGACTTGATCTCCGCCGAGGCCTTGACGGAACCTCGCGGCGGGTCGGATTTTTTCGGCGCCACCACCCGGGCGGAATTCAGAGACGAGCAATTCATCGTAACCGGCCAGAAGCGTTTTGTAGTAGCGGCGGAGGGTGCGGATTTTTTCATCGTCTATTGCAACACCAATCCTACAGGCAAGGCCCACGAAAGGATCAGCCTTCTTCTTATCGAACGCGACCGGCCGGGCGTTGAAGTCAAGTACCTTTACCGCTTGATGGGAACCAGGGGCGGCGGAACGGGGCGTCTCATTTTTCGCGATGTTCCAGTCCCGGCGTCGAACCTGATCGGTCATTTGAATCAAGGGGCCGAAATATTCAACACCATGATGGTGCCGGAACGCCTCACCAGTGCCGCCGGCTGTCTCGGCGGGGCGCGCGCCGCCCTTGAGGTGGCCGCCCGCTACAGCGACCGCCGCCGTGCGTTCGGCCAGAAGATCCGCAATTTCCAGGGGGTGAGCTTCAAGGTTGCCGACGCTATCACCCAGCTCGACGCCGCCCGAGCGCTGACCATCGCCGCCGGCAGAACCGTCGATGCGGGCCTGCCCACCGCTCGCCGCCTGGTCAGTGAAGCGAAAAAATTTGCCACCGATACTGCCTGGCAGGTTTGCAACCTGGCCATGCAAATCGTAGGCGGAATCGGCTATACCAATGTATTCCCCATTGAAAAGATGATCCGGGACACCCGTTTGACCCAAATCTGGACGGGCACCAACGAAGTCATGAATCTCCTTATCCAGCATGAATATTTTAACGAAGTTCTCAAAAACCAGGACGGCGGCCGCCAAATCGAGATGGATGCTGAAGAAGCGGACAAATCCGACGAAAAGGTTTACGAGGATGACGATATGTGGACCAAGGGGTGGTAGCGATTTGACCCAAAATGATTCGGAGCTGAAATTCCAAAGCTACATGCTTTGCCCTATCCGCATCATTTTCCAATGCCCGCCCGCGGGATGACCTGCCAGGATTTTTTATAGAGGCTCCACCACGCGGCTTAACCGGTTACCATTAACCAGTTCCAAAAATTCCTCGCCCAGCGGCGCGGTAAGTTCGACCGCCTTAAGCCAACTTCGTTTTCTCGGTTCATTATTGCCCAAATAGGTTATGAAATCGTTACGGTCGGGGACCTTACCATCCGGCAGCCGGGAAATGAGCTCCTCCGTCGGAAAGACCATCAGCACATTGTCCAAAATATTTGCGTCTACCCGGCGACTTTTAAGTTTCTGATCGAGCCAGCCGGGAATAATCCTTTCCTGATGATGGAAAAAAAGGGTAAGTTCACCATCAGGCGCATACTCATGGGTAAGATGATAGTCCAATAGCCCCCCATCCTGGTAAAGTCCCAATGGGGCGCCGTAAATATCGGTAATCCCCTCAACAACCAGAGGAATCGCCCCGGAGGCCAGCAGTGCGGCCTTGAAATTCAGCTCAGTAAGCGGCACACAAACCCCACAAAAATCGTGATTCCGGCAAAAAAATGGCGGCCGGGGACCATTGTAAAAAATTACCCTTTCCGCAAACATGTAAAGCCGCTCGCGGGAAAGCGCGTTGGCCAGAAAAGCAAGCCCGATCCCGATTTTTTGCACATACTTACTGCCGGAGGCGGCCAGGTTTTTCATCCGTGAAGTGATGATGGCCAACCGGTAACGCTTGTCGACCAGGGCAAAAGACAAGGCGTCGTCAGCGACATAACCATCCAGCAAAGCGATCATCGAGGTCTGAATGGTCCGGGGAGTATCGCTTCGATCGTAGCCGATAGCAATATAAGATTCCAGAAACGCGCGGTAGCATTTATCCGCCTCCGGCTGAACCCAGGCGGCAAAGCGCCAGGCGCCGGCGGAAGACCCAATCAAAGTAACCGGCTTGACCCGACCCAGCAGCCCGGAATTAAGAAGTGACAAATCAAACCCCGCCGCGACGAGCCAACGGGGGCCGGCTGCCGGGCCGAAGTAGGCGGTGACAAGATCGAAATTAAAACCGCCATCCTTGATGATTTCATAGGCCTTTTTCCCGGCCTTGACGCGGATATTCCCCATTTGAACCATCACTGTCCAATACGAAGCAAAGATTCAGTCTTGACGACTTCGTAAAAAGGCAAAAGCCATCTCTCCCTTGCGGGAACAGGTTTTACGGTGAGGGTGATTATCGTCCATAAACAGTATTTATATCCCGTCTCACCTTTATCACCTCACGCCAGCGAAGAAGATTTGGAAGTTGTTACCAGATCGTCAGTCTTAACTGCGTCTTAAAAAGATAAACGGGTCGCGCCGCCCCTGGTGGGCGCAAGCGGCTTTGCCTATTGCCAAGGCGAACGCGGGCACAAGGCCCAAAGAGCTACCGCGGCAGTAAGGAGATAACGGGTATTTCGCCTCGCCAAGCATGCTGCCTGGCCACGTGTAACTGAATCGTTACAATGCCGCCATGTTTTACCTTGACACAAAGTTGCGCCTTTTGTAGAGTTTCGAAAACAGGTCGATACCACTTTCAGCTGGTGCGGAGTGCTAATAACAACTATTGCCTGAATTGTCAATTTTTGAAAAGGCAATCAGTCATAGGAAGACGGCTCATGGATAACAAAACACGGATGCTCCAAACAGCGATGAAGGCCAAGGCCGCGGCAGCCGTCATCGCCCGGGCCGCTACAACTGATAAGAACCGCGCCCTTTTAATTCTTGCCGATGCACTGGAATCCCAGGCTCACCTCCTGACGGAGGCAAATACCCGGGACCTGGCATCTGCCAAGGAGCAAGGCCTGCCGCCCGCAATGATCGGCCGGCTCACGCTTGATGCTAAAACAATAAGGGCGATGAGCGCGGGGCTTAAAAATGTCGCCGCCCTGCCCGATCCGGTGGGAGAAATATCATCCCTGAGTCAAAGACCCAATGGCCTGATGGTTGGCAGGATGCGGATTCCCCTGGGGGTGATCGGTATTATTTACGAATCGAGGCCCAATGTAACCATCGATGCCGCCGCACTGTGCCTCAAGTCTGGTAACGCGGTAATCCTCCGCGGGGGATCTGAGGCAATCCACTCCAACTTGGCGCTGGGAGGATTGATTCAGAATGCCCTCGTCGAATGCGGCCTGCCTGCCGATGCAGTACAGGTCATCCCTGATACCGATCGGGCCGCTGTTTTCGAACTCTTGCAACTGGAGGACTATATCGATCTGATCATCCCCCGGGGAGGAGAAGAGCTGATCCGGGCGGTAGTCGGCCAGTCCAAAATCCCGATTATCAAGCATTACAAAGGCGTCTGTCATATTTTTGTGGATTCCGAAGTGGATCAGCCAATGGCCATTGATATCTGCTTAAATGCCAAGACCCAGCGCCCAGAGGTTTGCAATGCCTTGGAAACACTGCTTGTGCATCGGGAAGCGGCTTCTTCTTTTTTGCCCCCGCTGGCCAATAAAATGGCCGCCGCGGGGGTCACACTGCGTGGCTGTAATTTAACGAGGCAAATCCTGCCGATGATCGAGGAAGCAACCGAAGAGGACTGGCATCAGGAATACCTGGATCTCGTCCTGTCAGTCAAGGTTGTTAGCGGCATCGGCGAGGCGATGGAACATATTGAAAAATACGGCTCGCTGCACACGGAGGCCATCTTGACCGAAAGCTATCAAAACGCCCGGCGTTTTATCAAAGAGGTCAACTCCTCCACTGTACTCGTCAATGCCTCGACCCGCTTTAGTGACGGCTTTGAGCTGGGGTTGGGCGCGGAAATAGGAATCAGCACCACCAAGCTGCATGCCTTTGGCCCCATGGGGCTTGAGGAATTGACAACCAGGAAATTTATAATTTATGGCAACGGACAGGTGAGAACATGAAATGGGGATTGATGGGAGGCACTTACGATCCGATTCATATTGGCCATTTGCGTTGTGCGGAGGAAGTTCAGGAGCTGTTTGACCTAAACAGAGTGGTCCTTACACCGGCCTCTCGACCTCCCCATAAACTCGACGCGGAAATCACCTCCTTCCATCATCGCGAGCAGATGGTGAAACTGGCCATCGAGGGGAATCCATCCTTCTCGTATTCCGACGTGGAGAGACAAAGGGGCGGAGTATCCTACGCGGTGGAAACCATCGAATATTTCCTGGAAAAATATCTGCGCAATATTGAACTCTATTTTATCTTAGGACAGGACGCCTTCCATGCCATACAAACCTGGAAGGACTGGCGCAACCTGCTGCTCTTGTGCAACTTTGTGGTGATGACCAGACCCGGTTACGAGAACCGGGGACTTACTTCCATCGTCCCTGATGAGTTTGCCGGACAGTTTAAATATGACGAGGCCGCTGGCGGCTATCGTGGCCCAACGGGCCATCTCATATTTTTTCGACCGGTTACCTTCCTGGACATTTCGTCAAGCGACATCCGTAAAAGAGTGCGCGAAGGCCGCACCGTCCGATACCTGGTGCCCGAGGATGTGCGGCATTATATAATCACGCATTCGCTTTACGAAAAGCCGGCTGGTTATTAGAAACCCCAGACGGAAGACAACAGTCATAAAAGCTCAGGATCGAAAGGGGCATCAGATGAAAATTGCTGTCGCAGGCAAGGGAGGAGTAGGAAAGACATCAATTACGGCCTGGCTGGGTGATTATCTGGCTCGGCGGGGTGAAGAGGTGTGGCTGGTCGATGCCGATACTGCTTTGTCTTTGGGACAGGCGCTTGGACTTGCCGAAGATAAAATCCCCGTGCCCTTAATCGAAGAAAAAGAGCTGATAAAAGAGCGAGTCGGTGACGGTTATATCAACCTCAACCCCAGCGTTTCTGATCTCCCCGAACGCCTTTCGCTCAAGGTAGGCAATATCAACCTGCTCGTCATGGGCTCCATCGCCTCCGCCGGCGGCGGCTGCGCCTGCAACGCCAATTCTCTGCTCAAAGCCCTCCTCGCCCACCTGATCATCAGCCGCAACCAATGGGTGATAATCGATCTGGAGGCCGGGGTCGAGCATCTCGGCCGGGGAACCGTCAAGTTTGTCGATGGAATCATCGTGGTCAGCGAACCAAGTATGCGAAGTCTCCAGACAGCAGCCCGGATTAGCTCTCTGGCCTCCGAAATGGGTCTTAAACGTCAGGCGCTGCTGCTTAATCGCTCCAATGGACAGACCGATCTGCCCACAAATGCAGGGCCGCTGCCGCCTCTGGTAGCCTCTCTTCCCGCCCTTCCCTCTCTCAGCGCAAGACAGCTCGCAGTCCCTTCCGTTCTCAACCTGGAAGAGAAAGAATTGCTGGACCAGATGGCCGCCCGGATCATCGCCTTTTTTGAAAAAGCCGCTTAAAAGTAAAACTAGAGATATTTGGCGCCGCGTAAGCAGTCGGAATATTTTCAAAAACGTCTAATTTGTTTATCAAAGCCAACTGGGAGGTCACGCATGTCAAAAGTTATTGATGATTTAAAGGAAGCGTTCGCCGGTGAATCACAGGCCAACAGGAAATACCTGGCCTTTGCCGCCCAGGCGGACAAGGAGGGTTTCAAACAGGCGGCTGCGCTCTTTCGCGCGGCGGCCGAGGCGGAAACAGTTCATGCCCATAGCCACCTCAGGGCAATGAAGGGGATCGGCAGCACCAGAGAAAACCTTCAGGGGGCAATCGACGGCGAGACCCATGAGTTCAAGAGTATGTACCCCTTAATGATTGAAAACGCCAGACAGATGGGCAGCAAGGAGGCCGAGCGGAGCTTCGTTTACGCCAATGAGGTCGAGAAGATTCACGCCGGACTCTACCGTAAACTGCTCGATAGTTTGGCGGCAGGCGACGAGGCCTACCCATACTACGTCTGCCCGGTCTGCGGATTTACCGCCGAACAAGAGGCGCCGGATACCTGCCCGGTATGTGGAGCCAAGGGGAAGATGTTTAAAAAGGTTGATTAACTATTCTCAGGGAGGGAAAGCATTATGGAAGGAAGGTTGGACAGCCTGGCATTGGCACTGAAAAACGAACTCCAAGAGAGGGATTTTTACCTCAGTCATGCCAAAAGAACAAAAAATCCCATCGGGAAAACCATGTTCAACCAGATCGCCGCGGAAGAACTGGAGCATTATCAAAAGTTAAAGGAGTTACAATCAGTCTGGGTGGAGAAGCAAAGATGGCCGGATACGGTGCCGCTTACGGTAAATGGCACTGATGTGGCCAGGATTCTAGACGACCTGCTCAGTAAAACTAAGGACCAAAAGCCGGGACAGGATGACGATCTGGCCGCGATTCGCACGGCGATCGAGTTTGAGTCCGAGGGGGTTAAGTTCTACAAAAAGCTTAGTGATCAGGTGACTGACCCACAGGAAAAGGAATTTTTCGGGCTTCTGGCCAAGATTGAGCAGGAACACTTTCTGTCTCTGAAGGACACGGAAGAATACCTGACGAATCCCGCAGCCTGGTATCAGAAGACAGAAGGAACGAGCCTGGACGGGGCATGATGAACAGCCGGGGGGGCAGCCGCCTGCCTCCCTATCGATTCATCAGCAAAGGCCTCAAGAACCGGCCGGTATAAGATGATTCTTCCTGGCTTACCTCCTCGGGGGTTCCGGTCGTGATAATTCGGCCGCCCCCAGGCCCACCCTCTGGCCCCAAGTCAATGATGTGGTCGGCACATTTGATCACGTCTAGGTTATGCTCAATCACCACGAGGGTGTTGCCCATATCCACCAGCCTCATAAGAACATCCAAGAGTTTCCTGATATCGGAAAAATGGAGACCAATCGTGGGTTCATCAAGAATGTAGAGGGTGTTGCTGTTGGTTCTTTTGGCCAGTTCCCGCGATAGCTTTATCCGCTGAGCCTCCCCTCCGGATAGCGTCGTCGCCGCCTGACCCAGCCGGATATATCCTAAGCCGACATCGACCAGAAGCTGTAGTTTTTCCCTGATCGAGGGGATATTTTCGAAAAATGACACGGCCAGATCTACTGTAAGATCCAAAACTTCAGCAATACTTTTGTCTTTGTATTTTACCTCCAGCGTATCTCGATTAAACCTCTTGCCGCCACAGGCGTCACAGGTCACATAGACATCAGGCAAAAAGTGCATCTCTATTTTGATGAGTCCGTTGCCTTCGCACGATTCACAACGCCCCCCCTTGACATTGAAGCTGAATCGTCCCGGTTTGTACCCCCGCATCCGTGATTCGGGGAGCCCCGCAAAGAGATCGCGAATGGGGGAAAAGACACTGGTATAGGTTGCGGGGTTAGATCTCGGTGTGCGTCCAATCGGCTGCTGATTGATCACAATCACCCGTTCAATACCGCCCAGGTCTGATATCCGGGAAACCTTGGCCGCGGCTCCCGCGGCCCCGGAAGCGATATTTAGCCTCCGGGCCATAACCTTATAGAGAGTCTCCATTACCATGCTGCTCTTGCCGGAACCGGATACACCGGTCACCGCTGTAAATACTCCGGTGGGAATAGCAATGTCTAACTCTTTGAGATTGTGCGTCGTCGCCCCTTCGATCCTGATATAACGCACGGGGATCGGCCTACGAACGGCTGGAACCGGGATGGACAGGCGGCCGCTAATATAGCCACCGGTCAGGGATTGCGCGTCACAACACATCTGCTGAGGCGTACCCTGGAAAACCACCTGGCCGCCCAGGTCACCGGCGCCGGGGCCGATATCAATGACGTAATCCGCTGCCATGATCATTTCGACATCATGCTCCACCACCAGCACCGTATTCCCCATATCCCTAAGTCGTTTGAGCGTGGCGATGAGACGAAGGTTGTCCCGCTGATGCAGTCCAATTGTCGGTTCGTCAAGAACATACAGAACCCCCATCAGCCCGGAGCCGATCTGGGTGGCAAGGCGGATCCGCTGCCCCTCACCGCCGGAAAGACTCCCCGCGGAACGATCCATACTCAGATAATCCATCCCCACATCCAGCAGAAACAACAGCCGCTCCAGTACCTCTTTTATTATCCGCTCGGAAATTACCTGCTCCTGCGGCGTCAGGCTAAGGGATTTAATAAAATCGCGGCACTCCCGGAGCGACAGCCGGCAGACGTCATAGATATTAATCCCTCCCACTTTCACCGCCAGACTCTCCGGTTTCAGCCGGGCGCCCCGGCAGGCGGGACATTCCTTCATGCTGATGTAGCGCGCCAGGTCCTGGCGAACCGTATGGGAGGCAGTTTCGCGATAGCGCCTCTCCAGACCTACCAGGATACCTTCAAAAGGCTTGGCATGAAAAAATCTTCGCTCACCCCGGTCAACATAGAATTTGACCTTCTCTCTGCCGGAACCATAAAGAAGTATGTTCCGGATCTCCTCCGGCAGCCGATGGAAGGGAGTATTGATATCAAATCGATAGTGAGTGGCGAGCGCATCGAGCATTTGATGAAAATTAACCGAGTTTCTGCCGGCCCAGGGGGCAATTGCGCCTTCCCGGATGGACAAGAACTTGTCGGGCACCACCATATCCGGGTCGAAGAACATCTTGGTACCCAGACCGTTGCATTCCGGGCAGGCGCCGTAGGGACTGTTAAAAGAAAATATTCGCGGTGATATCTCGGAAAGTGAGATACCGCAATCGGGGCAGGAGTGTTTTTCGCTGAAGAGTATCTCATCGCCCGAGGCCACCTCCAGCCGAATCAGGCCCCCTGACAGTTTCGAGCCCGTCTCCAGGGAATCCCTCAGGCGGCCCCGAATGCCATCTTTTACTGCCAGACGGTCAATCAGAACATCAATGTCATGACGCCGGCTCTTATCGAGCTCGATATCTTCTTCCAGCTCCACCAGTTCGCCGTCAATCCTGGCCCGGGTGAAGCCGTCTTTCACCAGTTTTTTGATCTCCTTAGCAAATTCGCCTTTTTTTCCCCGGATCAGAGGAGCCAGGATGGTAAACTTGGTTTTTTCCGGCAAAGAAAGGATATGCTCCAGCATCATATCGATAGTCTGGGAGCGGATCTCCCGGCCGCACTGATAACAGTGGGGGCGGCCGATCCGCGCAAATAGCAGGCGCAGGTAGTCGTAGATCTCGGTAACGGTTCCCACGGTGGAACGCGGGTTATGACTGGCTGTACGTTGCTCTATGGCAATGGACGGAGAGAGTCCCTCTATGGATTCCACATCCGGCTTATCCATTTGACCGATGAATTGCCGGGCATAGGCCGAGAGGGACTCGACATAGCGCCGGTGCCCTTCGGCGTAAATGGTATCAAAAGCCAGCGATGATTTACCGGAACCACTGACTCCGGTTATAACAACCAGCCTATCTCGGGGAATCTTTACGTTGATGTTTTTTAAATTATGCTGGGAAGCACCCCTTACTATTATATGTTCCATGAACCGCCGTTCTTATCGATCGAGTAAAAATTCCTATGGCTTCCGTACATCAATATAGGATTTATTCCGCAAATTCATGAGCCATTCCTCAAATTTTTTCTCCATTTTTTCTTCTTCAATCCGGGCGCGTATCTCCTCCTTCACAACCTCGAGATTCTTGATTCCGGCGCCGCGGCGATCCACCAGTTTTATGATGTGGAAACCGACCGGGGATTCAATTACAGAACTTATCTCATCCATAGCGAGTTTAAAAGCCTCCTCTTCCACTTCCGGATGCATTACCCCCCGCCCGATGAATCCCAGATCACCCCCCCCAGCTGCTGCCGCGCCAACCGAGTATCGGGCGGCGATGCCTTCAAAGGATTCGCCTCGGATGATCCTGCTTCTAATTTCATCCGCTTCCCGTCTCAGACGGGAGATTAGCCCGCTATCAGCAGTTCTCGGCACCATGACAAGTATCTGCCTTATCCTTACCTCCTCTTCCCCTTCGTATTCATGGCGGTGTTTTTCATAATAGCGACCAATCTCCTCCTGAGTTATAATCACCTTGGTCCGTACGTCCCGCCGTACTAACTTCATCTTGACAATCTGATCCCGGATACCCTTCCGATACTCCTCCATGGTCATGCCCTCATTGCTCAGTTCCTTCTGGAAGGCATTAAGCGTCAGATTCCTGCGGCTTAGCTGTTCGCTCACCACAGCCGTGATCTCGTCATCCTTCACCACGATTCCGGAACGGCGTGATTCCTGTTCGATCAAAAGTTCGCTGATCATCCGGTCAAGGAGTTCCCGGCGAGACTGTTCGAGCATTTGGGGCGTATTTTGACCCAGTTCCATTCTCATGATCCTAAGCCGAAAGGGTTCGAAGGCGGAATTAAATTCGCTTAAGGTAATCACGTCGCTATTTACCACGGCAATAATGCGGTCTACAACTTGCGCCGGGGACAAACCTGGGCCGATCGGCAACAGAAAAAACAAAATCCAAAAAATCTTTCTCATCTTTTTCACTTTATAACCTCGTTTCCGCTATTATTAGCTAACCTCGGGATGACATCATTTTACATTTCTACCGTTGAAACCATCGGTCTCGAATCCGGTCTGGCCTTTGAAAAGGAACGTCGGTTCCCTGTACCTCTGGAGGCACTCCTAATGGCCTCCAGTGCGAACATCAGCCGGCTAAGGCCTGAACCAGCCGCCTCGCCTCCTTGATTATTTCCGTTGCACTGAGCTGAGGCATTGCCAGAAATAATCTATGATCTGTTGTAAAACGCATAACCCGGCCATATTTCCTGGCCAGCCGCACTAGCCTCTCCGATTGCACATTACCCCCTTCATGGAAAAAGATATATAAATTTTTACCGTCGTATCCCATTTTTTTGCCCATAATAACCTTGAGGATATTTCTGATCGCAATCACCTCTAGCAAGTTTTCCGTCTCCTCCGGCAGTGACCCGTAGCAATCCCGAAGTTCTTCCCGGATATTTCTCAAGTCTTCCTCCGAGGCGGCAAGGGATATTCTTTTATAGGTAGTAAGCCTCCGGTGCATATCCTCCATATAGGATTCCGGCAGACAGGCCGGTATCCCCAGATTTATTTCCGGATTAATCTCATCCTGTTCGGCTGGTGCTTCCCCTTTCATATCCTGGATGACCTTCTCCATGAGTTCAACATAATGTTCATACCCCACTGCCGATACATGGCCCGACTGGGAGGTTCCGAGAAGGTTTCCGGCGCCGCGATTCTCCAGGTCATTGCCGGCGATTTTGAAACCGGATCCCGGCTGGTGGAAGTCCATCATCGCCTGGAGTCTTTTGCGGGCATCGAGGGAAAGCATGGCCCCCTTGGGAACGAACAGATACGCAAATGCCTCCTGGCCGGCCCTCCCTACCCTGCCCCGAATCTGGTAAAGCTGTGACAGGCCAAAATGATCGGCGCGGTTGATGATGATACTGTTTGCCGAGGGGATGTCAATTCCGGAGCCGATAATCGACGTGCAAAGCAGAAGATCGCATTCTTTTCTAATAAATCGACCCATCTCGTCTTCGATCTCTCTAGGCGGCATCCGGCCATGCACCACCGCCATCCGCACCTCGGGAACAAGCTTTTGTATCAGCCGCGACATTGAATATATTGAGTGGATCCTGTTGTGGACAAAAAATACCTGCCCTCCGCGGTTGATCTCCTCGACAATAGCCTCCCGAATCTGTCCTTCATTGAATTCCATCACATAGGTTTTGATGGGGATCCGACCTTCCGGCGGCGTGGTAATGATCGACAGGTCCCGGAGCCCGACTAAAGACAGATGCAGCGTCCGGGGAATTGGCGTGGCCGAAAGGGTCAGGACATCAACCTGAGTCCGCAGTTGCTTTAGCCTCTCCTTATGGGAAACTCCGAACTTCTGCTCCTCGTCGATCACCACGAGGCCCAGGTCTTTAAAGTTTACGTCTTTCTGTAGCAGGCGATGAGTGCCGATGATAATATCAACCATCCCCTTTTCAAGGCCCTGGAGTATCTCTTTTTGCCTGGCCCTGGTTTTGAAGCGGTTGATGACCTCAACCCGGATGGGAAAATCACGCATCCGCCGGGCAAAGGTTTGATAATGCTGCTCCGCCAGGATCGTGGTAGGAACCATGAGCGCCACCTGTTTGCCATCCATGACCGCTCTGAATGCTGCCCGCATGGCCACCTCAGTCTTACCAAACCCGGCATCGCCGCAGATTAATCGGTCCATCGGTTTGGACTGATCCATGTCTAATTCAATATCCTCGATGGACTTGGCCTGGTCCGGGGTTTCTTCGTACTCAAAAGTGGAACAGAATTCTTCATAGAGAGCATCCGGTGGTGAGAATGGCTTCCTAATGGTCACCTCGCGGGTGGCATAAAGGGCAACCAGTTCCTCGGCAATTTCCTGAATTGATTTCTTGACCCTTTCCCTGACGGTCTCCCAAGAGCTTCCGCCTAATTTGTCGAGCTTGGGCCGATAACCATCCGGCCCGATGTAGCGCTGGATTACAGCCATCCGGTCGACGGGAACGTACAGCTTAGCTTCTTCAAGATATTCCAGCAGCAAATAGTCATTTTCAATTCCGCCGCAATCGAGCTTATGGAGTCCCCGGTATATTCCAATTCCATGATCAATATGAACCGCAAAATCCCCCTCCCTCATTTCACCAAGGGACTGCAGAAAAAAACCTTCGCGGGCCTGTTTCACGCCTCGCCGGCGCGTTTTGCGGCCGAACACCTCCTCTTCGCTCAATACCGCCAGTTTGAAGAGAGGAATCTGGAAACCGGCTCTTAAGTGACCACTTTGCAGAGTAAGCCGACCGGGGCCCTGATGCTCACCGGGTACCGCAAAAAATTCCGCCGCGGACCTTTCGTGTGGCAGACCATGCAGGGAGAAAAGATGGGCTAACCTTTGCCCTTCCTCCGGGGTGGAAGAAAGGAAGGTCACCCGGTAACCTTCGGCAAGCCAACCTCTGATTTTAGCAATCAGCGGCTTCAAGATGCCATCCTGGGGTGCCCACGCCATTAATTCCGACCTGATTCCCGTCAAGGACTCCGTTTCGAAATCAGTAAACAACTCGGCTCCATCCTGCCATCGCCCCCTGCCACCCACTCTGAAGCCTTCGATAAAAAGGCGTTGATAGCGGGGGAAGGTCTCTACTAATTCCTTATCGCCCAGATATAACCTTTCCGGTTCCAGATAAAACTTGCCTTCATCATTTGCTTTCCGGGAGAAACGATCCAGTTGGTTTACCAGCTCATCGCTTTTCATCTCCACAGCCTGTGGATCGTCTAAAATTACGAGGGTATCAGCGGGCAGGTAATCAAATAGCGTACCCAGGCCGTCTTCAGACTGGGCATTGTGATAGAAAAGAGGAAAGAACAGGGGATTGAGAGATGAAACGTCGCTATTTTCCAATACCGCAACCAGCTTGGCCCGTATCGTAGCGGGCATTTCCAGTTCATCAGACCTAAACCTGATGTTATCGCGGGCGAGCTTTCTGCGCTCGTCCGTTACAATTATACCGCTTACCGGGGCAAGAGCAATTTCCTCGACCCGTCGGGTTGATCGCTGGGATGAGGGGTCAAAAATCTTGATCAGTTCAATTTCATCGCCGCAAAACTCCAACCGGCGCGGCTGATCGTAAATCGCCGGGAAAATATCGATTATATTTCCGCGGATGGAAAACTGCCCTTGCTCTCCCACAAGCCCCACCCGGCTGTAGCCGCCGGAAACGATTTTTGCTATCAGTGCCTCCCGGTCAATGCTTTGCCCACAGCAGTAAAAACCTTGTTGTTCTTCGTAGATATGCCTGGGGATGACCTTTTGGGCCAGTGCCTTAAAAGAAACTACCAAAATCAGGGGCTGCTCCCAAAGGAGTCGGTAGAGCAGCGCCATCCTCGCAAGCTCTGCTTCTCTTTTTGGCGCAAATATATCGGTCGAAAGAATATCAAAAGCGGGATATTGAAACACCCGCTTTTCGCCCAGAAAAAAAGAAATATCTTCGGCTATTGCCGCTGCGTCCTTTTCGTCGGCTGTTACTATAAGTTGAGACCGGCGAATACGCCGAAACAGCTCGGCTGCGGCAAGCCATTTGGCACTGCCGGAAAGTCCGCGCAGACTCTGCAGGGCAACTCCCCCCGCGATTCGCTCGCTGACCTGACGAAACAGATCATCAATAGTTTTCACTGCTAGTTTTGGCGCAACCACTCTCATGAAAATAAACCCTCTAGTCAACCGCTTACTCTAATCAGGAAAGCATACGAT
>JBBIRO010000050.1:0-21301 GCA_037441775.1 Syntrophobacterales bacterium
CCGGGCGAGTGTCAACTAACGAAAATTTTTGCTGATTTTCTGGGGACATCCTTAAGTTATCTGCCCGATCCGGATAATCTCGATTCCTACCCCTACCCTGCCCTGGAATTACTTGGCCCGATCGACCAGGCGCCCATTAGAACATCTCGGGGTTGCCCCTTCCGGTGTACCTATTGTGCTTCAGCCTTGCTCAGCAAGGGTTTTGTTCAACGCCAACCCGAGGCGGTTGTGGATGAGATTGCCTACTGGCATAAAGTACATAACGTACGCCATTTTTCTATTTATGATGATGCCTTTCTAATTAATCCCCACCAGACAGGAATTCCCTTCCTCAAAGAGATCGTCAAAAGAAAACTCGACTGTGTTTTTCATGCTCCCAATGGATTACATCTTCGGGAGATCAATTCCGAAATTGCACGGTTGTTATTTCAGACGCGTTTCAAGACGATCCGTTTCGGCTTTGAAAGCGCTGATTTACAGCGACAGATCGTAACTGGTCGCAAGGTATACAATGATGAGCTTGTTGCCGCCGTTTCCTATTTGACAACAGCCGGTTACAAGAAGTCCGATATTGGCGTATATATTCTAAGCGGCCTGCCCCAGCAGCGTGAAGATGAAGTAAGAAGGGCTGTCAATTTTGTCCTGGCCACCGGGGCAACCCCGATTATAGCTGAGTATTCTCCTGTGCCTGGTACTGCCTTATGGGATTTAGCTCGCGCGGCTTCCCCTTTTGATCTCGCTTGCGAACCGTTGTTTCATAACAACACGATTCTTCCTTGCCAAAGCGATATCCTTACATATAGTATGCAGGAATCCTTAAAACAATTGGCGCGGGGAAAGATAAGTTGATGTAGGCTGGCAAAAAAAATCATTAGGCAGGAATTAATATGAACGAAACAAAACCTACATTGTACGGATGGATTAAAATACTTCTCATTTTAACTTTTTCCATCATCTTTTTTGTTTTTGGCGTAAGCATCCTTATAAGCTCATATCTTCTTGATAATCCAATTGAATTTATTATGACTTTTTTCTCGTCATCGCTTATGATTCTGATCTCAGGGGTTGGACTATGTTTCTGTGCTACTCGCATCTATCGCAAGATTTATCCGGCTTCGGAGGAGTTTTAACATGACACTTGGTCAATCTTCTGGTTACTTATCCAGAGGAGCAGTCAGCATAACTTCTGTATTGTTGTTGCTAGTTATAATAGCTACTCTACCCTCTCTTGCCTGGTCTTACAGCTTTGACAAGAGGGTCGAAAAGCACACCCTCAAGAATGGTCTGCGGGTTATCCTCCTTAAAAGACAGCTAAGTCCCACCGTTTCCTTTAACATCCGCCATATCGTCGGCGCGGTAGATGAAGAGGCCGGCCAAACCGGCACCGCCCATTTTCTCGAACATCTTTTGTTTAAGGGAACCAGAAGCATCGGCAGCCGAAATATCAATAAGGAAGATATTATCAGGAAACGCCTTTTCCAGGTGGGCTCAATGCTGGATGCTGAAATCATGAAAGGTGCAAATGGCAACCAGAAGCGCATAGATGAACTGAAAAAGCAATTGAAGCAGCTTCAGGACGAAGAGCGAAAAATAACCATTCCTAACGAGATTGGCCGTCTTTACGCCGAAAACGGTGGCCTAAATCTGAATGCCTCAACCGGCCACGACCTTACCTCTTTCCACGTATGTCTGCCGGCAAACAAGATCGAGCTATGGGCGAGAATTGAATCCGATCGAATGACCAGCCCTGTTTTTCGAGATTTTTACTTGGAGCGGGATGTTGTTATAGAAGAGAGAGCGCAACGGATAGATTCTGACCCGGATGGCAAGCTCTACGAACAATTCCTGGCGGCTGCTTTCACTGCTCACCCCTATCGCAACCCCATATTAGGATGGGCCACCGATATGAAGTTTTTTTCTCCCGCTCGCACTTATGAGTTTTTCCGCAGGCTCTATGCGCCCAACAATACTATCATCACCGTGGTGGGAGATATCGGATCGACTACAACTCTCAAACTGATCAAGAAGTATTTTGAACCAATTCCAAGGCAACCTATCAAAAGACCTGTGATAACTGAAGAACCAAAACAGCAGGGCGAAAGAAGGATAGAGGTATTGTTTGATGCCAATCCGAAAATAGTAATCGGTTACCATAAGCCAAACCTGCCCTCTTTTGATGATTATGTATTTGATATGATTGACTACATTCTGTCTAGTGGTCGCACTTCCCGCTTTTACAAAACACTGGTTGAGGAAAAAGCGTTGGCCGATACCATAAACGTTATGAGTGCGATTCCCGGGTCTCGCTACCCCAATCTCTTTACCATTTTTGCCTCACCCCGTCCTTCGGTATCGGTTGCTCAACTGGAGGAAGAAATATACCGCGAGCTCAATCGTCTCAAGACGGAACCGGTGCCGACGGAAGAACTTGAGAAAATAAAAAACATCATGAAGTCGGAATTGATTCGCAGCCTCAACTCCAATCATGCCCTGGCAAACAAGCTTTCCTACTTCGAGGCCGTTGCGGGAGACTATCGCTACATTTTGGATCATATTAATAATATCGGTAAGATTACCCCAGAAAACATCAGGGATACCGCCGCAAAATATCTGACTGCGGAAAATCGCACCGTTGCCATCATAAGAAGGAACAATTAAGAAGATGTCGAGCACTAAACAATTCTCTGTAATCCTGTGCTGCATTTTGATCTGCTGCTTTTTATTGGCCTCCTCATTGCCTGCTGCCCAGCACAACAGGCAAAGTATAGACCGGATCAAGTACCCTCCCCTTTCCTTCAGTTTTCCAAAACCCGAAAAACTATCCTTTAAAAACGGTCTGACTGCCCACTTCCTGGCTGACCAGGAGCTGCCCCTGGTCAATATTTCTGCGGTAGTGAGAACCGGTTCTATATATGATCCCGTAGGCAAAGAAGGCCTGGCTGAAATAACCGGCGCCGTAATGAGATCAGGCGGGACCGTATCAATGACCAGCGGCGAGATTAACAGGGCGCTTGATTTTACCGGCACCATCCTCGAGGCGACAGTCAGCCGGGATTCGGCCACCATATCCATGTCAGTCCTGAGGGATCATCTTGATTCCGGGTTAAAGATTTTTTCTCATATCTTACGGGAACCGGTCTTTGAAGAGAAACAGCTCGAACTGGACAAATCGCTGAAAACAGCGGCACTTAAACGAACATTGGATGATCCGGACCGTCTTGCTTTCCGGGAATTCAATCGCCTGATCTATCGCGATAACCCCCGGGGCAGACAAGCTCGAATCAGTTCCCTGAAGAGCATTAGCAGACAGGACACAATTGCATTTCATCAGAAGTACTTTCAGCCGGCGAATACCGCAATTGCCGTCAGCGGCGACATTACACGGGCCGAAGCTATCCAAAAGCTTGAACAGCATCTGGGGGATTGGGCCAACAGCAGCCCGCTTGAGCGTGAGCTGATTCCCGCTCCACTCACGGCAGGCAGGCCCGGCGCCATTTACTTTATTGAAAAGGACACCCCCCAGGCAGTCATTATCGCCGGCTGGATAGCTCCCAGGAAAACCATTGAACAATACTATCCTTTCCTGATGGCGGACTTTATCGTTGGATCAGGGGGGTTTCGTTCACGGCTTTTTTCCGAAATCAGAAGCGCCCGCGGGCTGGCCTACAGCACCGGCAGCATCTATCGAGCCAAAAGCGAGTACGGCATTTTTGTGGCCTATGCGCTGACCGCAAATAAAACCGCCGCTGGTACTCTTTCCCTGATTAAGAAATCAATTGACGACTTCAAAGGCAAACCTCTGCCACAAAATGATTTGGCCTGGGCACGCAACTCCATAAATAATGCCTTTATTTTTTCGTTTCTTTCCGCGCACCAGGTGGCGCGTAATTATCTGATGCTGGAATATGACGGGCTGCCCAATGATTACTACCATACATACCAAAACAAAATTATAAGCATCAAATCCGAAGAAATTAAAGCTATGGCCAGACAATACCTTCCCTGGGATGAGGCTATAATTCTGGTGTTGGGCAGAGAAAAGGACTTTGAAGGCTCCCTGTCCGAGTTTGGCAAGGTGAAAAAACTTGTCGTGAATATAGATTAGACAGGAGTAACTACCTGAAATAAGAAACGGAGGCTGACTAATGATATTTGACCAAAAAGTTTTTGAGAGAATAAGCAAACGAATTGAATCATGGAGCGAGGAAATGATTAAGCTCCAGGTGGGACTTACGGCAATACCTGCCATATCGCCGCTAAGCGGCGGCGATGGTGAGCTTGGGAAGGCTCTCTATCTACAGACGGTCCTAAACGATATGGGCTTTAAAGACATAAAAAGACTTGATGCGCCGGATAGTGCGGCGGAAGCCGGCTTTCGTCCCAATATCATTGCACAGGTCAGAGGTGTTAAACCCCACCCAGCAACCTGGGTGCTGACTCATCTGGACATCGTTCCACCAGGAGAAGCATCCCTCTGGTCGCAAGACCCCTACCAGGCCAAGATTCAGGACGGTCGGATATTTGGACGGGGGGTCGTTGATAATCAGCAAGATATGGTGGCATCGATTTTTGCGGCCCGCGCCTTTATCGAAGAAGGCATCAATCCCACCCGCTCAATCGGGCTGGCATTTGTCGCCGATGAAGAAACCGGCAGCAGTAAGGGTCTCTCCTATCTTCTGGAGAATACCGATCACCCTTTTCACCAGAGCGACCTGATTATTGTCCCCGATGCGGGCAACGAAGACGGCACGATGATCGAGATCGCCGAAAAAAGCATGCTTTGGCTTAAGTTCAAAACAATTGGCAAACAATGCCACGGCAGCAGGCCATCCCAGGGCAACAATGCTTTTGTGGCGGCTTCTCATCTGGTGGTGAAATTAAATGAGCTGTATCAGATATTTGGCGATAAAGATGGCCTCTACGAGCCGCCAATCAGCACCTTCGAGCCTACAAAAAAAGAAGCAAATGTCCCAAATATCAACACCATTCCCGGGGATGATGTTTTTTACATGGATTCGCGAATTCTTCCTCACTACCCCCTGACGCAGGTTAAGGAGACGATCCACAAGATGGCGGATGAGATTGAAAAAAAATTCAGAGTAACCGTGGAAATCGCAACGATTTCCGAAGGGCAGGCGCCGGCGCCTACGGCCTTTGATGCCCCGGTTGTCCTGGCTCTCAAGGACGCCATCAAAGATATTTATAACCGGGAGGCTTCCCCACTTGGTATCGGGGGCGGAACCGTAGCCGCTTTTTTCCGCCGTCACGGCTACCAGGCAGCGGTCTGGTCTCGGAACACCTGCACCGCTCATCAGCCGGACGAAAACTGCCTTATTGAGGATATGGTCGAAAACGCCAAGGTCTTTGCCCATATCTTTCTTCGGACAGTTGACAGTTAGAGCTGTTGCGATCAATAAAATTTGCTTGTATTTGCGACGCCAAGTTGTTAGCGTTCTGTAGTCTCAATGGTATTTTGATAGCTAAATATTATTACTTGGAGGGAATAAAAATCTTATTGAACCAAAAGACACCCGATACAGTAGTCGAAACACTCTCATTCCCCGATGATTCCCTACTTAGGATTCTCTGCGGTGAGTTTGACAAAAATACTCGCCGGCTTGAGGAATATAGAGGCGTTAGTATCGCTATCCGCGGAAATGTGGCTACTATAACCGGCGGCAGCGACGATGTGGCTCTGCTCAAGAATTTGCTTAAGCAGATGTACGGCATCATTGCCAAGGGCCATCCCCTCTATCCCCAGGATTTCGACTTTGCCCACCGGATTCTCGCGGCAAACAGCAACGTAAACTTAGAACAGATATTTCTTGATCGCGTCTTTATCACTTCTAAAAAAAGAATAATCTCCCCAAAAAGTCTTTCCCAGAAGCTTTATATCGACGCCCTGCGCAAAAGCGATATGGTTTTTGGAATTGGTCCTGCAGGAACCGGCAAGACCTACCTGGCAATGGCAATGGCGGTCTCAGCGTTGCTTGATAAACGGGTAAACAGGATTTGTTTGGCCCGGCCGGCGGTCGAGGCGGGAGAAAAACTGGGCTTTCTCCCCGGCGACCTCTCTGAAAAGGTGAATCCATACCTGCGACCCCTTTATGACGCGCTGTTCGATATGATGGATTTTGATAAGGCTTCCGCCTTAATAAGTAAGGGGATAATCGAGGTTGCTCCGCTGGCATTCATGCGCGGCAGAACGCTCAACGATTCCTTTGTCATTTTGGACGAGGCACAGAACACCACCTCTGAGCAGATGAAAATGTTTCTGACCAGGCTAGGCTATGGCTCCCGGGCAGTCATTACCGGTGATATTACCCAGATCGACTTGCCTCAGGACAAGACTTCCGGACTGGTGGAGGCTCAAAAACTCTTAACCAGGATAGACGGCATTGAGTTTGTATATTTCTCCGATCTGGATGTAGTCAGACATCCTCTGGTTCAGGATATTATCAGGGCTTACAATCACAAAACCAACGAGAAAACGTGCGGCAGGACTAATGATTAGTAAAATAAACGGCAAGGATAACCCGGCTAAAAACAGTTATTACTTGGCGGACGCAATTAGCAGAAAATTTCCGTTTCTCAAGAGTAAGCCATTACAGCTATTTTCACTGGCCATATTATTCAGTTTCCTCTGTTCCTCTTTAATCATTCCGCAGGTATACCTCCGCCAGCCGGAATTTATAATAGGCTCCATTGCCAAGCAAAACATCAAGGCCGATCATGCTTTTCTCCTGTTGGACACACTTGCCACGGAAAATAAAAGACAGGAGGCTCTAAAAAAAGCGCATCCTGTGTATGACTACAACGTAAAGATAGCCGAAGAGATAACGAACGATCTCAACCGGGCGTTTGAGTTAATAAAAAATAAAGCATTGACAGCCGATCGGGATGCCAATGAGCAGGAGATGAATAATTTAAAGGCCTCCTTTGAACAAATTCTTAACGTGCAGTTGTCTTTGGCCAACTTTAAGCTTCTTATCTCTCATTCCAATCATGAGAATATATTGATCAAGCTCAAAGCAATCTTGAATGCGATATATCAGGACAATTATCTGAGCGAACAATCTTTGCTGAAATCGGATTCAAACTCAATCATTATTATAAATCATCTTCACAGCGGCCTGCAGGAGGAGATCAACACCCATACCCGCTCAATCCTTCCTCTGGGGACTATTCCGCGCATTATCAGTGGTCGAGATTTCCAGCGTTACTTAATCAACGAAAATAAACAAATGCAGCAATTGATAATGCACCTGGCAGTCAACCTCATCCGGCCAAACCTGACTTACAGCCACCTGGCCACCCAGGCGTACCGTCAAAAAATAATCGCGGAGACACAACCGGTTTATTCCCAAATTCTCAAAAACGAAATGCTGGTGCGTGAAGGCCAGAAAATAACACCATATGAAGCTGCGAAACTAGAGACATATTTTAATAAAAAAGGTGAGCGGTGGCTAGTTAAAATATGGGAATTTTTGGGGGTGTTCTTTGTTATGCTTCTTCTTCCTGTCATTCTTTTCCGCATAGCAAAAAGATGGCAGAAACCGGAAATCGACTGCCGCGGTCTGCTTTTTTTGGCCACCACGACACTGCTGCAGATAATTATAATCAGAATGGGATTTTTCCTGGCCGAGGCCGTCAATCAAACTTTTCCTTCCATCAGCGCCGAGGTTTTCTATTTTAGTATCCCTTTTAATGTTGGCGCCATGCTAATTGTGATTTTGGTTAATCACAACCTATCAATATTGTTCACTGTTTTAATGATGTTTATTGTGGGAATTATGTTTGATGGCAAGATTTTCATGGCGCTATATTTTTTCGTTGGCAGTATCGCCGTGGCCAATTATTTAAGGGAATGCAACAAGAGGTCCGCTTTTTTTCGCGCCGGTCTGTATCTGGGCGCCGTCAACTGCCTGACTATTATCATTATAACAGCTCTAAGCGGTGATTATACGGTTGTCGATATCTTTTTTAAGCTCATAATGGGATTTATCGGAGGAATCGTTTGCGGATTCATCGTAGCCGGTATGACTCCTGTCTTCGAAACCATCTTTGACTATACCACCGAGTTTAGGTTAATGGAATTAGCCAACCTTAACAAGCCCCTTTTCCAGCGGATGATCATTGAGGCCCCTGGTACCTATCATCATAGCATTCTTGTGGCCTCCTTGGTTGAAGGCGCCGCCCAAGCCATTGGGGCCAACTCCCTTCTTAGCAAAGTCAGCGCCTATTATCACGATATCGGAAAATTAAAAAAGCCCCGTTATTATATTGAAAACCAGGTCAATGGCGAGAATGTTCATGACCGGCTCTCCTCAAAAATGAGCAGCCTGGTAATTATTTCTCATGTCAAAGAAGGCGTTGAGCTAGCATCAGAGATGAAACTGGGCAGCCTGGTAACCAATATCATCCGGCAACATCACGGCAACAGTCTAGTCGGATATTTTTGGGAAAAGGGGAAGCGAGAGAGCGAATCGAGCAACAGCTCTTTTTCTGAAAACGACTTTCGATACCCCGGTCCTAAACCCCAGACCCAGGAGGCAGGCCTGGTTCTTTTGGGCGATGTAATTGAAGCATCTTCCCGGGTACTTAAAAATCCAACGCCCGCAAGAATCAATAACCTGGTGCGGGAAAGGATTGAAAAGGTTTTCCTCGATGGTCAACTTGACGAGTGTGAGATCACCTTACGGGATCTGAATATCATTGCCGAGACTTTTGTCAAAATACTGACCGGAATCTTTCATCAGCGGATTGATTACCGCGAACCGGGCAACCGCGAATCGAATTTAGAAAAACTGGAAAGCCATGAGAGTTTTGATCACAAACCGCCAGAAAATAATTAAACTGGATACTCGCTATATCCGGAAATTTATATTGCGGTTAATGAAGACCCTCGCGCTAACTGATTGTGAGCTTAGCGTAACCTTTGTAGATAATCAGATGATGCAGCAGATAAATCGAACCTACCTGAAGCGGGACAAGGCGACAAACGTTATTTCTTTTTCCTTGAGCGAAGGAGAATTCGGCAATATCAACCCCGGCATCCTTGGTGATATAGTTATCTCGGTAGAACAGGCAGCGGAAGATGCCCTAACAGGTGGTCTCGGTTTCCAGGAAGAGGTCGATTACTTGCTGATACATGGTTTGCTTCATCTGACGGGTTACGATCACGAAAACACCAGCGTGTCTGTTGCCGAAAAAATGAGCGACAAAGAAAAAGAGCTTTTTCTTTGTCTGCGAGGTATTAATCTTGAGTAGGGGGCGGTTTGAAAACCGCCTATTGCAACTATAATCCCTCATCCATGAGCTTTTTAATTAGTTCCTGCTGTGAACTGCTAAGCTTTTTCGGTATATCGACGACAATCTTGACATACTGATCACCGGCCGCGGCGCCCCTTTGCTGTGGAACACCATAGCCCTTCATTCTGATCAAGGTATTGTTTTGCGTGCCCGCGGAAACCTTAATTCTCTTGACGGAGCCGTCCAGGGTCGATACATCGATGCTTCCCCCCAACGCCGCCTGACTGTAGGCGATATTCTTCTGGATATAAATATCGTTGCCCTCGCGAGCAAAAACCGGGTGAGGAATAATGCTGATATGGAGATACAAATCGCCCGGTGGGCCGCCATTCACGCCTGGTCCACCTCTGGACGCCAATCGCAATTTTTTCCCGGCATTGATGCCAGCCGGTATTCTTACATTAATTTCTTCGAGAGCATTTTCTTTCTGGATAGCAATTTTTTTCTCAGCTCCGAAAACCGATTCTTCTAATGTTACCGCAAGATTGTACTGCAGGTCGGCTCCCTTCTGGGGAATATTCATTTGCCGGCCGCCGCCAAAAAGGCCAGCAAAGGGGTCACCCTGATCGAAATCCCTGCCTGGGCCCCCTCGGGAGGTCCTTGCTCGAGAGAAACCGCCAAAACCCAAGTCGCGTAAAATTTGTCCCAGGTCAAAATCGCGCATGATATCTTCCTGGGAAAATCTCTGACTGAAATTATCAGAGCCAAAACTATCGTATTGCTTCCTTTTTTCCGGATCGCTTAGCACCGCATAGGCTTCTGATATCTTCTTAAAATTTTCTTCGGCAGATTTGTTTCCGGGGTTGCGGTCGGGATGGTATTTAAGCGCCAGTTTACGATAGGACTTCTTGATATCCTCGACGGTAGCGTCCTTTGTTATTCCTAAGGCTTGATAGTAATCGCTCGACATAATCGTCTCACCTGTTGGACTAAATGTATATCTTCCGGTATTATCCCAGCTCGGCCAGCTTTCTTTTCAAAAAAAGTTCCTGCGATGGATCTTTTGCCTTCTCCAGGGCTTTCCTGTAATGCTCCAGCGATTTTGGAATATCATTCATCTGCTCGTAAATACGAGCCATATTCCTATTGCCGATGACTGCCAGACGGTCGCCGGGATAGGCAGACATTGCCTTTTCAAAGGCCTTTAAGGCATTAGCGTAATCCTTCTTGGCCTCTGACGCATAGCCGATGCCGAAGTGTGCCAAACAGATCAACACCGGATCCGAAAATGACGATTTCAAAAACTTTTCATAGGTTGAAATAGACTCATCATATTTCCCCTGCTGGTAATAAATGCCCCCTAAACGATAATAGGCTAATTTTGCGACCTGGCTGCGGGGATGGGTGGAAGTAAGATCAAGATAGCCCTTGAGGGCATGGTCGCCGGCCCGCACTCCCCCCTTTAAATCGAAATCATAGGCCTGCCGATATTTTTCCTGCGCCGCCTTCTCGTACCTGTCGCTGTAGATAAACCACGAAAAAACCGCAGCGATGCAGACAAGCAGGACTACTGATATGATAATGACTTGTTTCCTGTTTTTCGATACATAACCTACCAGCTTCCAGAAGGCCACCTGTAAACTGTCTGGTTCTTTTAATTCCTGCTTGGTTGCTTTGTTGGTCATATTTTCTCCTGTCAGATTATTTTGGCCGATTCAAGACGAATTAGAGCCGGCCATCCTTTGATAAATAAATTAAAAAGTTTGAATCCAGGCGATATTTCAACTCCACTTTTTTTTGCGGAACTTTCACCAAAGCAAAAATTCCTCCCCTGGTTCTCCGCTTCCAAATGCGAGAGGATAGCAAAGGGGCTTGGATCGGAGGTATGCGTCATCAGACTGATGGGTGTCGGATGGTCGCTGGCAACCATTATCCGGTATTCACCGTATTGAGGCATCGCTTTTAAAATCGGTCCCACAACTTTGGCATCGAAATCTTCAATCGCCTGAATTTTCCCCTGCAAGTTTCCCTCGTGACCCATCGCATCGGGAGCTTCAACATGGACAAAGACGAAATCCACTTCGCTAAGCGCCCGGATGGCATACTGGGCCTTGGCGAGATAATCGGTGTCAATATAGCCAGTGGCGCCCGGCACCTTGATTGATGTAAGTCCCGCATACCTGCCTATTCCGTGCAGCAGATCAACCGCGGAGATCATGGCTCCCGCAAGCTGGTATTGATCGGTTATTTTATTCATCTGGGGCTTTTTACCCTGCCCCCAAAGCCAAATCGATGAGGCGGGCTTTTTGCCCTCGCTGACCCGGGAAAGATTAACCGGATGGGAGAGAAGATATTCCTGTGAGGATAGCATAAGCTGATTTATAAAGTCTGCCCCCTCTCCCCAGGGGAGGGAATCGGTTATCACCCGATTGGTAATATCATGCGGTGGCGTGGTTGACATGCCTGCCTTGCCGTTTTTCCAAACCATTAGGTGTCGAAAGCTTACTCCGGGGCAAAAGTAAACCGAGCTAGTGCCTAATGCACTGTTGAGATCAGTGATGATTTCCGTGGCTTCCGCGGAGGAGATCTGGCCTGCCGTATAATCCCGCATCCGCCATCCGTTATTTTGCTCCAGGGTAACCAGATTACAGCGGAAGGCAACATCGTCGGCGGCAAGGTCTATTCCTAGGCTGGCCGCCTCCAAAGGCCCCCTGCCAGTATAAGTTTGACCGGCGTCATAGCCCAAGATCGCCAGGTTGGCAACATCACTGGCCGGCGGGATTCCCTCGGGAATGGTATCAACCAGCCCAATGGTTCCCCGGGCGGCGATTTCGTCCATATTCGGAGTTTTGGCATATTCCAGCGGCGTCATACCCCCCAACTCAGCAATGGGATAATCAGCCATGCCGTCGCCCAGCATTATTACGTATTTCATTTGAGCTTGTCGTCCTCCATCCTGATAAGAACGGTCTTGCCGGCTACAGCGTCAAGCTCATCTATAGCCGTAAGAGCCTTCATTACATCAGCCTCCCTGGCTTTATGGGTGACCATTACTACCGGAACCGGACCGACCTCGGTCCTTCCCTTCTGAATCACCGAAGCAATACTGATGTTATTTAATCCCAGGATTCCGGATAGCCTGGAGAGCACCCCCGGCCTATCCAGCGCGGAAAAGCGGAAGTAGTAATTAGTGACCACATCAGCCATGGGCAAAAGGGAAATATCCCGCATCTCCTCCTCAACGCAGGAGCGTCCTGGTACTCGGCAAGTAATGCCCTTTAGATGGTCGCGGGCAATATCCATAATATCACCAACTACAGCGCTTGCGGTGGGCATCATCCCCGAGCCCTGCCCATAGAGAAATACTGAATCGGATGCATCACCTGCAAGTTGAAACGCGTTAAAATTGCTGTTCACGTTGGCGAGCAATTCGTCTTTAGGAATCATGGTCGGATGTATCCTGGCCTCGATATATCCACCTCTGTTACGGGCGATAGCCAAGAGTTTGATCCGATAGCCCAGCTCCAGGGCGAAATCAATATCCTGTCTGGTGATTGCTGTTATGCCTTCGCGGTATATATCTTTCAAATCAACCCGGACATCATAGGCCAAAGAAAGAATTATTGCCAGCTTATGGGCAGCATCAATACCTTGCACATCAAAGGTAGGGTCCGCCTCGGCAAAACCAAGCCTTTGCGCTTCTGCGAGGACTGGCTCGAAATCCTTATTTTCGTCCGTCATTTTCGAAAGGATGAAATTCGACGTCCCGTTCATGATACCCATAATCGACTTGAATCTATTTGCCGCCAGCGATTCTTTCAAGGTCTTGATAATTGGTATTGTGCCGCCGACACTTGCTTCAAACGCAATATTAACAGTCCGTTGCTGAGCTCTGGCAAAAATCTCGTTGCCGTGAGCGGCAAGTAACGCCTTGTTGGCTGTGACAACATGCTTACCCTGATCAAAGGCGGCCAGGACAAAAGTCTTCGCCGGCTCATATCCGCCTATCAGTTCAATAATTATAGACACTTCCGGATCGTTGATCACCTCCCAGGCATTGGTGGTGAGCATGGCGTCGTAATGCGGCACATTACGTGGCCTTTGGATATCTATATCGGCAATCCACTTAAGAACAAGGCTTGTACCCAGACGTTTTGTTATCAGTTCCTGGTTGTCGTGCAGAAGCTTTACCACACCGGCGCCGATATTTCCAAATCCCAACAGACCAACCTTAATTTCTCTCATATCGTCCTCTCTACGCTATCCCAAACCAGATGAATCTCTCCTCCACTACGCTGGCCGGTTATCTGATAAAATCTATAACAGAGATGATTGGTTTGTCAAAATAAATCGAATACCATTGGGGTAGCGATGCATTCCTGAGCTACGGCTTCGTGAAAAGTCCTCGATGAGGTGTAGCGCTTAAATCCCTCGGCACTCAAGGTCTACGTAAACCACGCCTCATGACCACGATTTGCGCGCCGTGCCTCTGCGGTCTTTTTATTAAGCCGTCCTGAAACTTACGTTTTGGTGAGTTATTGCGAACTTGACTTGACTGACGGCGGGTAAATATATCGTTGCCGCCAAAAAAGGGACGTGACTACCCATTCATACCAACTATTTAACCGCCGCTATTCATGACTGAAGCATTACTGCCCGTTGCTACAAAACGACTATATCAGCCTGTCTTTAATAGTTCCAACTTCCCCTGCCACTTGATAATCATCATCTCCCTCAAGGCCTGATGTTGCCCCTGATCCAGCATTGGATCGGATTTGATAATTTCCGCGGCGTCGGCTTTGGCTTCGGAGAGCAGCCGGGCGTCCCGGATAATATTTCCGATCCGGAAATCAGGCAGCCCCGACTGCCTTGTCCCCATGAATTCTCCCGGACCTCGAATGGCAAGGTCTTCTTCGGCAATGGCAAACCCGTCATTGGTCTTTTCCATTATCCGCAATCTCTTAATTGCCGTAGGCGACTGTCCAGATTGGGTCAAAAGCAGGCAAAAGGCTGGTTTGTCTTTCCTTCCTACCCTGCCCCGCAGTTGGTGCAACTGGGACAGGCCAAACCGTTCGGCATGTTCGATGACCATTACCGAAGCCTCGGGAATATCTATTCCCACCTCAATAACCGTAGTGGAAACAAGCATGTCGAGTTTAGAATCCTTGAAAAGTTGCATTACTTCTTCTTTTTCATGAGATTTCATTCGACCATGAATCAATCCCACTTTCCTTTCAGGAAAGATGTCCCTCTGGAGATGCGCCGCCATATTGGTTGCGTCTTTCAAATCCAGGGATTCGGATTCCTCTACCAGCGGGTAGACGATAAAAGCCTGGTTTCCCTTAGCAATTTCCTTACGAACGATTTGATAGACCATCTGCCTGCCTTCTTCGGAAAAAACCATGGTTCGGATAGCCTTCTTACCGGGAGGCAGTTCATCGATCACCGAAACGTCCAAATCCCCGTAAACGGTCATCGCCAGAGTGCGAGGAATTGGGGTCGCCGTCATGACCAGTACGTGCGGACTTCGCGCTTTTTTTCTCAGTGCTGATCTTTGAGCCACTCCAAACCGATGCTGCTCATCGATCACAATCAGGCCAAGATTGGCGAAAATTACGTCCTCTTCTAAAATAGCATGGGTGCCGATAATGATGTTTCCATCACCATGGGCGATCATTTCCAGCAACTCCGCCCGCCCTTTGTTTTTACTCCTTCCGGTAAGAAGGAGAACTTTGAGGCCTAGCGGTTCGCACCAGGCCCTAATGTTGTTATAATGCTGCTCCGCCAGTATTTCCGTGGGAGCCATCATTACCGCCTGATAACCGTTATCACAGGCGATAATGATGGCGGCGGCGGCGACAACAGTTTTTCCGCTGCCGACATCACCCTGGAGAAGCCGGTGCATCGCACCTCCTGCCGCTATATCTACTTCGATTTCAGCAATGACGCGTCTTTGTGCCTCAGTCAGAGTAAACGGCAGGTTACGGTAAAAATAGCTAAGCTTCACCCCGCCGCTCCTTAAGCAAGGGCCCGCCTCGGTGTGATAGCCTGCCTTCATCATGGCCTGCCCTAAATGAAAAAAGAAAAACTCGTCGTAGATAATACGCCGGTGGGAATCTGATCGGGCCTGATTGCATAATTCCGGATTGTAATGATCGGGAGGAAAATGAACATATCTGATTGTATCCCCGATGGCCGGAAGATTCCTTCTCCTGAGTATTGAAACTGGTACCGGCGAATGGAAAAAGCGAGCGTTCTCTTCAACCAGGCGATACATTATCCTTCTGATGGTCTTTTGGTGCAGCCCCTCCGTTTCGGAATAGATTGGCACAATCCTATTGAAATGAACCATGCCGCTCGTGTCATCGCCGATAAACTCATGGTCGGGATGGATCATTTCTTTGGCAGCAAAGAAACCGCTGACCGGTCCGCTCATGATAACCCCGGCGCCCCGCCGGAATATCTGCTGCAAATAATTGATGTTCCCCCGAAACCATTTCGCCTTGAGCTGCCCCGTTCCGTCGTCTACCTCAACTTCGTAAACAGGCCTTCGACCATAAAATTTCCTGGTCGATGATATTACCTTGCCGACGATTGTAGCCCGGACGCCTTGGGAAAGAGATGCTATTTTCTGAATGAACCTGCGGTCTTCATAAGCCCGGGGAAGATATAAAAGCAAATCTTCTATGGTCAGCAGCTCTTTTTTTTTGAGCAGCTCTGTTATTTTGGGGCCAACTCCCGAGAGCGATCCTACCGGTAATGACAGTTTTTGACGCGCTAGCCGTATTGCCTCAACACTGACAGATACATCATCTTCGGGGTTGTCCGTCAGCGGTTCTTTGGGTTTGCACGAATCCAATTCATCAAGCAGGCATTTGAGATCCTCTATGACCCGTTTTTTTTGCGCCGTTTCAAAGTTATCAAACCCCTGTAGCTTGGATTCCATAGCTGAGATAAGATCCCGGTAAGGATGCGGCGTCAAATCCACTCCTTCGCCCCCCACTTCCAAGGCCTTCTCCAGTTCCCGCAGGTAACCGCTTAAAGTTATCCCCAAATCCTTCACCACTGACAGGTGACGATAAGATTCCTTCGTGGCAAAAATTAACGGGGATCGTATTTTTTTGATTATCTCTGGTATTTTATCCATAGTCGGCGGCAGAACAATAATTCGCCAAATATCAAGCAATATCGTACATAAAGATATAATTTGCACTAACAGATATTCCGGTTATGCGCAAGTAATGAATTGACTTTTCGGCTATCTTGGTTTATCAATTTTGCGGCATTCTTTTAGGTAGGCTAATTTTAATTTCAAAGGGACTGTTATGAGTAACAGGATTTCATACCGGGATGCGGGTGTCGACATAGAAAAGGCTAATTCCTTCGTGGAGTTAATAAAACCTATCGTCAAGTCAACGGCCCGTAAGGAAGTAATGGGTTCCATCGGTGGTTTTGGCGGACTTTTTAATCTTGACACCACACGCTTTAATAAACCGATTTTAGTTTCTGCGACGGATGGCGTGGGCACCAAACTCCGGATCGCCCAGTTGATGGACAAGCATGACACAATAGGAATTGATCTGGTTGCCATGTCGGTCAACGATATAGTTGTTCAGGGCGCCGAGCCGCTTTTCTTTCTAGACTACCTGGCCACAGGCCGCATCGACACCGAACGGCATGTCCAGATCATCCAGGGAATAGCAAACGGCTGTCAGGAGGCTGGCTGCGCCTTAATAGGCGGTGAAACCGCAGAGATGCCTGGATTTTACCGGGATAATGAATATGACCTGGCGGGATTTGCAGTCGGCATTGTCGATGAGGAAAAACTCATTGACGGATCAGAGATTAGGGACGGTGACCGCATCATCGGTATTTCCTCCAGCGGTCTGCATAGCAATGGCTACTCGCTGGCCAGAAAAATTCTCCTGGAACAGGGAGGCTTACATCTGGACGACAACCATGAAGGTCTTACAGGAACAATCGGGCAGGAGCTGCTCAGACCAACAAAAATATACGTCCGACCGGTACTGAACCTTCTGAAAAACTTTTCTATAAAAGGAATCGTTCATGTCACCGGTGGCGGCTTTATAGATAATATTCCCCGAATCATCCCGGCCAGTTGTCGCGCCGTGATATATACGAAGAATTGGGAAGTTCCCGCCATTTTCCGCATCATTGAGGACATTGGTAGCGTCGATACCCTAGAAATGTACCGGGTTTTTAACATGGGGATCGGTCTTATGCTGATCATTGCCGAAGCATACGTTGATGAGGCAATCCATCGCCTGTCAATAATGGGACAGAGGGCGCAGCTAATCGGACATGTCGAGATCATCCGCAACGAAAAACAGCGAGTTGTATTGCTCTAACTGCTAGAAGCAATCTGTTCAGCCCGGAAGTAGTGAAAATTATGAAAGAAAAATTAAAGCTCGCGGTACTCGTTTCCGGAAGCGGCTCTAATCTTCAGGCTATTATCGACCATATCGAATCAGGAAAACTTGCCGCCGAGATACGAGTCGTCATCAGCAATGTCGAGGACGCCCCCGCCTTGGATAGGGCGCGCAACCATAAGATCCCCCCAGTTGCGTTCAATCATCGAAACTTTCAAAGTAGAGAGGCATTTGAAACCGAGCTGGCGGCAATAATTAATTCGTATCGGGTCGATCTGGTAGTTCTGGCCGGTTTTATGCGTATCCTTTCGCCATTTTTCATCCGTTTCTTCCCCCGGAAGATCATCAATATTCATCCGTCTTTGCTGCCGTCTTTTCCTGGGGTACATTCCCAGAAGCAGGCCTTGGACTATGGCGTTCGATTCAGCGGCTGCACCGTTCATTTTGTCGATGAGGGTGTCGATACCGGGCCGATAATAATCCAGGCCGCGGTGCCCGTGTATCAGTCTGACACGGAATCGTCGCTGGCGGAACGGATTCTTCGGGAAGAACACCGGATACTGCCGGAGGCGATTGCTCTTTACGCCGCCGGTAGCCTGAAATTTGTCGCTGGCAAGCTACACATCCGGCATTCTGATCAACCTAAAGTGCCAATTGCCCACAATCCTCCCCTGAAAACATTTTAACCAGCATGTACGATGTTCTGGTCATAGGAAATGATCTCGCTGCCCTGATTGCCGCCCTCACCGCGGCCCGGCGGGGAATGAATACCGCCTTGATCCGAGATGGCGGGCATCCCGGCCTGCATTCAGCGGCAGGATACTCGTTTTCTCTTGATCCCTTCCCCCCCACTGGATTTAGACCAGGCCAGGCAATTGACAGGTTTCTTAAAGAAGTTGACCTTGATTTGCCGGAGCTTTTGCCCGCTGCTAACCAGTCCGGGCCCACTCTGCAGCTCATCCTTCCTAAAAACAGGCTCGACATATCGGCAGATATAAGTCTTTTATCTGATGAACTCCAGCGGGAGTTTCCGCACCTGGGTAAAAAACGGAAAGCTTTTTATCAGGTAGCCCAAAGGGGAAATAAGCTTATCGACAGCCTGATTGAAAATATTTCTTTCAATTCACCCCTTCTGGACAGGCGTTTTAGAGCCTTTAACTGGAAAATGATAGCCGCCCTAAGCTGGCGGGCGCAATCATTTGCTCTTGGCAATTTGATTAAGCAGGAAAAATCAATTCCGACTCTTGTTCATTCTTTAGGACTGATTTCCTCCTATATCAATATCAAATCCGCAAGCGATCTTGCCTCCGCTTATGCCCTCGCCCTTCCCTTCCGGATTGGTTGCCGCCAATTACAGGGTCGGGGAGGCTTTATGGTGTTGCTTAAGGATAAATTCAACAACTCAGGCCGTCTTTTCGAAAGCTCCTCTGTAATGAGGATCAAGGTTCGCAATGAAATTACTATCGATTTGTCAGTCAACGATTCGATTGATGCTTTGAAAACCAGGCGATTGATCGTCAGCGCCAATTGGGAAAAGCTAAATCTGCTCCTCGGTCAGGGACCATTTTCCCCGTTATCAAAATCATTTAAGGTAATGAGGCCGCGTTTTTTTTCCTTTACCATCCACCTGGGAATTTACGAACAGTCGGTACCAGAGGAGATCGCACCCTATGTGATAGTCAGCAACGGCAACAAAAATAACTCCCCCTGGGAAGATGTTGTTTTTTTAGAAGTTAGCAGGGCGGGTGACCTGAGCCGGGCTCCGAAGGGCCGGCTGGCTTTGAGCGCAACCTTGTTTTCCAGAAAGCCACCCTGGCGAATGATGACTGAAGAGCTTAAGGAAGCGGCGGGTCATGTTTATTCTTCCCTCAAATCATTCCTGCCTTTTTTGGAACAGAATATCGACTATCTCGACCTGGATAAATCAGTAGCGATCGCCAAAAAATACCAAGAGATGATTAACTACAGGTATGATATAAATCATCTATCACTTACGGGATTCGGCATTCAGCAACACCTAACCGCGCAACCCAACATTTTCCTTACCGGCGGCATGCTCTGGTCAGGATTAGGGTATGAAGGCGAAGTTCTGTCCGGCCTGCTGGCCGCCAATCTGGCCGCGACCGGGTAATGCCATTGGGTGCTTGTGGGCTTGCCTATAGCCAAAGGAACAATTTTGATGCTTTCTAAAAAAGCAAAACAGATTTCTCTCCCTTCAAATGTAATGGCTTTGGTGATGATAACATCCGTGATTTATAATGCTTAACTCCCGCTTACCTTTATTTCCATCGCGAGGTAAGGGGGGAACGTTATTTTTTACGAGGCCATCCATTTTAGCCACGAGAAAGGAGCCTTGATACCTTGGATCCAACAAGCTACGATTTCAGCATTGCTTCCCTGGGGGAACCAACCGTAGAATCTCCTATCAATACGGGATATTTCATCGATGACACCAGGCGTATTCTTTTCAACAGTTACCTTCCTGATTGCCTGTCCCAATTAGGACCCGACGGTCAACCACTTTCTTTTGAGATTGCCGGCCCGCGCCGAAAGATATTTTTCGAGCCATCCATGACCAAGGCGGCTATAGTTACCTGCGGCGGTCTCTGTCCGGGCATCAACGATGTTATCCGGGCGATCGTCATGGAATTGTATTACCGTTACGGTTTAAAAAACATTATCGGCGTCAGATACGGTTTCCAGGGACTGATCCCCAGTTTCGGTCATCAACACCTGCAACTAACTCCGGATTCGGTGAATGATATTCACACCAAGGGGGGCAGCATCCTTTCATCTTCCCGGGGCCGCCAGGATGTGACGGAGATGCTAAAGACTCTCAAACGCAGCAACGTGGATATCCTGTTTTGCATCGGCGGTGACGGTTCGATGCGTGCGGCCCGGATGATAACAGAAGAAATTACCCGCTTAAGGCTCAATATCTCGCTCATTGGCATTCCTAAGACCATAGATAACGATCTCAACTTGATTCAAAAAAGTTTTGGCTTTGACACCGCAATATCAGAGGCGGTTAAGGCAATTCAGTGCGCCCATGTGGAGGCGGAGGGTGCGCCTTTGGGCATTGGGCTGGTAAAGATTATGGGGCGGCAGTCCGGACAGATTGCCGCTCAGGCAGCCCTTGCCCAACGGGATGTCAATTTTGTTTTAATTCCAGAGGTTCCCTTTGACCTGAACGGCGAACAGGGGCTCTTGGCGGCAATCGAGCGCAGGCTTCTGAATAGAGGACATTGTGTGATCCTGGTGGCCGAAGGGGCCGGCCAGGATATCTTCCCTCATGGCAGCCAGGAACGGGAAACTGACGCCTCCGGCAACCCGAAACTGTTTGATATTGGGACTTACCTGAAGAAGGCAATCGAAGAATATTTCAAAAATAGAGGTATCGATATTAATCTTAAGTATATCGACCCTAGCTACATGATTCGGAGCGTTCCGGCAAACGCCAGCGACAGTATTTACTGCGGCGCTCTGGGAAGTTATGCCGCTCATGCGGGCATGGCAGGGAAGACCGGCATGCTCGTTGCACTGATGAAGGAAGAATATGTCCATCTCCCGTTCCACGTAATATCTTCCGGTACCCAGCTCGATCCCACGGGCAATATCTGGATGAGGGTTCTGGAATCCACCGGGCAGCCCCAATCGCT
>JBBIRO010000051.1:0-19316 GCA_037441775.1 Syntrophobacterales bacterium
ATCTTTCCAGCTCCTCTTGATGTAATGATTTAACATGCTTCAAAAAGCATAACGCCTCTTCCCCGTGGAGGCAAGGGCTCTTATTCTCATTAAGTCGGCGGCAATCATCAGGCGGCGCCTAAGATCTGCGCTTCCGCTTACGGCTGCAGGGACAGAAGTACTCCGCCTGCTCGCGGGTTGTGGTGATCATGCTTACAACGACCAAGAAATGCATATTTGCACTGCCGTCCCCCTCAGTGCCAGGGAAAACATCGTTTGCCAAGTAACCACCAATTGTGATAGCTAGACAAATCTAAGACCATACTGAAATTAAGAGGGGTTTCATGCTGGAGGAGATTATAATTAACGGGATCGGTCTGAGCTTTTGGCGGGAAAAGGGCCTCTCCGGAAGCGCGAACAGCCCCCTTTTTTTTGTACATGGCTCGGGAGGTGATTATACCACCTGGCGTGAACAGCTTACCTCCTTCAAAGGTGAGAGCGATCTGCTGGCATTCGAACTTCCCGGTCACGGCCACTCGGGAGGGGAAGCGCAAGAGGATGTCATTGCCTATGCCGTCTGGGTAAAGAAGGCTTGCGACAAACTGGGTCTGGTAAAGCCCATTCTGATCGGCCACTCATTGGGGGCGGCGGTGTGCCTGGCTGCGGCCGGTAATAACCCGGATGCTTTTTCCGCCCTGGTATTGGTTGGCGGCGGCGCCCGGCTGGCGGTTGATCAAGGCCTGCTGACCAGTTTGCAGACGAATCCCGCGGAAGTGACTTCGCTGGTGGGAGTGGTTGCCTTAGCCAAAAAAAACCGCGGGCGCCTGTCAAACTTCTTGCAGGCGCAATTAAACAGGTCCCGGCCGGGGGTGCTCTACCGGGACCTGCTGGCATGTAGCCGTTTTGACTTCACCGGCCAGCTCGACCGAGTCACCTTGCCAACCCTGGTTATCTGCGGGCTTGAAGACCGTTTGACCCACCCAGATCTTTCCCGATATTTAAAAGAGCATATCCGGGGAGCTATTCTTTCTCTTATCCCGGAGGCGGGCCATTTCGTGATGCAAGAAGAGCCGGCGACCTTTAATTCAATACTGCGGGAATTTATCAGCTTACAGGAAGCAAGAAATGTTTGAGGAAGCTTCGCAAGGCAACCTGCTGTTTCCGCTAGTGGCGATACTAATCAAGATAGTTAATTTTGCCCTGGATATTTTTATGTGGCTTATTATTATCCGGGCGCTTTTGTCCTGGGTAAATCCCAATCCCTATAACCGGCTGGTAAGAATTATCTATCGGCTGACCGAACCGGTACTGGCTCCCATCAGGAGGTTCTTGCCCCTGCGGGCGACGGGAATTGACTTGTCCCTGATGATCGCCATCCTGGCCATTATGTTCGTGCAGGGCATAATTCTTTCTCTGATGAAACAGCTCCTTTTCCTGCTCAAGTAAAGGAAGGTTCCCTTGAGCGTCAACGGATCGGCAGGTTTCCCGCCGGAATCAGAAGACCATCAGACTCCAAGCGAAAATGGCCAGCTAGCGCGCGCGGCGGGCATAGTGGGCGCGGCCACGTTCCTTTCACGGATTTTTGGCTTCCTTCGGGACATGGTGGTCGCGGCCTATTTCGGCGCCGGGCTGGTGACCGATGCCTTTTTCGTGGCCTTTCGGATACCGAATCTGCTGCGGCGTCTTCTGGCCGAAGGTTCCCTTACGGTAGCCTTTGTCCCGGTTTTTACCGAATATCTCCAAAAAAAATCAAAAGCAGACGCTCTGGAACTGGCCAATGTGGCAGTTACCGCGCTTTCGATAATTCTGGTGCTGGTTTCTCTCCTGGGAGTCCTCTTATCACCGCTGATCGTCGCCGTGATGGCCCCCGGTTTTCTCAGACAGCCAGCCCAGTACGACCTGACGGTCTTTCTCACCCGGCTGATGTTTCCCTACATCTTTTTCATCTCGCTGGTCGCCCTGTGTATGGGGATACTCAATTCCCTGCGGCACTTCGCCGCGCCCGCCCTTTCGCCGGTGCTCCTGAACCTGTCGATGATCGCCGCGACCATTTTATTTGCCGATTCCTTTTCCGAGCCGGTTTATGCGCTGGCGGCAGGAGTCATGGCCGGTGGAGTGCTGCAACTGGCTCTGCAATGGCCATTTCTCTTGATGCTGGGGGTCAAACTTAAGCCAAACTTTAATTTTAGCCACCGGGGGCTGAAACGAATCGGCCTCCTGATGCTGCCGGCCATGTTCGGCGGGGCCGTCTATCAGATAAATATCTTAATCGGCACCATCCTGGCATCTCTGCTCTCCTCCGGCAGCGTTTCGTACCTCTACTATGCCGATCGGCTGGTGGAGCTGCCGCTGGGAGTATTCGGGATCGCCGTTGGTACAGCCGCCCTGCCCAGCCTGGCGCGTCTGGCAAGTCAGGGCGATCCGGGAGAATTCAAAAAAACCTTGGCCTTTTCGCTTAGGCTGATTCTTTTTGTAACCATTCCGGCTACAGTTGCCCTCATCGTCTTGGGCGAGTCTATTATTTCCGTCCTGTTTCAGCGGGGCGCCTTTGATGCCCTTGATACGGTCAGGACAAACGAGGCGCTCTTTTGCTATGTCTTGGGCCTCTGGGCATTTTCTACTATCCGGGTAGTTGTTTCCGCCTTCCATGCCTTTCAGGACATGCGTACCCCCCTGCGGGCGGCGGCTTTGGCCCTCGCGGTCAACGTTGTGTTCAGCATCGCCCTGATGTACCCCCTGCAACATGCGGGACTGGCCCTGGCGACCTCCCTCGCCTCGGCGGTAAACGTGATTACCCTTTATGTGATTTTACGCCATAGGATAGGTGTTTTCCTCCGGGGGGATTTTTGGCGTTCGACGGCCAGGATATTGGCCGCATCCCTGTTTATGTGGGGGGTGATTGCGCTTACCGGCCTTCTTTTCCCCTGGGATCTGCAAGCTGGCTTCCGTCACCGGCTAACATTTTTGCTTTTGGCAATTGGCGGGGGATTGGGCGGCTTTCTTGTCGCGGCCTATCTGCTTAAGTGCGAGGAAATGGTTCACCTGGCGTCGCTGATAAAAAGAAAGACGACGTTACGGCGGAGGGCTCGCTAGGAATCCCGAATTGCGCAAACAAGTTGCTGTGGTGACCTAAGTTCCTCCTACAGAAATCTTGATAGAAGAAATATTTAGTGATAATGGCTGACCATAAGGACAGTTGCAGGGAAAAATAATTTGGGGGAGCAGGGGAATGGAAATTAAAATAGTCGAACAGACTAAGGCGATGAAAAAGACCAAGCCGGAAGACGAATCGAAACTGGGGTTTGGCAAGGTTTTTTCGGATCATTTTTTTACCATGAAATATCGCGGCGATCGGGGATGGTATGATCCGGTAATCGAGCCCTGTCGCCCGCTGTCACTGGAACCGACCGCCATGTGCCTCCACTATGGGCAGGAAATATTTGAAGGGCTAAAGGCCTACCGGGGAGATGATGGCTCGATCTACCTCTTTCGACCCAAAGAAAACATCAAGCGGATGAACGTCTCCGCGGCAAGACTCTGCATGCCCGGCGTGGACGAGGATATTTTTATGGCCGCCCTGACAAAATTGGTGATTCATGAAAGGGAATGGATACCAAAAGGCAAGGGTACCTCTCTTTATATCAGGCCGACAATGATTGCAACCGAGGCGGCCCTGGGAGTGCATCCGGCCAATGAGTACCTCTTCTTCATCCTGACTGGCCCCGTGGGCGCCTACTACCCCGAAGGTTTCAATCCAACCAAGATATTCGTAAGCGAAGAATATGTCCGCGCCGCTCCCGGCGGCACGGGAAGCGCCAAAGTTGCGGGAAACTACGCCGCCAGTCTCTTCGCCAGCCGATTGGCCGCCGCACGCGGCTTCACTCAGGTACTATGGCTGGATGCGGTGGAAAGAAGATATATCGAAGAGGTGGGAACCAGCAACATCTTCCTCATTATCAACGATGAGGTCATCACCCCTCCCTTGACCGGGACCATCCTCCCCGGGGTTACCCGGGACTCGATTATTCAGATCTGTCGTCAATGGGGCCTTACGGTTCGTGAAAGAATGATTGCCATTGAAGAAGTGATCGCTGCCCAGGCGGACGGATCCCTGAAAGAGGTTTTTGCCTCGGGAACGGCGGCGGTCGTATCCCCGGTCGGGCTGATCCATTACAAGGGCACCGAATACCGGATCAACCAGGGTCGGACCGGAGCAATGACCGAAAGGATTTATAACGAACTGATTAATATTCAATACGGCCACAAGGAAGATCCCTTTGGCTGGCGCGTCAAAATCTGGCCTCAATAGCCTTAAAAAGCGGTATTCAGACGTAATTACCATACGTTTGATTTGCAATTCACACCACTGTGGAAATGGCTGTTGATAACCCCGTTGATAAACCGGTCAAACCTTCGAATCAGTCACCTTTTTAACGGATTGCCTAAGGATTAGGCACGCTTATTTGTTAGTTATTTTAAGTAGTTAGCTGATGCTTTGATGTTTTAGCAACTTAGAGTAGCAAATGAAACGCCTGTTATTATCCAATAATAAATCATGCCAGAATTAACCATTATGAAGCATTGACGATTTTTTTTTTAGAGCGCAAATCCTGATGGCTTAGTAAAAAGTCCGGATGCTTACGCTGCGCCTTAGCCCTCGTCATTGCGGCCTACTTTAAGTAGGCCGCAATCCTCATTATTAGCGCGCTCTGCCGGAGAAATTTTTACGAAACCGTCCCGAAACGGCCGTTTTTAGTTACTACGAGGTAAGCGATCCTGGCTGGCTACCGAAAGCAGTCTTTCGGCCACTCGTACTATTTCATCCACGGTAAAGCCGAATTTTTCGAAAAGGACCGGTCCCGGTGCGCTGGCCCCGAAGCCATCCATACCGATAATAGCACCGTCTAGGCCAACATAACGTTCCCATCCGAACTTTATTCCCGCCTCGACAGCCAGGCGCGCGCGAATATCGTCCGGCAACAGTTCTCGTCGGTAATCATCCGGCTGGGCCTCGAGCAATTCCCAGGAAGGAAGCGAAATTACCCGCACGGCCGTTCCGTTGTCAGCTATCTTATGGGCCGCGGCTAGAGCGGGAGACACCTCGGAGCCGGTCGCGATAATAATCAATGCCGGTTTATCTCCTGCTTGCCAGAGGATATAGCCGCCCTGGGCCAGGCTTGCGGCCGTCGCCAAGCCTGTTCTTTTTATGACCGGTAGATTCTGGCGGGTAAGGATGAGGGCAGTGGGACCTCGATCATTGAGCAGAGCCTGCCGCCAGGCGGCAACTGTCTCATTGGCGCAGGCCGGCCGGATAACGGTCAATCCGGGGATTGCCCTTAAGCTCATGATCTGCTCTACCGGCTGGTGCGTTGGTCCGTCTTCGCCCAGGCCGATACTGTCATGAGTGAAAACATAGATTACCCGTAGGCCCATCAGGGCGGCCAGCCTCAGGGATGGTTTCATGTAATCGGAAAAGGTTAGAAAAGTTGCGGTATAGGGAATCAGGCCGCCGTGGATTGCCATTCCCGAAGCAATGGCTGCCATGGCGTGCTCCCGTACGCCGAAATGGATATTTCTGCCGGCATAACCCCAGCCTCCCCCCACGGCTCCCAAAACGCCCTCCGGCGGGTTTCCCGTTTTCTGGAAGTCGCCCTGTCCCTTGAGCCAGGTAAAGGTGGAGGGGCTTAAGTCGGCGGAACCGCCCACGAGTTCGGGAATTTCCCGGGCGAGTTCGGCCATTACCGTTTCGGAGGCCTTACGGGTTGCAATGTCCTTGCTGTCATCGGGATAGCTGGTCAAATTTACCCCCCGGTCAGGCGGCAGCCGGCCCTCAATTACACGTTTAAATTCCGCTGCTTCCAGGGGATAGGATGCAACATAGGACTCCACAAGCTCCTCCCAGGCCGTTGACCAGCGGGCGCCCCTTTTGACGGCCTGGCGAAAATGTTTCCGGATCTCCGCGGGAACGTGGAACATTTCCGTTTCCGGCCAGCCAAGACAGCTTTTAGCCGCCGCTGATTCTTCCTTCCCCAGAGGCGCGCCATGGGCCTCGGGCGTCCCCTGCTTCTTTGGCGCCCCGCAGCCGATGACCGTGCGCACCACAATAATCGACGGTCGCTCGTTTTCCTCCCTGGCCCGGGTTATGGCCAGATCGATGGCCTGGACATCGTTGCCCTCCTTTACCTGCTGCACGTGCCAGCCGCAGGCGACAAATCGCATGGCCACATCTTCGGTAAAACAGAGGTTGGTGGATCCCGCGAGCGAGACCCGGTTGTCATCGTAGAGGACAATCAGTTTTCCCAATCCCAGATGGCCGGCCAGCGAACAGGCTTCGTAAGAGACTCCCTCCATCAGGTCGCCGTCGCTGGCCATGACATAGGTGAAGTGATCCACCAGGGGAAAGCCTTCGCGGTTGAAACGGGCGGCCAGATGAGCTTCCGCCAGGGCGATGCCGACGGCGCTGGCTATCCCCTGTCCTAAGGGGCCGGTGGTAATTTCCACACCGTAATCGAGGTTGCGTTCCGGGTGGCCGGGGGTTTTACTGCCCCACTGCCGAAAAGATTTGATTTCCTCCAGCGTAAGGTCATAACCGGTCAGGTGGAGCAGAGAATATAGCAGCATCGAGGCATGACCGGCGGACAGGACGAAACGATCCCGGTTGAACCAGCGGGGGTTGCCGGGGTCATGAACGAGGTGCCGCATCCAGAGGCTGTAAGCCATTGCCGCAGCCCCCAGGGGCATTCCGGGATGACCGGAATTGGCTTTTTCAATCGCATCGACGGCCAGAAAGCGCATGGTGTTTATCGCTGCCTGCTCCATTTTTTCTGAACCGGTCATGGGGACCTCCTTCATCTGGTTAATGTGTGTGTGACATACAATATGTTTTTTTGTTAAGCAATCTATAATCGCTGAGGCTGTTTTTAACTCATTTCTTTCATTCTTTTCCAGAGGGTGGTTCTGCTTACCCCCAGTAATTCCGCTGTCTTTCCCTTGGAGAAGCGCGACTGCTCCAAGGCCTTCCTAATAATTTCCGCTTCGACATTTTTTTTCAGCGTAACGACCACCGTTTTTGTTATCGGCAAAGCGGCCTCCTTGCTGCAAGGCTCATTGGCCGGCGCATACTTGATCAGCTCCGCGTAGAGTTCGTCAAATATCTCCGGGTCAAAGACAGAATTGGACAGGAGAACTAGTCGTTCGGTAAAATTGTTCAACTGCCGGACATTGCCCGGCCAATAGTAGTCGCACAATTTCTCAAGGCATTCGCCGGGGATATGAAGCGCGGCCAGGTTAAAAGCGGGAGAATACCTTTGAATGAAAGCTCCCGTTAATACCGGTATATCCTCCGGACGCTCTCTCAACGGGGGGACATGAATCTGCAGCACATTCAGGCGAAAGAAAAGATCCTCTCTGAATCTGCCGGACTGAACCTCCTCTTGCATATCCTTGTTAGCCGCCGCCAAAATTCGGACATCCACCGGAATCACCCGGTCGCCGCCAATCCGCATTACCTCCCGTTCCTGGAGAACCCTCAGGAGCCGCACTTGAACATTTGCCGGCATTGCCGTCAACTCATCGAGAAATACCGTTCCCAGATGAGCCATCTCAAAGAGGCCCGGCTTGCCGCCTTTTTTCGATCCCGTAAAGGCCCCTTCTTCGTAACCGAACAGTTCGCTTTCCAAAAGCTGCTCCGGAAGGGCGGCGCAGTTGATGGAAACGAAGGGAAACCTGCCGCGGCGACTCAAGTTGTGGATGCTTTGAGCGATAATCTCCTTGCCGACTCCGGTTTCGCCCACTACCAGAATGGTCGAATCGGTTTGGGCAAATCGCCTGGCCCGCATGATGACATCTTGCATCACCTTGCTTCTATGGATTAAATCTGCCAGTTGATACTTGGCGACCAGACCTCTAGTCAGCGTTCTCCGCACCTTGTTTTCCGCCTTCATGACATTGGAAATGTCTCTGAAGGTGGAAACACCGCCCACGCAGAGTCCGCCTGCCAGGACGGGTATGTGATTGAAGACGAAACTCTCCTGGTGAATATCTTCAACGTTGTTGATTATGGCAGTCTGGGTTTTCAAGACTCGGGAAATGGGAGAATTGGGCAAAATGTCGGCAACCGGCCTGCCAATCATGTCTTCCTTGCCACCCCGCAGGTAATTGACCGCCGCCTGGTTGACAATGGTGATCAAGCCCTCCTGATTGAGAGCAATGATTCCCTCCGAAACCGAGTCGATAATGCAATGATAACGATGAGTCTTTTCCTGCTCTTCCCGGTTCGACCTGATTACCGATTTGGCATTATCGATAGTGGCTGCCATTACGTCTTCGGAAACCTGCACCTCCACCCCCTCGAGACCGTATTTTCTGGCATACCTAAGCGTTGTCCGGCCGCCAATAACCACTTCGCATTCCTGCCTCAGGGAATTATAAATCAGCGTCTCCAGGGTCGCCCGATCATAATAGACCCCTTGAATCACAGTGATGCCCAGCAGTTCCTCCATGAGTTCCAAATTGCCCACCAGGCGGCGAAAAGCCGGCAGCAGGATCTTCTTGCCCAGCTGCGAGGCATGCTTCAGCGCGGCCAGCACATCCATTGCTGTTTGCGGGAATTCCAAAACAGGAATATGAAGGTTTTCTCTCAAGAGGTGCGCGGTACCCCGCCAACTTAAGATTGCCTCCACACCCTGGGCCTCCATTTTCTTCCCCGCCGGAATCGCGTCGTCTAAACTACTATAAGAAACAAGCAATTCATGCCCTTCCTCTTCCAGAATCTTCTTGACGCCGTCAATAATGGAGACCTTTGATGCAATCACCCCGAATCTGAATTTTCTTGCTGTCATAATACCCCCGCCAAACCTTTCTCTACCCCCTCGCTGCGGCCATCCTTACTTACTTAACATTATCTTCACAAATATGAACTATCTGTCAATATAAATTAACAGATGAACCAATGGCAACCGGAGAAGCCTAGCCTGAAATTGCTTTACTGGCTGTTTACCCGCAACAACATTGTTGAAGCGGTAAAAACTCCGTAAAACTGGACTTTAGGGATTTATCTTAGCGTAGTCAGCCGGACTTTTTACGAAGCCGTCAACATTCAGTGGCATGATAATTGATTGGCGGCATGACTATGAAGACAACTCGTTAGATGCTCGTTTAAAATACGAAGATGAAGAGAAGGAGAAGAGGTATGGCACAAAAGGCCATCAGGGAATACCATGCCAAGATTCTGCTGGCAAGGCACCTGGAGAAATTTTCGGAAGGAAGGATAAAATATTCAGGGCGGGCTGTTCTGGTAACCCCTGATAACTCTCTTGAGGATCAGGTGAAGGGAAATCCCTGGTTGAAAAATGAGAGCCTGGTAGTTAAGCCCGACCAACTTTTCGGCAAGCGGGGTAAGAATAACCTGCTTTTAGTCAATGCTGATTTTGAGCAGTCTAAAACTTGGATAGCCGCCCGGATGAATAGGGAGGCGGTGGTCCACCAGGCCTTTTCGTCAAACGGCCTTCCGCTTGATGCCGGCATAAAAGGAACATTGACCCACTTCATAGTGGAGCCAATGATTCCTCACCGCGCAACAGAGGAGTGTTACCTCGCCTTCAGCAGTCAGCGGGAGGGAGATTGCATCTACTTCTCGCCGCTGGGGGGCATTGATGTCGAGGAAAATCAGGATAAAGTAATCACCATTGATGTGCCTACGGGCGCCGAGCCGACAGGGGTTGACCTTGCAGCGCCTCTGAAAGGGCAGTTTCCGGGAGGAGAAGTTACGCCCCTGGCCGACTTTATCCACGCCTGTTTTAAGTTTTATCGTGACCTCCATTTTGGTTTTCTAGAATTCAATCCCCTGGTCGTGGCGGGGGATCAGATTATGCCCTTGGATGTCAAGGCCAGGCTCGACGACGCCGCTGCCTTTCTATGCAGCGAAAGCTGGGGAACAACGGTCTTTCCGGAACCTTTCGGCCATAGCCTCGTTCCGGAAGAGAAATACATTGCGGAGCTCGATCGCAAATCCGGCTCGTCGATGAAGTTGACCATTCTCAACCCTCAGGGACGGGTCTGGACCATGGTTGCGGGTGGCGGGGCCAGTGTCATCTATACCGATACCGTGGTGGATTTGGGGTTTGGCGACGAACTGGCTAATTACGGGGAGTACAGCGGCGACCCAACGACCGAGGAAACCAGAGAATACACCAGGACATTGCTTAGCCTGATGACGAAAGAAAAGGCGCCGGGGGGCAAGGTACTCATTATCGGCGGCGGTATCGCCAATTTTACTGACGTATCGAAAACCTTCGACGGCGTCATTGAAGCCCTGACGGAGTACGCCTCACGGATAAAAGAACAGAACATCCGCATCTATGTCAGGCGCGCGGGACCAAACTATGTAGTGGGACTGGCAAAGATACGCCAGGCGGCGCAACGCTTGGGCCTTCAGATGGAGGTCCACGGGCCGGAGTTGCACATGACCGGTATTGTCAAAATGGCAATTGAATCATTGGTGAAAGGAAACTGAAATGGCGGTGAAACCGGATTATATTCTCTTTGACCGAGATACCAAGGCAATAATTTTCGGAAATCAGCAGCGGGCTGTTCAGCGGATGCTGGATTTTGACTTTCTCTGTCGCAGGATTACCCCATCGGTTGCCTGCGTCGTGGACCAGGCGGGGTCAAATAAAGGTACTATGCAGGTCTTTTTTGGGCGAAAAGAGATTCTTATCCCCATCTATAACGACCTTAAGGAAGCGGCTAAAAGACATCCGGATTCTGATGTGGTGATCAATTTCGCTTCCCAGAGATCGGCCTACAAGGTATCCCTGGAGGCACTTAATCTGCCACAGGTGCGGACTCTGGCCATCATCGCCGAAGGCATCCCGGAGCGGCACACCCGGGAGTTGATCGCCCTCAAAAACAAGCTGGGCAAGTGGCTCATCGGCCCGGCAACGGTCGGCGCTATTGTCCCCGGCGCGTTCAAGGTCGGAAATGCCGGCGGCGCCATATCCAACCTTGTCCTGTCCCAATTGCACTCAGCGGGGTCAGTCGGCTTTGTATCCAAGTCGGGTGGCATGCTCAATGAAATGCTGCATGTACTTTCTGTGAACGCCGATGGCGCCCATGAAGGAGTTGCCATCGGTGGGGACGCTTACCCCGGCTCAACCCTCCTGGAACACCTATTGCGTTATGAGGCCAATCCGACAATTAAATTTATGGTGGTTTTGGGGGAAGTAGGTGGCCGGGAAGAATACGGGATTGCCGATGCCCTCGCTAGTGGACGAATTAAGAAGCCCCTGGTCGCCTGGGTAACCGGCACCTGTGCCGGGGTATTCCCCGGCGAGGTGCAGTTTGGACATGCGGGCGCGATGGCCCGCGGCGCTTCCGAGACGGCGGAAGCCAAAAACAGCGCCCTGCGAGAGGCGGGAGCTATAGTTCCTTCCTCCTATGACGATTTTGGCCAGGCTATCAAATCCGTTTACGAGGATCTCTTGGCAAAAAACGTTCTCATTAAAAAGCAGGTAGAAAGCGCCCCGGAGATTCCAGTAGAGTACATCCCCGAGGCGATGAGAAAACCGGCGAACATGACCTGCACCATCTCCGATGAAAGCGGTTCGGAATTACTGTATGCGGGAGTGCCGATCAGCAAAATCATCAGTGAGAACTATAGTATAGGCGATGTAATCTCTCTTCTGTGGTTCAAGAAACGACTGCCTGGATACGTTACCGAGTTTTTCGATCTGGCCTTGAGGATCACCGCTGATCATGGGCCTTGCGTGAGCGGGGCGCATAACGCCATCGTTACTGCCCGGGCCGGAAAGGATCTGACCGCGGCGGTCGCGGCCGGGGTGCTGACCATTGGGCCCCGGTTTGGCGGCGCGTTGGATGATGCGGCCAGGCAGTTCAAAGGTGCGCTTGGGCGTGGCATCTCTCCCCGCCAGTTTATAGATGAGATGAAAGCCAGGGGCGAAAACATTCAAGGGATAGGCCACCGGGTCAAGAGCGTCCAGAATCCGGATTTACGTGTCAAGCTAATCAAGGAATGGGCCCAGGCAAATCTCCCGCAACACCCGACATTAAACTTTGCTCTGGAGGTGGAAAAACTGACCACCGCCAAAAAAAACAGCCTCATCCTGAACGTCGATGGCGTAATCGGCGTCCTGTTTGTGGATATAGTCAGGGCCACGGGTTTATACAGTAACGAAGAAATAGACGAATTGATTGACAGCGGAACCTTAAACGGATTATTCGTTCTGGGCCGGACCATCGGCTTGATCGGTCACTTCCTGGATCAAAAGCGGCAAAATGCAAGACTCTACCGCCACCCCAATGAGGATGTCCTTTATATGCTCCCCTCGGAAGAAGAGGCTCTCCAGTGGCGGGACTACTGAAAGCCTTAGGCGGTGCGGCAAAGCCGGCCCGACGGGAAGCGGACAGATAATTTAGTTGTAAAAAGCTTAATCTTGTGTTTTCCTTTAAATCAACTTTACGGAGCGACAAATTAAAAAAGGAGGAAGTAGGATGAAGAAGTTATCGTTACTCATAATGGGTATTTTGGTATCCGGCGTTTTAGTAATCGGCAGCTGGACAGTGGCTTTGGCCTTCCCCGAGCGGCAGATTGAGATTGTAGTTCCCTTTGGCGTCGGTGGTGGCGCGGATACGGCTGCCCGGGCAATGGTGGAGGGTCTGAAGCCTCTTTTGAAGGTTCCTGTAGTGGTTACCAACATGCCCGGCGGGGGCGGCACCAGGGGGATGCTCCATGTGGCGGGACTTCCGGCCGATGGGCATACCGTGTTGTTTGTAACGACCTCGCACTTGATTGACGCTGTGAAACCCAGGACCAGGGCGCACGTCATGCGTGATTTTGAATTTTTGATGCGTCTGCAGCATGACACCAACGTGATCTGTGTTTCCGCCGATTCGAGATTTAAGACACTGGCGGATATGATTGATTACGGGAAAAAGAACCCGCGTTTTTTGAAGGTCGGGGGAACCTCTCCCGGCGCCTGGTCGGAGATCGGGACGGTGGCTTTTTTCAAGAAGCTGGGGGTGGAGGTGACGTTTGTTCCTTTTGAGTCCGGCGCCGAGATCAAGGCCGCGATTTTAGGCGGCCATATTCACACCGCCTGGGAAGAGGTTGCGGAATCGCTTGCTTTGATTCAGGCCGGTAAATTTCGGGCCTTGGTTACTATTATGGATAAGAGGCATCCGGCCCTGCCTGATACGCCCTGCACCCTGGAACTGGGGATCGATTATACTCATGGCCTGATGCGGGCCATTGCGGTCAAGAAGGGCACGGCTCCGGAGCGGGCCAAGTTTCTCCATGACACCTTTAAAAAGGCGACCGAGACTCCGGTTTACCGGAAATTTTTGGAGGACACTCAGCTAAACGTTCGCCCTGGTTATTTAGGACCGGAAGCGGTTACAAAGTTTGCCGATGGCCAAATCCTGTTTTTCACTGAAGTCTTGAAGGATCTGGGTTATCTCAGATAGGAATGCCTTTGTTTTAGGGTGCGGAGCGGCTTCTTCGCTTTTTTGCCCTTTTAATAAAGATTCAGTTACACGTGGTCAAATATTCCTGGCTTTGCGCAAAGCTCTGTCTTTCCCTGCTCTTTTCGGGAGGGGATATAGGCGATGGGGGAGATGAATAGATAAATTTCAGCTATATTCGCCCTCTCCCCCTTCCCCTCACTCCCCGTTCCCCTCAAGGTAGAGGGAGTCCTTCTGACTCTTGCCGCTGTGACAATGAAGCGCCGCCACTCGAGACTTAAATTGGCACCTTTTTAACCCAAGGAGGTTTTTCCATGAAAAAAGACGAACTAATTGCCAATGGCGTGGCGGTTTTGTTTTTTGGTTTCATGCTTTTGTATTCTTTCCGGATGCAGGGGGTCAGACGTTTCGGCGACATGGGCAGTGAATTCTGGCCGATTATGATCCTCTCCGGCGCCCTTACTCTCAGCATCGCCCTTTTGATTGGCAACTTCAGGAAGTATCGTAAGGAGGTCAAGGACGGCGCCGCCTCGGAATTTTTATCCGATGAGGCCGCCCTGGTCTTAAAGCAGGGGAGGAGGAAGTACTGGTTAAGCGTGATTTGTCTCTTGGGATATATCATTGTCATGCCCTGGATCGGATTCATTCTTTCTACATTCATCTTCGTGTATGCCTTTATCCTTTCCCTGGAAGAAAGACGCAAGCTGGTGCTGGCAATCTCGCCGGCGTTGGTGACGGCGCTGACTGTAGTTGTTTTTGGCCGGTTCTTGAATCTTCCCCTGCCCCGGGGCGGGGAGTTTTTGGCGGCGTTGAGCCGGTTTATATATTGATTAGGGGGATATGATGTTTGAACATTACCTGTCGGCCTTTGCGTCGGTTCTTCAGCCGGAGATAATCCTGGTTTTGTGTTTGGGTGGTTTGTGGGGTCTCTTGGCCGGCGCTCTGCCGGGGATCAGCACCTCTATGGGGGTTGTTTTACTTTTGCCCTTCACCTATACCATGTCGCCTTTGGCCGCCTTTACGATTCTGGTTGCGGCCTATTGCGGTGGGATCACCGGAGGGTCGATCACATCGATTCTTTTCGGCATACCGGGAGAACCCTCATCGGTTCCCACGGTTATCGAAGGACATGCCTTGGCGAAACAGGGCCACGCCGCCTATGCCCTCTGGGTATTTCTTATTTGCTCCATCGGCGGAGGCATCTTCAGTGTTTTTGTCATGATGGGCGCGACCCCGATTATCGCCAATTTTGCCTTGCGTTTTGGTCCGCCGGAGTATTTTGCCCTGACCATGCTGGGCTTGAGCGTCGTTTCGGGTCTTTCGGGCGGCTCTGTTTTAAAGGGCATGATTGCTTGTCTTTTCGGCATATTTTTGGCGACGGTCGGAACGGACGGTATCTCGGGTCAGGAGCGGTTTACCTTTGATACTACTATCCTCTTGGGGGGGATCAGTTTCGTGGTGGCGATGGTTGGTCTTCTGGCAGTATCGGAGATATTCATCGAGGCGCAGGAACCATTTCAGGCCTACAAGGGCGGTGCCAAGTATCACGGCATGAAGGGTCAACTGCCGAAATTTGCGGAGTTCAAGCGCAACTGGGGCACGCTGATCAAATCGCCGATCATCGGCACCATCGTAGGCGCGCTGCCCGGCGCGGGGGCGACGATCGCCTCCTTTTTAGCCTACGGCGAGGCCGCGCGGATTTCCAAGAATCCCGAAAAATTCGGTAACGGAGCCGTGGACGGTTTGATGGCCACCGAAAGCGCGAACAACGCATCCACCGGCGGCGCCATGACTATTCTTTTATCTTTAGGGATTCCCGGCAGCAACACAACCGCGATGCTCATCGCCGCCTTCTTGATCCACGGGATGCAGCCCGGTCCGCTTTTGCTCACTACGCGTCCGGACATCATCTACGGCATCTTCGTGGCGATGCTCATGGCCAATATCTTTCTTTTGGGGTTAACCATTTTCGGGATTCGTGTCTTTCTACAATTGAACCGGCTGCCCTACTCCGTCTTTTCCGCCGCCATCATGATTCTCTGCGTCATTGGAGCTTTCGGCCTGAGTAATAACATGGACGATCTCTTCCTTATGTTCGGCTTTGGACTGCTCGGCTACTACATGCGCAAATACGGCTTCCCCATCGCGCCCGCGGTTTTAGGCCTGGTTTTGGGAGATCTGGCCGAGGCCTCCTTGCGCAGGTCGCTCTTGCTTTCCCTAGGTGATCCGCTGATCCTGATTTCCCGGCCCATCAGCGCCATTCTGATTGCGGCGGCGATTTTTTCTATCGTCTATCCCCTGATCAGAAAACCAAAGGCGCTGAAGGATGTAAGTGGATAACGACAGCAGTCAGCACACGAGGGGGACAGATTTTAAATCTGCCCCCCTCGTACATTGAATTAGGAAGCGGTCATGCAGAAACGGATATCCTGTGCCATCATGCGGGGCGGTACAAGTAGGGCATTGTTCTTTCGGGGAGAGGACCTGCCGGAAGCGGCCATTGACCTGGTTGCCAGGATGATCTCCCTGGGGAGGGCCCACGGCGCCTACCCGATTACCGGTGCCGTGGGCACCGCCGGGGCGGCCGCTATCGAAGGGACATTGGTGTGGGAGATGGTCCGGCTGGAACGCCCCCATCCCGCCACCGTGACAATCGGGCACCCAGGCGGTTCCATCGAGGTGAAAGCAGACTTTTTCCTGAACGGCGCTGAACCGATATACCTCTCCGCCACGGTTTACCGGACGGCGCGGCGGATCATGGATGGCCACGTCTATCTGCCTGGAGAGGCAGCAGCGCCAGCCCCTGATTTCCGCGTAAGTTAAGATTGATGCCGCGGTAAAAACTCCGGCGTTCCCTATTTGTCATTTCGACCGGAGCGGGAAATCCGACCTTTAGATCGTCTCGAGCGCAGGGAGGGATCTTATTTACGATATGTTACTAAAACCAGATTTCTCCCTCTGGGCGAAATGACATGAATTATAGACCTATTACGATGTAGTCATGGTTGAAGATCGCGTTTGATCATAGCTCGACTTTCGGACCATAGATAGCTAACAGAGGTGCAATTAATCTCGAAAAAAGGAGGTCCAGATGAAATCAACAAAGCTTGTTGGCGCATCAGCGGAAATCAGCAGGAGAGATTTATTGAAGATCGCGGGGGCCGGGGCGATGTATGGCATCCTCCCCACTTTGGGATCGACGGCCAAGGCCTCTGTACAGCCCGCTTCCGGGGCTCGGAACGTGATATTTGTCGTGGGAGACGGGATGCCCTTGGGGGTCATCAAAGGGATGCATGAAACGAGAACCAGATTTTTTGGGGAAGAGGGCAGCAATTTTTACGCCCGCATGAAAGACAGGACATCTGTTTTGGGGTACATGTCCACCGGGAGCCTCTCCAGCATTGTCACGGACTCCGCCCCAGCCTCGGTGGCCTGGTCCACGGGATCGAAGACCATGAATCGCATCCTCGCTGTCCTGCCGGACAAACGGCCGCTAAAAACCATTTTTGAACTGGCAAAGGAACAGGGCTATGCCACGGGGATGGTGACAACGGCCCGGTTGACCCATGCCACCCCGGCTGCCTGGGTTTCCCATCAACTCCAGCGAGACAACGAAGACGCCATCGCCTTGGATTACCTCAAGTTTCGACCCGAGGTCCTCCTGGGTGGCGGGAGCCGTCATTTCGATCCCGCCAAAAGAAAGGACAAGAAAGACCTCTATCGGGCCTTCGCCGAGGCAGGTTACGATGTGGTGAAAGAACGGGGAGGGCTCCTTGCCCCGGGGATCTCTTCCTCCGCAAGGCCCCTGATGGGAAGTTTCAATGAATCCCATATCAGTTACTATCTCGACCGGGTCAATAACCAGGATTTGGGCAGGCAAGAGCCCAGCCTCCCCGAGATGACTGAAATCGCCCTCCAGAAACTCGCGACAAACCCGAAGGGTTTCATACTGCAGGTGGAAGCGGGCCGGATTGACCATGCGAACCACTCCAATGACGCCTGGGCGGCAATTCAGGACACCTACGAACTTGATCTGACCCTGGGCGTGATTGACCGGTTTTTAAAGGCCAATCGGCACACCCTGGTCATCGTAACCTCGGACCACGGCAATGGCGGCTGGGGCATCAACGGCACGGGTACGGAGTACAATGATTCGACCGAAGCGCTGAAAAAATACCTGCCCATGACGGGCTCTTTTGAGATGATCAAGAGATATCTAAAAAGGAATTCTTCCGCTGCTGAAGTGCGCGACATCTTTGAAAAATATACCCGTTTCCGCATCTCCGATCCTGAGGCCGCCATGATCCAGCAGGCCATGCAACCCGATTACCATCCCTATCCCGGCGATTTTATCGTCCAGCCGGACGGGATTATGGGCAGAATCCTGGCCGACAGCCATTACGGCAAGGGTGGCGCTCCCCTCGTAAGAAGGGGCAACGTGGGGTTTACCTCCACCAATCACACCGCGGAAGACCAGATCATCCTCGCTTACGGTCATCGGGCCCAGGAACTGGGCCTTGGCCGACACGTTGACAATACCTATCTTTTCTCGGTCATGTGCGATTTTATCGGGGTCAAATATCAGAATCCCGTCATGACCGAGGAGGAGGCCAAAGCCTATCTCAAGGTTGCCTCGGCGAGAGATTGGGAACGGCATATGGAACTTCACATCGCGTGAGAAAGGCCCGCGACGGCGTCACCCGGCGCGAAGGGGACGCGGTGCGAAGGGGACGTCGGCGGTGCGAAGGGGACGTTGTTGACAAATTGGACAAGCGCGGTGCGAAGGGGACGTTGTTGACAAATTGGACAAGTTGGAATATGCTGTTCCCACGGTTTAAACGGTGAGGTTGTTATGCCGCGTGGAGCCAGATTAGATGCGCCTGGAACCTTGCATCATGTGATGATTCGAGGTATCGAGCGACGCAACATCGTTGATGATGAAAAGGATCGAGAGGATTTCGTATTCCGGCTTGGTAAGCTGTCAGAAGAGACGGAAACGTCTATCTACGCCTGGGCGCTGATGACCAACCACGCCCATATTCTGCTTCGCAGCGGCCCTGGCGGCCTTCCAAACTTTATGCGGAGATTCCTGGCTGCATATGCCGCCGGTTATAACCGGCGACATAACCGCTATGGGCATCTGTTTCAAAATCGTTATAAGTCGATAATTTGCCAGGAGGACCATTATTTTAAGGAACTGGTCCGGTACATTCATTTAAACCCTCTGCGGGCTGGACAGGTCGACATGCTAAGCAGGTTGAACCGCTATAAGTGGTGCGGGCATTCGGTCTTGGTTGGCACCCAAAAAAACAACTGGCAGGATCTGGAGTATGTTCTAAAATGGTTTGGTTCACGCCAAGGCCCTGCGCGTAAAGCCTATCTTGAATTTGTCAGACAAGGGGCAGACCAGGGGCGGCGGCCAGAGCTGGTGGGGGGCGGTTTGATCCGCAGCCTGGGCGGGTGGTCGGTCGTAAAATCATTACGAAAATCCGGAATATTCGAAAAGGGTGACGAAAGAATTCTTGGTTGCGGTGATTTTGTTGAAAATGTATATAATCAAGCTGAGGGAAAGATCAAACATCAGTTGCGTCCCCAAGACCTGGAAAAGGAAACTACAGCACTAATTTGCCGGGAGTGCGAAAAGCGGAAAATAGATGTGAAATTGCTTCGATCCGGAAGCCGTCTTGCAGAGGTGTCCAGGTTGCGCGCGGCTCTGGCAATACAACTGGTGAAAGAAGCGGGTTTAACATTGGCCGAAATCGCCCGGCAATTAGGTGTTACCACCTCGGCAGTGGCCAAAATTATACGACGTCAAAATTAGAGAAGTATAGTTTGTCAACAACGTCCCTATTTGTTCC
>JBBIRO010000052.1:0-19158 GCA_037441775.1 Syntrophobacterales bacterium
GATCGAGGACAACACCTGCCCCACCATCGGGGTCTGCGGGATGATGGGAACGGGTAATACCATGGGGTGTCTCATAGAGGCGTTGGGGATGAGCCTCCCCGAGACATCGACCACTCCCTCGGTCTATGGGGCCAAAAAACGTCAGGCGAAAAAAACCGGTGAACGGATCATGGATCTGGTCAGGGAAAATGTGCGGCCTCTGGATATATTAACCCGGAAGAATCTCTTGAATGCCCTGCGAGTTCTTATGGCCATGGGGGGGTCGACCAACGCGGTCCTCCACCTTCCGGCGCTCGCGAAAGAGGCCGGTTTCGAAATTACCCTCGGGGATATCGACGCGATTTCCGATGCAACCCCCTGTATTGCCAAGTTCAAACCCTCCAGTGCCTATACTCTGTGGGATCTCTTTGAGGCAGGCGGGATGGGGGCAATTTTGGGGCAGCTCGCGCCGCTTCTTGATCGGGGCATCCCGACGGTGGCGGGAGGCGAAATCGACGGCTATTTCTGCCCGGTGAAAAACCCGGCGGTTATCAAGTCACTTGACGATCCCCTACAGCCCCAAGGTGGTATCGTTGTCCTGCGGGGCAATCTGGCACCCAATGGCGCGGTGGTGAAGGTGAGCGGCATGCGGAACTCCAAGGCCGTGCATGTAGGAACAGCAAAGACCTTTGATTCCGAAGAAGACGTGATGACACAGATTATGGAAAAAACGGTCTCTCCGGGAGATATTCTGGTGATCCGCTATGAGGGGCCCCGTGGCGGCCCGGGGATGAGGGAGATGTCCATTCCCGCTGCCTTGCTTACCGGTATGGGGCTTGGAGACAGTGTCGCCATGGTGACGGACGGCCGATTCTCCGGCGCGACTAGGGGGTTCTGTATCGGTCATGTGACCCCGGAAGCCCATATCGGCGGTCCCATCGCCGCCGTCCAGGACGGTGATCAGATCGAGATCGACATCGTCAACAAATCACTGAAGCTTCTGGTACCGGAAGAGGAGATTGCCAGTCGGTTGGCGGCACTTCCTCCCCGTCCCCTGCCCACGAACAAGGGGTTTTTGGGGCTCTACGCAAGGAATGTCAGCCAGGCGGATAAAGGTGCCGTACTGGAGGTGTAAGCGAGGCTTGTTGTGTATAGCTGTTCAGAGGGGTACGATTCATGATCAAGGGATTAAAAATCAACCCGCGGGACAATGTGGCCGTGGTGCTCGCGGCAGTGAAGGCGGGAGATAATGTCGAAATAGCCACGGCAGCGGAAACCCTGATACTCGCCGCTAAAGAGGATATTGCTTTTGGCCATAAGATCGCCCTGACAGAGGTAGGCGTCGGCCGGGCGGTCATCAAATATGGTGAAGAAATCGGCCAGGCCAAGGTGACGATCAGGTCGGGCGAGTGGATCCATCTGCACAATCTGGATTGTCGTCGCGGTCATGAATAACACTCTCCAAGGGGTAGTATGATGAACTCTTTTTTCGGTTATCGTCGTGCCCAGGGGCTTCCCGGGACACGAAATCTCGTGGCGGTGATTCCTTCTGTCTTTTGCGCCAATACCGTAGCCCGCCGGATTGCTGAACATGTGGCCGGAGCCGTGGCCTTCTGTCATCCCGTTGGCTGCAGTCAGGTGGGGCTGGATCTGGAATTGACGGCCAGAGGGCTGAAAGGACTGGGGAAGCATCCGAACTTCTACGGGGTGGTGGTCGTGGGGCTTGGTTGCGAGCGTTTCCGTCCTGCCGAGTTGGCAGAAAGTATTGCGGCGACGGGCAAACCGGTTGAGATACTGGTGATCCAGGAAGAAGGCGACAGCCTGAAGGCCATGGATAAAGGAATCCGGATGGCAAGCGCCCTGGCCGAGCAGGCGGCATTGCAGGCCAGAGAAGAGTTCCCGTTGTCCGAATTTCGCCTGGGATTGAAGTGCGGCGGAACAGACGCCACTTCCGGCTTGGCGGCAAACCCTGCCCTGGGTTGGGTCACTGATCAGATTGTGGCCGCAGGCGGAGGGGCGATATTCACCGAAGTCACCGAGTTGATCGGAGCGGAGCATATTCTCGCTGCCCGGGCTACATCGCCTGCGGTAGCCGAAAAGATCCTGACCACCATTGGCAACATGGAGAAACGGCTCGCCGCGGCCACGGCAAGCGTTGCGATCCAGCACCGCACGGCGCTGGTTTCCCCGGGGAACGAAGACGGCGGCGTGACTACGGTGGTGGAAAAGGCTCTCGGCGGTATCTACAAAGCCGGAACTTCACCTGTCCATGGGGTCCTGGATTATGGCCAGTACCCCGAAGAGCAGGGTCTCTATCTACTGGATTGTGTAGGACACGACGGCGAGGCGGTGACGGGGGTGATCGTATCGGGCTGCCAGGCAGTGGTCTTTACGACAGGCAGGGGTACTCCTACGGGCTTCCCGGGTGTCCCGGTTATCAAGATCACGGGGAACAATGTCTGCTACGACCAGATGCGCTATAACCTCGATTTCAATGCCGGTGCCATCATCCAAGGCACTCCCATCGCGGAACTGGGGGCCGATCTGCTCGAAAAGGTGCTCCGCATTGCTTCCGGGGAGCCGGCGAGAGCGGAATTGCTGGGCCATGACGAGCTCTTTTGTGTCACGCGGATCTAATCAGGAAAATGGCGATCCTGAATCGCCCTTTTTTTCGGATGTACAATCGCTTGATCACTCTGGCCACCACCTTGCCCATCGCCATCCTCAACCTGAACCTGAAACTCCCAAGGAAACAAGGGTCAGGTCTATAATGTTTATATTCTATCTATTCATGATTTGACTGACGTACGTAAAATGCATCCCGAGATGGTCGGCAATCGCCCGTTGGCTATAACCGTATTTCTCAACCGCCTCCGCGATCTTTCTGTTGCGCTTTTGGTTGTCGTTCCGGACTGAGGGGGAAAATATCTTCTCCAGGGACGGTCTATGCGCATACCGCTGGCTCAGAGGGATCTCAGGAATATCCCTGTGCTTCCTCAGGTGATCAACCAGCTTGTCGGCAAACGCCTTCTCACCAAGGATCGCTCGCCCCCGCACTTCATGCCAGATGGACTTGCCGATGCCCCAATCGACAAATTGCCTGTATTCCTCCTCTGCCTTAGCCGCCTGCCTTCCGAACTGACCAACCACCCAGTGCGTGGTGAGACAAGGATGCGGCGATTCTCTCCCCGCTGTCGCCCGGTAGCTGCTCCACTTCCATGTCTCTGGAGCTTCCACCATCTTTGCCGGAACGGGGTGTCAAAGGACTTGGGGGTGAAACCCATCGCCCGGATCAAGGCCGTGAAACGGAGCGGCTGTCAGCCCGCGGTGATGGAGATGAGTCCCGTCCCAGCGGTAAGACGCCTCCTCAACTGCCATGATCTCTCCCTCTCCGGTATTGATGTGATCGAGATCAATGAGGCCTTTGCCGCTCAGTATCTCTGCTGCGAGCGGGAAATGGACCTCAACCGCGACCTCTTCAACGTAAATGGCTCCGGTGGCGGCGGAGTGTCGCTTGCCGTCGTCCCGGAGAGGCTATAAAATACTGGCCTCAGGCGACTCGACCGCGAAAAAACTTTTTTTTACTGCTTACCTCTTCGGCCTCGTTTTCTTCTTGACATGTTCTCCATCTATCGCTATATGCTCTGTCCAGTCTTACCGGTCAGACCAATTATGAGGTAACAGATGCCTTTTGAGAAGCTGTCCCAAACCCGGTTCAAGAAAAAAAGTTCAGTCATCGCCGATCAAATCCTACGAATGATCAACACCGGCCAGTACCCTGCGGGCAGCAAACTTCCCTCGGAAAGAACCATCACGGAACAGATGGGGGTCAGCCGTCCCTCCGTGCGAGAGGCGATCAGCGCCCTCCAAATCGTCGGAATATTGGAAAGCCGTCCGGGCGACGGTACCTATGTCACCGCCCCCGTTGCCAACGAAGAGCTGATGCGCCGCGCGGTTTCTGTGCTGGAGGATTGCGACAGCCCCTATGAAAACATGCAGGCCCGAAAGGCACTGGAGATTGGGGCTGTTCGGCTTGCCATCAGCGTCGCGACCGATGCGGACCTCAAAGCGTTGGAGGAGGCCTGGCACGAGAAATACATCCTTGGACGCAAGGGTGACCTGGACGAATACCTTCGCTATGGAAAGGAATTCCATATTGCAATCGCCAGAGCCACGAAGAACCGCGTCATCGAAGCGATCACGGACAAACTGCTCGACATGACCATTCAGCCGCTGTGGGTCAGTATGCGCCGAGACTATTTCCTCAAGGATCTCTCCAGAATGGAATTGATGCTTGATATCCACGACCGGATTGCAAAAGCGATTATCGCCCGCGATATGGACAGGGCGATTCACGAGCTGGAGATCCACTACGACGTACAAATCGAACAGATCTACGGTCAGAACGAAGATGGTTATGGTGATCATACAGGTGGCGGACAAAAAACGATTCCATGAAACGGAAAGAGGAGGTGATGCGGTCGATAAGAGTCGTGGGATATGAGGCGCCGTTTTTATGGTTTAAAACTGTCCGATTGCTGACGGTTGCATACCGGCAGCGACCCGGTGAACCGGTCAAATCAAGGAGGAAAATATGAAATACCTTAGAAGATTATCGATATCGTCATTGGTCGTGTTGATTCTGGTCTTCGGTGTGGGAAATGCCCTCGCTTCCGGCAATTTTCCCGATAAGCCCGTCACCCTGGTAGTCCATGCCGGTGCAGGCGGTGGAAGCGACATCTTCGCCCGCACACTCGCTTCGGCGGTTGAAAAGGACAAACTCCTCCCCAGACCCCTGGTCGTCGAGAACAAACCGGGCGGAAGCGGCGGCATCGCGTTCGCCTATGTGGCCGGCAAGAAGAAGGACCCCCACTTCATGGTCACCGCTGTCACCAGCTTTATTACCACTCCGCTGATGGGGCTGACACCGGTCGGCTTGAAAGATTTCACTCCGATCGCCAACTTCGCATTCGATGAATACATGCTGATGGTAAGGATGGATTCCAAGTATAAATCGATTAAGGATATTGTGGCGGATGCGAAGGCAAATCCCAAAAAGATCACAGTGGGTGGCACACAGTTAGGCTCCTCGGACTCGATCTGCACCTACCTGCTCGAGAAGGAAGCAGGCATCCAGCTCAACTATGTCGTTTTCAACAGCGGCGGTGAAGTCAACGCGGCCGTCCTTGGCGGTCATGTGGACATGATGGTTGCCAACCCCGGCGAAGCAATGGAGCTTCATAAGGCCGGCAAGGTCCGGATCCTTGGCGTCTACGCCGAAAAGCGTCTTGCCGGAGCACCAGACGTCCCGACGATGAAAGAGCAGGGAATCAACGCCGTTTACGTTCAGAACCGAGGCCTCTGTGCGCCGGCTGATATCCCGGCGGATGCCCGCAAGGTTCTGCAAGATGCTCTCTATAAGTACAGCCAGTCCGACATCTTCAAAAAATATTGCAGGGACAACATGCTTTCCGAAGCGTGGATGGACGGCGCGACTTTCGGAAAGTTTCTCGAAGAATGGAACGTCAAGTATGCAGCTATTCTCAGGGACATGGGTTTGATCAAGAAGAAATAAAATCTGTCGATGGGCGACAGTCAAGCGGGGCGCCCGGAAGGGCGCCCCGACCACGATCTAAAAAGGCGGCCTTCTGATGAAGAAAGCAGATTTGATTAGCGGAGTGGTTTTATTAGCCCTGTCGGGATTTGTCCTTTACAAGGCTTGGCTGATGCCGGCATCAAATACTTTTGGTCCCGGCCCCGCATTTCTCCCGGGATGGCTGGGTGCGCTCCTGGCTTGTTTGGCGACGATACTGATGATTTCTGCCGTAAGGCGACGCCCGAGCGCCACGGACAAGAATCCCTTTCCCTTGGGTAAGGATATACTTCCCGTCATTAAGGTTCTGAGCGGCCTGGCCGTCTTCGCCTTACTGATGGAAACGGTCGGTTTTATCATCAATACCTTTTTGTTTGTTCTTTACCTTATGCGCGCCACCCAGAGAGAGCCCTGGCCCATGGCGACACTCATTGCCGTCATGACGACTGCAGGCCTCTATGGGGTGTTCAGTCTTTTACTGAAGATATCATTGCCCACGAATATCTATGGATTCTGAAATCAGGGGAGGTTGAATTTTGGACATATTTCAGCACTTAATCACTGGATTTCAGGTGGCGTCAAGCTGGGAGAACCTCTTGTTCTGTTTTATGGGCACCCTTTTCGGCACCTTGATCGGTGTGCTTCCAGGGATTGGCCCTACCACCGGGGTGGCGATTTTGATCCCCATTACCTTCGGTATGAATCCCACCTCGGCAATCATCACCATGGCCGGCGTGTACTATGGGGCGATGTTCGGCGGAGCGACCACCTCGATCCTGCTGAACGTCCCCGGGGAGTCGGCTTCGGTGATGACCTGCCTGGACGGCCATGCACTGGCCAAACAAGGCAGGCCCGGACCGGCACTGGGGATGGCGGCCATGTCCTCCTTTACGGGAGGCACTTTTGCCGTTGTGCTGTTGACCTTTTTGGCCCCCACCCTCGCCGGGTACGCCGTCTCTTTCGGTCCCCCTGAGTATTTCGCACTTACCCTGATGGGCCTGACCCTCGTCACCTCCCTAGGAGGTGATTCTCCGCTTAAGGGACTCATTAGCGGAGTGCTGGGACTTATCGTGGCCTGTATCGGAATCGACGCAATCAGCGGGGTGTCCCGCTTCACTTTTGGCAGCATGTACATGCTCGATGGCGTCGATTTCATCGGTGTGGCGGTCGGCCTTTTTGCTCTCTCGGAAATCCTTGAGAATGTTGAAAAACCGATGGAGCAACTCGTCTCAAAGACGAAACTCCGGATACGGACCCTTTTCCCAAATCTTAACGACTGGAAGAACTCATACAAGACGGTCATCCGGGGCTCCTTTATCGGATTCTTCATCGGGGTGCTGCCCGGGGCCGGGGCGACGATTGCCTCATTCATTTCATACGCGGCCGCGAAAAAGATGAGCCCTCACCCGGAAAAGTTTGGTCATGGCGCCATCGAAGGGGTAGCGGCGCCGGAGGCGGCGAACAACGCGGCGGCCGGAGGCGCAATGGTATCCCTCCTGACATTAGGCATTCCCGGATCGGGTACGACGGCAGTCCTCCTGGGCGCCCTTATCATTCATGGCATGCGCCCCGGGCCCTTGCTTTTTTCCTCAAGTCCCGATTTTGTCTGGGGGCTCATCGCGAGCATGTATATAGGTAATATATTGCTTATCATCCAAAACATGCCGATGATCGGTATGTGGGTGAGGCTCCTCAAGGTGCCGTATAAAGTGCTTCTCCCGGTCATCATCACCATTTCTGCCGTTGGAGTCTATGTTACAGACAACAACATCGTCGATGTCTGGGTTATGTTTGTTTTTGGTGTGGTCGGGTATGTGATGAGAAAACTGAATTACCCGCCAGCGCCTTTGGTGCTGGCCCTGGTTCTGGGACCCATGGTGGAGAGGTCTCTTCGTCAGTCCCTCACCATTTCGCATGGAGATGTTGCAATCTTCTTTTCCCGACCCATTTCGGCGACTTTGATGACCGTCGCTCTCATTTCCTTGTTCGCGCCCGTTTTCAGGCTGATGTGGATTCGGTATAAAGACAGGAGAGCCACGCAAGCCTGATTCTGTGAGGATAATCAGTCGCAGTTGACAAGGTGAAAATAAAAAATAGGGAGAGTTGTTCATGAAACTGATCGGAATTGACCGTGATCGCTGTACAGGCTGCAAGACCTGTGAATTGTATTGCGGAGCGGAAAGGGGAAGCGAATCCAGGTCGTTGCTCAAAGCGGTTCAGGAAACCCCTGTCCCCCTTCCTCGTGTCCGTGTCGAGGGAGTGGGGGGGGTGTCATTTCCCTTGCAATGCCGCCATTGCTCGCAGGCCCCCTGTCTTGACGCCTGCCTGACCGGCGCTTTGACGCGCGAGGAAAAGAGCGGTACGGTGATCATTCATGAGGATCTGTGCATCGGATGCTGGACCTGCACGGCTTTCTGCCCTTTTGGCGTCATTATGCCCTCACCGGAAAGGAAAATCGCAGTCAAATGCGACCGCTGCCTCTACATGGAAAAACCTGTTTGCGTCGATGTCTGCCCGACGAAGACTTTGGAAGTGATTAATCTGGAAGAGATCGACGTTCTGCTGCGGGAGAAGCGGATTCAAATCGTGGAAGCCATGGCGGGGTGTGACGCAAAGGGCATTCACCTTCTCGACATAAGAATTTAAATAATGGAGTTTAGACATCTATGGAAACGATTCATTTTAAGACGGTTGACCCGGTGAGCCAGGACCTCTTGCGCAGTGCGTCCCAAAAAGGCATCGACCTCAACTGGGAACGGCATGAAAAACAGCAACCGCAGGACGGATTCCTCAGGCTGGGCCTCTCTTGCCCCTACGGCTGCATGCAGGGGCCATGTCGGATCGACCCCTATGGACGGGGTGCGGACCGCGGGATCTGCGGCATTGACCGAGACAGAATGGCTGCGGCATTCCTGCTCCGCCTGGCTCTCCAGGGAGTGCTGGAAATGATGGGCGCCTATCGCGGGACGGATTTTTCTGGCGATGAGATATCCTGGCAGGAGTTTCTCGGCAAAAAAGCCGCCATCGCCCTGAAACAGTTGGGTGGCGGCCCTCTGTCCACAAGGGAAATCTTTCAGAGCAGCCTCCTCCTGTCCAGGCCGTCTGCGATGCCCGAGGTTCTCATCCGTCAGGCGGTTCGCCTGGGCATACTCGGCATCGGTCTCATGGAACGGCAGAGAAATGAGGATCCCTCTTCAGGGGAGATGGGATTCCGTGCCGGATATGGCTTGCTGGCCGGCGATGCCGTCATCGTCGGCGTGACCGGACAGGTTCCGGCGGCCCTGGTCCAGTCCCTTCTAAAGGAGACATCGGGTATGGCAAATCACGAATTGCGCCTGATCTCCCTTGGCGACTGGGTCCCCGCGGGCGGCGACTTCCTTCCTCTGGTCTGCACATCCGACGAAGCCGAGACCGTACTTGCCTCCGGTAAAGTGAATCTCATTCTGGCCGGTCCACAATGCGATCCCGGCCTGATCTCGCTCTGCGGCAAGATCAATTTACCTCTCATTTTTAGCGATGACAAACCTGAATCATCCGATATTATCAAGCAGGCCCGTGCATCCTTCGACCGCCGCGTCACGGGGTCATTCAACCCCGATGCTTCGCTGCTCGGCAGCGGAAGGGTGAGTCTCGGTGACGGAGAGATCAAAACAGCCGTTCGGTGCGGCTCGTCGAAGAAGATCGCCCTGCTCGGTGGATCCGATACCCTCGCACAATCACTCGGTCACCTTCCTGTCGAATTGTGCAAGGCGCTTTACGGAGAAGGGCATGACGTCACCTCATGGGGCGACGCTGCCATCTGGATGGTCAAGCAGGACCTCCCGGTCGGCATTCTGGATGCCGCTGAAGGACCCTTGTCCGCGGTCCGGACTCTGGCTGCCCACGGAGAACTATCGTCCATCAAGGGAATTTGTTTCACCGGCCTCAAATCGTGCAGGGAGTTCAGTCTCGCCCTGGGGCTTGCTGCGCTGGGACAAAAGGTTTTGGTTGCCGTGCCGTTGCCGCTTTGGGGAAGCAGCCGGGTTCGCGCGACGCTCATTGAAGACCTGGCTGCCGTAGGCGGCATGCTTTCCCACTTCGACCACCCGGCCGAGGCCGACGAGATTCTGGACTGGTTCCTGCGTTCTTAACTTAACACCCGGCAGGGCCGGCTCATAAGGAGCAGTGGTTTATGGATGGTATCATTATCGTCGGTGGCGGCGGGGCCGGTTTTCATTCCGCCATGACCTGTCGGAGTGCCTGGCCCGATCGGCCCATCACCCTGATCGACGCGGAAAAAGAATGCGGTTATTACCGGACCCTCCTGCCTCAATTTATGGTTGGGGCACTGCCTGAGGAAAAACTGTTCTTTCCCGACGGAAAAGCAGACCCTCTCCTGACGATAAGGACCGGCGTCAGGGTAAAAACGCTGGATCGCAATCGCCGGTGCCTCCTGCTCGATAACGGCGAGACACTCTTTTACGACCGTCTAATCCTTGCCCACGGAGGAGACCCTTATCTGCCCGGCGTCCTAGCCGGTCCTCCCTGCAAAGGGATATTCACCATACGCGATCTGACAGCTGCAAGGGCGACGAAGGCGTGGCTGCCCGACCACAGGCAGGTGATCGTTTTCGGCGGCTCGCTGGTTGGGGTCAAGACGGCGGTTCATCTCCGCCAGTCGGGCTACGAGGTCTCGCTCATCGTCAGACGTGGACATATCCTGCTCCGCGCCCTTTCTCCGGAATCGGCCCAGGTGGTGGAGAAGCACCTGACAAAAATGGGGATCCGTCTTTATGCCAACGCGCCGCTGGAGGAGATCCGCGTCGCGGAAGGGGCTATTAAAGCGCTCAAGGCAGGTGGGCAATGGATTACCTGCGACACTCTTCTCGTCGCCGCCGGAACCTCACCCGATACCACATTTCTGGATGGGACCGGACTCCTCACGGAGGGTCGGCTCATCGTCTCCCCGGCCCTCCAAACGGCCGATTCGCTGATCTTTGCGGCCGGCGATGTTGCCGTCATCGCTACCGCCGGAGGAGAGATGTTTAGTCCCAATACCTGGCCCCAGGCCGTCTCACAGGGAAGATGGGCGGCACGAAACCTGTATCGAAAGCTCCCCCTCCCATATCGTGACTTCACACGAGTCAACGCGATGGAGCTCCACGGTCTGGCTATGGTGATCCTCGGTCCGCCCGTCGACGGGGCTCATGTGAATTCCCATCAGCTGCCGGAAGAGTCCATCCGCCGAGAACTCTTTCTGGCAGGGGGAAAACCAGTGGGGGGGGCGCTGATTGGCGACATCTCAGCCGCCGGAACGCTCCGCGCCCAAATCCAGGCGAGACAGCGGATCAGTTCGGAGGAATCCGCGCTTCTGAGGCCGAAAACAAGAAGCGTCATCCATTTTCCCGTTCAATCGGGCCGCAGACAGGCCCTGATTTTATCACAAAAGAGGTAGCCGTATGATCATTCATGAAGAAATATGTGTGGGGTGCGGACGCTGCCAACCCTACTGTCCCACCGCAGCGATCCGCTATCAGGGTTTGAAAAGCGTGATCGACCAGGACATCTGCTATGAATGCAGCACTTGCCTTCGCGCCTCTCACTGTCCCGTAGATGCCATAGCGGAATCACCCAATGTCTACGACTACCCCAGGGCGCTGCGCCGGTATTTCAGCGATCCCAGCGCAACGCACGTGGCAACCGGCATTCAGGGACGCGGAACGGAGGAGTCGAAGACCAATGATGTAACGCTCCGCGTTGGTCCCGGAGAGGTCGGAGTAGCCATCGAGATCGGCCGTCCCACCCTCGGAATGTCGATCATGGATATCCAGAAGGTAACCCGCGCCATTGCCCGCGCTGGCGTCCACAAGGTTGAGGCGCACAATCCGATCCACTCCATGATCGCCGATGAGACGACTGGGGATCTCAAGCCCGAAATGCTCGGTGAGCGGGTCCTCTCGGCGATCATCGAGATCAAGGTCAAGCGGAACGAACTCCGTGGAATCCTCCGGACGCTCAATGAGGTTGCAAAGGAGGTGGACAGCGTTTTCTGCATTGACGCCTGCACGATCGTCGAGCCGGGACTCAAGATTCCGGAGGAGGTCCTGGAAAGCATTCGGGCGGAGGGTTTAACGTGGCGTCCGAACGCCAAAATCAATATGGGCATGGGACGTGCCTGGGAATAGGATGGAAATATGACACACAGTTTGCACAGAGAAGGCAGTCTGGAATCGCTGGCAAGGGAGTACGTTTTGTTCATCTATCCGGCAAGAGGATTCAATTACAAGGGAAGCGCCCCAAAGATCCGCCGTAATGTTGAGCTACTCTACCAGGCTGGTCCCGTCAATTTGATCCCCACATCGCTTCGTCGCAACATGTACAGCGGCGTGACGAATGAGGAGATTCTCGACAGTATCACCGTTGAGGGGACGCGCGTATACTCGGTCTTCAACAACCGGGAGAATCTTAAAAAGGCGCTGACCCTTCTCAAAGAAGCCGACGAAGGGATCTCGATCATGGTGAGCGGGATCATCGACAGCGTGAGGGATATCGCCGCGGAGCTGGGAATCACGCCCCACATGGTGAACCTCTCGCTCGGCATACACGGGCGGACGGAACGACTGCCGGCCGCGGATATCCGCGAGTTCACGACGATGTGCGGCCACGGCGTCGTCTCTCCTTACCTGGTGAAGGACATGATCCGAAAAGTCAAGACAGGAAAAATCAGCGAGTGGGACGGAAGCGTGCTTTTGGCCGAGCCCTGCACCTGCGGGATTTACAACCCCTGCCGCTCCGCCGAGCTTCTCCGGGAAAAGGCGCCTCTTTACACGGTGGACCGCTGGTAGCGATAAAAGGAAAAATATGAGACTGGGATTCATCGGTTTCGGCGGCGCGGGCTATGGCCTGGCCAAAGGCCTTCTTGGCGCGGGGCTCGAGGAGGTGCATTGCTTCGATCGCCTCCAGGAGACGCATCCATATGCGGACGTGATACGCCGTCATGCGGAGGAGATCGGCGCCCGACAGGCAAAAAGCCTTGTCGTCCTCCTATCGCGAGCGGAAACCGTCATCTCCTGCGTCACCGGCGCGATGGCCGTATCGGTGGCACGGGATGCCTCGCCCAACCTCGGACCCGGGCATCTCTTCATCGATGTCAACACCGCTTCACCCAAAGTGAAGGAGGTGGCGGCCGGAATCGTGGAAAAAACGGGTGCCGCATTCGTCGACGCCGCGCTGATGGGGGCGATCCCGACATTCTTGCACCGTGTGCCGGTCCTCGCCTCCGGAGGCGGCGCCTGTCGTTTTCTGGAATCCCTGCAACCCTATGGGATGAACATCACCGTGATCGGCGCGACGCCGGGCCAAGCCTCGGCAATCAAGATGTTCCGCAGCATCTTCATGAAAGGGCTTCTTTCGCTCTTCCTTGAAACCCTCACCGCGACGCACCGCTACGGCGTCGATGACAGGGTGCTCGGCTCCATTGCTGAGTCCCTGGACGGGACTCCCTTCCTGGAAACCGCGCGGGTTCAAATGACCAAAGGCGTCGTCAACGCGGAGAGGATGGCCCACGAAATGGATGAGGTGATCGCCACGCTCGAAGAGCTCGGCGTTCCCGCCGGGATGTCCAAAGCCGCGCGGGAGAAGTTACTATGGTGCGCCGGCTTCGGCCTGCGCGAACGATTCGGCGGCGACCTGCCGACCACCCTTGCGGAGGTACTTCAGGCAATGGATGGGAACACTAGGGGCGCCACGTCATATTCTACCTAAACTCGGAGGCATCACGACATGAAGTTATGCTTTAATGCAGGACCGCAACCAATTGAAGAATATTTTGCTTTTGCCAAGGAGAACGGCTTTCCCTGGATCGAATTGAGCTGCAATAATCCGAACAACTTTCTGGATAAATGGACCCCGGCCCGCATTAGCGGCGTCAGGAAGCTGCGGGAAAAAGCCGGCGTGAAATATGGCCTCCATTCCTCGTCTTTCGTCAATGCCGCCGAAATCGAGCCGATCGTTCGCAAAGCCGTCCAACAACACCTGATCGATTATGTCGAGCTGGCTCACCAGCTCGGTGCCGAGTACGTCGTACTCCATTTCGGCTATCATTTTAGCCTCTTTATGGACCATGTCTTCGACTGCCTGATCAAAACTTATACGCCCGTGGTTGAGCTCGCCGAGAAATACAAACTTCCCATCGGCATCGAGAACATGAACAAGGTCCACGAGGATGCGGAGATCGCCTATCTGGGCGTAACAATCGAGGAGTTGTCGCGTGTTTTCAATGCAATCCCCTCGAAATATTTCGGGCTCACGCTGGATATCGCCCATGCGAGCCTTCTTCCCGGCGGTTCGGAATCCTTCATCGACGCCTTCCCTGACCGGATCATCAGCACCCATGTGAGCGACAACGATTTGGTTCTCGACCGCCATCTTCCAGTAGGAGAAGGGAAGATCGATTTTAAAAAGACATTTGAGAAGCTGATGAAGATCGGATTCAAAGGCACTCTGAATATCGAGCTGCCGAGGTCGAATGAAGACCGGGCGCTGAGCAAAAGGAGGCTGGAGCCCATTCTTGCGGAGCTGGGCATTCTCCGGGAGGCGCTCACGCCCTAGACCGGCTCTTTGCGCTCCAGGCAGGTTTATCGCTCTCATTTTCCGGAATGGCGGGTGCCTCGCGCTGTGCGCCATCCGTGGACGGTGGTGAAATGAGCCCCTGCCTGAAATGGACAGTGTCATTGACCATCTGCCTATTGCGCGTCCGCGTGATGACCCGAGCCGCTCCAAGGCGGTGATGGATGGTTTTCGTTTTCCAGTTCTTCTCCAATAATGACAGCAAAAGCTTCTGCTCTTGATGAGGCAACGTCAAGACAATCTTTGTACTTTTTTTGAATCCTTGTATATGGTATGCCTAGGCAGACTTAGATAGAGTTTTCCTGTCAGATTGGTTGCCGGGCTAGAAGGCTCTGGGAACAAAAGAAAGCACCCCTCTTGTTTTAAAAGGCTATTCATGAAGAGAATAAAAATCAACGCCTTGTTAAAATCAGAAACCGTTTTGAACGATGTCTTCATTAATGGATGGGTAAGAACCCGGAGAGACTCCAAAGACTTTTCCTTCTTAGAGGTCAACGACGGATCATGCCTTAAAAACATCCAGGTCATTGCCAACAGCAGTCTTTCCAATTATGAAGATATCCAGAAGCTTACCACAGGATCAGCTTTAAGCGTCTCCGGAAGTCTTGTTCACTCTCAGGGTAAGGGTCAGAAATGGGAGCTTGTTGCTTCCCGGATTAACATCATAAGCATTTCTCCTGAATCCTACCCCTTACAAAAAAAACGCCACAGCGATGAATTTCTTCGCTCAATTGCTCACCTGAGGCCAAGAACCAACAAATACGGCGCCTTGTTTAGAATTCGCTCAGAACTTTCTTTTGCTGTACACGAATTTTTCAGGAACAGAGGCTTTTACTATGTCCACTCTCCCATTATCACAGCATCCGACTGCGAGGGAGCCGGCGAAATGTTCAGGGTAACAACCCTTGACATCAACAAACCATCTGTAAAAGACCCTGATCTTGATTTTTTTGGAAAAGAAGCAGGCCTAACTGTTTCAGGGCAGTTGTCTGCAGAAATGTTTGCTCTTGCACTTGGTGATGTCTATACATTCGGGCCTACTTTCAGGGCAGAAAACTCGAATACCAGGCGTCACGCCGCAGAATTCTGGATGATAGAACCAGAAATGGCTTTTTGCGATCTTTCAGGCAACATGGATTTAGCCGAAGAAATGATCAAATACCTGATAAACCATGTTCTAAAAGAATGCCCCGAGGACATAGAGCTTTTCGGAAATTTTGTCGATAAGACGCTCATGGGAACCCTTGACAACATCTTGTTTTCCGAATTTGTCAGGCTGCGGTACATCGATGCTGTAGAGATCTTACAAAAAAACAAAAAGGAATTCGAATACCCTGTAAAATTTGGGGTTGATCTTCAGTCTGAACATGAAAAATACCTGACGGAAACCCATTTCAAAAAACCAGTCATCCTCTATGATTATCCAAAAACCATAAAGCCTTTTTACATGAGATTAAACGATGATGAAAAGACAGTTGCCGCAATGGATGTTCTTGTTCCGGGAATAGGCGAAATCATAGGAGGAAGCCAAAGAGAAGAACGCCTCGATACCCTTGAGGCAAGAATGGATGAAATGGGGCTAATCAAGGAAAACTACTGGTGGTATCTTGACTCCAGAAGATATGGATCTGTTCCGCACAGCGGGTTTGGCATGGGGTTTGAAAGGCTTATAATGATGATAACAGGGATTACTAATATAAGAGATGTAATCCCTTTTCCCAGGACACCTGGTATCATCGAGTTCTGATTAGTTTTTCATCGTTCCAGGCTTTGCCAACTCCCATTTATAATCATATATGAAGACCCTTGTTTGAGCTAATTCCGGGGACACAACACTTAATTATTACCACTAAATAGCCGTAAGCGCAGTTCACTGATTGTGAGTCCTCCGCGGCGCTCGTTTGTGCCGAATGGCACAAGCCTCCCGCCGCTGCGGCCTGCCGGTTATGCGAAACGTTATGCGGAGCGTTACCCTTGAAATAATTTGATTACTTCTTACATGGTATGATATAATGGAATACCATTAAAGGAGGTGTGTCATGGGAAAAGCAAAAATTGCGATTACATTAGATGCCGAATATATTGGCGAATTGGATAGATTGGTTGAAGAGAGCTATTTTCAAAATCGCAGCCAAGCCATTCGAGATGCTGTGCGCGAAAAACTCGCCCGCATGAAACGCAGCCGCTTATCAATGGAATGCTCAAAACTCGACCCCAAGTTTGAAAAGGCTATCGCGGAAGAAGGATTAGCTCAGGACGTGAGCCAATGGCCAGAATATTAAGAGGCGAGATAAGATGGGCAGATTTAAATCCTGCGCGGGGTCATGAGCAGGCGGGTTTGCGCCCCGTGCTCATTTTTAGCCATGACATTTTTAATGAAAAGTCAGGCACGGTCATAGCCGTTGCAATCACAAGCCAGCCGCAAAAGGCTGGCTTTCCGCTAACCCTCGAATTGAAGTCACCAGCTTTGCCTAAGAAATCATGGCTTAAAATCAGCCAAATCAGAACTCTGTCTATAGAGAGAATTGGCAAAGTTATTGGCAAAGCATCTCCGGAAGAGTTGAATCAGGCAATTGAAGGGTTGAATGAAATTATTGCGTAACCCGTCGCTCAAGCCGATCGCTGTCCCTTGGGCAGTTCCGGTTTAGCTTTTCGTTAGGCCGCAGAAAGGCCCTTAAATGAGATCCTGCCTGCTGATCCTGTTGACTATTCTTGCCGTTGGGTGCACTCACTTGAACCCGCCAAGCGCAGGGCGAGATACGCAGTTGGCTTGCGGGAGACTTCGGTTCGTTGCAAATGGGGAGGAGGTAAAGTGGGGCGCCATCTTCGACCGCCCGACTCCAACGTTGTTCCAGGTAGAGACGAAGAAATTCATCAACAGGATTGAACTTGCAGGTGACGGCCTGTTCACAGAGGTGTTCGATCGCGACGGCACTTTCTGTTGGCACCTTGGTCCAGGGAGCTATTTCATTTCCAGCATATTTCCTTTCCAGGATGGCAGCCCTTACTCGAGTATCGATCCCGGTAGGTTCGTTTTTCCCGGCGTTGCATTCCAGATCGACAATAGCCGGCACCCTGTCTACCTTGGCACCCTTAAGATTGCCGTCTCAGTCCGCAGAGACTTCATGCGCAACCGGCGGATGAGCGGCAAACCGTCAATCGAAGTTCTCGACGAGTTTGACACCGACCGGACGATTGCGAAGGAAAAACACGGCGTGACGCTGGAGAAGAACCTTATGGTCCGCGTTCCCGAGTTAGAGGGTATACCATTTAACCAAAGCTCCAAGATCGAAGTGCCGGCGCTCTTGCGTGCCGTGCCCTGGTTCTTCTTGGTTCCCCAGCGCTAATTGGCGTCAGGAATTGCGGATGAGTGCGCTTTGAGTGTGGACACAATGCCTGGCCTTAACAGATAAGCTAGCTATTAAAGTCACGAATTCGGGAGACAAATCTGGTAAATGCCCTCTGGGATTCGCCCTGTCCTGCCCCCTTTGCCCACGTCAACATATCCTCACTCCAATCAAAGTATCCTTCCTCAAATCGCATCCTCCGAATCTCCTGTAGCACATCTGCCTTTCGTATCCGTCACCTCCCGTGGCGACTCTAACAAATTGGACAGATCTTGCGCTATAAACCGGACATATCATTTGTCAGTGCCATAGAAATTATTCCTTGTCAGGCCTTTGATGGCCATGCTACTAATTAGCCAGCTAAAATCACACTCAACAGCCCCGTAGGATCAGCAAAATGCACGAACTTTCCGTCATGTCTAACATCTTAAGGACTATTCTTGATCATGCCCATCGTAACCAGGTCAGTCGCATTGTCGCGGTAAATCTCCGGGTCAGCCAATTGACGGATCTATTGGATGAATGGATGCAGAAGTATTTCGATCACCTGAGCAAGGGCACTCTGGCGGAGGGAGCATTGCTTAAAATTGAACGCTCCCCTCTGGTTTTTACCTGCCGTGATTGCAATCAGGACTTCACCATTGACAAAAGCGATTGGGGGAATGCCGCCTGCCCGGGCTGCGGCGGCGCCAACCTACGATTGACGGCGGGACGAGAATTCTTCATCGAAAACATGGAGGTAATCTGAAATGACAAACATCAGGGTCATTGACATCAAGAAAGACATTCTTTCAGGAAATAAACTGGAAGCGGACGGAATCAGAAATACCTTAAGGGCAAACATGATGTTTATGCTGAACATCATGTCGTCTCCGGGCAGCGGGAAAACAAGTCTGATCCTGAGGACCATCGAGGCTCTGAAAAAGGAGCTTCGGATCGGCGTGATAGAAGGCGATATCGAATCCACGGTAGATTCAGAACGGATTGCCCACACGGGAACGCCGGCAGTTCAGCTTCGCACCGGCGGCGCCTGTCACCTGGACGCGACAATGATTGGCGCGGCATTAAATAAGCTAAACTTAGCCGACCTAGACTTGGTGATCATTGAAAATATCGGTAATTTGGTATGTCCGGCCGAATTCGATACCGGAGCCGACTTGAACGTGGTGATTCTTAGCGTTCCGGAAGGCGATGACAAGCCGCTGAAATACCCCCTGATCTTCAGCGTTTGCCATGTCTTGATCATCAACAAGATTGACTTCCTGGAATTGACTGACTTCGATATGTCCGCCCTGAAGGAACGCGTCTATCGCCTCAATCCAGGGATTACGATTCTCGAGGTTTCCTGCAAGACCATGGAAGGAATCGACAACTGGGTAAATCTACTCAAGGAAAAGCTGAGTTAGTTCAGCATTAACAATCCCGTGGCGTCGGGAATCAATGCCCGCAGACCATGATGAAGCTCAACTGCCGTCCCATCGGGGAATGACGAGAGCATAACTTTAAACCGCGCAGGCGTGCCAAATGCACCTTAAACAGAGCCATTTCTTGTCTTGACAACGGGGAGACCCTTAAAGTCGTCATTTTTTGTATTGACAGAAGATGGCATCTGCAATAAGGAACGGTCAATCA
>JBBIRO010000053.1:0-16816 GCA_037441775.1 Syntrophobacterales bacterium
TCAACTCTCGGATACGGTCTGCGGTCTCGTCCAGGGTGAAGATTGTCGAGAGTCCCGTCGTCCCCACGATCAGGGAAAGCTCCTCCAGCGTGGAAGCGGGGTTGATGTTGACCACAATCGCCCCGAGAGAAAGGCTGGAGTAGTAGGCGATCAGATACGGGGGACAATTGGGAAGCTGAATGCCGACGCGCTCGCCCTTTTGCACACCTAGCGAAGCGAGGGCATTGGCCATCCTGAGCACCAGCAGGCGAAATTCGTAAAAAGTAATTTCCGCGCCCTCATAATGGATCGCGGCCTTGTCGGGAAGGGTATTTGCCGGAATCTGCAACAGCTCCGGCACGGCGATCTGTGGGTAGCGAATCGTAGTCGGAACATTGTAGTCGTATTGACGATGCCAAAACCGGTCAAACATCATCCCACCCTCTTGAAAAAATATTAAGCAAGATAGCCGCCTTGCGTCACATTTTGCGCAATTCTTTCTTTAGTATCTTACCAATCAGCGATTTGGGCATTTCGCTGAGAATCACAATCTCTTTGGGCACAAAGAATCTTTTAAGTTTTCCTTTGCAATGGTTAAGGATGTCCACGACGCAAGCGGTCCGCCCGGGCTTCAAAGTGACAAAAGCTTTAATCTCTTCCCCGTAAACCGCATCATGCATGCCGACGGCGGAGGCTTCGGCGACTGCCGGATGGGTGTAAAGCACTTCTTCAATGGTGCGGGGCGAAATATTCTCGCCTCCCTTGATGATGATATCCTTCTTGCGGTCGGTGATAAAGTAAAAGCCATCGGCATCAACATAACCGATATCGCCAGTGTGGAGCCAGCCATTGCGGATGACCTCCGCCGTCGCCTCCGGCTGATTCCAGTACCCCTTCATAACCATGGGGCCCCGAACAACAATTTCGCCTTCCTGGCCCGGGGGCGCTTCCTTGCCCTGGTCATCAAAGATCTTCATTTCCATGCCCTTGATCGGCAGGCCGATGGAACCGATTTTCTTGCGACCGGAGAGGGGATTAAGAGAGTTATTTGCGCAGGCTTCGGTTAAGCCCCACCCTTCGGCGATTTCCCTGCCGAATCGCTCCTTGAATTGTTTCCACGTGTCAAAAGACAAGGGAGCGGAACCGCAGATGTAGTATTTCACCGAGCTTAAATTATATTTGGCGTGGTCGGGAAAGGCCAGCATATAAATGTACATGGTCGGCACAGCCGCCACACTTAAGACATTGTACTTCTCTATCGCCTCAAATAATTTTTGCACCTGGAATTGCCGCAGCACTACCGTGCACCCCTTGCGGCGCAGAAACGCCGCGTTCATAGTGCCGATCCCGTAGGAATGACAAAGGGGGAGGATGGCCATATTCACGGCGTCTTGGGGATAGTCTACTGTCGCCTCCACATTAATGGCGGTGTAGTAGAGGCCATAATGCGTCTGCATGACGCCCTTGGGCCTGCTGGTTGTGCCAGAAGTATAAACCAGAGCCGCCACTTCGTCATCGTCCGTCTGAACATTGGCCAATAGATCCGAGTTCTCGTCTAGGAGTTGGTCATAAGAAAGCGCCCCCGGCACCGGTTCGGCGGAAACGACGACTATATTTTTCACGTTTGGCGCCTTGCCTTGGGCCGCACGCACGCGCTCCATAAACTCCGGCGCCGTAATCACGACGGCCGCGTCTGAATCCTGGTAAATATACGCGATATCATCAGCGCCGACCTGATAGTTGATGGGCACGGCAATCGCACCAATTTTCCAGATCGCCTGAAAGGACTGAAAAACTTCCGGACTGTTGGGCATCTGGATGATGACCCGGTCACCCCGGCCGACGCCGAGATTTTTAAGCGCATTCCCCAGCTTCCGCGCGCAGCGATCCATCTCAAAGTTGGTGTATTCTCTTCCTTCGCAGATGATGCTGACATGTTCGCCCGCCTCTAAACTCTTTAAAGCAAGTTCCGCAATGTTCATGCGAAAAGCCTCCTGTTCAACTATCTCGGGGTCGAATTGCTCAAGGCCTCCCGGTCGCCGCCGCTCATGCCGGCGATATAGCGCACCAGCTTCTTGCGGGACTCGATGTCGTATTGGGTGGTAATGGCGATCTGTTCCATAATTGGTGAGCCGCCGCCGTGGTAGGCGCCGATATTCCTTATGCCTCCCGTGGCTGAGCAGAGCCTGTCCCCTAAATAGCGCCAGAACTGCGCCTGGTCCTCCACCGGCATCTGAGGATTGCGTTTCGTATATTTGAGGAGCAATTCCCCCGTTTCGGGATTCAGGAAATCCTTCTCGTGGGGAAAGGTCGCCACCACGCCTCCGGCGATATCACAGAGGATCTCCGATTCGCGCCAGACCGATTCGCCGGAGAGGCACCTGCCCACATTGCAGTAAATAGAATGGGGAATGTAGGAACCTGGGCCGTAGGGAATGAATCCCCTGCCCGGCATAAAGACCTTGGGCCCGCCAAGATCGGAGGCTGTATATCCTGCGGCATAGCCAAGTTCCGTGACCATAATAATTTCAGCAAGTTTCTGCCGGACATGCGATTCCTTGTGAATATTGTTTATCTCCGCGGCCAGGGCTGCCATGCCCAGAATCACGTCGCCGATGGCCGGCTTGCAGCCGGAATAGGAGTGGCGATGGAACAAGGCGAAAAGCAAGGCGCAAACGCCGCCGTGCTGGTATTCCCCAGCAAGAAAAACCCGCTCCCAAGGGATGAAGCAGTTCTCGAAGATCAGGTAGGAATCGGTCGATCCTTCCATGAAGCCGCGCTGGTAATGTTCCCTTTGCCTCAAGCTGTGAACAGTAACCACCTGCTTCAGGCCGTCCCAGTCGCCGGGTATGGCGAAGGCCACGGCATATTCCTTGTCTTGTGGCCGCAAGGCCCGGGTGGGAAGCACCAGAATCTCGTCAGCCACGGAGGCCTCGGAAATATGGAGTTTACAGCCCTCGACGATGATGCCATTTTTCAGGAGTTCTTTGATGTGCAGATAGGCGCCGGGATTGGGCTGGTCCGCGGGACGGAGCAGCCGGTCGCCCTTGACATCCGTCTGGGCGCAGCAGCCGATGAGGTCATCGGTCTGAAAACGGCTGAGCCACTTCTGGAAATTTTTATGATACTCGGTGGCGCCGTTGTTCGCTATGTCCGCTTCATAGGAGACGTTGTAGATGGCGTTGGCTGCATCTATCCCCATGCAGCGCTGGATGCAGCCGCCCACCTTCTGGCAGAGCATCCGCGTCATTTCCTGCTTTTTGTGCAGATCTTCCTTGTTCTGATGAATATGGTTGAATCGGTTGATCCGCTCCCCAGTCAGGTGGGACGTGGCGGTCAGTAAATCCTGGAACTCCGGTTTTTGCGCCTCGTCGTAGGTGGTGCCGATCGTATTTATGCAGAGCATTTGCCGCTCGTCGGTCCGATCTATCTTCTGCCCATTGAAATAGAGGTTCCTTTTCATCCTGGACAGGCCCTGGATATAATCTTCTTTTGATCTCATGGCGTTATCCTTACCTTCCCCCTATTTTGAGTAAAATCCCTTTCCCTCCTTAGCGAGTTTTTCCAGGAGGGGCGAGGGCGACCAGTATTGTGCGCCGACCAGTTTGGCATATTTGAGGATCGCTTCGTAAACCTTTTCCAAACCAACCTGATCGGCATAGAACATTGGGCCGCCTCGGTAAACAGGAAAGCCGTAGCCATAAAGCCAGACCACGTCAATATCGTGCGGCCGCGCAGCGATTTTTTCTTCCAGAATTTTCGCGCCTTCGTTGATCATGGAGTAAATCGTCCGTTCAATGATTTCCTCATCGGAGATGACGCGTCTTTTTATTCCCACCTTCCTTGAGTGTTTAATAATCAGCTCTTCTATCAGGGGATCGGGGGTGGCGTTTCGCTTTTCGTCGTACTTGTAAAAACCAGCGCCCGTCTTCTGTCCGAAGCGGCCCATCTCGCAAATCTGGTCAAGAATGTTACAGGCCTGCTCGCGCGGGGTAATGAAAGCGAAATTTGCCTTGCGGTTGCGCCAGCCCACATCGAGACCCGACAGGTCGCCCATGGCGTAGTGTCCCATCGGGAACCCGAAGTTGTAAATAACTTTATCAATCTGCCATGGGGTCGCGCCCTCTTCCAGCAGGAAATTACATTCGCGAACCCGCTTGGCAAGCATCCGGTTGCCGACAAAACCGTCGCACACGCCAACCAGAACCGGCACCTTGCCGATGGTCTTGCCCACCTTCATGGCCGTGGCATAAACTTCCGGTGCTGTTTTGGCGCCGCGCACATTTTCCAAAAGCCGCATGACATTGGCAGGGCTGAAGAAATGCATACCCATCACATCCTGGGGCCTCCCGGTTGCCGTAGCGATCTCGTCAATATTCAGATATGAGGTATTGGAAGCGAGTATCGCCCCTTTTTTGCACACAGAATCGAGTTTGCCAAATACCTCTTTTTTAATCGCCATATCCTCATAGACCGCCTCGATGACCAGATCGACGTCTTTCAAATCCGCATAAGACAAGGTTGGTTTAATGAGCGATAGGCGTTTTTCCATCTCATCCTGCTTAATGGTGCCCCTGGCAACCGAGGATGCGTAGTTTTTGCTGATTACGCTCAAGCCTTTATCCAGAAATTCCTGGTTGACGTCTAGCAGCTCGACCGAAATGCCGACGTTGGCAAAGCACATTGCAATTCCGCCGCCCATCGTGCCGGCGCCTAGAATGCCGACCGACTTGATTTCACGGGTGGGTTGATCTTGCGACAGACCTGGAATGTGCGCCGCTTCACGCTCGGCAAAGAACGCATGGCGCTGCGCTTTGGACTGGTCTGAAGTGTACAATTCCAAAAATATCGCGGACTCACGTTTCATGCCTTCGGCAAATGGCAGCTCCACGGCGGCCCGGACCGCTTCAATGCATTTAATGGGCGCGAGAAAACCGCGGGACTTCCGGGCGATTCCACTTGCAAAGTCTTCAAACACCGTCGGGTTTTCTAAAGTCGCCGCAAGCGAGCTGACCTTCCGGATCGGACGCCTTTCGTCAATCACCTTTTTTGCAAGGCCAAGCGCGGCGGCCTTTAAATCGCCTTCGACGATTTCGTCCAGCACGCCCAGGGATTTGGCTTTGGTTGCGGAAATGGGATTGCCAGAAACGATCATTTCCAACGCTGCCTCAACACCAACCAGCCGCGGCAGCCTCTGGGTGCCGCCCGCGCCTGGCAAAAGTCCCAATTTGACTTCCGGCAGTCCGAGTTTTGCGCCTGCCAGGGCCAGGCGGAAGTGGCAGCCCAGGGCAATTTCAAGTCCGCCACCCAGCGCCGTGCCGTGAATCGCCGCGATAACCGGCTTGGGGGAGTCCTCGATGCACAGAACGACCTTCGGCAAGGAAGGTTCCAGGAGCGGTTTGCCGAACTCCCGGATATCAGCGCCCGCAATGAAGGTGCGGCCCTCACACAAAATGATCATAACCGCGACCTCCGAATCGGCCAGGCCTTTGCTCACGCCGTCCTGGATTCCGGCGCGAACGGCTTGGGAGAGGGCATTTACCGGAGGGTTATTGACGGTAATCAATCCAATATTGCCTACTTTGGAAAAGAGGACAACTTCCGGCATAAGATTATCTCCTTTATATTTTTATCTCGTCGTTTTCTGCTGGAAATCTCATTGTTTTGCGGTTACCGCATCCGGCAGTTTGCGGGTGAATATATCCACCGCATCTTCAACCATCTCTTCCAACACCTGGCGGGCGGGTTTAATCTCCTTGATCAGCCCCGAGACCTGTCCAGCGAGACCACCCACGTATTCTACTTTTTTTGCTTCGATGAAGCTGGCCAAGAGGGCGGAAGAGAGCAGCACCTGGGTGGGGAAAGGAAGGGGCGCCAACCCCGCGCCATCCCAGAGATCGTGAAACTTGTTATAACTGGCGCGGAGGGTTTTACCTGTATAGGCCTGGCTTACACGCGTGTCTTCATCTGTGGATTCGAGAATGCGTCTTTTGTTTACCTCCAAGGCACCCCCTTCGGTTGTGGCCAGAAAGCGTGTGCCGACCCAAACCCCCTGGCAACCCAAGGCCAGGGCTGCTGCCAAGCCGCGCCCATCGCCAATGCCTCCGGCGGCCAGAACCGGCACGGGTGCTGCGGCATCTATCGCCTGCGGCAAGAGCGCAAGCGTCCCGATGCGTCCGGTATGACCTCCCCCTTCATATCCCTGCGCCACCAGCAGATCAATGCCCGACTGCGCCAGCCGTCTGGCGTTTTTGGCGTTTCCGGTAATAGCCAGAACTTTCATGCCCTGCGCATGGGCTTTATCCACCATCATCCCTGGATTTCCCAGGCCGGCGCAAAAAAGAGGAACTCTCTCTTCGATGCACACCTGGATGGCTTCCATTGGGCGCATCGTGGTGGAGTTCATCCTTACCATTATTTCCACTTCCGGAAGATTCATCTCTTCCTTAATTTTCTGCACCCATTCCTGATAGGGCTTGGGCAGCGTTTTTAACAGGGTGCGGAGCGGCAGTTCATTGACTCCTTGCTGTCCCATGCCTCCACCCATGTCCAGTTTTTGGGGCAGAAGCAGATCTACCCCGTAGGGTTTATCCGTTTTGGACTTGATTTCCCGGATTGCCTCCCTTAGCCCATCGACCGTAAAACCGGCGCCGCCGAGGATCCCCATGCCGCCCGCCTCAGAGACGGCCACGACCAATTCCACGGGAGCCCCTGTTGTTTCGCCGATCAGCGTCGGTCCCATACCGGCGGAGAGAATCGGATATTCGATACCCAACATTTCGCAAAGTTTTGTTCTTAACACTGGTCTGCCCATACCAACCTCCCGTTGAGTTATAAATGCCTGACTTAAAGATTGCCGTGGTATCCTGGTTACGAGTTTGGCGTCTTTAGGCTCGCAGGAGAAGCCGGATTTATTTGCCGTGCTTTCCTGATTAAATTTGTAACAATGGGAATCAGCGCTAAAAGAGCCCCAACCAAACTCGTCTTCCATTCCGGAAAGGTTATGAGGAAGCCGCCAATAACGAGTAAGAGTCGTGCCCAACCAGCGAGAACGCCAATCTTTAAAAGGTAACCCTCCATGCCCGCCGCAAGAAGAATTATGCCCAAAACACAAAAAGCAAAATAATATAGAGCTTCAAAGAGAGTGCTTTGCATAACCAGGGCAGGGTTAAAGACAAAGAAAAAGGGTATGAAATATATCACCACCCCGAGGCGCATGGCCGTGAAGGAGGTTTTCATCGGCGGAGCGCCGGCAATGGCTGCGGCTAAGAAAGCCCCTGCGGCCACCGGTGGGGTTATCGCGGCAAGCATGGAATAGTAAATAATAAATAAGTGGACGGCGATGACATTTAATTGATCCATCTGCATAACCGCCGGAGCCAGGGTTACGGCTAAAAAAATATAGGCCACAATGGATAAACCGATCATTCCCATGATATAACAGGCAAAAACCCCGAAGATGAGAGTTAAATATACATTTCCCCCACCTAAATAAACCAGGCCGGCGGCGAAGGAGCCGGAAACACCCGTTACGGTGAGACCCGCCACCACGAAGCCGATGGGAAAAATGATGGCCGCGGTCTGGGAGATCAAAATGCCAACCTGGGCAAGGGTCTCAGCAATCCGGCCGGGGGTCATCATGGTATCTTTCCGGAATAAAGAAAGAATCAACATCACCCCTACGGCATAAAAAGGGGTCATCTCTTCCCATCTCATATAGAGGAGCCCCCATAAAAGAAATACGAAAACGGCTATAAAATGCCAGCCTTCTTTTAAGGTTTTCTTTATCGGCGGCAAATCTTCTTTGGGCAAACCTTTCATGGCTGTGCGAGCGGCATAGGCGTCAACCTGCAAGAGCAAACCAAGATAGTAGAGGACGGCCGGGATCACAGCGGCAACGAGAACCGTGGCATAGGAAATTCCCAGAAACTGGCACATGACGAAGGCCACCGCCCCCATCACCGGTGGCATGAGCACCCCGCCGGTGGAGGCGCAGGCCTCTATTGCCCCGGCGTAATGAGGGGGATATCCCAAACGCTTCATGGCCGGAATCGTTACGGAACCGGTGGCGACAATATTGGCAAAGACGCTGCCGCTGAGGCTGCCAAAGAATCCGCTTGATATGACGGCAACCTTTGCCGGGCCGCCCCGGTAGCCTCCGCAGATTGCCAAGGCGATATTAAGGAAGAACCTGCCGGCTCCGGTGGCGATTAAAACCGCGGCAAAAAGGAGAAAGCCTATAAGAATTTCCCCCAGTACTTTGGAGGGCAAGCCGATGAGTCCTGCTTCTGTAAAAACCATCGAACCGATGTTGGCCACAAAGGGCTTGCCAAAACCCCAAAAAATTCCGGGCATGTGGGGAGCGAATAGGGGATAAAGTCCCAAGATGAGGCAGACGACCAGGTAAGCAAAGCCTCCGATCCTTCTTCCCCCCTCCAGAATCAAGAGCCAGAGGATAACTGCCAAAATAAAATTTAACGTCGAGGGGTGGGTCCAGCCTACCCGTACAATCTCCTCCGCATGGAGGAAAAAGTAATAGCAGATTCCGAAGCTCAGGAAGGATAAAATTAGATCGTACCAAGGGATGCCCCTGACACCCTTTCGTGCCGGCAGCACGAGAAGAGCGCAACTGGAATATATGGCCATGATCAGGAAATAGTAGCCCGCATCTAACAGGGCTTTCCCCTTAATGGTGAAAGCAAATAGATAAAAGATTGCAAGCCCGATTCCCGCAGTTGACAAAATCAGGAAAATCGCTTTAACGGACATGGGCAGACTTTTATACCTGGTGGTTTCAATTTCTACTTGCTCGAGCAAAAGAGTGCCCTCCCTCCACTGAAAATCGTGTATTTTTTGCTTAAATACGGTTCATCAACACATCCATAAAAAAACGACTTTCCGTCCAGGATGTCCATTATCTATATTAATGGACATCCTGGAGAGGAATGAACTCCGTTTCACTAGTTTGAGTTGTTTCTCGGGCGCCTGACTTACTTTATCCTGACCTTAAATACGGGAATATCCTTGATCTGTCTGTTCCAGAAGTCCTCCCATTCTTTATTGTCATGGGCGATCTTGATCTTTTTTTCAGCGGCGGCGGCGGTGGATATTTTCCAGGCATCGACGTATCTGGTCATTAATTTTTGTGCTTCCAGGTTCCAAAGATCATCGGCAGCCGTCCACCGGCCGATCTCCTTCAAATATCTGACCGCCCCTTCATGGATTGGAACAGGGGAAAAATTCAAATACTCCCTGAAAGTACCTATCGACATTCTTGGACAAATATCATGGGCATCCTTGTATGCTTCAAAATTCTGATCCCACCATTTGACGAGCTGATACACCAGTTCGGGATCGGTCTGGGCTGTTGCCGCATATACGAAATTTGACAGCCAACCCTCCCGGCCAATGGCAGACTTCACACCCAGTCCCATTTTGGCTGGAATGGCCGTGGGCCGCCATTTGATCACCTCGGCCCAGCCTTTTTTATCAGTGACCGGTTTATCAAGCCAACGAAGCCCCTGGGGATGCGCCTCGATCTCATGGGTCACCGCGCTAATGGTGGCAACCATAGCTATGTCCGCTTTGCCTTCGGCGATGCTTTTCACGTTGGCTGCGTAACTTCCCAGGGGAACATAGACAATATTTTTCATCAAATCCTCTCTCTCCAGGATTCCCAGAAAGGCAGGAAGCGCCTTCTCCACCCAGATCACCATGGATCCGGAAGAGGTATTAGCCGCCACTCTGACTTTTTTCCCGGCTTCCACCAACCTCCTTATGTCATAAATGGTCTTCAGCTCCGAGTCGCCCCTGACGGCCCAGCCCCAGGGAGTATCGACATGATGCCAGAGAACTCTCAGATCTCCCTTTGGCGCTGATACGTATGCTTCGTCCCCTTGCATATACACAGTAATCTCAGTCATGGTGACGGAACTGATGGTCAACTCCCCGCTAAGGAGGCGGCGCATTCTTGAACCTTCGGAGCCCTCGGGGATAACCCTTACTTTGACCCCGGTCATTTTTTCCATGATTGCCCCCCAGGCCGTCGCCGAGGCATGGGTAGCCGCTCCCACCGCCGGTGTTCCCACGGGCAATGCGACCGGCCATCTCCAAGCCTGCGCTGCAGCGTGGGGGATAGAAATAATTAGGATAGCTATAAACGTTATGGACGAAAACACCGCCTGCCTTTTCCATTTCTTAGTCATACGTCACCTCCTGATTTGATGATATCCTCGTGTTTTTTATGTTAACGAGGGAACCATGCATTTTTAAGCGGTTCTGGATACCTGCTCTTGCCGGTATGACGGGCCGGGTGACATTCGACTAGGGCGGTAAAATGATAGGGCGGTAGAAGCCCGGCTTCCCCATTTTGCCATTTCGACAGTAGGGCAAAATCTGCGGTCAATTTGTTACGAAAAGCAGATTTCTCGCTTCGTTCGAAATGATATGAATATTAGATTTGTATATCGTCGCGGAAAATGAACCGTTGTCCAGAGCTCTCTTTCCATTAGCGAACGCGATAAAGTGACCGGATACAAATAAAAATTGGTGTACCTGGATTATATATTTAGCGCAGATTCTCAGATAACGACTCTCCAGGCAATATAGAATAATTACTAGGGTTATACCAGGGCAATTCTTATACTATGACAGCGACATCAGGAAAGATCGGAGATTTGATTTCTTGCAGTTAATACCTAATTTCTTTCTAATGCTGTTGCGATGAAAATCGATTGCGCCGGCGGATACATTTAAGAATTCAGCGATATCCTTAGTAGTCCTTCCTTCTTTGACGAGATTGGCCACTTGGAATTCCTTGGGCGTGAGGTTAAAGCAGTTCAACGTGAGATTACGCAGGAAGGGTGAAATTATGTTCTTCAAATTAGATTCAATGGTATTGATGCGGATGATCTGTTCGGTAGTCAGTCCGCTTTTTTTAAGCTCTTCGATATAGGGCATTATTATTTCCCGAATATTCGACAATATGTTTCTCTCCAGCTCTCTCTTATCTTCTTCTCGCTGCTTCAGCAAAACCCTAAGGGCGGCATTAGACTCAGCCAAGGAACTGGATTTAATCTCCAGCTCCCGGTCTTTTTCCCTCAAGCTCTCCTCGGCCAATTTGCGCTTGGTGACATCCCGCGCCAAACATCTGAATCCCAAGGGGTTTCCGGCCTGGTCCTCAATCAACGAGGCAGACATTTCCCGGAACATGCGGCAGCCGTCTTTCTTGATAATCTGATAATCAAAGACCTCCGCAGATTTGCCGGTACGGTATATGGCATTGAAGATATGATATATTCGCTTGACGTCCTCCGGGGAAACATACCGGCGGTAATTCATCCCCAAGAGTTCCTCGGGACTATAGCCAAGCATTTCCTGCGCTGCCCGGTTAAAAAAGGTTAGATTCCCAGCGATATCCAATTCGAGGTAAGCTTCTTCAATGCCTTCCAGGATGGTTCGATACTTTTCCAAACTGGCCGTAAGCTCTTCCTTTATGCGCAGGTGGTCATGCTGCAGATCATTCAATTCCTTTATTTGCCCAGGCATTTCAGCAAACCCCTTCACCCATGATTTTGAAGATTCCCATACTGATATGCCTGCCAATGCTGCTGGTGTCTTTTTTTTGTTAAATCATTGCTTTTGATGGTGGTAAGTATAGGAGGGCTGTTTTTGCTTGTCAAGGGATCATTTACGTCGGAACTGGGGACTGACGATGCTGCTTGTGGTAAGTGAGATGGATCGGTTACGGCTTATAAGAGAAAAAGGACAAGCGTCGCGCCCATGAATTTGTCGCATTAGCCTCCGCCGCCAGATTCATAACTTCTTGACGTCGCGTCCCTGCTGTGTAATAGGTTTCCCTGCCGCCGTTATTACTCCTTAGGCGAGTCCACCTGAGTTGACCGTTGTGCAGATAACCTTTCGCGACCGCAAACTTTTGCCCTTGTGGGACAAGATAGTCAATAGAGAGCGTCTGAGTATAAAAGACGGCCTTGCCCTCTATCAATCGGACGATTTGATAGCCCTGGGCCGGATGGCCGATGAGGTCAACTATCGGCTAAATGGCGATGCGGTATATTTCTCCCTCAATCAAAAGATCGAGCCGACCAATATTTGCCTTCTTAGGTGCCGGTTCTGTGCCTTTTCCGTCCGGCCGGATGATCCCCGGGCTTACGAACTTTCCATTCTCGATATCCTGGGGAAAATATCTCCCGCTGTCCGGGAGGTTCATATTACCGGGGCGCTCCATCCAGGGCTTCCCTGGAGTTATTACCTTGATCTTGTTGCCGGAATACGGGAAAGTTTCCCCCAGGTGGGGATCAAGGCCTTTACAGCGGTGGAGATCGATTACTTCCACAGGCGCTTCGGAATCCCCCTGAAGCAGGTGCTGGCCCAGTTGAAGGCCGCAGGCCTTGACAGCCTGCCCGGAGGCGGGGCGGAGATATTCTCCGAACGGATAAGACGGAGGCTGTGCCCCCGGAAAATAGGGGCCAAAAGATGGCTGGCGATCCACCGTACCGCTCACCTAATGTCCATCCCCACCAATGCCACCATGCTCTATGGTCATATTGAAACCTTGGAAGAACGGCTTGAGCACTTGAGGCTCTTGAGGGAGCTTCAGGATGAAACAGGGGGCTTTTTTTCCTTCATTCCCCTGCCTTTTCAGCCGGCGGACTTGGGCATCACCGCCGGCAACCGGGCCTCCACGGGTGTCGATGACCTCAAGACCATCGCCGTATCAAGGCTCATGCTGGACAATTTTCCCCATATCAAGGCCTATTGGGTGATGCTGACCCCGGAAGGGGCATCCATTGGCCTTCATTTCGGCGCCGATGACCTGGATGGAACGGTGGGAGGGGAACGGATTGCCCATGACGCGGGCGCCTTAACCCCGCAAATGCTTGCCCGGAAAAACCTGGTCGGCATGATCGGCGAGGCCGGCCGGATCGCCGTCGAAAGAAATGTCTGCTACAGTCCCATTAAGGTGGAGGGGCCTCCCGTTATAATCGGCAAGATCCCCTACCTAAACTCGGTTCCATTTTATCACCACTTTCCCCGCAAACCCTTTCCGCTCTTACCGATCGCGCCACGCCACCTGGGCAATCTGCTGCGCGAGGGACAAATAGCAGGGGGCCTTTTTTCCCTTTTGGACTATCTGGACCGCGAAGAAAGCCTCACGCTGCTTGACTATTGCATTGCCTCGCCTAAAGAGGTGGGAAGCGTGCTGTTGTTTTCGCAATACACCTGGGCTAACCTGGATGGAAAACGGATAGGGATAACAGACGATACGGCAACCTCAGTTGCGTTACTCCAGGTTTTGCTCAATAATCGGCATCAAATCAAGGCTGAACTTGAGCGTATGAATCCCCGTGAGAAACACTGCAACCGTTTTCAAGCGGTGCTCCTGATAGGCGACGAGGCGCTCAAAAGAAAAAAAACCGGCTTCCCTGGTTTCCCTTTAGTCTGTGATCTGGCTGTCCAATGGCATGATTGGCAAGGGCTTCCCTTCGTCTTCGCAGTATGGGCCATCAGAAAGGACGTCCCGCCGGAAACCAGGGAACTACTCAGGAGGGCGATCGAAGAATCTCTTTGCCAGGCGGAAGGAGAACTGGGAGAGCTGGCAGCAATCTACGGCCCGAGGCTCGGCCTTTCACCATCTGAAGCCGCTGCCTATCTAGATGCCTTTCAGTACCGGCTGGGGGACAGGGAAAAGAAAGCTATCGGAGTTTTTCGGGGGCTTTTGAATGTTTGACGATGCAAGAAGTATAAATCCTCTTTGCGAGCGGATTTCGCCCAAGGAGGGATTGGCCCTCCTGAAAGACGCCCCCCTGCTTGGGCTGGCCGAGAAGGCAAATGAAATCCGTCACCAGAAAAACAAGGGCAACGCGGTAACTTTTGTCGTTGATACCAACCCCAACTACACCAATATCTGTATTATGGAATGCTCTTTTTGCGCTTTTTACCGGAAGTCCAGCGCGCCTGACGCATATGTTCGTCCCATTGATGAGATGATAGCAGCCTTCAGACAGGCAAATGAGCGGGGCGCAACCACTATTCTGCTCCAGGGAGGAGTAAATCCAGAACTGCCTTTATCCTACTATCTGGATCTGGTCCGCCGCACCGTCGCGGAGGTGCCGGCAGTTCACCCCCACTTCTTTTCTCCGCCGGAGATCATGGGCATGTCGAACTCGTCAGGCCGGACCCTCGAAGAGGTGCTTAATCTGCTCTGGGAAGCCGGATTGCGGAGCATACCCGGGGGCGGAGCGGAAATTCTTTCCGAGCGGGTCAAGTCAATAGTAAGCCCCCGCAAGTGTACCGCCGCCCAATGGCTTACGGTGATGCGCTTGGCCCATAGGGTGGGATTTAAAACCACCGCAACCATGATGTTCGGCCATCTGGAAAAAAACGAAGACATAATCACCCACCTGGAGGCGATAAGAACATTACAGGATGAATATGCCGGTTTTACCGCCTTTATACCCTGGAGTTTTAAACCGGCCAACTCCCCGCTGGGGGAAGAGACCGGTCGAAATCCCCAGGCCATTGCCTATCTGCGGCTCATTGCTCTAGCGAGGATATATCTGGACAACTTCCCACATATCCAGGCCTCTCCCTTTTCGGAGGGGAAAAATATCGGTCAGATAGCCCTCCATTTCGGAGCCGACGATTTCGGCGGCACCCTCCTGGAGGAAAATGTACACCGGGCGGCAGGCTACGTGAATTTGGGGGGGCCTGAGGAATCCATAGCCCTGATCCAAGCGGCTGGTTTTGACGCAGCCCAGCGCGATACAACCTACCGGATCCTCCGGTTGTTTCCCCGTTGTTTAGGCCAAGAACAGGTTGACTAAGAGGATCTAAGGTGTTAAAAAAACCAACCGTTTTCCAACGCTCGCGGAGATTTTCATGCTGGATATTAAATACATAAGGCAAAATATCGACCTCCTGAAGCAGAAGCTTCAGGAGCGTGGCCAGGCTATCGATCTGAACCCTTTTCTTAGCCGGGAGGAAGAGCGGCGGCTCATTCTTAAACAGGTAGAAAGTCTGCGCAGCCAAAAAAATGGCTTCAGCCGCGAAATCGGTGAACGCAAAAAACGGGGAGAGGATGCAGCAATATTAATGGCCGAAATGGCCCGGGTGTCCGCTGACATCAGCCGGTTGGAGATGGAGCTCAAAAAGGTCGAGGATGAACTTACGGAAATTACTATGACCATCCCTAACCTGCCCCATGAATCAGTTGTAGTCGGCAGGGGAGCCGAGGACAATCCCGTCGTTCGAACCTGGGGAGAAAAGCCGGTCTTTGATTTTACACCCAAGCCGCACTGGGATTTAGGAGAGGATTTGGGTATCCTGGATTTTCCTCGGGGAGCCAAGATTACTGGGGCCCGGTTTACCCTCTACCGGGGAATGGGAGCCCGGATGGAGCGGGCGCTCATTAATTTCATGCTGGACTTACACACGGCCGAGCACGGTTATCTGGAAATATTGCCACCTTTTATCGTCAATCGGGAGAGCATGACGGGAACCGGGCAGTTGCCGAAATTTGAAGCCGATCTATTTGCTCTAAACGGAACGGATTACTTCCTCATCCCCACCGCGGAAGTGCCGGTGACCAATATCCACCGGGGAGAGATTCTTGCTGAGGAGGAGCTGACGATAAAGTACGCTGCCTATTCCGCCTGCTTCCGCTCCGAGGCTGGATCCTACGGCAAGGATACCCGGGGGCTGATCAGGCAGCACCAGTTTAACAAGGTGGAGTTGGTTAAATTTAGCCGACCGGAAGATTCCGCTGCTGAATTAGAGAAGCTCACGGCCAACGCCGAAGAGGTGCTTAAGCGGTTAAATCTCCACTACCGAGTGGTTTCCCTCTGCTCAGCCGATTTAGGCTTTTCCGCTGCCAAGACCTACGATTTAGAGGTATGGCTACCCGCTCAAGGAGTATATCGGGAGATATCATCCTGCAGTAATTTCAGCGATTTCCAGGCACGGCGAGCGGCGATAAGATTTCGTCGGACGATTGGCGGCAAGGTGGAGTATCTCCATACTTTAAACGGCTCTGGTCTCGCGGTGGGCAGGACACTGGTGGCCATTCTGGAAAATTACCAACAAGCCGATGGATCGGTGCTGATCCCGGATGTTCTGCGGCCTTATTTTGGCAGGGAAGGTATTGTGGAAATCCGCAAGCCCGTTTCGGAGAAAAGGCAGAAGCTCTAACAGGCAGATATTCGCCTAATGCGGAAAGAAATTGACATAGCTGTCCTCGTGGGATAGCATACGCAATAGTAGCCGGAGGGATGGCCGAGTGGTCTATGGCGGCGGTCTTGAAAACCGTTGACCGAAAGGTTCGCGGGTTCGAATCCTGCTCCCTCCGCCAATTTACAATCCAAAAAGTCCATTGAAGAATTAAACCCGCAAGAATTAGCGGGTTTTTTTGGTTGTGATAACCCAAAATTGACCAGGAGAAGGGCGTAGCGATAACCGAAAATTGACTACCCTGAGCGATGATCCTCCCGATAAAGTGCTTGGATGTATGCGACCATTTTTCGAGAAGGGGACGGGAGGTCAGTCAATGTCCTCCCCGCGCTGGAATGGCTGGCCGCCATGTGCACCCATATTCCCAACAAGGGCGAGCAGATGGTCAGGTATTACGGCTGGTACAGCAACGTCTCTCGGGGGAAAAGACAGATGGCGGGAAAGGATGATGCTGTCCCCTGCATCCTCGATCCGCAGGGAGATTCAAAGGCCTTCCGCAAAAGCTGGGCGCGGCTGATACAGAAGATGTACGAAGTCGATCCCCTGGTCTGCCCAAGGTGTCAGGGGACCATGCGCATCATCAGCTTCA
>JBBIRO010000054.1:0-16770 GCA_037441775.1 Syntrophobacterales bacterium
GGGGCGCAAAAGACCAGAGTATGTTTTCCTCCCGTCTGATTTTGCCAAGATTAAGCCTGTGCGAATAAATATAGTTGATCCGCCCGAGCTCGCCTGCTGAAATCATATCCTTCAAGCGGATGAAGCAGGGATGATACTGAAGAAGATGCCCGACCATAAGAATGCGTTTTTGCAGGCTTGCTATGGAAATAAGCTCTGCTCCTTCTGTTTCATCAAGAACAAGAGGTTTTTCAACATACACATGCTTTCCTGCAAGCAGGGCTTCGCGCGCAATGCTGTAGTGGGTTTCAGCAGGGGTTGCTATTACAACAGCCTCGATATCATCGCGGCTTATGAAATCCGTAATAGCCTGGCAGGTCTCAACTCCTGGATACTCCTGTTGAAACTGGCTGAGGGTTGTGTCATTCTTGTCGCAGATCAGCTTTAAAGCTCCAAGCTGATGATAATTTCTGACCAGGTTTTTTCCCCAATAGCCGGAGCCGATGACTGCAATTCCAGGCAGAGGGATTGATGAATTTGATAATGGGGGCATGGTAATATGGGTTATGGGTTATGGGTAAATTGACTGGAAAGAAAATATGGGACCATTGAGATTTTGCGGGCTATCCTACACAGTGCTGGCACAGCTCCGCCCCGTCAGTTACATAAAGTTTTCAACACAGCACAACACGATGATTTTATCGGTGCTTTTTACTGAGCATCAATTCATTGGCTATGAATCGGTTTCTTTTTTAATTTCTTTGCTGAGATTGGCTATTTCCTTGCCCAGCATTTCGTATTCCTTTTCTTTACTGCGTAGAAACTGAACAAGAAGGTGAAACTTTTCCTCTATTCCACGAGGAGTAAGTATGTACACATATGCTGCCTTGTTATGGGAGTTCTTGAAACGGTTTGCTTTTACAAGGCCCTTTTTTATAAGTTCGGTAAGACAGTAATGGGTTTTTCCAAGACTAAGACCGAGGTGCTCCGCAAGATCGCGCTGAGTCAGGATACCATCCGACTCGCTGATTCGTTTAAGAAGCCGAAGGCTTATTTCATTTCCGTATGAATTTCTAGTCATAAACCCCTTTGTTCACCTTGTGAACGTACCGCTATTATCTTAAAGGTAACATGTCAAGTAAAAAGATGAAAATCAGGTTAGAATAGGCAACTGGAAAAGGGTTAACGCAATAAGTTTCAAGTCAAGATACCGCTGAAAAAGCCGAAAAGTCAAGACCTTACTTATGTCCGGAATGCCAGAGCAAATCTTCAGATGGCTGCAGTTAAACAGGCCTTTCTATGCTTCAGGTATATCAAAATTTGCGTTGGTTAAATATATACCAGAGCTCACCAGGACGGCTCCGATCAGAAGCGATAAGGTTAATGGCTCGTTCAAAAAGAAAAAAGCAAGAATGACTGCTGAAAGAGGCACAACATTTATAAAGAGGCCTGCTTTGGTTGGGCCGATTTTCTCGATTCCTTCGTAATACCAGACAAATCCCAGAACTGTTCCAAAAAATCCAAGAAAAAAAAGTCCCGTCCATGCTCCTCCTGAATAAGTCGGGGCATAAGACCATATTCCTTCCATTAAGGCAGGTACTGTTAGTAACAGAGTACCTGCAATGGAGGAATAGCTGATTGCTACAAGAGGGGAAATTTTTTTTAAAACAGATTTTCCCGCGAGAGAGAAAGAAACCCAGCTTGCGACACAGCCCAGAATGTTGAGTTCTCCCCATCCAAGATGACCATCTAGGATTTGAAAAGGTTCTCCTCTCGATATTACAGTTAAGGCGCCAGTAACCGAAAGTAAAATGCCTGTGATCTTTGTCAGGTTTAGTTCTTCTTTGAAAAAAAGAGATGAGAACAAGGAGATCATCACAGGATTAAGAGCAATGATCAAAGCAGCACGTCCCGCATCGACAGTCTGAAGTCCCTTGAAAAAAAAGACATTGTAAGCAAAAACGCCAGTGAGCCCAAGAAAGATTACAGGAGGAAACAAGGATCTTTCTAATATTGGAAGCTTTCCTTCGATCTTAAGTGTAATAAGGATCAAAAAAAAGGATGCAATTGCAAATCGCAGAAAGGCGCCTGAAAAAGGCATAACCTCTCCGGCCACGATTCTTCCCGCAATAAAAGTGCCTCCCCAGAAAAATGCTGTCAGCAGGAGTTTGATATATATCATCGTCAGCCAACTCAAAAGCCCTAAGTTTATGTGTTACAGCCCATAAATCATTTTTCGATATATTTTTTACACATAAATCCGGTCGCGCTCGATATCCCTATTCCGGATTCCCAACGGTAATGCCCTGTCGTGACGTCTGCTTTAATTGTAAGCGCAATCTACAATATCCCCTCTTTTTTTGCTGATCTCACAATGATTATGGAATATATAACCTGCAGAACAAGAAACGGTATGAAAACAAGTATTTTTGGATTACCGGGGGTTCGAACCATCCATACAGCGGCAAGCCCCTGCAGGATGCAAATTCCGCAGTGAAACAGCATTACAGTCCTATGGGTGTACCCAAGACGATTAAACAACTGATATAAATGGGTCCTGTGGGCTTCCATTAAGTTTTCTCCCCTGAGTAATCGCCTGACCAAGGTAAATGATGTATCGTAAATGAAATTAAACAATAACAGGGGAATTACCATGAAAGATGTATTTGAATGGTCATACCTGGCGGCGATGATAGCCATAACAGCGAAAACAAAACCCAGGAAAGCGCTTCCCACATCGCCCATAAAAACGCGAGCCGGCGGGAAATTATAGGCCAGAAATCCCGAAGTTCCCGCGATGATGGCATAACACATGATATAAACGAAAAAGCTTCCCTGGGTATAAGTGATAAAACAGAAGAAGGTGCTGACAATGATGGCAACGCCGGCTGCCAATCCATCTAAACCGTCCATAAAATTAAAGATGTTGGTCATCACAATTATCCAAATAAATGATATTGGATAGCTAAGCCAACCAAGTTTCACATTATCCGCAATCGGCACGCTGATGCTGTCCAACACGATGCCTGAATACAATACAAGCAGAACAACAATCACCTGTGCAGTCAATTTATAAATAGTAGGACCGTTTGCATAATCGTCATAAAGACAATAACCGGCCAGGCAAACTGAAGAAAAAACGAAACCAAAAAAATACCCGTGCCCAATCATGGATTCTTCGGCAACAAAATAAATGATAATAAATCCGATCAGGAATGTTGCCACAATAGAAATGCCGCCGGATTTTGGTATCGGCTCCATGTGGGAAGAACGGTGGGTTGGAATATCCAAAATCATGAAACGATGAATCATGAGCCGCGTCAAGATTACGGATAAAATCAGAAGAGCTACGCCAAAAAATAAATGGAGGGAAAAATTAGCTTGCAACATTATTTACATTATTCCCCAAATTCGCCAGCCGATAATAACCCCGGCAAGCAGCCCACTTATGCCACTCCGGAGCGCCAAAACGTAATGCCGGCGGGATTGTCGTGTCTGGGTAAAACGGACTACGATGCGTTTGAACAATTTCGGAAAGTTCCTTTTCTCCATTACAGTGTGGCATTTGGCAGCGTCAGTTTCTTCGATAATTTTAAGGACGCAAAAAAAGGCGTGATGCAGGATCTTATTATCGAAGAGAACAACTCTTGAATCATTCCTTCACGGGCTTTTTCGCAGCCGCCATGTCTATGCCGTCAATAAACTGGTGATTCTTTCCTGAACAGCGGCCGGAAGGTACGGGTGCATGGGGAGGCTGAAGACCCGGCTGGCGGCGTCTTCACTGACGGGAAACGCTCCCGGCGCATAACCTAGGGACGCGAAAGCCGTCTGCCGGTGGAGAGGTTTTGGGTAATAGATCATCGAGGGGATATTGTTTTCCTGAAGTCGCCGCTGCAGGTTGGCGCGGTGATCTTCATCTTTTGCAAGCAGCGAATATTGCGCCCAGACACTTTTATAGCCTTCCGGGACCTGAGGCGTTATAAGTGAGGGGTTAGTGGTCAGGAGCGAAGAGTAACGGGCGGCCGTTTCCTGCCTTAAAGTCACCTCTTCCGGAAATATGGCGAATTTTGCCAATAGAATCGCGGCCTGCAGTGTGTCGAGGCGGCCGTTGATGCCGATTCGGTCGTTGTCGTATTTGTGAGAGCCCTTGCCGTGGCTGCGGATGGAATCCAGGGCTGCGGCAAGAATGTCGTCATCGGTAAAGCACATCCCGCCGTCGCCGTAACAGCCCAGGGGTTTGGCGGGGAAAAAGGACGTGCAGGCGACATCCGCCAGGCAACAGGCTTTTTTACCCTTGTATTCTGCGCCGAAGGACTGGGCGGCGTCTTCGATGACGAAAAGGCCGTGCGTTTTGGCGATGTCGTTGATCCGGTCGTAATCGGCGGGGAGACCGAAAAGATCGACAGTTATGAGGCCGCGAGAGGTCAGCGGTAAGGCGTGCGGCGTCAGGGGCAGGGGGTATATGGTGTGGTCGTTCGCTTTTACGGCCCGGATGGCATGATACAGTTTGACCGGATCGATATTGAAGGTGACCGGATCGATGTCCACAAAAACCGGTGTGGCGCCGACGAGGGCAATCACCTCGGCAGTGGCCATAAACGTAAAGGGGGTCGTGAATATGGCATCGCCTGGACCTACACCATAGGCCATAAGTACCATCAGCAGGGCGTCCGTGCCGGATGCGCAACCGATGGCATGCTGGACTCCAACGTATTCGGCCAGACGCTTTTCCAATTCCGCCACTTCCGGCCCCATGATGTAATTGCCGTGGGCAAGGACCTTCTGAATATTGGCATCCAATTGGTCCTTGATTAGATTTTGCTGGGCTTTGAGATCAATAAAATCCATTTCTTTTCTTCCTTTCGCGGGGATAATCGCCACAATTTCAAATCTTTGCGGCTTGTGCAGATGAAAATAGCGAATGCCTCTTTAAAGGCAACTTTTTTAATCCATGGTCTTGCCTCTTGATTCCCACGCTCCCCAAACGGCCAGTCAGTTACGGCCTTTCCTCTCTTAAAAAGATCGGCCGATACTGTCCTGCTCCAGTATGCGACGGCCGATCTTCAGGGAAAAAAGAACTTCCGGCGCCGCTGCCTCGGGAGCTTCGGCTTCCTTATTTGTCTGTTCCCTCTGAGCTTCATAGCCCCACCGGACCAGGGCAATGCTCAAGGTCCCTCCCGTTGGTACAATTTCCAGCCCCGTTATTGCCCGGGGGTGAACGCAGGAGCCGGCATTGTAATAACTTTTATCGCCGTGTAGTTTACTTCTTATTTCGTGCGTCCCCAGGCCCAGTTCAAGGTAGCGTTTTTCGGTAAGTGAGAGGTTGGCGAAAACCGGACGGTGGGTGTGGCCGGCAATGATTGTATCCACCCGGCCGTTTTTAATCCCCAGTGAAGTCAAGTAGCTTCCTCCGTTTTTGGCCCAGTCATAGAGGCTTTCATCCACGCGATTGGAAAGCCCCGGGTTGTTTGCCGCCCGGGTGGGGTCCAAAAAGCCCAGCCGCTGCAGCCGCGACCAGAAGGCGCGAACAAAAAACTTGCTGAACCGGGCGCCCTGATTCCGGCAGGTGGGATCGGCCTGGTGGCCGTGTATCAGCAGAATATGGTCGTCCAGCAGTAGTCCCTCGTAAACACGAATGCCGGGGAAGATATTCTCCAGCGGCCCAGGGCGATCCCGCCAGTCACTGTCATGGTTACCCCAGATTTTTATGTACCTGGTTTGGGCCGGGTCGGGATGATGAAAACCTCGCAGTTCGTCGTAAATTGAGGTGTGAGTAATGTAGATCTGATCGAAACTGGGGGTCTCCCACAATTCTTCGGCATCACCCAGCTCGACGTAAGTAAATCCCCGTTTTCGGTAATAGCCCAGGGCCATACGAAAAGTCAGCGAGTTTTTCGCGAAGTCATCCGCGCCGGTGCCATCGCCGCGATGGACATCGGCAAAGACGACGAGCTGGCGCTGGGCAGTGGAAAGCGTCAGGATATTTGGGGAAATCATAGAATTAAGCGGTTTTACGCTACCGGGGCTCCTGATTACCTCATAAAAGTCCTACCTTCCCCGGGGACCTAAATGGAAAATCTGTCGCCGCTTGCCATGCCGTCTAGTTCCCGCCTGTATAGGGGTGGTAATCCGGCACCAACTTTTTCAAAATCCGCTTCAGGCTGGAGATGTCGCCGCTTTGACAGATTTCCTCAAGCTTCGCCAATTGCGCGGATAAAAAATCGGCATCGATCTGCTCTTTTTGCGTCACGACCCAGGTCTTCTCCAAAGCGGTTTTTGCAATGCCCTCTCCCTCCAGGAGCAGCTCTTCGTAGAGCTTCTCACCTGGTCGCAGGCCGGTGTACACAATTTCGATGTCCACCCCCGGCTTAAAACCAGAGAGGTAGATCAGGTTTTCCGCGAGGTCCCTGATCTTGACCGGTTCCCCCATCTCCAGCAGAAACACCTCGCCGCCCTGTCCCAACAGGCCGGCCTGAATTACCAATAGCGCCGCCTCGGATACGGTCATGAAATATCTCGTCATCTCGGGGTCGGTAACCTTGACCGGCCCACCTGAGGCTATTTGTTTTTGAAAAATGGGAATGACGCTGCCGTTGCTCCCCAGGACATTGCCGAATCTGACTGCCGCAAATTGCGTTTGTCCGCCTGACCGCTGTTTTGCCTGGATAATCAGCTCGGCCACTCTTTTGGTGGCGCCCATGATGTTGGTAGGCCGGACTGCCTTGTCGGATGAGATAAGGACGAATTTTGCCACATTATACCGGAAAGCCATCTCCACCATGGTCTGAGTGCCGAAGATGTTGTTTTTTACCGCCTCCAGTGGATTGATCTCCATCATCGGCACGTGCTTGTAGGCTGCGGCATGGAACAGGTGCGAGGGGCGGTGCCGCTCCAGACATTGCCGGACGCAATGGCTATCCCTGATATCGCCGATGAAGGGCAGCAATTCAACGTCTGATCCCGCCTTTTTTAATTCCATCTCCAGATGGAAGAGGTCGTTTTCGGCTTGATCGAAAAGGACGATTGTCCGGGGATTGAAGGGGATGATCTGCCTGACCAGCTCGGAGCCGATCGAACCCGCCGCGCCGGTCACCAGGACCACCTGCTGGACCAGTTGCCGGCCCAGAAGCGACATGTCCAGGCAAACCGTCTCACGGCCCAGCAGATCCTCGATGGCGACATTCCTGATCTGGCTTACGCTTACCCGGCCATTGATCAGATCAGCGATGAAGGGCAGAGTTTTGGCGGCTATCCCGGCGGACTTGCAACAAGCCACGATCCGGCGCAACGCCTTGCTGTCCGCCGATGGAATAGCGATGATTACCTCAACTACCTGATGTTCTTTGACCAGGTCCTCAATCCGGCCGGTATCCCCCAGGACGGAAAACCCGTGAATGGTCGTATTATGCTTGCTTCTATCGTCATCGACAAAACCGATCGGGTCATAACCCAAATGGGGATTTCTTTTGATTTCCCTCAGAATCATCTCGCCGGCCGCGCCGGCGCCGACGATAAGTACCCGCCGCCGGTCTTTGGAACTCTTCTGCCGCAAGTTGGAAGTCCTTTCTCTGAGCAATCGAGCCCCCAACCTGATGCCGCCGATTAAGACAATATTATATACAAAATCAATCAGGAAAATAGAGCGGGGGAAGCCTTCTCCCCTGTTTGCAATAAAGATAAACAGAACAAATAACAAGGTGCCAAGCGCCGAGGCCTTAATAATGGCCAGCAGGTCTTCCAGGCCGACAAAGCGCCAGAGACCGCGAAAAAGATCGAAATACCAGCAGGCAAAAAACCGCAAGACCAGCAGAAACGGCGCGCTCCAGAGGAAAAGATGCAGAAATGGCGCTTGCTGATAAAAGGTGAAATCCAGCCGCGAGGCGAAGGCCAGCAGGTAAGACAGGAAGATAAGCACACCGTGAATCGCAATTATCAGTGCCATCCGGTATTTAGTAATTATTTCGATAATATTAATCATAATAGTCAGGTTACCAGGGGTAGGGGTAAATGATTATCGCCGCTATTTAAACCCAGCTCCGCCCCTTGAGTTACATCGGCAAGGGATTTGCCTTTTTGCGAATCCGCCTTAGCTGACCCTGTCGATCAGCGCCTTAACCCTACAACAGTTGCAAGACTAATTTCAGCTTTTTCTTCCGGCGCGAGATATAAGCACGGGGGCTTCTCAATTGAATCCGCATGTCTAAATCAAAGATTTCCCGTGCATCAAAAGTCCGCATCGGCAGTACAATACTAATGATCATCCTAAGCTGCAACAGCGTAGTGGCTGGCGATTTTTTTCCCCAATCGGATATTCAGGCGCCAGAGAAGAAGGGTATGCCTTTCCATTGCCAATGCGTCTGGATGGGCAGCCCGCACGCCACTGCGTTCAGTGATTGAACCCTAAAGAGACCTAGTCAAATGACAACATAAAGTCAATAAAAAAGGCAGGAATGTCCAGCTAGACGGTACTGTAAAAAATCAAATGCTGCCTCCGCCATGAGGAAAGATAGCTGGGGTGATGATGATTATTGTCGATCTATCATGCATTTATGTCTTCATCCTCCCTATCGCCTCCAGCGATGGCAGTAACGGACGCCATTTCCCGTCTGTGCCCCTCAATTCCTCTCTCAGGAGAAGAAATGTTCCCCCTTGGCCATGAAAGCGGCGAACCCCCGGGCATCTTGGGAGGCACGGGCCAGGCGATTCAACCCTTCGCTCAGTTCCGCCTCCGAAGTTGCGATGGACAGACGCAGATAATGCTGGCCCTCCGCTCCGGCCAGTCCAAAGGACCGCCGGTCCATACAGGCGGCGCCATGCTCGTAGAGCAGGAACATCTGAAAGAGGGTGGAAGGGCTGGTCTTGGCCCGCAACTCCGCCGGGAGACCTTCCCAGGCCGTAAAGACACCTAAATTTTCGCAGAGGCCCGCGATATTTGGAAAGACATAGAAGGCACCCGCAGGTACCCGGCAGGTAATTCCGGTAATATTGTTGAGCAGTTTCACCACCATGTCCCTTCTCTTTTGAAACTCGGCAACCATCAGGCTGATGCTCCGCTCGCTGCGTTCGTCCTCCAGGGCCAACCGCGCCGCCTCCTGGTTGTAGGGTGGGACGCAGGAGAAATAATTGATGTTCAGGTTGGTAAAGACCTCCGCCTCTTCCTTGGTTGGAAAGACTGCATAGCCGATGCGGCCGCCGGGCCAGGCATAGGCCTTCGAGTGACCGGAAACCACGATCGTCCGGGAAGACATGCCCTTTTGTGAGGCGATGCTTTCATGGGTCCGGCCGTCAAAGAGGATGGTCTCGTATATTTCATCAGAATAGATCCGGACATCCTCGCTACATTTGGCGTTAATGACTTCGGCCATCTCCTTCATATCGTCCAGCGAGGCCATGGCACCCGTCGGGTTGGAAGGAAAATTGAGGAAGATCAGCTTCGTCCGGGGGGTGAGCAGGCGCTCCAGCTCGGCCCCGCCGAAGCTGAACCCATTTTCCTCGGTTAGAATCAGGGGTTTGGGCACCCCGCCGACGTAACGGATGAAGGATTCATAGATGGGAAACCCCGGTGAGGGATAGATAACCTCATCTTCCGGATTTACATAGGCCTGCTGAGCAAAACCAATGGAAGGCTTTGCCCCGGGAAATACCACCACCTGCTCCGGGGTTGCCGGGATGCCCCGGCTTTCCCCCACCCGGCGGGCAATAACCCGGCGCAGGGATAGGATGCCCTGGGGATCGCTGTAGCGGGTATTGTTCAGGTCTAGCTGCCTTTTTATCTCTTCCTTGATATGATCGGCCAGGGGAAAGTCCGGCTCGCCGATGTTCATCTTGATGATCGTTCTGCCCCGCGCCTCCAGCGCCTTGATGTGCGGGCCGATCTTGAAGGCATTTTCCGAGGAGATAAGATGGAGTCTTTTTGCAAAAAGTGTCATGTTCATCCTCCGATGGGACTTTTTATCTGTCGCATTTTACAGACGGGGCTCTATCTGCTGCAGCGCCGGGAAAAAGTCAAGAAAAACCGTCCGGAATACCCCCAGCAAAAAAAAGTTGACAATTCGGCGCCGGCTTATATATATATCCGCCACGCATCTGTTTCAAAATCATCGCGCCCCTAAAATGGGCTTGCTCCTGTTCTTATTGCTCCTGTTCTTATTGCTCCTGTTCTTATTGCTCCTGTTCACGCTTGTGCTCAGTCCACGATCGTCCTTGCTTTTTGTGTCATTTACCTAACTATGCCGTTTTGCTGCACGCCGGTGCAGGAATGCCGGTAATTATTTTACCTTCAAAAACAGGGTGATCTTTTATCAACTATTGAGAGATGACGGCGCGGTGACGAGTGATGAAGCGCAACCTAGCCATCCGGACTTTTTACCGCGCCGTCAGAGACAAAGGAGGGATTGAACATGGCAAAAAAAATATTGATCATGCTTCTGGCGGTGTTGTTTCTGGGGGTTGCGCCTCAGGCGGCGGCGGTTGATGGCGTTACGGACACGGAAGTGGTCATCGGGATTACCAATCCCCTGTCCGGGCCGGCAGCCCTCTGGGGTACTACGGCGCTCGGGGCCAAGGCCTGGGCGGACCATGTCAATGACCGGGGCGGCGTGCATGGCCGTAAGATCAGGGTTCTCCTGCGGGACGACGGCTATAATCCCGCCCGCGCCGTGGGAAACCTGATGGAGATGAAGGGCAAGGTTTTCGCGGTGACGGCCCTCCTGGGGACGGCCATCATCCACAGCAGCAAGGATTTCTTTGCGGAAAACAGAATCCCCTGCATCGCCCCCTACGGGGATGTCCGCATCTTTGAGAAGTATCCCAAGGACAAGCTCCGCTGGTTTTTCGTCTCCTACCCGGATTACTTAAACGAGGCGGAATATCTGACGGACTACGCGGTAAAAAACCTGGGAGCCAAAAGGATATCCCTGTTCTATCAGAACGATGATTATGGGAAAATGGGGCTCGAGGGTTTGAGGCTGGCCATTTCCAAGAACCCAGGTCGCGCGTCCCTCGCGGCTGCCACCCCCTACGATGTCACCGAGAGGGCCTTGGCAACCCATGCCCTCAAATTGAAGGAAGGCGGCGCGGACGTTCTGCTGATTTACGCCACCCCTTCGCACGGGGCCCTGATTCTCAAAGAAATAGCCAAGATTGACTATCGGCCCCGGGTGCTTACCACTTTTACCATTGGGGATCCTGTGATGTACGCCATTGCCGGTCCGGAAGTCTGGGAAGGTGTCTATCCTGCCGCCCCGGCCAGCCCCAGCCTCCCCGGTGAACCGGAGGCCGATAAAGTGATCGAAGTCCTCAAAAAATACGAACCCAAGATTGCCGGCAAGGAATTCCTCGCCCTCTATGGCGCCCTCTCTATGATGCAAGTCGTGGAGGGATTAAAGAATGCCGGACGCAACCTCACCCCGGAGTCAATGATAAGGGGTATGGAGATGATCAAAAACTGGAGACCGGAGGGAATGGGGGCGCCTATGACCTACGGACCGGACCAAAGACATGGGGTTAACGGTTCCCGACTGACCAGAGCGGAGAAGGGTAAGCACGTGCCGCTTACTGATTATACGATATACAAGCCGCTTTTTTAACCCTATGGGAATCCTGGAGATAACCGGCCTGTCCATCAGTTTTGGTGGAATCCTGGCCTTAAACGACATTGGTCTATCGGTGGAAGACAATGAGATTGTCTCCATTATTGGTCCCAACGGGTCCGGGAAGACCACCCTGTTTAACTGCCTTACAGGGATCTACCGGCCGGATCGGGGCGATATCCGCTATCAGGGGGAGAGCCTCATCGGGCGCTCCCCCGACCACATTGCCATCCTGGGATTGGCCCGAACTTTCCAGAACCTCCGTCTCTTCATGAACATGAACGTCCTGGACAATCTGCTTCTGGGCCGCCATATCCATTTTTACAAAAGCCTCACTGCGGCCTTTCTCCGGCTGCGCCGGGAGGAGGTGCGTCATCGGTTGCTGGTGGAAGAGATTATTGATTTTCTCGACCTGCAACCCTACCGGAAATCCCGGGTGGCGGACTGTCCTTACGGCGTCCAGAAGCGGATTGAACTGGGACGGGCCTTGGCCCTGGAGCCCAGGATCCTCCTTTTGGATGAGCCGATCTCCGGATTGACCTCGGAGGAGAAGGAGGAATCGGCTTACCGGATTAACGAGATCCGGGGACGCTATCAGATGACCATTTTGCTCGTGGAGCATGATTTGAAGATCGCCTCCCGCCTGGCGGACTCCATGGTGGCCCTCAACTATGGCCATAAGATCGCCGAAGGAACGCCGGAGGAGGTGCAGCGCAATCCCGAGGTGATTCGCGCCTACTTGGGGGAGTGACATGGGGATACACTTACCCCTTACCTGTTACGTCATTTACAAACCCCTTTTTCTTTGCTTGGGGAGCATGGGAGAAAAATGACCTCCTTTCTGAAGATTTCCAACATCGAAACCCTCTACTTTGACCGGATCTACGCTCTCCACGGGTTATCCCTGGAGATCAAGGAAGGTGAGATATTCGCGATCCTGGGCCCCAACGGCGCCGGGAAAACCACTCTGCTCAAGACAATCGCCGGTCTTATAAAGGATCAGCCCAAGAAGGGCGTCATTGAGTTCCAGGGTCGTCAGATCCAGCGCTATCCGCCGGAGCGGGTATCGTCTTTGGGAATCGTATATGTGCCGGAGGACCGGGGCCTCTTTAGGGAACTGACGGTAAAGGAAAACCTCGAATTGGGTCTTTGGGGAAGGAATGATCCGGCGATGGAGGCGGACTTGGACTACGTCCACAACCTCTTTCCCATCTTGCGGGAGCGGAGCCGCCAGCAGGCGGAAACCCTTTCCGGAGGGGAGCAGCAGATGCTGGCCATCGCCCGGGCGCTTTTACGCAAACCAAAACTTCTGATGCTCGACGAGCCTTCCCTGGGGCTAGCCCCCATGATAGCCCGCCACGTTTGCGATGCCCTGCTTAAAATCAGCGCCATTGGGACGACGATTCTCCTCGTGGAACAGAACGCAAAATTAGCGCTTAAAATCGCCCACTACGGCTATATCCTCGAGGCGGGCCGGATTGTCCTGAAGGGCACCTCAGCGGAATTGATGGACAATCCCGATGTGCAGGAGCTCTATCTGGGTCTTGACGGGCAGACTGCCTCACCCAAAGGCTGGCGATTGTACCGGAAACGGAGGAGCTGGTAATGAGAGCGGTTAATTTTCCCAGCCTTTTTTTTCAGCAGGCGGAGCGTCTCAAGGATCGCGTCGCCCTGCGCTACAAGGATTACGGCATCTGGCATCGCATCTCGTGGGAGCAATATGCCGCGTCCGTTCAAGAGGTGGCGGCTGGTCTCATTTCCCTGGGCATAGGCCACGGCGACCGGGTGGCCATCCTGGGGGAGAACCGCCCCGAATGGCTCATCTGCGACCTCGCAACGATGGCCATCGGGGGCGTTACTTGCGGCATCTATACCACTTCGGCCGCCGAGCAGGTGGCCTATATTGTCGGTCATTCCGAATCGCGGGTGCTCTTCATTGAGAATGAAGAGCAGGTTGACAAGATCCTCCAGATCCTGCCGGAGGTAAGCCTGAAGCGGGTGATCATCTGGGATCACAAGGGCTTGTGGGGTTTTTCTCAAGAAAGCCTGGTCTTTTATAAGGATTTTCTCCAAGAGGCAAAACAATACCTGAAAAATAATCCGGGATGCGTAGCTGAGCGTCTGGCAGCGGTTCAGCCCGATGATCGGGCGATGATAATCTACACATCGGGAACGACGGGGCGCCCCAAGGGGGCGATGATTTCCCATCGTAATATTATCAAGCTTACGGAGTCCATGGAAAAAATCACTCCGGCTTATGAAAACGACGAGGTATTGTCCTACTTGCCGCTCGCCCATATCGCGGAAAAATTCATCTCCCTGCTGCAGTCAGTTTGGGCCGGCGTTACGGTAAACTTTGTGGAAAGCCTCGACACCCTGCCCCAGAATTTAAGGGAGGTATCACCCACCATCTTCTTCAGCGTGCCCCGGCTGTGGGAGAAGTTTACTTCGGCGATTGCCATACGCATGTCCGACGCGCCGCCTATGAAGAGGGCCCTGTATGGTCTTGGCGTCATGGTGGGCTTGAAATACGTACGGACCAAAGACAACCCCCGCAAACACTTTCTCTGGGCACTTCTCTACTGGCCGCTCTATTTCGCGGTGCTTTACCACTTGAAAAGACAGATGGGGTTTGACCGGATCCGGTGGGCCATGTGCGGCGCCGCCCCGGCCGCGCCCGAATTATTCGAGTTTTTCAACGCCATGGGCGTCCCCTTAAGAGAAGTTTACGGGCAAACCGAATCCACCGGAATCATTGCCATTCAGCGTTTGGATCGGCCCCGCAGGGGATATGTGGGCGAACCGATCCCCGATGTGGAGGTAAGGATCGCCCCAGACGGGGAAATCCTGGTCCGGGGGCAGGGGGTATTCCAGGGCTATTTCAAGGATCCGGAGCTTACGGCGGAAACAATCAAAGACGGCTGGCTGCACACCGGGGATGTTGGGGCCCTGGAGGATGGCTTTCTCAAAATCCTCGACCGTAAGAAGGACATCATTATCACCGCCGGCGGCAAGAATATTACCCCGGCCTTTATTGAAAACAAGCTCAAGTTCAGTCCCTATATTCAAGATGCCGTGGTCATCGGTGAGGGGAAGAAATATCTCGTCTCCCTCATTCTGATTGATGAAGACAACGTGACCAGGTACGCCCAGGATCGTCGCATCCCCTTTACCACCTTCGAGGATCTCACAAGTAAGATGGAGATCCGGAAACTCATCGACCAGGAGGTCGCCAAGGTCAATAAAACCCTGTCCCAGGTAGAAACAATCAAGAAAGTGGCCCTCCTTCCCCGGAGATTCTACGAGGAAGACGGCGATGTCACCCCCACCAAAAAGGTGAAACGGCGCTTTTTAGAGGCGCGTTACGGCAACCTGATCAAGTCACTATACGAGGGCTAAAATAAGACGAGGATATGGCGCATGGACCTCATTGAAAGTTACCGCGAAGAACTCCGACTGATCCGGAAATTCTGGACCGGTGCGGGAATCGGTCTCATCGGCCTGGCTCTAATTGCCCTACCCTGGCTCCGGCAGGACTACTTGGTCCATGTGGCAACGGTGGTCTTTATCTACGCCATCGGTGTCCAGGGCCAGAATATCCTCATCGGCTATACGGGACAGATATCCTTCGGTCAGGCCGGGTTCCTCGCGATTGGCGCCTACACCTTCGGGCATTTGTCCGCCCTGGGAACACCATTGCCCATCAATTTGCTCCTGGCGGGCGCCGTCGCGGGGGTCTTCGGTCTTTTGGTGGGTTTTCCTTCCCTGAGGCTTAAAGGGCCCTATCTGGCCATTGCGACCATGGGTTTTGGCATCGCCGTTTACCAGATACTGCTCAATTCCGAACTCATCTCCGGCGGGCGGATGGGTCTGATGGTGAAGAAGCTTCCCGCCCTCTTCGGCCTCTCCCAGCAAGTGACCTTCTATTACTTCGTCCTTCTCATGGCCCTGGTCTTCACCCTGCTATCATACAATCTTATTTCGTCCTACGTGGGCCGCGCCTTTATCGCGATCCGGGATAACGATATCGCCGCCGAGGCGATGGGGGTCAATCTGGGCCGTTATAAACTTCTTTCCTTTGCCATCAGTTCTTTTTATCTCGGCGTTCAGGGGGGGCTTTTCGCCCTCCTTACCGGCTATCTGGAACCGAACCTCTTTACCTTCATGGAATCCGTCACTATCTTCGTGGCCGTGATCATCGGCGGGCTTGCCTCCGTCGGCGGATCCATCATGGGGGCCGCTTTTGTCGTCCTGGTGCCTCAGGTATTCAGCGAGGCGAGACAATTCGTGCCCGTAATCCTCGGCGTGACCATTCTGATCATCCTGATCTTCGAACCCCAGGGCATCGCCGGGCGCTGGCTAAAGATTCGCCTGTATTTTCGTAACTGGCCTTTCCGTTAGTGTTTAGCCCAAAGGAGAGGTTTAAAAAACAATCAAGGGGAGAAGTTGATGGAAAAAATCCTGCAATACATCATCGCCGGCCTGTCCACGGGGAGCATTTACGCCCTGGTGGCGCTGGGACTGGTCCTTATCTATCGCTCCACCAGAATTCTCAATTTTGCCCACGGTGATGTGGCCACGGCCGGAACTTTTGTCGCCTTTAGCTTACTTGCGCTTAACCTAACCCCATTTCTTACCTTTCCCTTGGCGATCCTGGCCGGTTCCGTTTTGGCCATGGTTTTTTACTTCGCGATACTCGTTCCAGCCCAGCGGCGAAACGCCACGCTGCTAGGGCAAATCATCCTCACCCTGGGGCTTGGATTGATCCTCCAGGGCTTAATTGCTCATCTCTGGGGAACGGACACCAAGCCTATGGCCTTCCCCCTTTCCGATTCCAAAGTCTGGCGCTTCGGAGGCCTGGTGATCAGCGAACTCAGCCTCGGCACCTTTGTTATTGGTCTCGCCGGCAGCGGCCTCCTCTATCTTTTGGTACAGAAGACCCGCCTGGGCGTGGCCATGCGGGCCACCTCGGAAAACCTGCCGGCGGCGCAAACCCTGGGCATCCCCACCCGCCGGGTGCTGGCCCTCTCCTGGGGACTGGCCTCGGGGCTGGGGGTCCTGGCGGGGGTTTTTCTCGCCCCGGCGCTCTTGCTCGATCCTTTTTTCATGATGGAGCCCTTCATGAAGGGATTTGCCGCCGCAATTTTAGGCGGGCTGCAGAGCCTGCCGGGGGCGATAGTAGGCGGGCTTATCCTGGGAG
>JBBIRO010000055.1:0-16752 GCA_037441775.1 Syntrophobacterales bacterium
CTCCACCCTTAATTGTCTCGCCATGCCTGTATTCTATCCAATTTGAAACATTTATCAATCGTAATTTGAAGGTTTGACCCCAAAGATCGTTTCTGGGGTTTGAAGCCAAGTTTAAGAATATATCGTCTCGCATGAGAACGATCCATCCCCAGTTTCTCGGCGAGATGTTTGATCGATATAAATTCTTGTTTCTCCATTTATCTCTTGCCGAACGCCGCACGTCACCGGTTGCCATGGAGCGCCAGCGGAATGGCAATCCGGTGCACTGGCTGGTTATGAGATTTCCTAAATCTTATTTCAGAGATCCCCTTTATAAGAGGAACTCCATCCAAGCAATTTTTTCAATTTTTGGCTTGGATTAAATTTAAACGCTGTTGAGCCTCGCCTACGATCCAAGTAAAAGCTACCAAATTCAGTTAATGAGGCGCCATGTCCTGATTTAAAGGTTTCATAAAGAATATCTGTTACAGCATCTAACCAAAGACCAGCTGTTTCTTCATCAGTGTTCATTTTTAAGGCAAGTTTTTTGACTATCTCTTTTTTTGATATTGAATTACCCATTATTTTATCTCTTTATATGCTTTTTTCTCATAACGCTGGGTATCACCAGCCGCAAAAAGCCGAAGGCTATTTGCGGTCAGGTGTATGCCCTTGTTATGGGCTTATAGACGCTCAACTTCAAATCGTTTAGCCCACACATCGGGTCTACGGTGCTCTCTGTGCTTTATGTAGTATTCGTAATCCTTTATCAGTTCTTCGCGGTAATCATTTAATCTTTGATGCTTCTCTAAAAAATATTTCAACTCATATGGTGTTGGACGATTTTCTCTCCCTCTCGCCCGAAGCTCCTTCCATTCTTGCACTTGCTGTGCATCGAAATCCCTTGGGATAGTATTACCTCCCAAGATGTAGAAGACATAATCTAACTCGTTCCATGAATGCCATTCCGAAAGAACACCTTTTCTGACCTCTTCTGTCAGGTCAAGTTGTGTCAGCAATCTAAGAATGGATTGTTTAACCTCCTCCTTTTCAGAATCAGTATAACCACCTAGTCTCCCACTACGTTGCACGAGCGACAATGTCGTAGCGGCAACGATTCGAGCAAGATCCTGTAATTCTTTTATTGCGGACTTAGCCTGATCTACCACTTTTGTTATTTCTCTTGTTTGTGCTTCAAATCCTGACTTGCCAGCTTTGAATACCGCTATACGGTCCAGGTTTGCGAACAACAGGAGTGCAAGAAAGGAGAAGAAGGCGACCCACATGACGGACTCGTGGCCAGCAAATCCGGCATAAAGAGCACAAACCAACGATAGGATTGCGACAACGATTAATACGGTTTTCATTTTAGATTGATGGAATTATTCAATCCTGGTCCATAACGAGTCTGTAGAAAAAGCCCGATTTTAGCTATTTTCCAGCTCGTAAGTATTTGATTTTATTGATACCAATTTTACAAAAAATGACTTTTCCTACAGACTCAACGATAGAAATAAGGCGCGGGGGCAATGACCTCCGCTAAAAGGCGACAAGGCTATTCCCCGTCGCCTTGATTGACTTGTTATGCGTCATTGTATATCGTCTGGGCATCTAATAAATCATTCCGTTGGATGAGACTGAAAAAGCCTCTCTCTACATCAGCGACCCGATACCTGCCTTGAAAATACATTTGGCTAATCCCGGAACATTCATGACGCCAGCCGTTATAGACAGCTTCATTATGGTTTGTGATTCTGATTTGGTTTTCGTTTTGCCCAAAAGATAAGTCATTAAGAACTTTGGGTGAGCCTGGTGTCCTTAGTTTTGCTAATTGTTGATCCAAGACACAATAATCACTAGGGTTCAGAAACATGAGGATTTTTGAAACAAAAGACACGCCCGAGTACTGGGGCAGACCAATGCCTTTAATTGCCTTCATCGTTGGTATTTCGTTTTGCCTCATCAGAGCTTGAAAGGCTATGATTTGGTGATCCAAAACATTATTCATAAAATCGTCTATCCTATTTTGCCTAAAACCAATTTGTGCAAATCCCCAGTAGAGAACATTTGCAAGTCCGTATTTTGTAACCATCACTTCTTGAAACCTCATTTGTCCGCGTATCTGGGTTTCGACCTCTGTCATATTTTGTGCCACGATTTCAATATGGTTGTTAAAGTCAAAATAAACCGCTGGGAAGTCGTATCCGTTTATCGCCTCAATAAGCTGTGTAATTTGGGCTTGAGTTAGTGGCATTCTTGTCTCATATTTTTATGCATAACAGATATTATGCCAATCCAAAGGAGCTTAACGCCCCTACCGCAGTGAAGACCTATCTTGATTACCTGGCGGTAGAACGGGAGGTATCGGCGGGCACCCAGAATCAGGCCCTGAATGCGCTGGTTTTTTTCTTTGGGCAGGTCCTGGAAAAACCGCGCGGGGAAATAGAGGAATTTATCCGCGCCAAGCGGACGCGCCGGCTGCCGGAGGTTATGACACGGGAGGAGGTCCAGAGGCTTCTTTCGAAAATGGGCGGAGTCACCGGCTTGATGGCCGGATTGATGTACGGCAGCGGCTTGCGGCTCATGGAGTGCGTCCGGTTGCGAATGAAAGATATTGACTTTGCCCGGCATCAAATCATGGTTAGGGATGGAAAGGGCCAGAAGGATCGGGTGACCATGCTTCCGGGACGTTATGCCGCTCCCTTGCAAGAGCATCTTGCAAGGGTGAAGGCTATTTATGAGCAGGATTTGGCTGAAGGAACGGCCGGAGTCTACCTCTGGCCGGCCCTGGAAAGAAAGTTTCCGAATGCGGGGAAAGAATGGATCTGGCAGTATGTGTTTCCTGCCAAAAGCCTTTCGGTCGATCCACGTAGCGGCAAGGTGAGGCGGCATCATATCAACGAAACCTTGGTCCAAAAGGCCGTGAAAGAGGCCGCCGCTCAGGCGGCGATTACCAAAAAGGTTAGTTGCCATACCTTGCGCCATTCCTTTGCCACCCATCTTCTGGAAGCGCGTTATGACATTCGCACGGTTCAGGAACTGTTGGGACACTCCAATGTCATCACCACCATGATCTACACCCATGTGCTGAACCGTCCAGGCATATCCGTCAGGAGTCCGGCGGATTATGAGTAGGACTCTGCCCAGACCGCCGGTAGCGCCTTCAGGCCGGGAAGGATGTGTGTTGTATCGTCTTTTTGGAGCATCTTAGCGGGTCACCCGTATCCGAAACCTGTACACCACACCTGTAAAGGGGAAAGCGGAACTTGTCAATGAAAATGAGACACTTTATCAACGGGGGTGCGGCTGTTTTTTGGACATATCATTTGCTCGCAACAGGCTTCCGGCAATCGTTGTAAGGAGCAGCGGCAGCAGTAGCGGGGCTCAATGTAGGGTGTGAAGCATTAGGATGAGGTAGTGTTTGCGTCGTCCCGTATGACAGCCCAGGGCGAGAGCAGCCGCGGTGTTGCAGTGTTATGAACTCCAGCGGGAGATGACCTTGTAACGGTCGGGTTGTCCCACCTCGCGCCAGTACTGCAGAGCCAGTTTGACGGCGATTTCGAGCCCCCTCGGAGCCGCCGCCGAGGTAAACTGGCTGCCGTGGGCAAAGGCGAGCTGAGCGAGTTGGGTTGCCGCGGCGGCGCGGATCTCGGAAACACCATGCCCCACCGTCACAACGCTGGCCCCGCCCGAGCCATCCAGATAACGCCGCCCCTCGGCATCCCAAACCCTGAGGCCGGCCAACCGCTCGGCCACCGGATACGACTTGCCAGGGCTCCGGTGGAAGACGTTGGACATTATCCCACCTTAAATCGAGCCCTTGATTAATACCTGTCGGCCTCGTAAAAAGCCAAAAGCCCCATCCCCTTTATCGCCTACCCCGAGGGGAATTCGGGCTTTTCACGAAGCCGTCGCTTTCCGAATTCGCAACAAGTACCGCGGCCTCTTAATAAGCAAGCCAGTCAAAACATTTAATCAGCAATTTCCAGACGGTTGAAGAAATAGGATATTTCCGTCGCCGCCGTTTGCGGCGCGTCTGAACCGTGAACGATGTTTTTTTCAATGTCGCTGGCAAAATCCTTTCGGATCGTACCCGGCGCTGCCTGCCGAAAATCGGTTGCTCCCATCAACTCGCGCCAGCGCGAGATTACGTTGTCACCTTCCAAAACCATCGCCACAATCGGACCCGAGGACATAAAAGCGGTAAGGCTTGAGAAAAAAGGCCTTTCCTTATGAACGGCGTAGAAACCTTCGGTGTCTTTCTTGTTCAACAGAATCATCTTCAGCGCCACAATCTTGATCTGATTGGTTTCCAACCTCCTGATTACCTCCCCGATGAGCCCCCGTAGCACCCCATCGGGCTTGATGATAGCAAGTGTTCTTTCCATGAATATTCCTTTCCGGTTTAGTTGCGGCTTGAATTAACAACAATGTTCTCAGATGTCAAGGCATCAGCCGGGCGAGGGCGCATTATGTCCGTTGATGCTGGTTTGGCGCTTTTTGGCGATCTTACGGGCAAGTTTGCGGAAATGATGCCCATAAACCATCATCGTCATCGCCTCGGGGAAGGATTTGCGGTAACGCGTGAGGGCGGTGAAAAACAGTTTCCAGTAGTACCACTGAGTCCGGCCGTTCCCAATGACGCCCATATAAATCATGGATTTCAAGAACGCCTTGATTCTACTATAATTGAATCTGGTCTTACGCGCCGGTCTGTACTCCTCAAGAAAGGCGATAATCCTCTGGTAGTAATGCTTGGGGCTGTAGAGATTGGTAAGAAGTTTGCGATAGCCATGGATCAGGACGTTCCTGTCCATCCGGGGAACGAAGTTGAGATTCCCGTCGGTATTATCTCCCGACGAGCAGTCAGCCAGACGTTTTTCCGCCTTTAAGCGATGCCAAAGTCTGGTGTTGGGCAGGGCGTTGAGCAGGCCCACCATGGCGGTGACCACGCCGGTTTCCTGGATAAATTTCATCTGCCGGGCAAAAATCCCTTCGTCGTCACTGTCGAAGCCGACGATATAGCCGCCGGAGACCTGAAACCCTGCCTGTTGCAACTTCTTTACCGCCGCCCGAATGTCCAGACGACAGTTCTGGAATTTCGAACATTCCTTCAGACTATCCTCGTTGGGGGTCTCCAGGCCGATGAAGAGGCTGCTGAAACCTGCATCCACCATCAGCTTTATCAGCTCATCATCCTCGGCGACATTGATAGAAACCTCGGTAAAGAGATCGAAGGGATAAAACCGCTGCCTCATCCAGGGTATCAATCGGCCAAGCAAATTCTTGATGGTGCGTTTATGGCCGATGAAATTATCGTCCACAACGAACAGATTTCCCCGCCAACCTAGGTTGTAGATGGTCTCCATCTCCGCAATCAGCGCCTCCGGTACCTTAACGCGAGGGGTAAAACCAAATAGAGATGTGACATCGCAAAATTCGCAGTTGAAGGGACAGCCCCGGGAATACTGAATCATCAGTGTGGCATATTTATCGATATCAATCAGGTCCCAACGCGGGATCGGCGTCAGCGAGAGACTGGGGTATTCACGGCTGTGGTAAACTTGCCTTGGTCGGCCTTCCTGTAAATCGGCCAAAAACGGGGGCAGATTCACTTCCGCCTCACCCAAAACCAGATGATCAACCAGGCTTTGATAGCGCTCCGCCATGCCGGTAAATAGCGGTCCGCCGGCGATGATCTTCTTGCCCAGCTTACGGCAGCGCTCGAGCACCTCATCCACCGAATCCTGCTGGATCAGCATGGCGCTAACCATTACCATGTCCGCCCACGCCAGGTCACGGTCCCTCAGCTTTTCGACATTAATATCAACCAGTTTCAATTTCCAATCGCAAGGCAGCATCGCCGCCACGGTAAGCAGACCCAAAGGAGGATAAACCGCCTTCTTGGAGATATATTTCAAGACATACTTGAAACTCCAGAAGGTAACGGGAAATTTCGGGTAGACAAGTAATACTTTCATGGCGTTGTGTCTCCTGAAAAGCGCGGCGGCATACCGCGCCGGATGAATTACGTCCGTATTTGACAATAAATAATGCTTAAAAAATCAGCAGGGCGGCTGTTTGAATCCTGCAAGGTCAAAGACAGCATAACCTTCCTGCCAATGATAAGTCAATATCCGGATATGAAGGAGGTCAAGCTTTTCCGCGGCCGGGCCGACGGGGGCTTTGGGCAGCACCAGGAATCTTTGGGGGTTATCGGATCCGATCGTGTTGTTCCATAATAGCCTGGCCACTCCCGCCAGGAGGGCCCGCTCGCTGATGTCGGTTATGATCTCAAAGACAGCCGATATTTTTCCCGTTTCCGACCAGATAAAGACGTCGCGCTGCGGATTGTTTCCGACCCGGTATCCGCAAGATTGCAGTTGCCCGGCCAGGTCGATGACGACCAACTGGCGATCACATTCGTAACCAAACGCAGTTTCCTGCTTATGCAGGAGGCTTCCCAGCCTGTCGGGATGAAATCCTGCATCTTCAAAAATCAGTGCCATCTGAGCCTGCCCAGAGATCTCCGTCTTGAGCCGGGCAACGTTAAAGACGAACCGGGCCACTTGCCTGGCCAAAAGCACCGATTTGATGCGACCGATGACTAAAGCTGGGCTGGTAGATTTGCCCTCTCTAAGCCAGGTCCAGACGCCCTGGTAACGTTCACGGAACAGGGTCTGTCCCACCCCCCTTTTGCCACCGCCGATCCTTCCCCGATGGAGCAGATAGATGTCACCCTGGTCGTCCGCTGCCAGAACCCCCCCCGTTCTGCGGTCGATACCTTGGGGGGGAAAATTTATTTCACAGACGATCGGCTTTAATTTTTCCTTATCCGGCCGGCCGCAACCAAAGGCATTCCAAAAGCGGCCATCAGCCAGCTTCCTGGAGGTGAACCATAGATCCAGGCTGGAGAGGTAGTAAACCCAGGCCTTTACTGTGGCCCCCTGGTGGCCGAGACTCACCCGCATTCGTTCCGCGGACTGACTCAATAGCGCCTTAACCAACCTCTCCTGGGTACGGCGGATGATTTTCTCATCAGTGATAATCGTCAGCATAATGAAGAGTCCCTAAGTAGGCTGTTAAAGCCCGTAACATGTTTAAATACTAAAATTCTTTCTTATCCACAAGCGGCAATCCAACCGGACGCTACCAGGGCCTATATTTGCTTATCAAGCGAGTCATAATTTGCTAAGATGAAGATCAGCAAAATTCAGTATCGGCCATGACGAGGTGTAAATGATTGATTTTTACAAGATGAGCGGCAGCGGCAATGATTTTATCATCATCGACAACCGCGAGGGCAGGCTAAACAACTTAGCCATTGTGGAACTGGTGAAAAGAGTCTGTCGGCGCGGTGTATCGGTCGGCGCCGATGGGTTGATTTTAATCGAGAAATCTGACCGGGCGGATTTCCAATGGCGCTTTTTCAACGCCGATGGCAGCGAGGTGGAGATGTGTGGTAACGGCGGACGCTGTGCCGCCCGTTTTGCCTACTTAAACCAAATAGCGGGCGAAAAGATGTCTTTTCTAACGAGGGCGGGAATCATCGACGCCACCGTTAGCGGAAGTAATGTCAAGATAAGGCTGACAGATCCCAGCCGGCCCAATGCCCCTATTTCCGTAAAGCTCTCCGGTGAAGATTATCTTCTCCACAGCATCAATACCGGGGTGCCGCATGTCGTCTGCTATCAGGACAATGTCAACGTAACCAACGTCTTTTCGCTGGGCCGGGAGATCAGGTATCATGCCGCCTGGCAGCCTGCGGGGACCAATGTTAATTTTGTCCGGATATTGGGAAGACATTCCCTTCAGGTTCGGACCTACGAGCGCGGGGTCGAAGATGAGACCCTGGCCTGCGGCACCGGCGCGGTTGCCTCGGCTCTGATAAGCGCCGGCCTGAATCTGGTGGAATCACCGGTTGCGGCAAACGTTAAAAGCGGTGAAACCCTGAACATCTACTTTGAGCAGGACGGAAGTGGATTTAAAAATGTCTATTTGGAAGGTGGGGCACAAGTAGTGTACGAAGGACGCCTCTGGGATGAAGCTTATCTATGACGGCTAAGGCCGATGAAAGGACAGGAAAAGTGAAAACAGCCGAACGTTTGGATGGAATTCCCCCCTATCTGTTTATGGAATTGAGAAAGAAGATTGCCCGGGCCAGGGCGGAGGGGATTGATGTGATCAGCCTGGCCATTGGAGATCCGGTTGAACCGACCCCCGCTCCAATCATTGAGGAGCTTTGTTTGCAGGCCAAAAAGCCTGATAACCATCGTTATCCCACCGATGAGGAGAAGGGGATGATGGCCTTTAGAGTCGAGGTTGCCCGTTGGTATGCTGACCGTTACCGAGTCAGCCTGGATCCGGATACGGAAATTCTTGCTCTCATTGGCTCCAAAGAGGGCTGCCATCACTTTATCCTAGCCCGGGTGAATCCGGGCGATGTGGTCTTGATGACCGATCCCGGCTATCCCGCCTACCGCGCCAGCATCCTTTTGGGCGGGGGAGAGCCCTACGGTATGCCTATTCACGAAAAAAACGCCTACCTGCCGGATTTTAACGCCATCCCGGCAGATATTCTGGCCAGATCAACCGCCATGTTTCTCAACTACCCCAACAATCCTACCGGCGCTTGCGCCGATATGGCCTTTTTCGAGCGGGTGGTGTCTTTCGCCAAAAAGCACGACCTTGCCGTCTGCTATGACAACCCCTACAGCGAAATGGTTTTTGACGGCCAGGAAAAGCTCAGTTTTCTGATGGCGCCCGGAGCGACGGAGGTAGGGGTGGAGCTCAACTCCCTGTCTAAACCCTACAACATGACCGGCTGGCGGATCGGAATGGCCGCCGGTAACCGGACGCTCATTGCTGCGATGAGCAAGGTCAAGGAAAATACCGATTCCGGGATATTCAACCCAATCCAGTACGCGGCGATCCACGCGCTTCGTCAGGAAAACTCCTCGATTGACCGGATGCTCTCCATCTACAGTAAAAGACGGGAGCTGGTTTTGAGAACGCTGGGCCGGATCGGAATTGAATTTGCGCCGCCCCGGGGAACCTTTTATCTTTGGGTGCCGACTCCCAATGGCTTGAGTTCGCTGGAATTTACCAACCTGCTTTTGGAAAAGGCGGGGGTGGTGGTCGCTGCCGGCCGGGCCTATGGTGAATACGGGGAAGGATTTATCAGAATCTCTCTTACGGTGCCGGATGACCGTCTGCAGGAGGCCATGAACCGCATTGAGAAGGCCTTCGGTTGAATGAATAAGGGGGCAGTGACCTATAAGACACTTGCCCTAAAGCGGTTTATTTTTAAGGAGCAGTGTGGAAATCGGTATATTAGGGCTTCCCCAGAGCGGCAAGAGCACCCTTTTTGAGATCATGACCGGCATCAAAAGCCGGAATATGCACGGCGAGACCTGTATCCGCGGCCAGGCCGGCGTTCCTGATCCCCGCCTGGACCGACTTGTTGCGATATACCAGCCCGAGCGGGTGGCTCCCGCGCGGATCCCCTTCATTGACGTTCATGCTTCCGGCGAAAAGATGTGGGAATCCCTGCGGCAAACCCTCTCCGGCACGGACGGGATGCTGCACGTTGTGGACAGCTTTTCCGTCCCGGATGTTACGGAAATGCTGATAAGCTACCAGCGGCTCACGGAAGAATTGATCCTGGCGGACCTTCAGATCGTGGAGAACCGGCTGGAAAAGCTTAGCCGAATGGCGAAAAAGGCGCTCACTCCCCAGGAGGCATTACAGTTCCAACTGCTCACTGAGGCCAGGGATAAGCTCGAGACCGGGATCGCCTTTCGTCAGATGGGAATGAGCGCCGAGGAGGCATTTCAACTGCGCGGTTATGCCTTCTGGACCATCAAGCCGGAACTGGTCGTTCTCAACTTAAGCGAGGACAATCCCGATGCCGTTGGCAGATTTCAGGAACTGGCCCCCCAGTTAAAACTGGTGCTGGGAATCTGCTGCCGGCTGGAAGCGGAACTGGGCAGTTTAAGCCCGATGGAGCAAAAGGAATATCTGGCCGCAGTGGGTTATACTGAACCGGCCTTTGGGCGGATTATTCAGGCGGCCTTTGCGACTTTGGGGCGAATATCGTTTTTTACCGTCGGCGCCGACGAGGTCAAGTCCTGGGTGATCCCGGCGGGAACCCGGGCGCCGAAGGCCGCCGGAGTAATCCACAAGGACTTTGAACGGGGTTTCATCAAGGCAGAAGTTGTGAGTTATGATGATTTTATTGCCTGCGGCGAATCAATGCCCAAAGCAAAATCGCAGGGCAAGGTGCGCCTGGAGGGCAAGGAATACGTGGTCAATGATGGCGACATCATTACGTTCCGCTTCAATGTTTGATGACCTGGCTGTAAAATTGCCGCGCCGGGGCGCGGCGCTCCAATAGCCACCGGAGGTGACCATGCCGATTTATGCCTACGAATGCGAAAAATGCACTCACCAGTTTGAACTGTTCCAGAAGGTAGGGGAAGGAAACGAGGGGCTGTCCTGTCCGGCCTGCAACAGGGAGAGGCCACGGAAGCTCGTGGCTCCTTTTCGCACCCACGCCTGGTCCAGCTTTCTGGATAACATGGAAAGAAAGATCAGCCCGCACAAGTTCAAGTAAAAAATCAGGAAAAGGCAGCTATCGAAAAAATACACGGCCATCTGACCGGCCTTAAGTCAGAGCAGCTAAAGAGAATAAGCTTGCTTTACCGTCGCCGGACGCCGCCGGAGAAGATATTCAGCCCGGAAGTGGCGCGTCAGCTGGCGGAATTGTCCCGCCTTATCAACCGCCAACTGGGAATCCTGATCAACCGGCAGGGGGAAACAGTTTACGTCATCGTCGGCGATCACCGGAAATTGATGATTCCTTCGCTGGAAGGGTTTCGTTCCTCATCCGCCCGCTTCAAGGGGCTCAGATTAATCCATACCCATTTATCAGGTGAAGCGCTAACCAACGATGACTTAACCGACCTGGCCCTCTTGCGTCTCGATCTAATCTGCGCCCTGGAGGTAAAGCCCGACGGCCTGCCCGGCCCGGTTCACCTGGCCTACCTGATCCCGGAAAATCCGGAAGGGGAATACTGGATTACCCTGTCGCCGGCCAAGTCCTCGGATATAGAGCAAAACTTTCTGTCTTTCATTCAGGCCCTGGAGGGGGAATTAACAAAAAAGCAGAAGAGCCGCCGGGTGGATTTGTCGGAGCGGGCGATATTAATCCGAGTAGAGACCGACCCTCTGGGCGACCCCGCGGCGGCGCTGGACGAACTGGCGGAACTGGCCCTTTCCTGCGGCGTGGAGGTTTTCGACCGGGTGATTCAACAGCGGCCCCAGTTGGATCCCAAGTTCATCCTAGGAAAAGGAAAACTCTCTGAGGTGGTAATCGGGGCGCTGCAGATTGGCGCCAATCTGCTGGTCTTCGACCATGAACTCAGCCCCGCCCAGGTTAGGTCCATCGGCGACTTTACCGAAATGCGCGTTATCGACCGGACCCAGGTGATTCTAGACATTTTTGCCCGCCGGGCCCTGACCAGAGAGGGCAAGATACAGGTAGAACTAGCCCAGCTTAAGTATTTGCTGCCAAAACTCGCTACAAAAAACACCGCCATGTCCCGCCTGACCGGCGGGATCGGTGGGACAGGCCCCGGGGAAACCAAGCTCGAGATCAACCGCCGCCGGGTGCGGGAGCGGATCAATCACCTGGAAAAGGAAATCGAGGGAATCAGCCGGGCCAGGGACCAGCGGCGGCTAAAAAGGGGGAAGCAGGGATTGCCGGTCATTTCGATCGTCGGCTATACCAATGCCGGTAAATCAACTCTTCTAAACGCGCTTACAGCAAGTTCGGTTTTTACCGAAAACAGGCTCTTTGCCACGCTCGACCCCAAGACCGCCCGTCTGCGCTTCCCCCAGGATACCGAGGCCGTGATCACCGATACCGTGGGATTTATCAGGGATCTCCCCAAGACACTTATGGCGGCCTTCCGCGCCACACTCGATGAACTCAAAGAGGCGGATGTGCTTTTGCATGTGATTGACGCGAGTAATCCCCGCTTTGAAGAGCAGATCGCCGCGGTGGATCGGATCCTGACGGAGCTCGAACTGATCCATAAGCCAACGCTGCGGGTATTCAATAAATCGGACTTGATCCCCGACGGGGATCTTCTGGAGGCCCTCTGTCGCCGGTTTGACGCCCTGCCGATTGCGGCGTTGAAGCCGGAAACGCTGCCAAGGCTTGTTGCCGCGCTGGAATCGTTTATTCGGGAAGAGATTAACGTCTAGCCGGTTTCGAAAATCGTTTAGGAGATACCGGGCAAACGAGCTGCCGCCCTGGTGTAAATTGGGGTAGCGTCAAGAGTTTTGAAACAATTTGCAAACAACCATGGCATAAGATATGTTCCCCGGCATTGTGGTCTGGCAAAAAAAAGCCAATAAAAAGACATACTCGTAAAAAGTCGGGGAATGACGCCGTGGGGACTTTATACGAAGCCGACAAAAAAGGAGGAACCAATGCAGCTACAGGATACTATCGGTCTGGTAACCGGCGGAGCGTCGGGTTTGGGGGAAGCATGTGTACGCGCCATTATTCAACGGGGTGCCAGAGCGGCCATTCTCGATATAGCCGTCCAGCGGGGGGAGGAGCTGGCTTGCGAGATGGGACCCCGGGCGATATTCATCCCGGCCGACATCACCAAAGAAGATAGCGTGAGGGGGGCGATAGCCCAGATTAAAGAACGCTTCGGCGCCCTCAACCTGGTCATCAACTGTGCTGGTGTTGGTGTTCCGGCCAAGGTATTGTCCAAGAAAGGCCCGATGACGCTGGAGTCTTTCCGCCGTGTCGTTGAGATCAATCTCATCGGAACAATGAACGTTATCACGCTTGCCCTCGAATCGATGGTTACGAATGAGCCCAAGGCCGACGGCGATCGGGGCGTCATCATCAATACCGCTTCGATTGCCGCCTTTGACGGGCAGATCGGCCAGGCCGCCTACAGCGCCTCCAAGGCGGGAGTGGTGGGAATGACCCTCCCGATCGCCCGGGAGTGCGCCGACTATGCGGTCCGCGTAGTCACCATTGCCCCCGGACTCTTCGCTACCCCGATGATGGCGAACCTGCCGGAGGCGGTCCAGGTCGGACTGGCCCAGACGGTGCCCTTCCCCAAACGCCTGGGCCGTCCGGAAGAATTCGCCCGGCTGGCCCTGCATATCGTAGAAAACAACATGATCAACGGCGAGTGCATCCGCCTGGACGGGGCGCTAAGGATGCCGGCAAGATAAAGGACGAACTAAAAGGGACGACTTCGTAAAAAGTCGCTCTAGAAGCGGGGGGGACGACGTGACTTCATCGCGGGAGAAAAAGGCAATCTTTCAACATTTTATTGTGGGAGGTAAGGCATGAGCGAAGTATTCGTTTTGGAGTTGGACGGCAACATCGGCATTGTCAGGTTTAGTGTCGAGCAGGAGGCCATGAACACCTGGAGCGACCAAGCCTTCTTGAGTTTCAACCGGGTACTGACTCAGATCGAAGGGGAAAAAAATCTGCGGGGCGTGATCTTCATTTCAGGAAAACCGGACAATTTCCTTGCCGGGGCCAATCTCAAGCAACTGTCCCAGATTGCCTCCCGGGAGGAAGCCCGGTATGTGATGGACAACTTTCACGGTTCTTTCAGCAGGCTGGCGGCATTACCGATGCCGACGCTCGCTGCTGTGCACGGCTATTGTCTGGGCGGTGGCCTGGAATTTGCGCTGGCCTGCCGGGCAATCATCGCCAAGGAGGGGAAGACCACCTTGATTGGTCTGCCGGAGTGCAATGTGGGCCTCTTTCCCGGCGGCGGCGGCACCCAGCGTCTGCCCCGGCTGATTGGTTACCCGGCCGTGGAACTTATCCTGCGGGGGACGATGTTGACGGCCGCCAAAGCGCTGGAGCTGGGGATTTTAGACCGGCTGCTGCCCCCGGAAACGGACCTGCTTGCCGAGGCGAAAAAATTTCTGGCCGCGATCATTGCCGACCAGGCAATCCTGACGCGACCAACTCACGATTTTTCGCAAATCGACGCCATAATCGATAAGGCCCGTGAGCAGGCTCTGAAGCTCTCCCGGGGCCGGGAACTCCCCGGACCGATGGGGGCTCTGAAATCGATCCGGGAGGGAGTTAAGGTAAGCTTGGACAAGGGCCTGATGATCGAAAAGGAGAACTTTATCGATGTCGTCCTGACCAACGAAGCCAAGGGCAGCATCAATACCTTTTTTCTCAAAGGCATGACGGACAAGCCCAAATCCCTGATGACCAAAGGTTTTACACCGAAAACTATCGACCGGCTAGTTGTTTTGGGATTGGGGACGATGGGACGGGGAATCGTGATCGATACCCTTCGCCATACTAAAATGCTGGTGACCGCGGTCGATATTCCTGAGGCCTTGACCGCGGGCAGGGACGGCGTAAAAAAGATCCTGGAGGGAATGGCGGAGAAGAAAAAACTGCGGGAACCGGTTAATGACCTGATGAATCGTCTGGAGGTGGTTTCCGGATACGAGTCTTGCCGGAATGCGGATCTGATCATTGAGGCGGTCTTCGAGGATATTAAACTCAAGGAAACGGTTTATCGGGAGGTCTCGGCTTTGGCCCGTCCGGAGGCGATCATAGCTAGCAACACCTCTTCCATCCCGATCAACAGCATGGCTCCTTTTGTCCTCTATCCGGAGAGATTCGGCGGTCTGCACTTCTTTTCGCCGGTCTGGCTGATGCAGTTGGTGGAGATCATCCGGGGGGACAAGACCGGACAAAACACGATTGACAACCTGCTTCACTATGCGGCGCTGATCCAGAAACGGCCGATCGTCTGCAAAGATTATCCGGGCTTTGTGGTAAACGCCCTTCTTTCGCCATACATCATGTTTTCTCTTAAGTACCTCGAAGAGGGCAACAGTATCGAAAAGATAGACGGCGCACTGACTGATTTCGGCATGCCGGTGGGTCCGATTCAGCTGATTGACTCGGTCGGAATCGACATTCCCTACAAGGTCGCCCTGGGAAAGGGCGAGAAGCAGGATACCCTTAAGAACATGGTCGCATCCGGGCGGCTGGGGCTAAGAAAGTCCGGCAGGGGGTTTTTTCTGCCCGACGGCAAGGTTGATCCGGAGGCCTTGCCATTTATTGCCACAAGGCCAGGCCGCACAATGACCCCGGAGGAAATCCGGCAAGGGCTGCTTCAGGAAATGGTCAAGGTGGGCAAGCGCCTTTTGGAACTGGGCATTGTTGCCGATCCACGGTTTATCGATGTCGGGATGATTTGGGGGGTTGGTTTCCCGGCGGATACGGGCGGGCCTTTGAAGTGGGCCGATCTGACCGGATTGAGCAAAGAGCTCTGGGGCCGGAATTTTTACTAGACTGCTTAAGGCGGTTTAATTCGCATGATTTTCCAGGAGGAACGGCTTGCAGCCGTTTCTCCTTTTCTATGTCAGGTGGACTTAGGTCGGCTTGACGAGCTTCAGGGTAAGCAACAGCGAGATCACGAGCATAAAGAAGAAGATCAGCCAGGCGATCAGATAATCCCCCTGGAGGTCATAAACCAAACCGGCCAGAGTGGGGCCGATGACGGCGCCCAGCGATCCCGCCCCCATGGTTATTCCCAGCGTTTTACCGAAGGTTTCCCGGCCGAAATACTCCAGAATCAGCGCGCTTCTAAGGACGGCAATCCCGCCGAAGCCGACCGAGAAGGTAATCAGGAAAACAAAAAGGAAAAGGGGAATCGCGACAAAACACAATGAAACAATTCCCGCCGCCATCAGGCCGTAGGCCATGGCAATAACCATTCTCTTATCGTGGATATCTCCCAGCCAGCCCAGACCGAATCTCCCCAGGATGCTAAGCAGCGGAAGGCCCGCGGCAATGTAGCTTGAAGTCAGCCGCGGCATTGAAAGCGAGGTCAGATAGGGCATGATATGAATAACCACCGCCGACAGGGCCATCATTCTCAGGCAGTCAGCAATATTGATATACCAAAACGATCTGTTTTTCATGATGGCTCTAAAGCCCTCATTTATTGGCTTTAGCCGGTGGATCTCCGGCGTTGTAGCCTTGTCCTTGACTTCTCCATCCGGCAAAAGACCGTATTTTTCCGGTCGGTCCCGGATAATCATGGCTGTGGGAAGCCCCAGAAAAAGCAGGACAAATCCCATGGTTATCAATGCGCCCCGCCAGCCCTGGTGGTCGATCAATAAAACGATGAGCGGCACCATCAATCCGCTGGCGCCAAAGCCCGCGGAGACAATGCCCAGGGCCTTCCCCACATTTATCGTGAACCAGTTGGCCACCGCAGTCATTGATACAATGCTGGTGCAGGCGCCCGCGCCAATTCCCAAAAGCAGGAAGGACGCATAAAACATGCCTAGAGAACCTGTGGCGCTAAGCGAAAAGAGACCGGCGGCGGCGGTTATTATCCCGATGACGGCAACTTTCCTGCTGCCAAACCGATCAACCAGATAGCCGAAGATGGGCGAGAAGATGCCCATTTCCAGCCCCCGCAGGCTGGCCGCGAAGGAAACTTGAGCATAACTCCAACCGAATTCCTTCACCAAAGGTTCAAAAAGGGCGGTAAAACCGAAGAATACGATGCTGCTTAATAATAAAGTGAGAGTGAAACCGGCAAGGACGATCCACCAACCGTAGAATATTTTATTGGGCATGATAACTCTTTTACGCTCTCCAATCAAGTTCGGCAGGATTGCCGAATTTATAACCCAGACCCCTTACCGTAATAATGTAACTGGGGTTATCCCGGTCCG
>JBBIRO010000056.1:0-14917 GCA_037441775.1 Syntrophobacterales bacterium
GGGGTGCATGGTAATTTCAAAGCCTTTTGGGAAACCGGCCTCCGCCAGGAGAGCCCGCGCCTTTTCGAGATTGTACTCATAGGTCTTGATCGGGGTGTAACCGAAAATTCCGGGGCTGATCGGGGCATCGGATACCCGGCCCACACCGCCCAAGATGTGTTTCACGATGGCTTCCTTGTTTACGGCGTGGTTGAGGGCCTGACGGACGCGTTTATCGGTCAGGGGCGCCACGGTGTTATTGAACCCCATGTAAATGGTGCGCACGCTGGCGGTGTTGTTAATGGCAATCGCGGGATTGGCCTTCAGGCGGGGAATATCGAAAGGCGGGATGCGTACCGCCACATGGACCTCGCCCGTTTCGAGGGCTACGACGCGGGAAGCGTCATCGGGAATGGCCCGGAAGGTAACTTCTTCGAGCCGCGGCTTCTGCCCCCAGTAGTCCTCATTGCGTACCATGACCATCCTGTTGCCGGGAACCCATTCTTTATAAATGAAGGGGCCGGTCCCTACGGGCTTGGTCACCGGTTTTTCCCAGGAGGCCTTAATGGAACCTGGGGACTGAATGGCGTTGGCCTGGTGGGTCAGATTGGCCAGCATCGGCGCGTAGGGAAATTTTGTTTTGATCCGGATCGTCAGTTCATCCACTACCGTTACGGAGGCGATGGGGGCTACCAGCAGGCCGAACCTGGTTGCCGCCTTGGGATCCATCCGGCGGTCCAGGTTGACCTTTACCGCCTCGGCGTTGAAGGGCGAGCCGTCATGGAATTTCACACCTTTTCGCAATTTAAGGGTGTATTCAGTAGCATCCGCCGACACTTCCCATTTTTCCGCCAACTGGGGGGCAATCTCACCCGTGGGGGTCAGTTCGAGCAGGGTCTCCACCATGTGATCCAGCACCGTAAAGCTCGGCGCATCTGTGACATGGTTCGTGTCCATGGAAAGGACGTCCGTTCCCTGGGCGATGATCATCTTCTGAGGAATGGCGGGCTTGGCCTTGGCGGCAGGTTTAGCCGGAGCTACCGGTTTGGCCGGAGCTACAGGTTTGGCCGGAGCTACCGGTATGGCCTTCGCCGGCGCCGGGGCCACTTTTGGTTTTTCCTCCTTTGGCGCCTGGGCCTGAGCGGTATCTAATACCGGAAAGACCAGAAAGGCAAGAAATGACCAGAAACAAATCAAGGCAACAATCTGTTTGAGCTGAACTCTTTTCATCTGCTTCCTCCTTGTTATAATTACTATTTCAGTGGCCGATCCCAAGACGCTTGAGATCCCTCAGAACAAATGTACTATGCACGCTGACTATCATAAAATTTATTGATAAAGTACAAACATTATAGTTTTTTATAATATGCAGATTCGTTTGTCAATAAAATAGTAGCTGGTGCGCCAACCAATCAGTTTCCCCCATAAGGAATAAGGGCTGAAGCAAGAGCACTAATAGCTGTTATTTCAAATATTTAGCGGCGATCACCTAAGTATAAAAGCAGCGCAACAGCGAAATTTACCTGTGTCCCTGGACCTGGCGCGGCTGATAGGGCTCCTCCAGTAGCTTCATATCATCTGGATCAAGGGTTATTTCTAGCGCGTCAACCAGGCTTTCCAACTGGCTGATTTTTGAGGCGCCGATTACCGGAGCCGTAACCCCGGGGCACGACAACAGCCACTTAAGCGCAATTTGGACCGGTGACCTCCCATACCGGACGGCTATTTCACTGAGTCGTTTGACAATCGTAAAGTCGCCCGGCTGATAGTAGAATTCATGGGCTAAGCTATCGGTCTTAGCCCGGATAGTATCTCCCTTCGCCTCAGAATCTCGGTTGGCAGCCAGAAACCCGCGCGCCAGCGGGCTCCATGGGAGAACACCGATCCCCCTCGCCCTGCACAGCGGCATCATCTCTCTCTCCTCCTCGCGATAGATCAAGTTATAGTGATTTTGCATCGAAACAAACGCACTCCATCCGCGTCGCTCCGAAATCTGGAGCATCTCGGCCAATTGCCAGGCCCACATGCTGGAGGCGCCGATATACAGCGCTTTGCCGCTCCGAACGACGTCGTTTAACGCTTCCAGGGTCTCTTCCATCGGGGTTTCATAATCGAAACGGTGAATTTGATAGAGATCAACGTAATCCATTTGTAACCGTTTCAGCGACCTGTCAATGGAACGTAGGACGTGCTTGCGCGACAGCCCCCGTTGATTTGGTTTATCGCCCACAGGATGAAAAACTTTGGTGGCCACCACAACGTCGTCTCTATTTGCGAAATCCTTCAGCGCCCGGCCCAGCACCTCTTCGCTTTGGCCAAGAGAGTACATGTCTGCCGTATCGAAGAAATTGATCCCCAATTCCAGGGCTTTTTTGATGAACGGGCGGCTTTCATCTTCGTTTAGCACCCATTTTCGCCAGGCGCTGCTGCCATAGGTCATGCAGCCCAGAACAAGCCGCGAGACCTTCAGGCCTGATTTTCCCAAATTTATGTACTCCACGACTTACCTCCTTTTGGTTGCATTTGGCCGCTCAACTATGCGCCTCGTCCCAGTTTTTTCCCGCGGCAATATCCACCTTAAGCGAAACATCAAGTGCTAAAACCCCCTCCATCTCGGTTTTGACGAGATCCGCCAATATCTTCTCCTCCTCCCGGGGAGCTTCGAAAACCAGTTCGTCGTGCACCTGCATAATCATAAAGGCCTTAAGCCGCGAGTCATCCAGGCGGCGGGCGATATTCACCATCGCCATTTTGATTAAATCCGCGGCCGTTCCCTGAATGGGGGTGTTGATTGCAGTGCGTTCGGCAAATTGACGTACCGAGGCATTGGCGCTCGCGATCTCGGGAATGTAGCGCCGGCGGTTAAAAATGGTGCTGACATAGCCCTGCTTGCGGGCCTGGGCTAAAACCCCCTCCAGATACCCCTTGACCCGGGGATACCTGTTGAAATAGCCGTCGATATAATCCTGAGCCTTTTTCTGGCTTACACCCAATTCCTTAGAAAGGCTGAACGCTCCCATGCCATAGAGGATCCCAAAGTTGATCACTTTTGCCTGGCGGCGCATTTCCGGGCTCACCAGCTCGGGAAAAACGTTGAAGACATCCGCGGCGGTACGGCTGTGAATATCCTCGCCAGCGGCGAAGTTCGCGATGAGATTAGCATCCCCTGAAAGGTGGGCCAGCACCCTAAGCTCGATCTGGGAATAATCCGCAGAGAGAATTATCCAATTAGGTGGAGCCACAAAAGCCCGGCGAATCCTGCGGCCCTCTTCGGTCCGAATGGGAATATTCTGCAGATTGGGATTACTGCTGGAAAGACGGCCGGTGGCCGTCACCGTCTGGTTATAGGAAGTGTGCAGCCGCCCGGTCTGGGGATTGATCAACTGCGGCAGGGCATCGACATAAGTGCTCTTGAGCTTCGCCAGGCTGCGCCAGACCAGAATTTCCGCCGGCAATTCATGGTTTTCGGCCAACTGGGTTAAAATCTCGACGTTGGTCGAATAGCCTTCCTTGATCTTCCTGCCTTTAGCAAGCTTGAGTTTGTCAAACAAAATGGACTGTAACTGCTTGGGTGAATTGATATTGAATCGCTCGCCTGCCAAAAGGTGGATCTTTTTCTCCGTAAGTGCCATCTGCCGGTCAAGTTCCTGGGACATGACGCAGAGGGCGGCGCTGTCCAAAAGAACACCCCTGGCTTCCATCTTAGCCAGAACCATTACCAATGGCATCTCCATCTTGTTATAAAGGTCGCCGAAACCACCCTCCTGAATATGGGCCGAAAGAGCCGGAACCAGCCTCAGGACGGCGTCCGCCCGCTCACAGGCATAGCTTTTCAGGTGATCACGGTCGATCCGGTCAAAAGTTGTCGCCCTACTTCCATCGCCTAATAGTTCCCGGCGCGAAATGACTTTAAGGCCAAGGTGATCCCGCGCCACATCGTCAAGGTCGAAATTGCGCCGGGTCGGATTCAGGATATAGGCGGCCACCATCGAATCAAAGCTCAATCCCGCCGGTTTCATCCCTGCTGCCGCAAGCAGGGTCGCGGCAGCCTTGAGGTCATGGCCGTATTTTTTGATCCGGTCATCGCTCAAAACACCGCACAATTCGTTCAGCACAAAAGCGGAGGGTAAAGGCCGGGGTGGGGATTGGTCGTCGTCCAAGACAAGATAACGCCCGCCGCCTGGTTCAAGGCAGATTGCCATTCCTAGAAGGCGGCCCCGTGTAGGCGGCCCGTCGGCAATAATTTCCAGGGCCAGGGCACCGGCCTCCTTAATCGCCGCAAGCAGGGACCGTAAATCATTCACATCAGCAACGAGGTGATAACTGCCCGCTAAAGCAAGGTCTTTTGGTTGAAATTCCTGCAGCAGGGCCTTGAATTCAAATTCTTTAAACAGTTCAGTGAGGGCTGCCCGATCCGACTCGCCAAGACGGCAGTCCTCCAGGGTTACATCCAGCGGCATGTCCGTCCTGATAATTGCCAGGTCGCGGCTTAACATGGCCTGCGCGGCGTGCTGGGTAATGAGTTTGCGTTGCGCCGGGTTTCTTACCTTATCGACGGCGCGGATAAGCTCGGCGATGGACCCAAATTCCTGGACGAGCCGTTGCGCGGTTTTGGGGCCAATCCCGGGCACACCGGGGATATTGTCCGACTGGTCGCCCATAAGACCCAGAATCTCCGGAACCTTATCCGGCTCGACACCGAAACGCTCCCTTACCGCCTGTTGGTCATAGGTTTTATCGTGCAGTGAATCGACAAGAATTATCCGTGACGAAACCAGTTGCATGAAATCCTTGTCCCCCGAGGCGATGATAATCTTACTTCCTTTTTCCGCCTCCCGTATGGCCAGACTCCCAATGATGTCATCAGCCTCGATCCCCTGCCTCTCAATGACGGCAACAGCCAGCCCCCTGATTACTTCCTTGATGCGGGGAATTTGAATCAGAAGATCATCCGGGGTCGCCCTGCGGGTGGCCTTGTACTCGGCAAAGAGATCATGACGGAACGTTGGGCCCTTTAGATCAAAAACAACCGCGATGTGATCCGGCTCCCACTGCCTGAGGATCTTAAGCAGCATATTGGTGAAGCCGTAAATGGCATTGGTAGGAAATCCCCGCGAATTGGCAAGGCCGGCAATGGCATAGTAGGCCCGATAAACGTAGTTTGAACCGTCCACGATTATCAGTGGTTTTTCTGAAGTGCCTGTTATCATGAGTTTATTGGTAAGCGATAAGACTCCTGGCTTGCGGTAATAACCATCTCAGTCATTATCGTTAAAATTAAACTGCGCGTTAATTTTAAAAGTTTTGACCGCGGGAAGGCTGATAATGTCAGTGATCCCCGTTTGCCGGCGCAGCTTATCGAGGGTGTCCTTCAGCTCTTCTTCATTTTGGGAAATAACCGTAAACCACACGTTGTAATTGTGATTCCGACGGTAATTATGGGTTACCCCGGGAAATGCATTGACCGTTTTCACAAAGGTTTCCGACTGTTCTTCCGGAACGGAGGCCGCAACCAAGGTGCTAACAAAGCCCATTTTCCGCGCGTCGAATACAGCGCCGATCCGGCGGATGATCCCCAGCTCCTTGAGTCTTTGCAACCGGGAAAAAGCCTCCTCATGACTAATGCCGACCTCATCGCCGATGACCTTAAATGGCTCCGGAACGAGAGGGAAGGTCCGCTGCACATAGTTTAAAATCTTGCGATCCGTTTCGTCCATGCTATTCTCCCGACGGGGCAGGCATCGTTTTTTTGTCGCGGGGTTCATAGATACAGTAGGGTTCCTCCGCCAGATAATTGCCGCTCGCCTCATACGCTCGCGCCCGGCAGCCCCCGCAAACCTTAAGAAATTCGCAGCGGCCACACTTTCCTTCGTAGAGGTTAAGATTACGCAGTTCGCTGAATATCTTCGAGTTGCGCCAGATATCGTTAAACGATTGCTCCTTGAGCTGGCCGCAGTCAACTTCCAGATAGCCGCAGGGCTGGGCCTGGCCGGTATGGGAAACGAAACAAAACGAGCTGCCCCCCATGCAGCCCCGCGTCATGGCGTGAAGGTGACCTGAGTCCTTTTTTAAAGGGACATCCTTTTTTTGGTGCAGAATGCGGAAATAATGGGGCGCGCAGGTGGCCTTAAGCTGAATCGGGCAGTCCTTGCTCACCTGGTAAAACCAGTGCAGGGTCTCTTCGTAAGCCGAAGGAGCGATACTCTGATCCGCCATTTCCCTGCCCCGTCCGGTGGGAACCAGAAGAAATATATGATGGGCGGCGGCGCCTAAGCCCAAAGCCAGCTCATGGATCGCCGCAAGCCGGGGAAGGTTCTTATTAGTGATGGTCGTATTGATCTGAAACTCCATCCCCGCCCGCTTCATCGCCCCGATCCCGGCCATCGCCTCAGCAAAGGCACCGGGAACGCGGCGGAAGGCGTCATGACTGTCCTGATCCGGGCCGTCAATGCTGACGCTTACCCTTTTAATCCCGGATGCTAGCATCTTCTTCGCGACACCTTCATCGACCATGGTCGCATTGGTGGCCATGACCATCCTCAGCCCCTTGGCCGTCCCATAGGCGGCCAGTTCAAATATATCAGCTCTAAGCAGGGGTTCACCGCCGGTTAAAATAACCACCGGCCGGCTGAAGCTGGCCAGATCGTCGAGAAATTGAAAACCGGCTGCGGTCGTCAACTCCCCCGGATATTCTCCCCGCCGGGACGAGGCGCGACAATGGGCGCAATCCAGGTTACAGCTTCTGGTCACCTCCCAGGCCACCATTCTCAGAGCGCTGGGTAAAATTTTGTTTTTCTCTTCCATGGTAATTAATTTCCGGTACGCCGGTTAGGAGATCAACGTCGCAACAGCGCCGCTGCCTCCATCGCGAAATAGGTAATGATAATATCAGCTCCAGCCCTCTTGATGGCCGTCAACACCTCCATCATGGCCGCTTCCCCATCCAGCCAGCCCATTTGAGCCGCTGCCTTGATCATGGCATATTCGCCGCTGACGTTATAGGCCGCAACCGGAAGATCAAACTCCTCCTTCGCCCGACGGATCACGTCCAGATAGGACAAGGCCGGCTTGACCATAATGATGTCCGCCCCCTCCTCCACATCAGCGGTAATCTCCCGCAGGGCCTCGTCAACATTGGCCGGATCCATCTGGTATCCCTTGCGGTTCCCCTGGGCGGGGGCGTTTTCGGCGGCCTCACGGAAGGGCCCGTAAAAACAGGAGGCATACTTCGCGGCATAGGCCATGATGGGAATATCGGCAAGATCATGCTCGTCCAATGCCGTCCTGATTGCCTGCACCTGGCCATCCATCATCGCCGACGGCGCCACCATATCCGCGCCCGCTTTGGCTTGGGACAGGGCCATCTCGGATAAAACCTCGAGCGTCGTGTCGTTATCCACCTCCCCATTATGGATCATCCCGCAATGACCGTGACTAATATATTCACAGAGGCAGACATCGGTTACCACCAAAATATCGGGAACCGCTTCCTTCACTTTTTTGATGGCTCGCTGGATGATCCCATCCTTGACCAAAGCCCCGGAGGCCAGTTCATCCTTCCTAGCGGGAACGCCGAAAAGAAGAATCGCCGGTATTCCCAAATCTCTGGCCTTTTGCGCCTCGCGTACCAGATGATCAATGGAAAGCTGAAACTGGCCCGGCAGGGAGGAGATGGGTTTTTTTATCCCCTTGCCCTCAACTACGAATAAAGGCAGCATCAGGTTATCAACCGCAATCCTGGTCTCCCGGATCATCCGGCGGAAGTTTTCGTTTCTTCTCATCCTTCTTGGGCGGTAGGCGGGGTAGTACATATCCTGCTCCTTTCATTTTGACGGCTTAGTATAAGGCGTAATGGCGCCGGACACCGGCGCGACTTGCTAAACCTCGGCTCCTGTGACTAAAAGAACGGGTGATGAAGTCAGGCAATCTCCTCATCAGTGAGGTAACAGGCCGGGTCCGGCGCCCAGATGTCCCCCCTGGCCGCCTCAGCCCGGGCCCGAAAATTCCCACCGCAAATGCTAAGCCAGCGGCAGCCGGCGCAACGTCCCTTGACATAGTGCTTCTTGTCCTTCAGCCGCATCAAGAGCTCATTATTTTCATCTAACCATATTTCACTGAACTTGCGGTTGCGCACATTGCCAAAAGTTACATTGCGCCAGAACTGGTCCGGATGGACCTCCCCGTCCCAGCTTACGCAAGCTATCCCGTGGCCAGAGCTGTTCCCCTCGTTCATCTGGAGGAGTTCCATAACCTTAGCCGCCCGGTGCGGGTCTTGTTGTCTTAGACGCAGGTACAGGTAGGGACCGTCGGCATGGTTATCTACGGTCAGAATTTCCTTTGGCTTGCCCCGCCGGAAGAGATCAGCCGTTCGATCCATTATCAAATCAAGCACCTCCCTGGTCTCTGGGTGTGACAGGTCCTCCTGTATCAACTTGGAGCCCCGCCCTGAGTACACCAGGTGATAGAAACAGGCCCGGGGAATATCCTCATCTTCCAAAAGATCAAAAATGGCGGGGACATCGCGATAATTATGACGGTTCAAGGTAAAACGCACGCCAACCTTGACGCCGGCGTCACGGCAGCGTCTTAGCCCCGCCAGCGTTTCTTCAAAAGCGCCCGGCAGGCCGCGGAAACGGTCATGGGTGGTTTTCATGCCATCGAGGCTTATCCCCACGTAGGAAAGGCCGATTTCCTTGAAAATCGCGACTTTTGCGGGCGAAAGAAGCGTCCCGTTGGTGGAAACGACGGCCCGCATCCCCCGCCTGGTGGCATAAGCGGCCAGTTCCGGCAGGTCTTCGCGGGTCAGCGGTTCCCCTCCGGAAAAAAGAATCACCGGACTGCCAAAAGCAGCCAGGTCGTCAATCATATTTTTAGCTTCCAGAGTGGAAAGCTCACCTGAATAATTTATATCCCGAGAATTGGAATAACAGTGGATGCACTTGAGGTTGCACCTGCGGGTCATGTTCCAAACCACGATTGGCCTTTTGTCCTGTGAGAACTGGAGCAGATGAGGGGGTAGACTCCCCGATTCCCGGCCGTAACGCAAAACGTCCGACGGCTCCACTGCCCCGCAATATAACTTGGAAATACCGATCAAACTATCACCTCACTCTTTCTTGCGCGCCGGCCCGCCCACGGTTCTTGAGAAATATTCCCTGATTCCCTCCACCAAAACATCAATGGTAAAAACATCCTCCATGATATCGACTTTAAAGCCGGCCTTTTCCGCCGCCGCCCCCGTCACCGGGCCCAGACAGGCAATCCTGACCTGGGGCTGCAGAGGAGCCAAACCCCATATCTCCCGGAATCCCTTAACTGTTGAGGGGCTGGTGAAGGTGATCACATCCACCTGGCCGCTATCCATGAGACCGGCTATTTCTTCTCTGTCGCGGCGGGCCGAAATTGTCCGGTAAACAACTACCGGCTCCACTATAGCTCCCAGTTTGCCCAGTTCCTCCGGAATGACGTCCCGCGCCAATTCGGCCCGCGGCAGCAGGATTTTCATTCCCCTGATATCCAGCTTGCGAAAGGAGGCCACGACGCCCTCGGAGATATAGGACTCGGGCACCAGATCCACCCTGATCCCCATCGCCTCGATGGTCTTGGCCGTCGCCGGACCGATGGTACAGATGCGTATTCCCTTCAAATCCCTGATATCACAATTTCTTTCCTTGAGGCGATTGAAGAAGAAGCGCACGCCGTTGGCGCTCGTAAAGATTATCCATTGGTAGGACTTAAGTTGGTCAATCGCCTGATCCAATTGGCCAAAGCTTGCCGGGGGAATGATCTCGATGGTGGGAAAATGAATGACCCGGGCGCCTTCGGCTTGCAGAAGCGCCGCAAATCCCCCCGCCTGAGCCCGGGGCCGGGTTATCATTACCCCCCTGCCGAAAAGCGGTTTCGTTTCATACCAGTTTAGGGTCTCACGCAGCGAAACCACCTGGCCGACAACCAGGATCGCGGGCGGGCGGAAGTCCGCCGACGTCGCCTTCGCCACAATATCGCCAAGCGTGCCCGTAATGCTCTCCTGTCGGGGCGATGTTCCCCATCTAATCAACGCCGCCGGGGTCGACAGATCCTTTCCCGCCGTAACCAGTGAGGCAACGATATTGGAAAGGTTCTTTATCCCCATGAGAAACACCAGCGTTCCAATGCCGGCCAGTGCCGACCAGTCGATGTCGCTTTTAGCCTTGGTCGGGTCTTCATGGCCAGTGACAAAAGCCACGGTGGAGGTAAAATTACGGTGCGTAAGCGGTATGCCCGCGTAGGCGGGAACGGCAACTGGCGAGGTAACACCCGGAATGACTTCGAAGGGGATACCCCGGCTGGCTAAAAACTCCGCTTCCTCGCCGCCGCGGCCGAAGATGAAGGGATCGCCGCCCTTGAGCCGGGCCACCACCTGTCCCTTGGCCGCCTCTTCCACCAGGCGGTTATTGATCTCCTCCTGAGTAAGCGTGTGATCGCCTCCCTGTTTTCCGGCGTAGATTAATTTTACCGGGTTTCTCTCCTGCGGCCCCTCGCAAAACCCTGCTTCGACTGCCGCGGCCGGCAGTTTAAGGTCGCGAAAACTGATAATATCTTCACTCACCAGATAGTCATAGACGATTACGTCGGCCTGCTTTAGAATCCAAAGCGCCTTAAGGGTTATCAATCCCGGATCGCCCGGTCCGGCGCCGATTATATAAACCTTCCCCTTTTTCATACCTGCCCTTCCCCGTCCCGGTTTGCTACCGCCGCAAGCAAAGCGCCGCCGCCCTGAGCTATAATTTGTTCGCCCAACTTCCTGCCGATTTGAAATGCCTCTTCCGGGGGGCCGGACTCTGTAGCGCGAATGATAATCTTGCCATCCATCCTGCCGACCAAACCCCGAAGAAGAATATTTCCCCCGTTTCTTACGGCATGACCCGCAATCGGCAGTTGACAACCGCCACCAAGGGTCCAAAGAAAAGCCCGCTCAGCGGTCACCTCCTCCCAGGTAGGTTGATGCTGCAGATGACGCAGCAGCTCTTCCAGACCCTCCCCCTGCCTTATCTCAATGCCGATCGCCCCCTGCCCTACTGCGGGCAGCATGGTTTCCACCGCCAGAAAATCGGAGACCTGCTTAGTCCACCCCAACCGCCGCATCCCCGCCGCTGCCAGGATAATCCCGTCGAGATTGTCCTGGTCGATCTTACGAATCCGCGTATCAAGGTTTCCCCGCAGCGGAACCACTTCCAGATCCGGACGGATTTCCCTAAGCTGTACGCTTCTCCTTAGTGATCCGGTGCCGATCCGGGCGCCCCTCCTTAACATGTCCAGCGGGACATTGTCGCGGGTTATCAGCACATCCCGGGGATCTTCCCTCTTTGGCGTCGCCGCAATTGTCAATCCCGCGGGAAGGATTGACGGCACGTCCTTCATGCTATGGACTGCCAGGTCGATCTTATTTTCTAAAAGGGCATCCTCGATTTCCTTGACAAACAGTCCCTTGCCGCCGATTTTTGCCAGCGAGACATCCTGGAGAATATCGCCCTTGGTCTTGATAACCACCAATTCAACATGGTAATTGCAATATGCCCGGGATAGCTCCGCGGCAACCCAACCGGCCTGGGCTAGCGCTAGAGCGCTTCCCCTGGTTCCTATCCTTAACGTTCTGCCAGTCATGTCCTGAGATAGCCCCCCTAATTATTCAATGGGTCACTGGTCCTGACAACACAGTTGACGCCCTTTAGTCTCTCGTTGAGGCGGGATGCCACCTTCCTGGCAGCGTCGGCGGTCTCGAAGTTCCTAATCACCACCCTAAACCAGGCGCCAGAGTCGGCCTGTTCGAAGCTTTCGACTTCCGACTTATAGCCGATTCGATTAATCTCTTCGCTATACCGGCGGGCCTTTTCCATTTCCCGGAAGGCAACGACCTGGATCAGGTAATTAACAGCGGGCTCGACTTTGGGTTTAGACGCCTCCAAATTCATCGCCGGGGCCGGCATGGCAACCTCCGACCCGCGTACAACAGGAGGATTGGTCGGGGAATTAATCGTCTCGGCCGGCGGCTGTACCACTTGTTTTTGAAGCAGATTTCCCGTCGTATTTTCTCCAGTGTTCACTGGGGCGCCTGTACTGTCAGCCGTTTGTTGACCCGGTTCCTGCTTGCGGTCAGCCTCTTGCAAGGGTGGCTGTCTTTTTTCCGCCAAAAGAGCCGCCTGCTCTTTGGACGCCTGCCTTGATTCCTCATCCAGTCCCAGGTAGCGCACCACCTCAAAGGGCAAGGAGGCCAGTTTTTCCGGATAGGTATCCAGGTAGGCGCCCATCTTTATCCCCAGAAGGAAAAACACAACAACCAGGGCGGCCATTCCCAGAATAAAAGCAATAAAACCAGTCCTGCCAAGCACAAATTGGAACTTGCGGGTATTTTTCGCCATCTGTTGACACCTAAGTCCAGCCAGACCAACCGCCTGCAGATCAAATTTGACGCACTCGTAAAAAGTCAATAGTCCCTCTTTCCTGGGGGTGGATTACGAGGGCGATAATAGTCGTCATTCAGAATATTTAGCTACATATCTCCTTTATCTCCTCCCACGATATGAGGGAAATCGGGAGTTGTCACAAAGTTTTCAAATTTGCTGATCCATCCTCTCCGGCGCAGAAACCCCGAGGATAGACAGGCCATTAGAAAAAACTACCTTGATGTTTTTGACCAAAAAAAGCCGGGCCTGAGTCAAAGCCCCCAGTTCGGATATAACCTTGTGTTTATTGTAATAGCTGTGAAAGTAGCCCGCCAGTTCGTGTAAAAAGAAGGTGATGCGGTGCGGCTCCAAGGAAGCCGCGGCCCCCCGCACCAACTCCGGATAGGATGCAAGCGCCTTGATCAAGGTCATCTCTTCCGGCAATATCAGTTGTTTTAAGTCCACCCGGACAGCCGATGGAATGGTCCAGCCCTTTTCGCAAGCCAACCTAAGAATGCTTGCGATTCTGGCATGGGCATACTGGACATAGTAAACCGGGTTTTCGTTGGACTGGCGTTTCACCAGCTCGATGTCGAAATCTAGGTGGCTGTCGGAACGTCTCATGAGAAAATTATAACGCGCCGCATCCCGGCCAACTTCCGAAAAAACCTCGCGCATGGTGACAAACTCGCCGCTGCGGGTGGACATAGCCACCGGCTGGCCATCGCGAAGCAGGTTAACCAGTTGTACCAGCACAACCCGCAGCGCATCCGCGGCTCCGCCCAAAGATTGAATGCCGGCGGTCATCCGAGGGATGTAACCATGATGATCGGCGCCCCAGATATCGATCATCAGATCGAACCCGCGCTCCATCTTGTCCTGGTGATAGGCCAGATCAGCGGCAAAGTAGGTTGGCTCGCCATTTTTCCTAACCACCACCCGGTCTTTTTCGTCACCAAAAGCGGTGGTCTTAAACCAGCGGGTCTCGCCATCCGAGTAAATATGACCGGCCGCTTCCAGCTTATCGAGAACGGCTGACACGGCATTACTCCGGTACAGCTCCCGTTCGCTGTAATAGCGGTCGAACCTCACTCCAGCCAGTTCAATGTCTTCCTTTATCCCGGCCATGATTATCCCGGCGGCATAGTCGGTAAAACGCCGGGATATCTCCTCCGCAGGCACTGCGAGACAGCTCTCGCCTTCAGAGTTCAAAATAGCGCGGGCGATGTCTATGATGTAATCGCCCCGATAGGCCGTCTCCGGCATGTCGATCTTCTGACCCTGAATTTCCTGACAACGCAGATAGACGGATTTACCAAGATTGTTCATCTGGTTTCCCGCATCGTTGATGTAATACTCCCGCTGCACGCTAAAACCGGAACGCTCCAGTAAATTGGCGATAACGTCCCCGACGATCGCCCCACGGGCATGGCCGATATGAAGCGGCCCGGTGGGATTGGCGCTGATAAATTCGACCATGACCCTTTTACCCAAACCAATATTGGATGTCCCGTAATTTTCGCCTGCGGCGTCTATCGCGGTCAGCGCGGATCGCCAATAATCATCGCTGATGAACAAATTGATGAAACCGGGGCCGGCTATTTCAATCCGGTCAATAATATCATCCCGCCCCTTAAGCTCGCCGGCAATTATCCCGGCTATCTGGCGGGGATTCTTCTTCAGTTTAGAGGCCAAAACCAGTGCCGCGTTGGAAGCGTAATCGCCATGTGCCGCCTCTCTGGTCGCCTCAACCTCTACGAACGGCAATTCCAGTCGCTCCAGCATCCCCTTAGTGAAGGCTGACTCAAGCGCATGTTTTATCATTCCGGATATTACTTCTCTCATCAAAACAATCCCATCGGTTGAAAATGCCGTTAATGTTGATGGCCTCGTGAAACGTCGGGAAAACGTAAGTTTATAAGACGGCTTTGTAAAAAGTTCGTTAGTCTTGGCGCGCAAATCCGTAAGGGATGAGGCGTACTTTCCTTACGCCTGGAATAACGAGGGATGTAGCGCAACGTAAGTATCCGGACTTTTTACGAAGCCGTCAATATTTATTACGCCAGCCAGAGAGCCGACCGCTGGGGCAACTCTCCGGCTGGCGTAATATTTTGTCCAAAAAGGATGACGCCGCCGTCAACGCGGGTTTTGTTTATTGCATTCTTCCGTCGCCGCCATCTGATGACTCTTGATTGCCACGTCCCGGCAATAGTCCGGGCAATGAACATTGCCTACGGAATCGGTTGCAACCAAAAACCTTTTCTGGCACGACTCGCGCCAGGCACAGATTGAACACAATCTCTTTTCCGTTCCCAAGGCCTAACACCTTTATGCCTGCATAATTATGATGTTTAACTACGGCCGCACCTTATATCCCTGCCCGTCTAAAGTCAAGCCGCAGTTTAGAGCAATTCGGGGAGATTCGTGGGACACAACACTTAATTATCTGGACCAGCGCGTAAAAATGATTTAAACATCAGCTATGTCTAGAATAGCCAGAATAGTCGCCGTCGATC
>JBBIRO010000057.1:0-14583 GCA_037441775.1 Syntrophobacterales bacterium
GATGCTCGCGTTTCGCCGCAGCCCTATTCGGCATTATCAGCCTTTTACAGTTATTTAGTAGCAAACCTTTTGCGAAGTCGTTTTGCTTGATGAACTCATAAAAAGTCGAGAAGCGTCACGTTTCGTCATTCCCGCTCTGGCGGGAATCTTATGAATTCAGTTACTTCTGGATTCCCACCAGCGCGGGAATGATGCAGTGGGTACATTTTCGAGATCGTCTTGCTTGAAAGGGGGTGAAAGACGGCCAGGAATTTTGGTTCTCTGGTGAACGATAGGCGACATTTGTGACGGGTCTTTGCCTCTCCGAAGAACCAGCAGGAATGGGGGCTAAAAAATTTCCATGGATGTTTCATGTGGTGATGTTCTTTTATGAATCGCCCCCACGGGAGGAGCTTTACGGCAAACAAGTATCAGATGTATTGTGCCCTTTTTTTCTGCCGGCCGGCAATGAATTTGACTTTCCCGGCGGCGGGGAATGGGATAACTTGGCGTGTTTTAGTCACCAAAAAAAGGAGGTTATCGCAAATGAAACAAAATAGATTGTTCATGGTAGTCCTTTTGGTGGTTTTTGGAGTGGGCTTGCTGGCAGCCGTCTTGCCCTCGGAAAAAGCCCATGCCCAGGTGATAAGATTAAAAGTAGCCACTTACTTTCCTCCTCCATCTTTCCAGGCCACATTGTTAGAAGAATTTTGCCGCGAATTAGATAAGCGCACGGGAGGTCGGGTGAAGGCGGACTTTTTTGCCGGCGGATCACTGATTGCCCCTGCGGCAACGTTTGAAGCGGTTGCGACTGGCGCTGCGGACATTGGGTATGCTCATGTATATTATACCCCTGGCCGGATGCCGGTCATCGAAGCTGTCGGATTACCGCTGGGCTATCCCAGCGCCTACGTAAGCAGCCAAGTCATCAATGATTTTTACCAGCAATTTAAGCCCAAAGAATTTGATCCGGTGAGAGTCCTCTGGATGAATACGTCCCCTCCCAGCGCCATAGCCACCTCTAAAAAGCCAATTCGCCGGCTGGAAGATCTTAAGGGGCTGACCATAAGAGCGCCGGGGGTTGCCGGATCGGTTATCAGGGCGCTGGGTGGCACTCCCGCCCCGACACCGATGCCGGAAGTATATGATGCGATCTCAAAAGGCGTCATTGACGGTGAGGCTTCCAACTTTGAAACGCTAAGGACATTTAGGTTTGCCGAAATTGTAAAATTTTCAACTTCAGTCTGGCAGATCACCAATCCCTTCCCCTTTTATCTGATCATGAACAAGGGCAGCTATGAAAGGCTGCCGGCGGACATCAAAGCCATCTTTGACAACCTGGTTGGAGAATACAAGGAGCAGTATATCCTGATGTGGAATGGGGTTGATTTTGCCGGCCGGGAATATGGCGTTGAGAAGAACGTAGAGTTTATTGAACTGTCCCGGGAAGAAGTGGCCAGGTGGAGGGCAGCGGTGGAGCCCGTGATAGAAGCATATGTTAGAAGTATGGTGGCTAGAGGGCATACCGAGGCCGAGGTAAGGGGCTGGATCAAATTTTTGAGGGATCGAATTGATCATTGGACCAAAAAGCAGATAGCGTTCCGTATCGCCTCGCCGGCCGGTCCTCCGGAGATCAAGCCCGAAGCCCTACTGAAAAAATAAACGCTTGCCGCCCGTGGTAGTTGATTACTTGTCAATCTTAGTTGTTATTCGTCCGCCGGCGTGAGGATATTTGTCCGCGCGCCGGCGGAAGAGGATAAGGAGAAAGCAGTGTTCGGCAAATTTGCAGTTTTCAATCGCCGCTTAAGTGGCTGTTTTGAGTACATAGGTGTTGCAGCACTTATGTTGATGATGGCAGTTACCTGCATCGATGTTGTGGGTGCTAAAGTCTTTTCCTGGCGTCTCTTCGGCGCCATTGATATCGTCATGCTTTCCCAGTCGGTGGCAATTTCCTTCGCTGCCGGCATGGCGCTGATTTTTGGTCGTCATATCCAGGTAGAATTTTTTATCGCATTGCTCCCCAAGCCTGTCCAAGCTATTATTGACAGCCTGATTTTTCTTCTCGGATTCGGCCTCTTTGGTTTGATCATTTGGCGGCTTTTTGCGCTTGCTATAAAATTTCAGGCCACCGGCGAATATAGTGCAACTGCCAGCATCCCATATCATCCTTTTGCTTATGGTATCGCCCTGGCAATGATTCCGGTCTGCCTGGTATTATTACATGGTTTTCTGACATCAATACGGGGGGTAATACAAAAATGAGCCCAATGACTACAGGCATCCTGGGGATCGCTATTCTAATAATACTCTTTTTGCTCAGGATGCCGGTTGCTTTTGCCATGATCCTGGTCGGGCTTGGCGGTTTTGCTTATTTGGCTACCCCAAGCGCAGCATTAGGCCTTCTTGGCCGTGATTTTTTTGATTATTTTTCCGCTTACCAGTTGAGCGTCATCCCTATGTTCATCCTGATGGGAACCCTGGCCTATGCTTCGGGAATCAGCCGCCGGCTTTACCAGGCCACCTATTCCTGGGTGGGACATTTTCGGGGTGGTCTGACCATAGCCACGGTCTTTGCCTGTGCCGGATTTGGCGCTATCTGTGGGTCGAGCACGGCAACGGCGGCGACCATGGGCCAGATCGCGCTGCCGGAGATGAAAAAATATAACTATGATGATACCCTCGCCACCGGCACCGTTGCCGCTGCCGGCACCCTGGGCATTCTTATACCTCCCAGCACCGTTTTTATTATCTATGGGATATTGACCGAACAATCCATCGGCAAACTCTTTGTCGCTGGAATATTGCCGGGGATAATCCTGAGTATCTTTTTTGCCGTAACGGTGGCCATTCTTTGCTGGCGCAAACCATCGATCGGTCCACCCGGCCCGCCAACTACCTGGAAAGAAAGATTCAGGGCAACGACGGGAATTATTGAGGCCCTTATACTATTTCTTCTGGCCATTGGGGGTTTGTTTCTTGGCTGGTTCAGTCCTACTCAGGCGGGAGCAATCGGGGCAGGCGGCACTTTAGTCATTGGCCTGGTCCGCAGGCAGTTGAGCTGGCGATCATTTATCGAGGCAGGCAAAGAGGGCTTGCGCACGTCATGCATGGTAATGTTCATTATCACTGGTGCAATTATCTTTGGGCGTTTCATGGCTGTATCGCGGATACCTTTTTTGTTGGCGGAGTGGCTGGGGGGGCTTCCCATTCCCCCGATGGCGATCATGGTGCTTATAATCATGATTTATTTTGTCGGCGGCTTCTTTATGGATTCCATGGCCCTAATCGTGCTTACCGTCCCCATCTTCTTCCCTTTGGTTAAGGCGCTGGGTTTTGACCCGATCTGGTTTGGAGTCATCATTGTGCTTATCGGCGAGATGGGAGTGATCACCCCGCCCGTCGGGGTCAACGTGTTTGTCATTAAAGGGATTGCCCCTGACGTGCCGCTGGAGAAAATTTTCAAGGGGATATTCCCTTTCCTTTACGCGTTGATTATCATGACTATTATCCTGATGGTCTTTCCGCAGATCGCCACCTTTTTGCCGCGGTTCATCACCTATTAACAAAGAGAAAGGAGAGATATGAACTCCAGAGAAAGGGTTCTCACCACAATACAGCATCGGCAACCGGATAGAGTTCCACTTTTTTTCAATTCCATCGAGGCCTCGTTAGTTAGGGCGATAAGCCAGGGAGATATGATCCAGGCTTGGACTCAGCTTGGGGTTGATGTCTTTGTCATCCCCCGTAAGTCATGGTGTCAGGATAAGCCTAGCGGACTTGGTTACTCGCCTGATCCTCCCCCACCTGAGGAGTCTCTTGGAGGCGCCATTTATGCGGGATGGAACGGGATAGATGAGTTTGGCCGGAGATGGGAACATGGCCGATACCTGGGAGGAGCTGTCGCATCACGCGATGATCTCAAAAAATATTCCCCGGAACTAAAAATTGCCGACCGCTACAACCCTCAACTCATGGAAGACTGGAAGAGGAATCATCCCGATCGCGCCTTTGCCCTTTTTTCCCATGCCGGGCCCTTGGGCTTAACCATTGAAGCATTTGGCCTCATTGAGTTCTGTTATGCGCTGATAGATAACAGATCGCTCATCAAGGAAAGCGTGGAATTGAAGACCGAGTGGTTTATCGAAACCGCGAAGTATGCCGTTGACATGGGAGTAGATTTCGTCGTCATGGGCGACGACATGGGTTTCAAAGGCCACGGCTATGTCTCGCCTTCCGACTTCCGGGAGCTGGCATTCCCCTACTATCGCCGCATCGTTGATGCGATTTCGGTGCCCGTGTTCTGGCATTCCGAGGGCTATATCCGCGATTATCTGCCGATGGCGGTCGAAGCTGGAATCAAGGGAACTCACGGCATTGAACCCGCTGCGGGAATGGATATGAAAGAAATCAAAAAAGAGTTTGGGCGGGATCTGGTTCTTATGGGCAATATGGACGGCAATCAGATCATGTGCCAGTCCGATTTAGAATTAGTCCGCCGGGAAGTGGATCGCTGTCTTCAGGAAGGGATGGAGGGAGGCGGTTTTTTTCTGTCCATTGCCGGTTCGGCCCACGATGGCGTCCAGCTTGAAGCATTGATCGAGATGTGCCGGTATCTTCAAGAGGTTGGAACTTATTAAAAGTACCTGCGGACGAATTTTTGGCTCCCCGTCAGTTCAAACTTGCAGATTGAACCGGCAAGGATTGGTGACCACATAGACTCCCGGTCACAGATTTTCGGTCGATTATTCCCATTCCTCGGGGGTATAGTCGCCGGTGACGAATAGGGTGCCCCGCGCCTCGGCCAGCAGTTTTCCCGCCTTGTCGTTGACATCGGTCCGGACGACCATTGTCGTTTTTCCCTTGTGAATCACCAGGGGATAGGCCCTGATGGTGTCCCCTTCAGTGACCCGCCGGACGAAGCTGACGTTCAGATCCAGCGTGACGGTGTGCTTTCCCAGTGTGGCGCAGGCCAACATCATAGACATGTCGGCGAGCGATACCAATGCCCCGCCGTGGACAACGCCCCGCATGTTGATGTGTTTGCGGGTGACGGGCATCGAGACGACGCAACTGCACTCGCCGATCTCGTCGATCTCCATACCCAGGTATTTTGCAAAGTAATTACGGTCGTGGACGTGCAGCAGAAGATCCCCGAGCCAGCCCGTAAGCTTTTTCGTTTCAGGTTTTGCCTCCGGAAGGTTTTCCGGTTTCCGTGGTGCCTCCTGGCTTGGCGGCAAGGGAACAGCACTTTTCTGTGCGTCCTCGGGCGCGAATTGGCTGAGTACCACAAATGTTCCCCGTCCTTTGGCCAGAAGTTTGCCATGCTCATCTATGACCCGGCCTTCCACCACCATGGTTCTTCTCCCGTTGTGGAGCACCCTGGTGACGGCAAGTACGGTCCGACCTTGCCTCGCGCCGCTGAGAAAATTTACATTAAAGCCCAGGATCAGGGTACGGCGGCCAGTGGAGAAGCAGGCCAGATTCATTGCCATGTCGAGAAGCGAACCCACCGCGCCGCCGTGGATGCTGCGGCTGAGATTGGTCAGCTCATGGCGGACGAGCATGGAGACCGTGATCTCCCCTTCGTTAAGTTCCAGTATCTGCATCTGCAGGAAGTTTGCATAGGAACTTTCCTTATATCGATTAAGCAGATAGGTTTTCAGCCATTCCGGCGGCTCATTCACAAGACTACCTCCTCCCAGCCCTTCCTTATTTCGGCCTCTGAAGGATCTTCAATTTTTTGAAAGACACCGCTGACCGTGAGGGACCGGATGTCCTTGAGCCGGTGATCCGAATCATCTTCACGGGTGTCGATAAGGAGGCTTACAGCACTGTTGCCCTCGAGATTCCGGTATTTTTTTGTCCCCTCGAGGGTGACCATGTAGAACTTCCTGCAGGTGACGTCGGTGACATAGGACATCAGCGAACAGTGGGGCTCTGCCCCGGATACGGTGGCCAACACGCAGACATTCCTGCTTTGGATCAGGACCTTGATTGCTTCGAGCATCGCCGGTTGCCGCCTTTCTCTGTTTGATGAAATAACTGGCATCTTCCGTCGAGAATATAATAGCTGTTTTCCCCTATACAATGGCGCCGCCCGGAACGCAAGTTGCGATGGGAACAGCAAATAGTATTCAGCTTAATGTGTTTTAATATTAAGATATTACATCTGTTGCCAGGTTATATTTGACGGCAGCTCAATTGCCGTTAGCGGGCCGCGCACGCCGGCGCCGGTGTCAATATTAATTTGATTATGACGGATGTCCGGCGTTTTAACAGGGGTATGTCCGTGAACAACAATCTTCCCCATGTCCATGTTTGATGAAAGAAATGGCTCTCTTATTTCAATCAGGTCGCTGGCTTTTTGTTCATCGAGTGGTATGCCCGGCCTTACTCCAGCATGACAAAAGAAATACCCATCGGTTTCCCAAGAAAACGGCAGGTTCATGTAGAAATCTTTATGTTCTTTTAAATGGCGGCCATTGTTCCGATAGCTCGCCATAGTAAGATCGCCGCCGTTCATCTTGAGCCACAGATAGAGTTGATACTGACTTATATTGCCCATAAAAAGCGAAGCAATATAATCCTCGTGATTCCCCCGAAGAGTAACTGTCATAGGAAATTCTTTCTTTAAGCGTATGATCAATTCTACAACTTCGAAGCTATCCGGCCCTCGGTCTATATAATCCCCAAGGAAGACAAGCCGGTCATCAGCGGATGGCGTTATCTGTTCGAGAAGGCCTTCCAGTTTAGACAATTGACCATGTATATCACCAAATGCGATCAACTTTCCCATGCGTGTCAGGATCTTTCTTTATGATCAAATCAAGTGGAATATTAACCGCTTTCATACAAAAAACTGTGATAAAAAATGCCCGCTTCTGGCAATTTAATCTGCGGGGTGACACTTTTTATATTTCCGATCGTCGAAACCGACACCTTATAACATCGCGCATGAAATGATTTACGCCATATAAGGTATCTTCATCGTTATAAATTTGGCGGGAACCTGGGATGACATTTCTGGGCATGGATATCCCCGGAATATCCCCGCAAGCACGCGGTACCGAAATTACCGATTAAAAACTTCCAAAAAGAGCGCAAGGGTGTTATTTGTCTGATAAGTGATTAGCTGATTTTACAATTAGGGGGGCGATATTTCAATGGCAATGAAGATTCTGGTCCTCTTGGGAAGTCCGAGAAGAAAAGGCAATAGCGCCATTCTGGCGGAACAAATAATCAAGGGAGCTAAATCGCAAAAGGCAATAGTCGAAACCGTTTACTTGCACGGGAAAAATATTGCCCCCTGCAAAGGTTGCATGAGCTGCCAAAAGAAGGGGAGCAATGGTTGTTCCATTCAGGACGACATGCAGGACATCTACCCGAAACTCATTGAAGCGGAGGGGTGGGTTATCGCGAGCCCTGTTTATTGGTTTACCATGTCCGCGCAGACCAAGATATTTATGGATCGTTGTTTTGCCCTTCCCTCCTACCAAAGGGATTCCTTTCGAGGCAAGCGGATTGCCATCGCCATGACTTATGCCGACGCCGATCCTTTCATCTCCGGCTGTGTGAATGCCCTGCGGACTTTTCAGGACGCCTTTAAGTATACTGACTCCCGGATTGTCGGGATGGTCTATGGAAGCGCCATGGAGCCCGGCCAGATCAAGTCCAACCAACAGGTGATGGAAGAGGCTTTCGGCTTGGGCAAGAAACTGGCTGCGGAATGAAGCAAACTGATTATTGGCTGTTTCGTCAGGTTTGGATGATACCGTTCCGGAAGGCCTTTGGGGTGCATTTCTCAATTTTTTTGAAAATCTTGGTGAAATAGCTCTGGTCGGCAAATCCTGTTTCCAGGGCTACCTGAGAAACAGGTAGGTCTCTTTCTCTCAACAGGGCCTTGGCCTTCTCAATTCTAACCTTTGAAATGCAGTCTACCAAGGTGATCCCCATCTCCTCTTTGACGATATGACTGAGGCGAGAGGGGCTGAGATTGACCTCCCTGGCGATCTCATGCACGGACAGGGATTCAGCATAATGGCCCTCAATGAAGTTGATGGCTCTCCTCAGCCGTTGATAGTTCCTGTTATTCCGGATCTCGTAAATTCTATTTGCACTTGATAAGAAACGAAGAGGCTTCTTGAAATGACAACGGCAACTGTAGTACGATGGCTCCAGGCACAGATCGATTGTCTTTCTTAAGTTGAAGGAATTTTGGTCCTCGATGATATTGTCGGATTCCTCTCACCGGAAGACTACCGAGAATTCGCGCACCCATATTTGAAAGAAATTTTCTCTTCATTTAGAGGAACTACTGAAGAAGTCAAATTATATGCCAGCCGATGCATTCAAAAGACAGGAGGCGGTCGTAACCTGATCCTTTCTGCTGGAGGCGGCGTTTCCCCCGGCACGCCCGCCAAAAATATTGATGCGCTCGTGGAAGCAATGAAACGATGAGGGATTTAAAATCCATACAGGTGAAACCAGACAGGAGAAAATATGACTGACACGGAAAATTTTTACACCGCACTTTCACAGGGAGACATGGAGGAAGTAAAGAGATTAACCAGTGGTTCCCTGGATAGGGGAGTGGTGGCGGAGATGATTTTAAAAGAAGGACTTCTTCCCGCCTTTGAACGAATTGGCTTGAAATTTAAAAACGGCGAGATCTATATCCCTGAAATGCTCATCGCCGCCCGGGCGATGCATGCCGGCATGGCCATTTTGAAGCCGATTCTTGCTAAATCTACCGGCGCTAAGGCCGGGAAGGTCATCATCGGGGCAGTGAAGGGGGACCTTCATGATATCGGAAAGAACCTCGTGATCATGATGCTGGAGGGGGGCGGACTCGAGGTTGTCGATCTGGGGATGGATGTTTCGGCCGATAAATTCGTGGAAGCGATAAATAGCCACAGGCCGCAGGTGGTAGGACTGTCAGCATTGCTCACAACTACGATGAGAGAGATGAAAACGACCATTGAAGTTATTGAGAAGGCCGGCCTAAGGAATCAGGTCAAAATAATCGTGGGAGGCGCTCCCCTTACAGAAGGTTTTGCCAAAGGAATTGGCGCCGATGGATATGCCCCGGATGCGGCTTCCGCAGTGGATGTAGTAAAATCTCTATTGGCTCACTAAATGAAGGGGAAGGTATGATCATTATTGGAGAGTCGATCAACGGCACGATTCCAAAAGTTGGGCAGGCAATCCTTGACCGAAATGGTGGATTCTTGCAAGAACTGGCGAAAATCCAATATGAGTGTGGCGCACATTTCCTGGACGTCAATGCCGGCGTGGCGGGTGGGGATGAGGTTCAAGACCTCTGCTGGCTTACGAAAATCATTCAGGAAGAGGTTCCTCTCCCGCTGATGCTGGATAGCGCCAATCCTGAAGCTCTCAAGGCCGCCCTCTGTGTTTATCGCCACCCCGAGCCGCCGATCATCAATTCCATCTCCGCTGAAAAGGAGAAATGGGATCAACTCTTCCCTCTGCTTACGGAAAACAAGTGCAAAGCGGTTGTTCTCCTTATGGACGACCAGGGGATTCCCAAAACTATTGAAGACAGGTTGGGGATAGCAAAAAAGATTTACCAGAGCCTGGCGCAGGCCGGCATTCCTCCCGATTATATCTTTTTTGATGTTCTTGTCCTCTCCGTTGCCATCGAACCCGATGCCGCCCTGGTAGCTCTGGAGACGATCAAAGCGATTCGATCGAATTTTCCTCAATCCCACATCACCTGCGGCGTGAGCAATGTGAGCATGGGACTTCCGGCCAGGAAATTGATCAATCGAACTTTCCTGACGATGGCCATAGCCGCGGGCCTGGACACGCTTCTGATCGATGTTCGCGATCAATCACTTTTGTCCGCGGTTATCGCCAGCAGGATGCTTGTCAATCAAGACCTTTACTGCAGCAAATTTCTTAAGGCATATCGGGAGAAAAAGATTTTGGCTTAAGAATGACGCCCTCGTAAAAAGTCACAAGCCCCCTTTCCCTTACAACTTCGGTGTTAAGCGGAACTTATGGGTAAGGACCGGCCCTTAAGCAAATACCTTCTTGACAAATGGTTATAACTTGCTCAAAGTAGTTTGCGTGTTGCAAATAGCCGGCTTGAGTGGAACCAATTAAGGAACTAAATGATTAACGAACAAGAATGGAGAAGACGATGAACTGGAAGCTTGCAAGAACAAAAATGATCATTTTAAGTGTGTTATTTGCCGTCCTTACTTTAATGCCAGGACTATCCACGATTACCCATGCTCAAGAGAAATTTACCCTGCGGGCGCTCAGCGGCTGGCCGCGTACTGCATTTGAATCGCAGCAGTTTCTGATTTTTGTGGATATGCTCCAAAAGGAAGCCGATCAAAGATACCCGGGGCAGCTAAGGATAGACTATAAGGGCGGCAGTGAAGTGGTGCCTCACCTCCAGCAGGTTGAGGCTATCCGGGGTGGGCTCATTGATCTGGTCCTCACGGCTGGCAGTTACTACACCTCCATCATGCCGGAAATTGACGTCTTGAGCCTCACCACCATGACCCCCTGGGAAGAGCGCGCGACCGGCGTGAACGATTTTCTGCAGAAGCTGCATAATACCAAAGCCAAGGCCCATTACCTGGGGCGATTGGGCACGGGAGCCCTGTTTTACATTTTTGCGACCAGGCCCATCCAGAAGATTGAAGAATTTAAAGGACTGAAGATCAGGGTTTCACCGACACATATCCCGTTTATCAGATCCCTTGGCGCCGAGCCGGTAGTGACCGCGCCAACAGAAATCTATACTGCTATCGAGCGTGGCATGGTCGTGGGTTATGTGCAGCCTGTTTCCCCTATTCGTGATCTGGGGCTGGTGCCCTTGACTAAATTCATGCTGTTGCCGGGATTCTATCAGCCGACCAATCCGGTCCTGATCAACCTTGACGTATGGAACAAACTTCCCCGCCATTTGCAGGAACTGCTGACAGATAACATCAGGAAAGCGGAAAGGACGGCAATCGAAAATACCAGAAACCGGGTTACCTCCGAGATGGAATCTTTCCGCAAGGGAGGTATGACGATATTTGAATTGCCCCCCGCCGAGGCCGCGAGATTTTCTCAGATGGCTGCGGATGCGCTTATGGAAGTCGTTATCAAGAGGTCGCCCACTGACGCTCCGGCGTTGAGAGACCTGGTCATCAAGAAATAGGGCAAGGCGGCGGCTATTCCCGGTTGGCCTTACTAAACAAACCGTCCGAAGTCTTATAAAAATCACGAAAGCCTGGATTTCGGAACTTCTTCTTAAATATCGGCAAGTTCCGCAGCATCAAGCTAATCACTGTGGAGAAAGGAATGGAGCGGGTGGGTATAAAACCTGCCCGCTCCATCCGTTTGCGGGGTCAAAGGTTGGCCCGGCGGAATCGACGCAGCTTGAAAATGCGGGTTTTTTACAAAGCAGTCACCGCAAGGAGAATCTATGTCTAGAATCCTCGGGAGAGTGTCTGAAGCCTTGTCCAAGGTGGCGATGCTGCTCCTTCTATTTACTACCTTTACCATCGGCTATTCCATACTTGCCAGAATCATTAATGTTCCCAGCCCCGTCTGGGTGGTTCAGTTCAATGAATATGCACTGCTTTGGATCACCTTTCTTGGTACTGCGTGGCTGCTGTCTAATAACAAGCATGTATCCGTCGGGATAGTATTTGAGCGCCTCAATACAAAGGCCAGGAGGGTAATGGGGTTGGTTCACAGTCTGCTGGGCATGGCTCTTTGTGCTCTGCTTTGCGGGTATGGAGTTTTTACCACCTGGGAGCAGTATCAACGCCGGGTCATGGATATACAGGTGATCGATGTCCCCGTTGCCTATGTAATTGCCGTTATTCCTTTAGGGTTTTTTCTGTTGTTTTTGCAATTCATCAATAGATTTTTTTCTATTCTTAACCATCCCGAAGAGAGCGAATCGATGGCATTGAAAAGCGCCTCGTCCGAAGATATTCCCGATCAAGTCGCGGCAAATAATGGGACGGAAGGAGGCAAAAACTGATATGGAATGGTGGCAGATTCTAATATTTTTCCTGGGAGGACTGGTAGTATTCCTTCTGTCTGGATTTCCAATCGCCTTTTCCTTCTTTTTCATGAACATCCTGGGAATGCTCGTTTTTATGGGAGTGGAGGGTCTGCAGCAAACAACGTTGCACATCTCCAGTTCTCTTGCCACTTTTACCTTGAGCCCCATACCCATGTTTATCATTATGGGAGAGCTTCTGTTTCATTCCCGGATCGCTGATGATACGCTTAATATTCTGGATCGCTGGATGGGCCGGGTGCCCGGAAGGCTGGGACTTTTGGCCTCGGTAAGCGGGACTGTTTTTGCCGCTACCAGCGGTTCCAGCATGGCCAATACAGCGATGCTGGGAACGGCGCTTTTGCCCGAAATGAGAGCGCGGGGCTACAGTAAATCCATGTCGGTGGGTCCGATAATCGGGGTTGGAGGTTTGGCCATGCTTATCCCGCCCTCCTCGTTGGCCGTTGTTTTGGCAAGCATTGGTCAAATATCGGTGGGGGGGCTATTGATGGCCGGGGTCATCCCTGGGATCCTGCTAGGATTTATGATTGGGCTTTTTATTGTCATCTCGGCCTGGGTTAAACCTTCCCTGGCCCCTCCCTATGCCACTTCTAAGACATCTCTGGGAGAGAAGCTGTTTCTTACGGTAAAGTATTTTCTTCCCGTCTGCTTCATCATCTTCATGGTGATCGGGCTGATTATCATGGGATTGGCTACTCCTACCGAAGCCGCGGCATCGGGAGCCATTGCCACACTTATAGTCACAATTGTTTATGGTCGATTTTCCTGGGCCATGTTTAGTAAGGCCATGAAGGGATCATTGGAGATTACCGTAATGATCCTAATGATCATTGCCGCCTCCAAGACCTTCAGCAGCATTCTGGCATTTACCGGAGCCACCTCGGGTCTTTTAAATATTGTTCGTGATTTAGATGTCCATCCGCTCCTTGTCCTCCTTGTCATGCAGCTCATTTTGGCTTTCATGGGATGCTTCATGGAGGCAATCTCCATTATGATGATCTGCCTGCCCGTCTTTATGCCGATTGCCAACATGCTTGGTTTTGATCCGGTATGGTTTGGCGTCCTTATGCTCATAAATCTGGAGATGGGACAGATGACGCCGCCCTTTGGGATGCTGCTTTTTGTCATGAAGGCGGTGGCGCCCAAGGATATTACCCTTGGAGATATCATGCTGGCTTCCGTTCCTTACGTATTATTTGATATCATAGTGATTGCCATGATCATCATCTGGCCGGAGATTGCCCTTTGGCTGCCGGGACTGTTGAAGAGCGGTTAATGGAAAATAGTACTTTTCATTATCGTCTAAACGAGAAGCCCCCATTTTTTAAAAATGTGACCTATGGACTGCAATGGGTTATGATCGCCATTCCCAATGTGGTGATCTTCTCTGCCCTCTGCGGAACAGCTCTGGGGCTTGATCCCGCCGCCCAGATCAGCTTTTCGCAGCGCCTGCTCATTGCCACGGGCCTGATGACTCTTGTTCAAAGTCTCTTTGGACATCAGTATCCCCTCCTCGAGGGGCCTTCTGCGGTTGTTTTACCGAGCTTTGTTGCCCTGGCCCCCTATGGCCTTGCTACCATCGAGGGGGGGATGATTGTGGGCGGGCTGTTCCTTTTCTGTATCTATAAACTGAAATTATTTAAGTGGTTTGTTGCTTTTTTTACGCCCAATGTCGTAGGGGTCATCCTGATACTGGTGAGCCTTTCATTGCTGCCTTTCCTGTACCCCCTGCTGATCGGCATAGATAAACTCCATCCTTATGGAGATTTAAGCGTCCTGGGCTATTCTCTTTTGATCATCCTTATCATAGCCCTTTTATCTTACTGGTCACGGGGCTTTTTCCAGACGACCTCGCTTCTAGCCGGGATTTTCCTGGGATTTATCCTCTTTCACCTGAAGGGGGAGATTTCATTAAGAATAGTGACCGAATCAAGCTGGTTTTCCTTGCCTGCTGTCGTGTGGGGGCAGTGGCCGACTTTCTCGGCGGGGCCGATTATTGTGATGGTCTGCACCTATCTGGCGGTCATGACCAACACTGTCGGCAGTATCCACGGGATTTCCGAGATCGTCGGCAAGGATAGGCTGGAGGAACGAATCCACCGCGGGATTGGAATGACCGGCATCGGAGGGATAGTAGCTGCCTTTTTCGGAGTGGTCGGACTGGTGAGTTATTCAACGAGCCCCGGGGTAGTGTTGGTGACCCGGGTGGCCAGCCGATATGTGCTCACGATGAGCGGGGCGATCATGATCGTTTGCGCCCTTACGCCTAAATTGTGGGCGCTTTTATCGATCATCCCTCCTTCTGTGGTAGCAGCAGCCCTCTTCGTCGTCCTTACCTCTCTTTTCATGGCGGGAATCAACGCGATCATGTCCGGTAAGAACCAAATGGACCGAAGGGAATATTTTACAGTTGGTCTTCCACTGCTGATGGGGTTGACCGTTTCAATCCTTCCCAAGCAGTTTTTTCAATCTTTACCGGATGCCATTGCCGCTCTGGTAAGCAATGGACTTGTCGTCGGGATTTTTTTTGCGCTTCTATTTGAGCATGT
>JBBIRO010000058.1:0-14354 GCA_037441775.1 Syntrophobacterales bacterium
CGTTTACGGGAAGAGCTGTTGGTGTGGCTGCAGGCCTTTTGACCGCGGCTGCCTTGCAAATAGGCAAAAACGTAACTTTTTAGGAACTCATCATGCTTGATGACCTCGTGACAATTTCGACTTTCCCTCCCCTCGTGGAAGAAGATAAATCTGAGGGGGAGCTTAAGCACCTGAAATAAGCACTATTGTCACTCTCACCCCAACCCTCTCCCATCAAACGAAAGGGGGCTTTTGACTTTTTTACGAAGCCGTCACTCATGGTTCGGGAAAATATCCTGCCGATCACGGTGGGCTCAGCGCAGGATGTTCCCCAGCCTGTTCCATCTTACGTTGAAATCTTCCCGATTCCAGGACCAGTAAATTATAAAGGCCTTGCCCACCGTATCTCCCAGACTGACGAACCCCCAGAACCTGCTGTCATAGCTCTGATCCCGGTTATCTCCGAGGACGAATACATGCCCATCTGGGACCTTGACCGGACCGAAGTTATCCCGCGGCTGTATGTTGCCGGGGATAATTGTGCTGTCGGTGAAGTTGGCAAAGGGATCGGCGTAGGGCAGGTCGTTGATGTATATCTGTTTATTTATGATCTTAACGGTATCTCCGGCTACGGCAATGACCCGTTTGATGAAGTCTTTGGAGGGATCTTCCGGATATATGAATACCAGTATGTCCTCTCTTTTGGGTTCGCCGGTTGGAATGATGGTTTTGTTGATAAGGGGAATCTTTATCCCGTAACTGAACTTGGAAACAAGGATGTGGTCACCAATCTGAAGGGTGGGAAGCATGGACCCCGATGGTATCTTGAAGGCCTGCACGATAAAGCTGCGGATAAAAAGGGCGATCAGCACGGCTATCAGTATTGCTTGGACATATTCCCAGAACTGTGACTTTGCTTTTGTCATGTTAATCTCTATGAATAGATCGAATCCAGTATGATAGTTATCATTACCAGTGAAACCGCACCCCGGGAAAGAACGGCAACTCCACTAAGCAGGATAGACCGGTAATTTCGGAGAGATGGTCTAAGCCGACCCGTATTGACCAGCTCCATGAGAAAAACGCCGCTGAACGCCCCCAAAAAAAAGCCCAGTATTAAGCCAGGCCCATAGAGTGCGGGGGTGAGAGCCAGTGCGCAGGCAGTTCCGAGGAGAACTGCCACTCCCAGGGATGATGAGGAAAAACGGAAGACGCCCGCCCCTCTTGTTCCCAGGAGATAATCAGCCGTCTCCGATAATACGGCCAGGCTGGTTAGCGCAATAATTGCCGTAACTCCTAATGTCGAATAGCCGGCGATGACGGAAAAAAAAATAGCCGCCACCAGAATGAATATTGGCCCGGGCAGGGAAAATATATTTACTAATAACCCCCCAAAAAGCAGGAGCAGAAAGATACTTAGCCCGGCATATTCCATCGGGAGGCCTTTCTAACGAACTCTGCCGGACAAAAGGGTCCTCAAGACGACCTTTTGCGGGGCAGGTCTTTTTTTCTGTCCATGTAAATGATTATCGGACTGGCCACAAATATTGAGGAGTAGGTCCCAACGATGACTCCCACAATTAGCGTGATGGCAAAATCACGAATCACCAACCCGCCGAAAACTGCCAGAATCACTACCACAATTAGGACGGTGAGCGAGGTCAGTATCGTTCGGCTCAAAGTCTCGTTGATGCTTGTATTGATCACGGTCTTGATCGGTAGTGATGCGTCTTTCCGGCCAGTCTCTCTGATCCGGTCGAAGACAACAATGGTGTCGTTAATGGAGTATCCGATTACCGTCAAGAGCGCCGCCACAATAACGAGGTTGAATTCCTTGTCTAACAGCGACAGGACGCCGATGGTAATTATAACATCATGGATAAGCGCCAGGATGCCTCCTGCGGCGTGCCTGAATTCAAACCGCAGGGTGATGTAAATCAGCATGCCGATCCAGGAAAAAATTATCGCCATTATGGCTTTGTTTCTTAAGTCCTTGCCTACCTTTGGACCGACATATTCAACCCTCCGTACCTCAAAGGTTTCCTTGCCGAAAAAAGTGTCCATTGCCGCCGATACCCTGGAGGAAATATCCTTGCTTTCCGCGCTGCCCGCGATCCTTATAACCACTTCATCGGCGCCCATTGTTTGAATTATGCTGTTATCCAGGTTTGTCGGTTTCAGGGAAGCCCTAACTTTATCGATAGGGGTGGGGGTTTTGAATTTCACCTGTACCAGGTTTCCCCCAACAAAATCTATTCCCAGATTGAGTCCGCCATGGAATACAACCGAAAGGAGGCTGATGCCAATTAGAATGACCGAAATAGTGAGGGCCGTTCTTATATTACCGGTAAAGTTAAAATTGGCACCTTTTTTAATTATTTCCATCTGTTGCTCCTGATACCATCGCAGTTTGGTCTTTTTATTTTAAACTTGTTACGAGTTTGCCTTGGGTAGCCTCGCAACAAGCCTTCAGTAAAGCATGTTTAGACGCTCAAGGAACGGATCTGCCTGTTCCACACAAAAAAATCGTAAATAATTCTTGTCAGGAAAACGGCCGTGAACATGCTTGCTATTATTCCCACGCTTAAGGTCACCGCAAAACCCTTGACCGGGCCTGTCCCGAACTGGAAGAGGAAGAGAGCGGCGATCAGCGTGGTTACATTCGTGTCCAGGATGGTGATAAAGGCCTTTTTGTAGCCGGTCTCGATGGCCGCACGAGGTGTCTTCCCCAACCGCAGTTCCTCCCTGATCCGCTCAAAGATGAGAACATTGGCATCCACCGCCATACCGATAACCAGAACAATACCGGCCAGGCCGGGCAGGGTCAGCGTGGCCTTGAAGGCCGCCAGCACCCCGAAAATAAGGATCACGTTGACCGCAAGCGCGGTATTGGCGATCAGGCCGGATAGCTTGTAATAGAAAAGCATAAAAATGATCACCAGTATGCCGCCCAGTATTATCGACCAGATGCCCTTTTCAATGGAGTCTTTACCCAGGGAGGGGCCGATCGTCCTTTCTTCCAGGATGTTAACCGGCGCCGGAAGAGAGCCAGCGCGGAGAATAATGGCCAGGTCGCTGGCTTCGTTGTCGTTAAAGGCGCCGGTAATTACTGCGCGGCCGCCGCTGATCCGGTCCTCGATAACCGGGGCTGAGTGGACCACGCCATCTAAAATTATTGCCAGGCGTTTTTTGATGTTCTCGCCGGTTATCCTCTCAAAATCCTTGGCTCCCTGGGCATTGAACTTGATTGCGATGTGCGGGAATCCGAAACGGTCGGAAATCTCCATTCGGGCGTTATCAAGCGCGTCGCCGGTTAAGAGAACCTTTTCCTTAAGCAGGTAGTCCACCTGGGTTTTGCGGCCCGTTGCCCGGTCCACGTTATACCCCTGGGCGAGCACACTTCCCTCCGGTATGTTTCCGGCCAGGGCGTTGGCGAGGCTGTTTTCGTCATCCACCAGTTTGAACTCTAAAAGCGCCGTTTTACCTATCAGGTTTTTGGCCCGCTCCGGATTCTTGATGCCGGGCAGTTGGACAATAATCCGGTCTTTTCCCTCCGGGATAATCTCCGGTTCCGATATGCCGAACTGGTCAATTCGGTTGCGTATTGTCTCCAAACTCTGATCAACCGCATGCTTTTTCATTTCGGCAAGCCTGCGGTCGTTTACCTCCAGGGTCAGCTTGTCGATGCCTTCCACTACCTCGGAGGTGGAAATGACAAGATCGGGGTATTGCTCTTTGAGTATTTTCTCCAAAGCAAGCCGAGATGGGTTATCCCTCAGTTCGAGGTAAAGGCTACCCGCTTTACGCTCGATATTACGGAAGCGCACTTTATTTTCCATCATGGCTTCCTTAAGATCGTGGGTCATCCTTTCCACGGTTGCCTCTATTGCCTTCTGGGTGTCAACCTCGAGCACCAGATGCATACCTCCCTGCAGATCGAGACCCAGGTGTATCTTATCGGTGGGAAGATATTTCTTCCAGGTCTCAGGTAGCGGTAGATCAAATGACGGCAAAAGATATACCAGGGCAGCCAAAAAGACTATAATGGCCAGCGCTGCCCTGAGTTTAATACTTTTGAACATTTTTCATCCCTTTCCATTATGGCTTATGTATCGCGGCGCAGGGCGTAATGATCAGGTTGTAAGGCTTTTTTGTCTTAAGATTTTGAGCCTTGCGCTATTTTCCTATCCGGCCTTCTGTTTTACGCCGCTGATGAAATTACGGGCCACCTTGATCCGCACCTTATCAGCGATCTCCAGTGTGACCTCGCCTTCGGTGATGCCGGTAATCTTGCCGATCACTCCACCGGCGGTAACAACCGTATCACCGTGAGTCAAGTTGGCGATCATATCGCGCAGCTCCTTCTGTTTCTTCTGCTGCGGGCGGATCATGAGAAAATAAAAAATGGCAAAAAGAACGACCATCATGATGATGAAACTCATGTCGCCGCCCCCTCCCGCACCACCACCGCCAGGAGCTCCCATGGCATAGGCAAAATCGATCATTTCATATCCTCCTTAAGAATCATCTTGCGAAGTTGTCGCAAGAGTTAAAAAATCAATCTCATGGCGCCTCTCCTGATTTGCTGGATTGGCGGTATGCGATAAACTCGCTGCTGAATTTACCGTAATGGTTGTTTCTGATGGCCTCCCTGATCCGCTCCATTAGACGCATGTAAAAACGCACATTATGGATCGTATTTAAAGTCATGGCCAGTATTTCTCCGGCCATGTACAGGTGCCTTAAGTAAGCCCGGGAAAATGTCCGACAGGTGTAGCAATCGCACGCCTCATCGACGGGCTTATCATCATTTTGGTAAACGTTGCGCTTTATAGCAATGTTTTCACGGTTTGTAAACAACAATCCATGTCGCGCCGAACGAGTGGGGATGACACAATCGAACATATCTATTCCACAGGCTACAGCCGCCACAATATCCTCGGGCGTTCCCGCGCCCATCAGGTACCGGGGTTGATCTGTCGGCAAAAACGGGGTTGTTTCATTTATGATCATCAGCATTTCATTCTTGGATTCGCCCACGCTAAGACCGCCTAAGGCATAGCCGTCAAACCCGATTGCCTGTATTTCTGTCGCACAGCGTTTCCTCAAATCCGGATAGACGCCTCCCTGTAAAATTCCAAATAGTGCCTGGCTTGGCGAGGTTTTGGCTTCCCGGCTGCGCTTTGCCCACTCGATAGTAAGTTCCATTGATTGCTCTGCCGCTTTATGGGTTGCCGGGTAGGAAGTGCACTCATCGAGGCACATCATAATATCCGAGCCCAGCGCCTGCTGGACTTGAACCGCCAATTCCGGAGTGAGGGTATGCTGCGAACCGTCAATGTGTGAGCGAAAGATTACTCCCTGGGGAGTCATTTTTCTCAATGCCGCCAGACTGTGAACCTGAAAGCCGCCACTGTCGGTTAAGATTGGACCAGGCCAGTTCATAAAGCTGTGCAGTCCTCCCAGTGACCTGATCAAATCATGTCCGGGACGCAGATATAGATGATAGGTGTTGGCCAGGATAATTTTAACCTCAAGCTCGTCAAGCTGTGCCGGAGTCAGGGCCTTGACTGTTCCCTGGGTTCCTACTGGCATGAACACCGGTGTTTCGATGAATCCACGCGGGGTCGTGATCCGTCCCAACCGGCCGAACGTGCCTTCATCTTTTTTCAACAGGTCAAATCTAAAATTCAAATCAGTAGTTTCCTCATGGCGTGATTGCCGGACAGGTTCTAGAGAATCAGCGTGCAGTCACCATAGCTGTAAAAGCGGTAGCGCATTTCCGTGGCCAGGCGATAGGCTTCCTTCATCAGTCCTCGGCCGGCAAAGGCGCAGACCAGCAGAAAGAGGGTAGAGCGGGGCAGATGGAAGTTGGTTATCAGGGCGTCTACCCTTTTGAACCGGTGGCCGGGATAGATGGAGAGATTAGTCCATCCGGCGCCGGACTCTATGATCCCCTGCTCGTTGGCGGCTGATTCCAGGGTGCGCGTGCACGTGGTGCCGGCGGCAATGACCCGCTTAGCCCGGTTAATTGCCGCAGCAGCCTCCGGGGATATCTCATAATACTCCTCGTCGATTACGTGCTCGGCTATATTTTCGGTTAACACTGGCTGGAAGGTTCCATAGCCTACGTGAAGCGAAATTTTGGCAATGCGCACTCCCTTGTTTTGCAGCTCATCCAAGAGCTGCTCCGTGAAATGCAGTCCCGCGGTGGGAGCGGCAATGGAACCGGGATTTTTGGCGTAAACGGTCTGATAACGATCGCGATCCAGCGGATTTTCCGCTACGGCTCTCTTGATGTAGGGAGGCAGGGGAGACTCGCCGAATCGTTCCAGATAATCGGCAAAAGGCAGCCCGGCTTGAAACGACAAGAGCCACTTCCTATCCGTCAGGCACTTCAACACCCGCGCCGTTCCACCGCCGGGGAGGGTCAGCGTTAAAGATTCCGTTACCCCACGGGCCGGCCTGAGGAGCGCCTGCCAGCAGACATCCCCGCCGGCGACCGGAGAGGTTTCGCGTAAGAGCAGTATCTCGATTTTTCCGCCGGTTTCTTTTCTTGCCCTAAGACGTGCGGGAATGACCCTGGAATCATTCAAAACCAGCGTGTCTCCTTCTTTGAGAAAGCGGGGCAGGTCCCGGAAGCATTGGTGCATGATTTGACCGGATGATCGGTCAATCACCATCAGCCGGGAAGCATCGCGGAGCGGGGCTGGCTCCTGGGCGATCAGATCTTCCGGCAGCTCAAAATCAAAGTCCCCCAGCTTCAAGGGGGTGGGTTCATTTTTAGTCGTAACTTTCATGGGCGGGGGAACGTAATCAAAAACATTACTAAAGTCAATAAAATTGTTTCCGGCCTGGTCTATCTTTTTCCCATATGCATAATGCAAGCAAAACGCTTGACATGGCTTGATCGTTCTGCTAGTACACCAACATTCGCTTGGATCCCCTGGGGACTGAGACGGAGGTTAATCTGGTTTTGGTAATTATACGGCCTCTCGTTTGCAGCGAGGAGGCTTTTTTTATGCTTAAAATAATAAGGGGCGGCTCTTGCGCAGGAGGATGGCGTGGAGATCATCGAGTCGATTGAAGCTATGCGGGATCGCTCCCGCGAGCTGAGAAGGGAAGGAAAAACAATATCTCTTGTTCCTACGATGGGTTACCTCCATGAGGGACACCTGTTTCTGATGCGCGATGGCCGCAGCAGGGCGGACTGCCTAGTTATAAGTATCTACGTCAACCCCACACAGTTCAGCCCGGGTGAGGATTTCGAGCGTTATCCCCGGGATTTTGAACGGGACGTGGCGCTTGCTAAGCAGGCGGGGGTCGATATTATCTTCTGCCCGACGAGCAATGATATGTACCCCGAAGGTTATTTAACCTATGTCAATGTTGAAAAGATGACCGCGGAGCTTTGTGGGCTGACCCGGCCCAACTATTTTCGTGGGGTTACGACCATCTGCGCCAAGCTCTTCAATATCGTCGCCCCGCACCTGGCGATTTTTGGCAAGAAGGATTTTCAGCAGTACCAGGTCATCAGGCAGATGGTGCGCGACCTGAACATGGAGCTGGAGATTGTCGGCCTGCCGACAGTGCGCGAGAATGGCGGCCTGGCCATGAGTTCCCGCAATGTGTATCTTGCGGCTCAGGAAAGAGAATCGGCCCTGAGCCTTTATGCCGCCCTTAAACTGGCCGATGATATGTATCGCCAGGGTGAAAGAGATGCCCGGGTGATTTTGGCTGAAGCCCGTAAGATTATCGAAGAAAGACCCTATACCGTAATAGATTATGCAAAAATTGTGAGCGCCCAATCAATGAAGGAAGTTACCAGAATCGAGGGTGAAACCGTATTTGCCCTCGCGGTGAAGGTTGGGGCGACGAGACTTATCGATAACCATGTTTTTGGTGATTCTCTGGAAATTTAACAGGGGGAGAATTTTTCTATGCAAAGATACATGCTGAAGTCCAAATTGCATCGGGCCACCGTTACCGATGCCAATCTGCACTACGAGGGCAGCATTACAATCGATCGGCTGCTGATGGATGCTGCGGATCTGTTGCCCTATGAGAGGGTGGACGTTTATAATGTTAATAATGGCGAGAGGTTTACCACCTACGTCATTGAAGGCGAAGCCAAATCCGGCGCCATCTGTATCAACGGCGCTGCCGCCCGGCTGGCCGCCAAGGGCGACATAATAATAGTGGCCAGCTATACCTCCATGAGCGATGAAGCCGCCCAAGCCTTCGCGCCCCGCTGTGTACTTCTTGACGAGAGAAATGCCATCAAGTCCTACCAGGTGAAGTAGTCCCGGCAGGATTTTTGGGGTGATTCAACTTTTTTTAGGCAGGTGCCGGGATATTTTTCCGGCCCCTTAAGAACTCTTGAGTTATTTTGCAAAACTCTTCCCACCCGCCCAACTTGCTGATACAATCTGCGCCATCTTAAACACCAGGAGCAATCACATGGCCAATGACCCCAACAAGGTAATCTACTCCATGATAGGAGTGACGAAGAGCTACGAAAAGAAGCCGGTTCTAAAGGACATCTATCTTTCCTATTTCTATGGGGCGAAGATAGGCGTCCTGGGTTTAAACGGCTCCGGCAAGAGCACGCTGCTAAGAATTTTAGCCGGGGTCGAAAAAGATTTCCTGGGCCAGACCATCCTTTCTCCTGGATATACCGTCGGTTTCCTGGAGCAGGAGCCGCAATTGGATAACAGTAAAACCGTCCGGGAGATTGTGGAGCAGGGTGTTCAGGAAATTGTTGATCTGCTAGAGGAATTTAACATAATCAATGATACGTTTGCCCAGCCAATGACCGATGACGAGATGGACCGGCTGATCCAACGCCAGGCGACGGTTCAGGAGAAGCTGGACGCGCTGGATGCCTGGGATCTGGATTCCCGGCTGGAGATGGCAATGGATGCCCTGCGTTGCCCCCCGGGAGATACAGCGGTGGCTGTCTTGTCTGGCGGCGAGCGCCGGAGGGTTGCTCTTTGTCGTCTTTTACTAAGGAAACCGGACATCCTGCTTTTAGACGAGCCAACGAATCATCTGGACGCTGAAAGTGTCGGCTGGCTGGAGCAGCACCTTCAGCGCTACCCGGGGACTATTATCGCTGTAACCCATGACCGTTATTTTCTCGATAACGTGGCCGGCTGGATTCTTGAGCTTGATTCCGGCCAGGGTATCCCCTGGAAGGGAAATTATTCCTCCTGGCTCGCCCAGAAACAAGAACGGCTGCGGCAGGAGGCCAAGGGAGAGACGGAACGTCAGAAAACCATCGAGCGGGAATTGGAATGGATCAGGATGTCCCCCCAGGGACGCCGGGTAAAATCCAAGGCGCGGATCAACGCCTACGAAGAGCTCTTGTCGCAGGAGACCGACCGTCGGGCGCGGGAGCTGGAAATTTATATTCCCCCGGGACCCCGGCTGGGCAAACTGGTCATCGAGGTTGAGGATGTAAGCAAGGCCTATGGCAATAACCTGATCATCGACAACCTTTCGTTCAGCCTGCCCCCGGGCGGCATAGTGGGAATTATCGGGCCGAATGGCGCCGGCAAGACCACCCTTTTTAGAATGATCACCGGCCAGGAAAAACCGGACGCGGGTCAGATCAGAATCGGCGAGTCCGTAAAACTCACCTACATGGATCAAAGCCGGGACATCCTTAATCCCGCCAAAAGCATCTGGGAGGTCATTTCCGAGGGGAGTGACACCATCAAGTTGGGTGACCGCGAAATAAACTCGCGGGCCTATGTCGCCCGGTTCAACTTTTCTGGCAGCGACCAGCAGAAGAAGACCGGCCAGATATCAGGCGGCGAACGCAACCGGGTTCATCTTGCGCGGATGCTCAAGGAGGGCGCTAATGTCATTTTGCTCGACGAACCCACCAACGATCTGGACGTCAACACCATGCGCGCCCTGGAGGAAGCTCTGAAAAACTTTGGCGGCTGCGCGGTGGTCATCAGTCACGACCGCTGGTTTTTAGATCGCATCGCAACCCACATTCTGGCCTTTGAGGGTGAGGGGAAGGCTGTTTGGTTCGAGGGGAACTATTCCGATTACGAAGCGGACCGCAAGGCCAGACTAGGCGCGGCGGCAAGCCAACCCCACCGGATCAAGTACCGCCAGTTGACACGGGTTTGATGGTTGCCAAGAAAGGCAACCTCTTTTAAAGACCTGATCGTCTCGACTATATTTGGAGATGCCATGAATCATATTTGAGAATGCCCTGCTTAAGGAATTGCTCAAAACCAGGAACGTTGTAAATTATGGACTCTTTTTCTAAACTGCCGCTAATCGAAGAGCTCTCTTTGGATCTGTCGCCGCTGGAGCTTTTCCCGTTTTTTCTTGGTGATTCCTACAGTTTCTTTCTAGACAGCGCGATGGACCATCAGAAGCTGGGACGCTATTCGCTGATGGGAAGCGATCCTTTTCTGGTATTCAGTTCACGCGGGCAGGATATAACGATAAATATGTCCGGCGGGGAAATACACCTCAAGGGCGATCCTTTTGAGGCGTTGCGCGGCTATCTCGCCCGCTATCGCCTGGATAACACGGTGAACGATCTGCCCTGTTCAGGCGGCGCGGTTGGCTACTTGGGCTATGACCTGGGGCGTTTTGTGGAAAACTTGCCCTCGCGGGCGGTGGATGACCTCTCTTTGCCGGAGTCCTGTCTGGGGTTTTATGATTTAATACTGGTATTCGATCACCATACTAACCGGGTTTTTGTTGTATCCAACGGCCTGCCGGAGTCTGCTTTGGGTCCCAGGATGGCGCGGGCCAGGCAACGGATGGAGGAATTTAAAGCTTGTTTTGAGGCTTTTTTGAGCCGCCGTCCTAAATTGCCGATCGAGGTTAATTATGCCCCTGCCGGTCAAAACATTAAAAAAAACTTCACCCCTGAAGCCTACTTGAAGGCGGTGCAACGCGCAAGGCAGTACATCATTGACGGCGACATCTTCGAGGTGAATATTTCGCAACGCTTCGAGACGGAATTGGCCATCACGCCATTTGAACTTTACCTCAGATTAAGGAGAGTAAATCCGGCGCCCTTCGCCGCCTACCTGGGCTTTGGCGAGTTGGCGGTCGCCAGCTCTTCGCCGGAGCGTTTTTTGCGCCGGAAGGGAAATCAGGTAGAGACCCGCCCCATCAAGGGAACTATCCGGCGCGGCAAGACGCCAGCCGAGGATGAGACCAACGCCCAATGGCTCTTGAACTCCGTTAAAAATCGCGCCGAAAACATGATGATTGTCGATTTGGAACGCAACGACTTGGGACGGGTATGCCGCTATGGCACGGTCAAGGTGACAGAGTTGGCAATTTTGGAAACCTATCCCACGCTTTTCCATCTTACATCCACTGTAGTAGGCGAACTTAAGGCAGGAGTGGACCAGATCGACCTCCTGAAAGCGACCTTCCCCGGCGGTTCGATCACCGGGGCTCCCAAGGTCCGCTCAATGGAAATCATTGACGAGCTGGAACCAACCCGTCGAAGTATTTATACGGGCAGCATCGGCTATCTGGGATTCGACGGCAACCTCGATCTGAACATTGTCATTCGCACCTTTCTGATTAAGGGGAAAAGGGCCTGCTTTCAGGTGGGCGGCGCGGTGGTTTTCGATTCAGAACCGGAGGCGGAATACGAGGAGACCATGGTCAAGGCCAGAGCCCTGTTTAAGGCGCTCAATGTAACCGGGGAGCCGTCATGATCCTGATTATTGATAATTACGATTCTTTTGTTTATAACCTGGCACAGTATTTAGGGGAACTGGGAGCAGAGCCGGTTGTTTATCGCAACGATCGCATAACTATTACCGAAATTGCGCGCCTAAACCCCTCGCATATCGTTATTTCTCCGGGACCATGCACGCCGTTTGAGGCGGGAATATCCAATGAAGTAATCAGGCGCTTCAGCGGCAGGATCCCTATTTTGGGAGTCTGCCTTGGCCATCAGTGCATCGCCCAGGTCTTTAACGGCCGGGTGCTTCATGCCGCGACACCCACTCACGGGAAGGCTTCCGCCATTTATCACGACTACAGGAAAATTTATCGGGGCCTACCCAACCCGTTTGAGGCGGGGCGCTACCATTCGCTGGCGGTCGAGCTGGATGGTGACGCCCACTGCCTGGAGATAACCGCAACCACCTCAAGCGGAGAGATTATGGGCATCCGGCACCGGGAATATGTAGTTGAAGGGGTTCAGTTCCATCCGGAATCGATCATGACCGCAGTGGGGCATGACCTGCTGCGGAATTTCCTCGCCTGCCGGCAGCCGGTTTGGCTCAAGGAATGACGACTCAATAATAAGTCAGGATACCGCGTTGCGCTAAATCACTCGTCACACGCGTATGCGAAACGCCTCAGTCCGCGTGATTTAGCGTGTCTTGTCTGCGGGCTTTTTACGAAGCAGTCCAGAATTCAAAGTCTTTGCCACTTTTTACGGGATCGACAAAAAATGAGCAGGAAAGATATTGTTTTTCTCAATGGCGCGTTTACTCCGCTGGCCGAAGCCAAGATAGCGGTGACGGATTACGGGTTTCTCTTCGGCTATGGCCTCTTTGAAACCATGCGCGCTTACGCCGGCCGGGTTTTTCGTTTGGACGATCACCTGGATCGGCTTGCGACGTCCGCCCGGAGGCTGGGAATTCCACTGCCCACGGCTGCTTTAGAGGAAGCGGTGACGGCGACCATTGAAAAAAACGCCCTTCCGGACGCGCGTGTCCGGGTAACCCTTTCCCCTGGTGAGGGCAGCCTGACGCCCGATCCAAAGAGCTGTAAAACCCCGACAATCCTGGTTACGGCGCTTAAGTACGTTCCCTACCCAGCGCAAGTTTATTCTCAAGGCTGGAAAGCGGTTATTTCCTCGTTTACCCGCAACAGCCGGTCGCCCCTTGCGACCATGAAGACGGCTAACTATCTGGAGAGCATCCTGGCCAGGCAGGAGGCGGGCAACTTGGGCGCTGATGACGCTATTTTACTCAATGACCGGGGGACGGTATCCGAGGCAACGAGCAGCAACGTGTTTTTGGTCAGCGAGGGGCTACTAAAAACTCCTGGTCTGAAAAGTGGGATACTACCGGGGATAACCCGGAAGGTTGTTTCGGAACTGGCCCTTGATCTTGGTGTCTCTACCGTCGAAGGTGATATTTCGCCGGACGAGCTAATGGCTGCCCAGGAGGTCTTCATTACCAATTCACTGATAGAAATAATGCCGGTTACGCAGATCAACGGCCGGACGATGGGTGCGGGAAAACCGGGAATGACAACCGGTAGGCTAATGCTGGCTTACCGGGATTTGGTGCAGAAGGAGACAGGGCAACTGTCGTGAAAAAGCAATTTATCAAAGTACAGTGGTTAATCGGGGGCGCTTTTATCTGCTCTTTTTTGGTCTTGCTGACCTTGCGACTGGATTTGTTCCGCCAGGATGTCCAAAATGATGTGCAGCGGGATGTTTTAGCGCGACCGGCTTCCATTATGGAGGGGGAATCCTGGCGGGTCATTACCCGGGAGGGGCAACGAATCGGCTATACCCGTCGTCAATTGTCCTTGGGTAGCAGCGGTTATAATCTGGAAGAGGAGGTCTTCATGCGGCTCAACCAGTTGGGCGTAGTACAGGACCTAAAGACCAAGCTGGAGGCTGCGCTGAATGAGGACGGGACGGTTTCCTCTTTTAGTTTGCGTCTTAATTCAGGTATCTTTCAGTATAGTCTTCAGGGGACTGTCGAGGCGGGTCAACTTGACCTTTTGGCCGGGACGCCTGCGGACATGCGGAAGATGATATTGCCGATCACCCAAAGGCCGTATCTGGCAAGCAGCCTTGTTGATAAACTGGGTTCTTTCTCCTGGCAGGAGGGGCAGAGCCGTAGCTTTCCGCTTTTTGAACCCTCCCTGCCGGCGCTTAAACAGGCCCTGGTAACCTACCGGGGGCGGGATAATATTCTGGTCGGCGGACGCACCCAGGGCGTAAGCAGGTATTTACTGGAGTTTGCTGGTGTTAAGCAGGATGCCTGGATTGGTGATGATGGCCGGGTGCTCAAGGAGTCCGGCCTGTTGGGGATTAGCATTGAAGCGGCCACGAGGCAGGAGGCAAAGCGGGATTTCCCGGCCGATGCCGGGGGCGATCTGGTGGCAGCGGCTTCTATTTTGGCCGACAGAGAGATAGAAAACCCGACCGCCCTCCGTCGGCTGGTCGTGCGTCTGCTGAACCTGCCGCCGGGAGCGATCAGCCTCACGGGAGGCAGGCAGGTCACCAGGAATGGCACCCTGATTATCGAGAAGGAATCCTTAATCGGGATCAGGCCCGCCGAATTGAAGCGGGAAGATCGGGAGAAACTGCTTATGGCCACGCCGCAGATCCAGTCTGACCATCCACT
>JBBIRO010000059.1:0-14069 GCA_037441775.1 Syntrophobacterales bacterium
ATACAAGCAGCGCTACAAGGGAAACTATAAATAACCTTTTAATTCTATACATCTGGCCACCTCCATATATTGATATTGATTATCATTATATTTATTCCAAGGATTTGTCAAGACCAAAAATCGTCTCTGTCCGGGACAAACGATCTGCGTCATGGTTGCCTGTGGAGGTGGGGGATGAAAGGGGACAGACGCTGCAGGATAGCCGGAAAGCGGCCGGCAGAAGGGAAACGGCGCCCCCGCAGTAAGTAACAAGAGGTAAATGGCCTCATCCAACAGGGTGGTATAGATTTCCCGGGGGGCCTGATCCAGGAAACGGATGCTATGGAGCTAGGCTAATAACCCTGCTTCTCCTCGGGGGACAGGGCCAACGGAGGGGCCGGGCGACCCTTGGGAGCTTCCGGTATAAGTCGCCGATAATAGCTGCACATGCGGAAACAAAAAGGCCTGGCAGGCGGATCGAACGTTCACCTCTTGAGCCTAATCCTGGATGGCTTTCATGCGTTCCCCTCTTCGGGCTGGATAGGAATCTGGAGGATCTCTGAAATTTTTTTTTGTACTTCGATGATGGTTTCAGCCTGTCGAAGCTTTTGTTGCAGTCTTTGAACCTCCCGTTCCAACTGGGCGACTTTCAAGGTTAAGGGATTTCGTTTGATGGTCCTGGGGCCTCTTCTCTTAGGGTTCAGAGCATCTAAGCTTCCCTTCTCCTTTTGATGCCGCCAGGTGGTCAGATGGGAGGAATACAACCCCTCACGGAGCAACAAGGCCCACAGTTGGCCGGGAAGGGTACAGCTCTCGGCCTCCTTAAGAATTATAAGTTTATACTCACCCGGGTACTTCCGGTGGATGTCTTTTTCCGGGCAATTCAGGGGACATCAACACTTAATTATTTTGACCAGCGTAAAAATGATTTAAAACATCAGCTATTATGCAGGTCGCCGCAGTCCAGATACCGGCAGATCACCCGCTCGATATATGGCCGCCAGAAGCCATACTGTCATAAGAAATTCTCGTCATTGACTCGGACGAAGGCTAGATTCTTCTTGGGATGTAAATGATAAAAAAGTGTTCAAGGGTTCAGGGGGCCAATATCAAAGCCCATACCCCGGCGGCGGACCGTCTTCCGGCGGACCGGCAAAGGCCTGGGCTAGTTTCATCCATTGCCCGGCTTCGTCGCCTTCTGTTCTGACGGCCATGTCCAAGGGGTTGCGACGCTGGGTGACGATCAGACAGAAATCCACTGCCGGCCCGTTTACGCGATTTTCCGCGTCTTCGGGACCCCAGGTCCAGATTTCGCCGCCCGGCGAGATCAGTTCCACCCGGATTGGAACATCCTGGATTTTCATGCCCCGGTTGGCAAAGCTCCATTTAAATGTGGAGACGCCGATATGGGCTACATGGCGGATGGGGTCCGTTGGCGTGCGCGTGATTTTCAATGCATCGTAAATATCCTGCCCGTGAGCCCAGGTTTCCATGAGCCGGGCCGTGGCAGAACTGCGGGCGCTCATGGGCGGTCCGAACCAAGGCACGCGTTTTTTTGGATCCATGGAAGCGAAAGCGTTTACCATGCTGGAGCGCTCCTTGCGCCACCACGCGAGCAGTTCTCTTCCGGGCATATTGCGACCGATGGAGTTGATGCGTTCGTGTTCGGTGTCAAAGGATGTGAACTCCGCCATCATATTATTGAGCACTACATTGAATTGGGCTTCATCGACCGCAGACATCCGGGCGAAATCGTCAAAATAGGCCAGATGGCTGATTTCATCCTTGATGGTCCAGTTGTAAAAGGGCGTGACCGTGTTCCAGTCGGATTCGTCCAGATTGGCAACCAACCGGTCAAGTTCTTCGTGCTCGGCTGTGAGGTCAAGGCAGATTTGTTTCATCGATCTATCTCCGCTTATAATCGATTGATAAGATATTGCTTTTGCCGGCTCGGAGTATAGGGAGGGATATTTTTGCCTGTCAAGAGATATTTTTCATCCGAAAAAAAGGGACTGGCGATGTGGATGGGTGCGGCCTTCTTACGAAGTCGTCAAAGCTGAATCGTTACTGGGCGAATTACCTGACGAATCCGGAAATCCCGTCATATCTGTAGCCTTGTTTGTGAATATTTTCGCCTTTGGGATCCACGGTGAAAAAGTGACGGCCCGTCTTTTCGTTAATCCAGCGGTGCAGGGGCCGGGTACTGGCAATCCGAGAGGTGGCAATATTGCCGATCGCTCCATCGAAAATGTAGCCGGAAAGGGATTTACCTCCTCCTTGAGGCTGATAGGAATAGAAATAGTCGCCTACATGGGGATTATACCAGCGGAAAAATTCTGTGGTCCCAGGAGTTCCAGGCGCAAAAAGCTGAAAGGCGATTCCTTGTTTCTCGTAGCCGTTGACGAAAATCCTTTTACTGTCCGCCGGAATGTTTACTGAAAACAGATACTCCCTGCCCTTGGCGTAGCGGTGAACATCGAGCAGCCTGGTTAATCCGGCGGACAAAACGTCGAGGTACATCAATACCGTTTCCTGGCCGCCATTGGAGGAAACTTCCAGATATTCCAGATATAAACCTGGTTTGAGGTTGCGGGTATCAATACTTATTGTCAGGTAATCAGTCTCGCGGGTGGTGGTGCCGCTACGGGGAAAAAACTTAACAACTCCCGCCGGAAACCTTATAATTTCACGGTCAAAAGTCATTACGCCTTCCATAGTGAGTCTGGAATCCCGGCCGATAATTGTAAGTGTATGCTGGGTGTCCGGCAAGCCATGAATCATGTGCGGATCGATATATCCGCCTCCCTCCACTTGATCCAGGGGAAATATAATGGGTTGGTCGTCGATCAACACCGCCAAAGCTCCCTCTTCTGACTTCCGCATGTTTATTAACTTAACGGCGGATCCGAGGAAGCGAAACCTGAGGGTTGCAGAGGGGGGGAGACCAACCGGGTAGCCACCCTCCTCGGACCATCTGCCGGTGACATCAAGTTGATCCCGGATATGAGCGGGGGGGAGGTAAACGCCGGTTGTTGCTACATCCCGGTTCTGAAAGGAGATAAACCGACCGCCCCTTGCAGCGCCTACGGCGCTAATCGCTGGCGTTGCAGGAATTGCTGCCGTCCAGCGCAAGACCTCAGTTCCCGTATTTTGGATCATTAGCTGTCCGGTAATTTTTTCTCCACTGAAGACAGCTCCCAGATCAATTCTCTGGGCAGTGACCGAAAGGAAAGGACCAACTGGCGCAGTTGCCAGGCCTGACTGCAAGTTATTGAGTTTGTCATCGGCTAAAGTTGCATCCGCAGTTATCTGCCTACTTTTGTCAGCTGGTTGTTGCGGAACCATTGACAGCGCAGAAGCCGCTAGATGAAAGCTCATCAATAAAACCACGATAATTGTTTTAATAACCAGCCTAAACACACCTGCTCCTTTCATTAAGAATAAACTATCCCAAAGAAAAACAGATTGCAATGTAATTCCCCTGAGGAGCTGGCCAGACAACATTTTTGATTAAGAAAAGCCGGGAGAGCCACGGTATTTGCGGGCAATTATCCCCTCCTCCCCTTTTTTTCTCGCCCATATATTTCGGCCGCCACTTTAGACTGAAACATTAATAAGAGACGAATTCCGGTGACATATCGGCAAAATATCTTGACACCTCCTGAGGCTTAGATATAAGTGCTCCCTGTTCAAAGAGTCATATTAAGGAAAAATAATGATATATCATGACCTTGTTTATTGGATTGCCCTGAAAGCCGTCCCCGGGGTAGGCTGCAATCTTTTTAAAACCTTAATTGATGCCCTGGAGACACCGCAAAAAGTATTCAATTCCTCCTTCCGGCGTTTGCAATCAATTCCCGGGATAGGAGAAGCGACGGCCAGGCAGATTTTAGCCTTTGATCAATGGGATAAGGCTGAAAACGAGTTTAAACGTCTGGGAACAACCAAATCTTATCTGGTAACCTATAAGGACCCGCTATATCCACAAAATCTGCTGCAAATCTACGACTTCCCCCCCTTCCTCTATGTAAAGGGGTCGCTCCAAACAGACGACATACCCGTTGCCCTGGTCGGCTCACGGCTGGCCAGCCCCTATGGCCGGTTTACCACGGAAAAGCTCAGCCGCGAATTGGCTTTGAATGGAATAACTGTTGTCAGCGGTTTAGCGCGAGGAATAGATTCCGCCGCACACCGCGGGGCAATGTCGGCCCGCGGCCGCACTATTGCGGTTTTGGGCTGCGGTATCGACGTAGTCTATCCGCCGGAAAATTACCGGCTATATGAATCGATTCCTGAGCACGGGGCGATTATCTCCGAATATCAGTTTGGTACTCCTCCCCATCGGCTTAATTTTCCCGCCAGAAATCGAATCATCAGCGGTATTTCCTATGGCGTTGTAGTCGTTGAGGCGGGTGAAAAAAGCGGCTCTCTCATTACCGCCCGACTCGCCCTCGAACAGGGGAGGGAGGTTTTTGCAGTACCCGGCTCAATTGACGCCTCAGGGTCCCGGGGAACTCATAAGCTGATCCGTGAAGGAGCCAGGCTAGTGCAATCTGTCCGGGATATTATCGACGAAATATCTCCCCAGTTTCCCACGCACTTCCGTCCCGAGTTGCCGAAAACAATAAAAACCGACAACGGCTCAACTGCCGACAGTCATCAGCCCTCCCCGGTTTCTCCGATAATGGTTCCCGCCCAGTCGGAAATTATGAAAATTTTGTCGGCCGGCCCCATCCATATTGATGAACTGGCAGCTTCTACCGGAATGGCCGTCGCGGCTCTTCAGCCTGGCCTGTTAACCTTGGAACTTCAGGGGTTGATACTAAAATTGCCGGGCAATAACTATAAGGTAAAGGATTAAATATATGCCACAAGGACTTGTAATTGTTGAATCTCCCGCCAAAATTAAGACCATTGGAAAGTATCTTGGTTCCGAATACAGCATCATGGCCTCGGTTGGGCACGTCAAGGATCTGCCGAAAAACAAGCTGGGAATCGACGTGGAATCCGGTTTCATCCCTTCCTATGAGGTTATCGAAGCAAAGAAGAAGGTGATGAGCGCTATAAAAAAGGCCGCCCAAAATGTCCCTAACATCTACCTGGCGCCCGACCCCGACCGCGAAGGCGAAGCCATCGCCTGGCATATAGCGGGAGACCTTCAGGATAAGGGACGAAAGATTTACCGGGTGCTGTTTAACGATCTCTCCCGCAGTACTATTCTCCATGCCCTGAGCAATCCTTTGGAGTTGGATTTCAATAAATATGAGGCTCAGCAGACCAGGAGGATACTGGACCGGCTGGTTGGTTACAAGATCAGCCCCCTCTTGTGGGAAAAGGTCAGGCGTGGCTTGAGCGCGGGCCGCGTGCAGTCGGTTGCGGTGAGGATAATCTGCGATCGGGAAGAAGAGATTGCCGCTTTCGTGCCGGAAGAGTACTGGAGCATGACTGCCACTCTCGAAGCCGCGACGCCACCTGCCTTCGATGCCAAGCTGATAAAAATCGACGGCAAGAAATCCAAAGTTGTAAGCGCCGCTCAGTCGGAAGAACTTCGGGCCAAAATCGAAAAGGGAACCTTCATAGTTAAAAAATTGGAGCAGAAAGAAGTCAAGAAATCTCCTCCCCCACCCTTCACGACGAGCAAACTGCAACAGGAGGCTTCCCGCTGGTTTCGGTTTTCGCCCAGTAAAACCATGAAAATTGCCCAAAAATTATATGAAGGGGTGGAACTGGGAGCGGAAGGATCGGTCGGCTTGATTACCTACATGCGAACCGATTCGCTGCGCATTGCCGACGAGGCTCTTAATACGGCCCGGGAGTTGATCCGCGAGACTTACGGCAGCCTATACCTGCCGGCAAAGCCCCGCTTTTACCGCAATCAGGCGGCCGCACAGGATGCCCATGAGGCCATCAGGCCCACCAGCGGACAATACCGGCCGAAAGACATCAAAGCTTACTTGACGCCGGAACAGTTCAAGCTCTACCAGCTAATCTGGAATCGCTTCATCGCCTGCCAGATGAACCCGGCTATCTTCGATCAGACAACAATTGACATTGATGTTGTCAATTGTCAGTTTCGGGCGCAGGGCCAAGTCTTGAAGTTTCCAGGTTACACGGCGGTTTATACCGAAGGCAAGGAAGAAAACGGTGACGAAAACGATCATGCCGCCCTCCTGCCTAAACTTTCCGAAGGAGAAGTCTTAAAGCTGCTCCTCCTTAAGTCCGAACAGCGCTTCACCCAGCCTCCCCCCCGCTTCACCGAAGCCACCCTGGTGAAGGAACTCGAGGAGAAGGGCATCGGCCGGCCCAGCACCTATGCCGCCATTCTCGCCACGATCCAGGATCGCCAGTACGTCCTGCTTGAACAGTCGAGGTTTATGCCTACCGAACTTGGCGTCCTGGTAAATCAACAGCTCAAGGATAACTTCGCCCAAATTATGGATGTCACCTTTACTGCCGGCATGGAAAAAAAACTGGATCTGATCGCCGAAGGAAAGTTGAACCGCTTCGAAACGCTGACGGAGTTCTACGCCGGATTTTCCCGGGATCTCCTGAAGGCCAAAGAGACAATGAGGAATGTTAAGAAAGAGGCGGTTCCAACTGGTGAACTTTGTGAACTCTGCCAAGGCCCGATGTTGTTAAAAATGAGTCGCTGGGGAAAGTTTGCGGCCTGCTCTAACTATCCCAAATGCAAAAATAGAAAAAATATCTCCACGGCCGAGAATGATCCGCCACCTCCGCCGGTATTGACGGACATCCCCTGTACCACCTGCGGCCAGTTGATGGCCGTAAAAAAGGGCCGATTTGGCGATTTCCTTGGTTGTTCCGCCTATCCGGCCTGCAAAGTTATCCGTCCAATCAGCACTGGCGTCACCTGTCCGGAGGCCGGATGCGGTGGCTATCTGACGCAAAAGAGAAGTAAAACGGGGAAGACTTTTTACAGTTGCTCCCGCTATCCCGACTGTAAATTCGCCATCTGGGACCGGCCGGTAGCCGAGGTTTGCCCGCAATGCCACGCCCCGTTTCTGCTGGAGAAAAAGAGACGGGATGGAAGCGTTTACTTGGTCTGCCGCGACCAGGAATGTGCCTACAAGGCCAAATCTTCGCCGTCATGAAGGACCGCGTTTTCATCATCGGCGGCGGGCTGGCCGGATCGGAGGCGGCCTGGCAGCTGCTTAAAAGGGGATTTGCGGTCACCCTCTGGGAGATGAAACCGGTACGTTTTTCTCCGGCCCACAAATCCCCCCGGCTGGCCGAGCTGGTATGCAGCAACTCGCTCGGCTCGAACGCCCCTGATCATGCTTCCGGAATATTGAAGCAGGAACTCAGGGAATTGGGCTCCCTGATAGTTGAGGCGGCTGATCGCTTTGCCGTTCCCGCCGGTCGCGCCCTGGCGGTGGACAGAAATCTCTTCTCTGCCTATATTGAAGACCGGCTTTCCCGGGAAGGGGGTCTGGAAATAATTCGCGATGAGGCGACGCAAATTTCGACGGAAGCAACCAGCATCATTGCCACCGGTCCACTCACTTCAGAGGCGATGGCGCGAAGCATTGCTTGTATTACCGGCCTTGAACACGTCTATTTCTACGATGCCATTTCCCCAATTATTGAAGGAGATTCAGTCAATTACCAAAAGGTTTTTCTGGCCTCTCGCTATGATCCTGCCTCCACTGATTACGTCAACTGCCCTTTAACCAGTCAGGAGTATGAAAATTTCTGGCAGGCCCTGACTCAGGCGAAACAGGCGCAACCCCATGCTTTTGAGGATCTGAAGTGCTTTGAATCCTGCTTGCCTGTCGAGGTGCTGGCCAAAAGGGGTTTCAAAACTTTGGCTTTCGGGCCGATGAAGCCGGTTGGCCTCGCTGATCCTCGCACCGGCAAAAGACCTTATGCTGTCGTGCAGTTGCGCCGGGAGGACCAGGAAGGCCGATTATTTAATATTGTCGGTTTTCAAACCAGGATGCTTCATGGGGAGCAGGAGCGGATAATAAGAATGATTCCGGGGCTCGAAGGGGCTCGTCTTGCCCGCTTTGGCAGTATTCACCGCAATACCTTCATCGCTTCACCCCTGCTCTTGGACCGTTTTTTACGGCTTAAACAGCACGTGAACGTTTTTTTTGCCGGCCAGATAACCGGAGTGGAGGGTTATATGGAATCCACGGCCATGGGTCTTGTTGCCGGGATATTTGCCGCCGTCAGCTTATCCGGGGGAGAACCTTCGCCGCCGCCTGAAGAGACCGCCATCGGATCGTTGTTGAAATACGTTACCAGTTATCAGGGGAAAAACTTTCAGCCCATGAATATCAACCTGGGGATATTCCCCCCCCTGCCACAAGATCAGACGGAGCGAAAATTAAAGGGGAGCCTGATGGCTAAAAGGGCCATGACTGCCTTGAAATCATGGCGGACAACGCTTACAGCGGATAAGTTTTCACTTGACTGACAAGAGAGAATCGGTTTTGGTTTTTGTCATAATGCGGAGATTTATGGTAGCGTTGCGTCACGTTGTCACATGATTTTCATGTTTTTTTAAAAGAGGGATTGTGTCATGAGAACATTGATCATCGTCACACTTACCAGTTTAGCATTTTTAGGCTGCGCCGCCCCGTCCGTTAAAACCAACATTCTACTGCCGGCTAGGGTTCACGAAGCTTCTTTATTGAAGGAAGTTGCCGTCTTGCCTTTTGACGGGCCGGGGGGCAAAAATTTCGCTTCCGAAATAGAAGGCATATTAGCCAGTATTAATATCGGCGACCGGCAGTATTTTTCCCTTGTCGACAGAACAAAAATCGACCGGGTGATCGATGAGTTGAATTTCTCCCAAAGCGCCCTGATGGACTCTAGTAATGCCGCCAGGGTGGGAAAGCTGCTTGGCACCAGAGGTATTTATACTGGCAGCATTAGCTTATCTGGCAGCAACGACAACCGTTACCAGGAAGAACGCACCCGCTGCGCCTCCGAAGTTACGAAAAAAGACCATAAGGGCAGGGAATATAAGGAATGCGTCCGCTGGGTAAAATACAATGTTTCCTGCACTTCCCGTGTTGCGTCATTTGCGGCCACTCCTAAATTGCTGGAGGTTGAGACCGGCCGTATCGTCTACGCCAACAACATAACCGGAACGGCCAGCTCGTCTGCCTGCGAGGACAGCTCAAAACCGCTGGTCGGCCATTTTGAACTGATTGAACAGGCCAAACAAAAGGCAAAACAAACCTTCAGGACCGATGTTGCACCGCATTATGTTTCAATTTCCCTGCAAATCATGGATTCTACCGACGGTATTACTTCGCGGGAGTCGGAAAAAATATTCAAACAGGGGCTGGACTTTGCAAAAAATAACCGTCTTGACCGTGCCTGCGAGCTTTGGGGCCAGGCTCGGGCGCTTTCCCAGCCTACTGCCGCACTGCTATATAATCTGGGGATATGTTCCGAAATAACAGGAGATATGGAACAGGCTCTGGATCTCTATACAAAATCCGATCGGCTCCTCAGCAAACCGGATGATAAAATTACCGCTGCACTGGGAAGGGTGTCCAAGGCAATTCAAGATCGCAAGCGACTAAAAGATCAGCTCGGCAAATAGAAATCTTATACTGCTTTTATCCCCCCCCCAATAGGAGCCTTAGACCTCTTTGACGATCATTGCTATATCTTCCCTTATCATGCGGACAATCCATTAAGGAGGTGACCAATGGCAACTCTGGGAATTATATCCGGCAACTATTCTCTTAAAAAAACTTTTTTCCGGAACTGTAAAGAACTTACCAGAGATACCCGTTATGGCCCGGCTCAAGTATATTTAAATGGCGACCTGGTGTTCCTGGCTCGACACGGCAACCCGAACGTCAAACACATCTTGCCCCACCAGATCAATCATCTGGCAAATATGTCTCTTCTCAAAGAGTTGGGCGTCAACGAGATATTCTCACTAAACTCAGTGGGCTCCTTAAAGAAGGATTTAAAACCGGGTATGCTTGCCGTGCCAAAAGATTTCATCCTGCTGGCGCAGTCGCCAGCGGCATTGATCCACGAAAACAATAAAGATCATTTCGTACCGGAGCTGAACGGCGCTCTGAGGCGCAAAATAGTAAGCGCCGTGCTTTTGTCCGGCGTCGATGATGCTAACGAGGAGTGCGTTTATTGGCAGACTTCCGGGCCCAGGCTCGAAACCAAGGCCGAAATCCGACTGATGGCAAACTTCGCCGACCTGGTCGGCATGACCATGGCCAGCGAAGCAGTGACGGCAGGGGAAATGGGCCTGGCCTATGCCTCACTGTGTTCAATTGACAATTACGCCAATGGCGTTGTGGATCAACCCTTGACCCTTGAAACCATCCTCGAAAATGCGCGCCTGCAGTTGGATAACATACTTTTGATCCTGGAGCATTTCCTCAATAGCAAATGAGGAACTTCATCTCCCCGCCTAGAAAGCTCCTAGCTGGCAGGAACGTATCTTGACCCCCAATGTTTCACAGGCGCCGGCGGCTTCCAGTTTGGGAAGGCCCTGCCGAGAAGCAATCAGCCACAGGTCAGCGCAGGAAATAGCCGAGTGATTGCTGCATTCCTGGATCGCCTCCAGCAGGGACGCAGGCGGGTTGGGCAGCCGCTTAATGATCTTTCGTTGTGGAAAATAGCCAAAAAGCCCCAATTGACATTGGATGATAGATACCTCCATCATGTCGATGGCAACACCCGCCTGGGCAGGTGTAATACTCAACTGGCCGGCAATAGCAAATGCCTGCGCACAGCTCAGCCGGCCTTCGACCAACGTTTCACGGATTAATTTGGCCAGTTCCGGAGGTACTTCCTGACCCGACTTATGCTTGCCGGCAAAATGCCCCTTATCCTTGTGCGTCATAAAAACTCCTGTTAGTGTCTATTTGGTCCCTATCAGCAAACTTTTTTCCCCACCCGTCCTGGCCGACTCCAGGGCCAGTTTGAGAACATCGGCCATTTCTTCTACAAAGATAAAATCCATCCCCTGTTGAACGCGAGCCGGTACATCAACCAGGTCTTTTTTATTCCATTTCGGCAGAATCACCTGTTTTATCCCGGCCCGGTGAGCTGCCAGAATCTTTTCTTTTATGCCGCCAACCGGCAGTACCAGTCCCCTTAAGGTAACCTCACCCGTCATAGCCAGGTTTTTCTTGACCGCCCGTTCGGTAATCAGTGAGTAGATGGCCGTCAGGATGGTCACTCCAGCGGATGGCCCGTCTTTGGGGATAGACCCCGCCGGCACATGAACGTGAATTTCCAGATCCTTGAACAATTCCTCTTCGAATCCCAGGCTTACGGCATTGCTCCGAAGGAAACTCAGGGCAGCCATTGCCGACTCCTTCATTACCTCTCCCAGTTGGCCCGTGAGAATCAAACCAGCCTTCCCCTTCATGGCCGTTGCCTCAACGAAAAGAAGATCTCCGCCCGTAGGAGTCCAGGCCAACCCCAGGACAACACCCGGCCTAGAAATCCGAATATCGGTTTCCGCCATAATCTTAGCCGGTCCCAAATATTTCGGCAGGGCGCTAACGCCGACCCGCGCCCCGCTGATCGCATTAGCCGCAACCTCGCTTGCCACCCCGCGACAAATAGCGCCTATTTCCCGCTCCAGGTTCCTTACTCCGGCTTCTCTGGTATAGCACAAGGCGATTCTTTTGATCGCGCCGCGAGTAAACTCAATTTGCTTATTTGTCAGACCATTGGCCTCAATCTGCCGGGGGACGAGGTACCGTTCGGCAATCTTGATCTTTTCCTCGAGTGTATATCCGGGAAGGTCAATCACCTCCATCCGGTCCCGCAGCGGCGCCGGAATTGTATCTAAAATGTTGGCGGTTGTAATGAACATTACCGCCGACAGATCAAAGGGCAAATCCACGTAATGATCGGAGAAGCTAAAGTTTTGCTCCGGGTCTAGCACTTCCAGCAGAGCCGACGAGGGATCGCCCCGAAAGTCGCTGCCCACCTTGTCGATTTCGTCCAGCATGAAAATCGGGTTGTTTGATTGAGCCCTTCTTAATCCCTGAATGATACGACCAGGAAGGGCACCCACGTAAGTCCTCCTGTGGCCTCTGATTTCCGCCTCATCCCGCACTCCTCCCAAAGAGATCCGGATGAACTTGCGGCCCAGGGCATGGGCAATCGACTGGCCCAAAGAGGTCTTCCCCACCCCCGGAGGGCCCACGAAACACAGGATGGGACCCTTGGAGTCAGGCTTAAGCTTTCGCACCGCCAGATATTCGATAATCCGCTTCTTGGGCTTTTCAAGACCGTAATGCTCATCATCAAGAATGCGGCGGGCCTTGTTGATGTCGATGTTGTCCGGCGTTCCTTCCTGCCAGGGGAGACATAGGATCCAATCGATGTAGGTGGAGGTCACAGTGTATTCCGCCGAAGAGGGATGCATTTTAGCCAGGCGATTGAGTTCGCGAAATGCTTCATTGCGAACCTCTTCCGGGAGGGCCTTCTTTTCGATTTTATTCCGGTATTCGTCGATCACTACCTTTTCATCATCTGCTTCGCCCAGTTCCTGCTGGATCGCCTTGAGCTGCTGCCGAAGATAGTATTCCCGCTGGGACTTATCAATGTCCGTTTTAACCTGAGTTTGAATTTTGTTGCCCAACTCCAGTATTTCCAATTGGTGATTTACCAGCCGGGTAACTTCCTCCAGCCTCTTTTTGGGATCAATCGTCTCCAACACTTTTTGTTTGTTTTCGATGGAAACATTGGTCACTGCAACGATCATATCCGCCAGCACACCGGGGTCGGAGATCGACTTGGCCATCGTGCCGAACTCCTGGGGCAGAAAAGGGGAGAGCTTCACGATCCGCTCAAAAAGATTGACCAGATTTGACATGAACGCCTCGATCTCGATACCCTTGGCCTCCCTTTCCTCTATGGCCTCGATCTGCCCGAGAGGATAAACATTCCCCTTGATTATCTCAATGACTTGGGCGCGACTGATTCCCTGCAGAAGAAGCTGTACCCGGTTTTCCTGGGATTTTGCCATGCGGAGGATTACCGCTACCGTGCCTATCTGATAGAAGTCGGCAGGGGAAGTAGTTTCGTTAAACTGGAACTCATCTTCCTTGAGCATGAGCAGGCAAACCAGCCGATCCTTGCCCATAGCCTCATCAACGAGGGTGAGATACTCCTGTCCATGCACTTCCATGGGAAACATCATCTTGGGAAAAACAACCGTATTGACGAGCGGCAGAATCGGCAATATTTCCGGGATGCTTGAAAGTTGCACGGTGCCTTCTGTCTTAGGTTCAACCATGAGATTCCCCCCAATTTCAGCAAAATAATAATAAAGTAAGCCAAGGCATAATCATCTTCCAACGACGGAAACCCGCTTTGCCACACTGGGCTTGGAAAGCGCCGCCATCCGGATATTCAGAACTCCCTGGCTGTAGGTAGCCTCTACGCTTTCCGCATCAATGAGGGCCGGCAGCGAAAAAATCCTTGCAAAAGACCCGCAGGGAATCTCGGCCAGGTGGTAGCGGGTCCCTAGCGGAAGGTGCAGCCGCGGCCGGCAGCCGGAAAGCTTCAGAGTATTGCCGTCTATTTCCAGATCGATATTAGCCACTTCTACGCCCGCCAGCTCTACCAGGACAAGGAATCCGTCATTGTCTTCACAGATATCGACATGGGGTCGCCAATTCCTCTCTTGATAGGTCATAAAGGGATTGAAAAGTTGCATCATGTCGTTGAAGGACTGGGTAATCTCCTTATCCAGACCAGTTAATCCTGCTCCAATTCTAATCCGTATCAGGTTCATCTTAGAGCTCCTTGCAGCATAAAAGTACGCGCTCGTAAAAAGTCCAAAGCTCCACTGCCCTTATCCCCTCCCGCAACCAGAGGATAATCCGAACTTTTTACCAAGCCGACAAAATCATTGACCTGTTAAATAAACTTAGGTTCTGATAGCATTTTTGTTATTTTCAGACCAGATATTTTTGCAAACCGGACATATCATTTGCTCGCTACATACCCGCAATAATCCCTTGACCGCCAATGGTCCCTGGTCTATAAGGACCAAATTTCCGGGATCACTCCAGCGAGAAAACGACGAGGCGAACATTGAAAAAAATTACGGC
>JBBIRO010000060.1:0-12621 GCA_037441775.1 Syntrophobacterales bacterium
GTTGGCCCCAGCCCCTCACAGAGGCGGACGTGCAGATTTCCTGCATCCGGCTCTCCAAACAGGCGTACATAAGGTGGACCCAATTGTCAAGACAGTTTTAAAAGTCGTCATTTAAGGAACTTGTGATTACCAGACGCCAAACGTCCCCAGCCCGTACAGGGAGATGGTCAGCATGAAGCGGGTATCGTGTCTGTTTACTGAATAGCTCAATTCCGTCTGCCAGCATTGCTTGCGATAATTTAAACCGACCTTCTTTTCCAGGTCCTTGCCGTCGCGGATATCCACACGATGTACATAGGATACATCCAGTTCCCTGTTGACTACCCCTTTGAAGTAAAACTTCGCCTCTTCCAGCAGGTCTCTGGTATATCGGTATCCTAGAGTAAGCACATCTCCCCGCTTACTGTTTACGGCCAGATCATAATTCGCCTGCCGCCACTGCCCCCCGTAGACGTCATAGCTGTTACGGGCGGAAAAAGAAAAGCGGGGATCGGGGGTCAAATCGAGTTCCAAAAGGAGATCTTCCCACGGCCTCCTTTCGGCCATCCCCGCGTTCAGTTCCCGAGTTGACTCCCTGATATCGTAAGTCTGAGAGAGCTTCAGGCGCAGGTAATCCCAATATTCCGGCTGGCCTTCCCTGTCCCAGCTTTTGGCCGTAAGACTATTGGTCAGGCCATAGGTGACGCTGCTTGCCGCCGTAGCTTTCGTCACGAAGTCAGGCAAGCCGGCTTGCTCTACGAAGGGAGTGTAGCGGTAGGCAATCTCGGGTTTGACCCAATGGCGGATTTTTTCCACCCTGCTGCCCGCTAGATTGAAAACCCGATGGAAATCCGTCGAAACATTAAGCGCCAGATCATAGAGATAACGACCTCCCCTCAAGGAATCTCTTGCTGCCGAAGAATCTTCACGGCTCCAATAGGTTCCCCGGAGATTCACCGACGGCAGCACGGACAATATCCCTCCGACTTGCAGCGGCAGGTAAATGGTCGGGGCAAGTTCCGCCAGATAACCAGTCTGGCCCAGATCACGGTGATTATATGAGAGCAGGCCGCCCCACTCGTACTGCAGGGGACCGCCGGCAATCATCCGCCGGGAACCGCCAAAAGTTATCTCCGGATATTTCTGCAGCGTGAGTTCATTGCTCTGCCGGGTCAGATCGTCGATATGCCTTACGAGCAGGTTCCAGTGGTAAAAATCAGACTTCCAAACCAGACGCGCCGTCGAGGTAATCGCAGTCAAAGACTCGTCGCCGACGAAAGATACCCGTTTGAAACGCTCATCCAAACGTGAGGCCTGGTTGTCCAGATAATAGTTGGCCGAAGAGAAGTCCCGAAAATACCAGATGTCGGACAGTCGGTAGAGATCCAGCCGCAGGTAGGCAGCGGGCGAAAATTGCGTTTCGTGTTGCCAGTAGAGGGACCATCTCGCGGCGCCCTGCGGCCAGTTTCTGCTAATATCCCCGCGGGTCTCGACAATTGCCCTGCCGTCGCTGAGATAATCGCCGTAAAAACCGCCGGATGACGCTTCTCCCAGGAAATAGCGGTGCTCTAAACCAAATTTAACGCCGCTTTTTTCCAGATAACGCAGATACAGCGTGGCGTCCATGCTGTCTGTAAGTGCGAAAAAAAAAGGCACTTCGAAATCCAAGCCATGCAGATCACGGGAGTGCGAGATACGCGGAAACAGCAAACCGGACTGTCGGGATGTCTTGGCGGGAAAGATCAGGTAGGGAAGGTAAAGCACCGGCAGATTTCTGACCAGAAATTTCCCATCTTTGAGTTTCCCATAGCCGTTGATCGTGACTTCGATTTCAGCTCCCGTAATCTGCCAGTCGGGAACATCGCCGTCGCAGGTAGTCGCGCGGGCATCAAGAGCATGGTAGGTATGCTCTCCCGTTTTTTCAATCTTCCGGGCCTTGAGATATAAATGATTTGCGGATAAAAAAGCCCGGCCTTCATAGAGAACACCGGTTCCGCTTAGCGTATTGAGTTCCAGCCGCTCTCCCTCCAGTGTGTCGGCAGGACTTTTGAGTCTTACCCCCCCAATGGCGGTTGCTTTGTTTACGGCCACATCGAGCGTCATCTGATCCGCCGTCAGAGTAAAGTCTGAAAAGGTCAGCTTTACCTTGCCTGCGGCCGTGAAGCGGTCTCTATCCTGCTCATAGGAAATAGAATCGGCCTCGATCTTAAGAGCTTCCGCCGCGTGACCCACCGGGGCTCCCGCGCTTAAGCCAGGCCAAGAGAAAAAAAACAACAAGGCCGCAAAGAAAGACAGATACCGTAATGGAAACGATGGTTGGGAGGGAAAAAGAAAATGATTCAAGAAAAACTCCCTAACTGCTCAGGTGACATCTTTTTCTGCGGCGGGCGCGGCCGTAAGTATTTTTTTAACCTGGCCGATAAGATATAGGGAGCCCGTAATAACAACAAGGTCATCCGCTGCGGCTAGAGACAGCGCCGTTGTAATTGCCAGAGCCGGATTTTCCTGGTTGAGCACCTGACGGCAAAGGGGCGCTGCTAATGGCAAAAGAGCGGCAGGGGGCACCGCCCGGCTCGAGTCCGGCCGGGTCAAAACAAGAATGTCGGCCATTTTAGCCAGTTTTCGTAGCATCGGCCGAAAATCCTTGTCGGCAAGCACACCGAAAATAATGATCAGCTTACGAAAAGAAAAAGACCTCTTCAAGGCGGAGCAAAGAACTTTAACCGCGGCAAAATTATGGGCGCCATCAAGAATGGTCAGCGGTTGCCTATTTACCACCTCCAGCCTGCCATCCCAGCGGACAGCGGCCAGTCCGGAGCGAATCTCCTCATCGCCGATAATAAATCCTCGCCTCGCAAGCTCCCGGCTTGCCGCAACGGCCATAGCGGCGTTATCCTGCTGATGCCTGCCGATCAGGGCGCATTTGAGGCGGTGGATGGTCCCGAGTTCGTCCGAAACAGAAATTGTCCCGTCCCGGTGCCGGACGAGTCTGATTTCCCGCCCGAGCCGTTTTAAGCGGGCCTTCTTTTTGGTCGCGATCTCCTCTAAAACCCCCAGAACATCTCTATCTTTGGCCGCCGTGAGACACAAACCCCCTTCCTTGATAATTCCGCCCTTCTCCCCGGCAATCGCGGCGGGAGTGTGCCCCAGATATTCCATATGGTCCATGGCGACGTTGGATATAACCGCTACCAGCGGGGTCACGACGTTGGTTGCGTCCAGACGCCCCCCCATCCCGACCTCGAGTACCGCAATGTCCACCTTCTTCCGCTGAAAATAGACCATGGCGACGGCGGTGATAAATTCAAAATAGGTCAGTTCCTGAGTTTGCAGACTCCTTAGCTCGGACACAATTAGCGACATGTCGTCCGGGGAAATCATCTCGCCGTTGATGCGTATTCTTTCCCGGACATCGATCAGGTGCGGTGAAGTGTAGAGTCCCGTGCGCAATCCGGACCGCCTGAGGACCTCGGCAATCATGGCGGAGATGGAGCCCTTGCCGTTGGTGCCACCGATCAAAACCGTGGGATAGGCATCATGGGGATTGCCCAGCCGCTTCAAAAAAAAACTGATCGGCTCGAGGCCAAGATTTATATTGTTGACATTGAAAAAAGCCAGTTCGTCAAGATAGCTTTTGTAATTCATTTCGTTTTTCAAAAATTGGCTGTGTTTTATCTCAATAGGTATAGATTATCGCCGACCCCAGCGAGAACCGGCCGTTATACTGCGTCTCAAGATTCAAGCGAAATCCCCGGGTCAGGGCAGCCTCCAATCCTGCCGCTGCGCCCAGCGTGGACTTGCTTATTGTGGAAGGCGACCCAAATGAAACATCGGGCAGAGGAGTCACCAGCAAAATTTTGGCCTCCGCATGGCTAAAAAAGGGACCGGCAAATGCCTTGAGGCCAAACGGCAGGAGCGCCTGGAGGGCAATGCCAAAATTCGCGTCCCACATCTTGTCGATTTTAACCCTTCCCCCGAAAGGAACCCCCGCCCGAACGCCGGATACATCATCGTCAAAACCGCTGAAATAATACGCTCCCTGAACAAACGCGCCCATACCGATATTCGCCGACAGCGGCCGGTATAATTTGGACCCGATGATACCAAAAACTCCTCCCCGGTCGGCAAAATCCAGCTTGGCGGTTATCGTTGCCGGGTTATTAGATCTGAAGGCATCAGCTATTGCCAATCCGGATAATCCGACCCGGCCATACACCTCCCAGAAATCGGTAACTCCATAACCAAGCTCCGAATACACCTGATTCTCCCGCCGGACATATTCTGCGCCGCCGCCAAGTATTCCCTCGTGAAACCAGTAACCTATCGCTGTATGCAACCCCTTGACCCCCCTGGTTATTGGTTGCGGTGGGCCAAAGGGCCCCGCTACCGCGCTGGGAGGCCCGCAAAAAAACCAGACCAAAAAAACGATCATAAAGAATCGGAATGCTTTCGTAATCAATCCTCCCTGATGGTTATTTTTTCTCCCCAAGCAAAGAACCGCCTTCAGGTATTGCAAGCCCGCCTCTTCGTTTGATTTTCTGGAATCGGTATTGAACATAAGCATCCCGTAAGGCAATATACGGATCAACGGCAGCCTTTTTTAGAGCCTCATAATCGCCAATATTGAGCGAAACGTCATTTACCCGCTCAAAAACTCGGGCGCCGGAAGCGGCGGCCTGGGGCTGGAAATACGATAGCGGCTGGAGAAAGAAATCCCCCACCATCCCCAGGGTATCCCGTGGGCTGGAAGGCCCGAAAAGTGGCCAGTTGATAAAGAATCCCGTGCCAATTCCGTAAAATCCGAGGGTTTGACCAAAATCCTCGTCCTGCTTGACCAGGTTTATATCTTTGCTGGAAGCCGGATCCAGAAAACCGCCGACACCCCACAGGGTATTAATGGCAAAACGCCCCAGCTCGGCGGCCGCGCCCTCAAAATTACCCTGGAGAAGAGAATTCACAAAGCGGATGGGAAAGGCCAGGTTGGAGAAGAAATTGGCAACACCTATCCGCGCCGGTTCAGGCACTGCGCGGCCGTAAACCTGAGCTACGGGCTTGAGCACCCAAAAGTACAGCCGATCATTAAAATGATACATCGCCCGGTTGAACGGCTCCAGAGGATCGGCAATTGTCAGTTTCTGTTCCTTTTTCTCACCGTTTTCGACCACATCGTTGAATTCTTCAATATCGCCGTATTCATCGTCATAATCCTGGGCAAATTCATCGGCAGCGGCCTTTTCGGACAACTTTTGCCGCTCCTGAGCCTGAGCAATAACCGGTTGTACCAGGGAAACAGTCTGCATCTGCGGCAGGGAGGCGGGTGCAGCCCCGGAGCCTGCCTGGTTGTGAGCGCAGCCGCTCAAAAGAAAAAAAGAAAAAAGCGCCAAGTATGAAAGCCGCTTAATCATCAGGGTCGCCTATTGCCTTTCTCTCCGTCCAATCATTTCAACCAGACCGACCGGAAGGGCGTCACTGTTCCTTAACCTTTTTGCGCAGCGTCTCCAGCAGGTGTTCGCTGCTATTTTTCGCCAGAATCTCATTAAACTGCGTGCGATAGTTCTGCACCAGGCTTACGTTCTCCACGACCACATCATATACCTTCCAGGCGCCTTCCTTCTGGATCATCCGATAGGTAATCGGTACCTCCTTAGACTTGGTTATAACCCGCGTCAACACCTCCACCTGGTTATCCGCCAAGACATTTTCACGGTCGAAGGTGATCTTTTCATCAGTATAATCGAGGATCTTGTCGGCGTAAGCCTTCTCCAGAATTTGCCGAAACAAAGGCACGAACTCCTTACGCTGGGCAACGCTCAGATTGTTCCAGTTTCGGGCCAGCGCACGCCGGGACAGCTCTAGCTCATCGAACATTTTTTCGTAGATAATCCTTAGCTTCTCTTTTTTTGCCTCTTTGGCCGCTTCCGGCTTGAGTTTGGGGTCGCGTAAAATATCGAGGACCTTATTTACGGTATCCTTGAGAACATCCGTCGCTGGACCGGCCCACGCGGCAGCAGAAAATATGAATATCCCCAGAGTAGCAATCACGACACATAAAGCAAAGTTTCTTTTCATGGTCATACCTTCCTCGGGCCCGTTCTATTTTTTCTTCACGTCACCAAACGCATATTTACTTACGATATCGGCAATATCCAAGGGCGGCTGTGTGTCGGTGATAACTCCGCCCGCCTGCAATATTTCGCCCGCTCCACCCGGGTCAATGCTTAGGTGCATATCGCCGATCAGCCCTTCCGTCTTGATGGAGGCGATGGCATCATCGTAAATCTTAATCCCCGAATAAATCCAAAGCCGAACCAAAGCCTTGTTTTTGTCCTGATCAAAGCTTAGCTCATCCACCCGCCCTACCCTGATACCGGCAATATAAATCGGGCTGCCGACCCGCAAGCCCGTGACCGTGGTAAAGCGGGCCATCAGCGGGTAACCCTTATCGCCAAACAGGGAGAGGTCTCCCAGCTTAACCGTCATATAGCCCAGCGCCAGCAGCCCGAAAAATAAAAAAATACCTACCTTGGTTTCCAGGGAATATTTTTTCATTGTGTTGCCTCCCGCAAGTCGCAGCGATGACGAAAAATTTCCTTCTGTGCCTTTCTTGCCTCCGCAATTTCCTGATCTATATCGGCTCCCGGCTGGCCACCAGTGGCGCCGGCCAGAAGGACGAAGTCGAAGGAGTCATCGTCTATATGTTTTTTTGGATATTTATACAGGTGATCGCAAATGGCCTGTTCTTTAAGGTCCAGGACAAATTCCCTGATCGTATTTTCAGCTTCCGCCAAATCTGCATGGGGAAGGACGGTTATAAACTCACTGGCCTGGCGGCGCGTCGAAAAGCCCCCCAGAGCGCTAAAGTGCTTATTCAGAAGCTGACTGACCGCATGGACCATATCATTGGTCATTGCATAAGGCAGGCTGGCCGTCGAACCATTCGACCACTTCAGGGTAAAAATGAAAAGGGTATAGGCGCCTTCCCGCTCCCTGGGCCGCAACTGGTTATAATGAATAGCCTTGAACTGGCGGATCGAATAGAGCCCGGTCAATTCCTTCTGCAGAGCTTCGAGACTATGGATTACCTCGTCCTTGAAGGGATGGCGAAAATTTTCCAACTCCTCCGGTGAACCCTGAAATACAATTTTACGGTCATAAAGGGCCAGAATGCGGTTGGAAATAAAGTACACATCGGGAATCTCGTGACTCACCAATATCGCCGTAAAGCCAAACTTCCTCTGGTACTGGGCAATCATCCCGAGAATAGTGTTCTTGCGGACCGGATCCTGGCCGGTGGTGGGCTCATCAAAAAGCACAATTTGAGGATCAGTCACCAGCGCCCTGGCCAGGGCCACCCGTTTTTGCATCCCACCTGAAAGAGCCGCCGGGTAACTGTGGCTGGCCTCTTCCAACTCCATCTGTCTGATCCTGATCATGACCCGTTCATCGATTTCCCTTTTTTTTAAGTCAGTCGTCTCTCTTAAAGGGAGGGCGATGTTTTCATAGACCGTCATGGAATCGAAGAGCGCGTTGCCTTGAAACATGTAGCTTATTTTGCGCCGCAGGGCATGGAGATCATTTTTTTTCATGTTCTCCAGCGGTTTGCCGTAAATCAGGATGGAGCCTTGGTCGGGCTTCATGAGCCCAATGATATGCTTCAGAAGGACGCTTTTGCCGGAACCGCTCAAACCGATAATGGTGGTTATCTCCCCCTCAAATATCTGCAGATTCAGTCCATCCAGGACCGTCCGGCCATTGAAGCGCTTCGTTACATCTCGAAATTCAATCAAAGGGGCAGTCATGGATTCCTCAGATAAGCAACGAGGTTACGACATAGTCGGAAACAAGGATCAAAACGCAGGAGATGACGACCGCCTGGGTTGTGGCCAAACCAACGGCCTTAGCCCCGTGGCTGTCGGAACGCAGATGAGCAAAATATCCCTGGTAACAGCAGACAGTTGACACAAGAATGGCGAAAACCACCGATTTTACCAGCCCGTCGATAATATCCTTCATATCAACGCTGGCCTGAACACGGTAAATATAGGCGCTGGCATCGGCCCCCATGAGCACCACCCCGGAGAGATAGCCGCCGACAATACCGATCAGATCAAACATTACCGTAAGGAGGGGAAAACTTATAATAGCCGCGGCAATACGCGGGCTGACGAGAAACCTGATGGGATCAATGCGCATGGTATCCAAAGCGTCGATCTGCTCGGAAATACGCAGAATGCCGATTTCAGCCGCTACCGCCGAGCCTGCCCGGGCGGCAATCATAATGGCGGTCAGCACCGGCCCCAGCTCCCGGATCAAGCTCAGTACGACCAGGGTGCCCAGAGCCCCCACCGCGCCCACCCGCACCAGGGCGTGGTAGGATTGCAGCCCAAGAACCATGCCGGTGAAGAGCCCCACCAGAAGAATGATCATCACCGATCTGGCCCCGATGTCGTAGGTTTGCTGAACCACCTTGGCGAGCTGTTTCGATCTGGGAACATTGATGATTGCAAGAATGAAAAAAATCGCCGCGGCGCCGGCATTGTTTATCCAGACCAGGGCTGCCCTGCCAAAAGCATCCAGGAGATTATGCAATAAACTAAAGATCCCTCCAGAGCCTTGATTCGGCGCTAGACCTTGGCTTTCGTGGTCCCCAATCATAACCTGATCACCTCAGAGCTAATCGGTCCGGCAAAAAATCTAACATCCATTAGCCTGTTTCTCGATCGTCCGGCGTTAGTTTGTGCTTTTCTATCTTTTCGCGGGCTGATTGTCAAATCAAATCCGGCCCAGCAAAACTCCTAACTCTCAGTCGAGCTTTTGGCGATGAAACTTCCTAAGTTGGGCAAAATAATACCGCTGACTATCAGTGCCATTCCCAATATCTGAGAGATGAATATCCGTTCCCCCAGCACAAGATAAGCTAGAATCACCGCTGAAACCGGTTCAAAAGTAGAAAAAACGGACACCAAGCTGCTGCCGATCTTTTCTAACGCCTTAAAATTAAAGACATAGGAAAACGCCGTCGGAATCAACCCCAAAGCCAGGCCGATGATGAGCTGCGTAGTTCCGGAATCAAGTATTTTAAAAGGGTTATGGAACAGGCTAAAGCTTAGTCCCGCAAAGAAGGCCATGTAGAAGGTCATGACGAGGGGCTTTTGACCTCGCAAAAAAATATGCGCCAGGATCATATAACCGCTAAAAACAATCATATTCAGAAGGGCATAGGCTATTCCCCGCGAGTTGATGTCATGGTTAAAGGCATCAAAAAAAACCAAAGATGACCCGGCAAAAATCAGGCCTAGCGACAAGATAAGGGCGCCGCCCAAACGCCGTTTAAAAAGATATGCCGCCGCCAGCGTTACTACGACAGGATAAAAATATACAATCAGTAAAGTGGTAGAAACCGGAATATATTTGATAGCTTTAAAAAAGGTAAAACCAGCCAGAAATTGGAAGAAGGAGCCTAGAAGCGCCGTTTTGAGCAGCGTAAGACCGCTTATAGCCAGCGAACGACGGTCCGTGAGGAAGAGGTAAACGAAGATAATAACCGCTCCAAAGAACCATCTGTTCTGGAGCAGTTCCATCTCCGTCATCCCCGCCCGATAGCCCATCTTGCCCAAAATTCCCAAAAGCGCCATCGAGAAGGCCGACATGAGAGAAAAAATGAGACCCCGCCGAAGCGCATCGCTGGTTATTTCCACCTTGAACCCCCTTATAAGCGTTTACGGTTTACAATCGCACAACAGGCTATGCTTGATGCGCAAGCCGGCGCGTGGCATAATGCAACGCGAGAGCCGCCCGCTAGGGGCGGCACTTCTAAAACAACTTTATTACTGGCCGTCCCATTATCACAGTTATGCGACTTTTTGCCAAGCCATCCCGAAAGAGGTCGCCATTAAAATTTGACTTGAGCTTTATGCTATGTGATAAGGAGCCACTCAACGCACCCTTGCAAAGGCAAAACCACCGCCTAAAAGCACGCCCAAATGATGAGGTTAACACCAGATGGCAGCAGGAAATCTTCTTGTTTTTGACATGGACGGGGTCATAATCGATGTCTCTCTTTCCTACCTGGAAGCGGCGCGTAAGACCGTCCGTCATTTTTTTGCCGGCGCCAAAGGCGCTGACCGCCTGCCCGATCCCATTTTCCCGCTGGACGATCTGGCCCGGCTGAAACACACCGGCGGACTGAATAACGACTGGGACCTCACCGTCCAGGCCTTGAGTCTGCTCTTCACCAAGGTGATTATCCCCGATAAATACGCTCACTCAAAATATTCTTTTTCTGAGGCCATCGGAGCGTGCGATGTGTCCCCGCTTCTTAAGTTCTTAGCCGTTCACTTAAACCCACTGGGCGAAATCCTGAGCCGACAGGGGAAGACGGCATCCCCTTTCGTCCTGGCCTGGTCTCAGGGCGACGTGGGTGCAGGAAACCTGGTCAAACAGATATTTCAGGAGATTTACCTCGGCCGGCGGCTATTCACTTACATCTATGGGATCGAGCCTTCGTATCACGCAGGCGATGGACTTATCGATCAGGAAAAACTTCTGATCGCTGAAAAAATCCTGAAAGAACTGGCCGAGAGATATACCCTGGCCATTGCCACCGGGAGACCGGCCATCGAAGCGGATTATCCGCTGGACCGATTCTCGATCCGCGGTTATTTCCAGGCAATCGTTTCACTCGACGACTGCCTCAGGGAGGAGCAAAGAATCTTTCAGGAGAGCGGGCAGCGGGTTAATTATAGCAAGCCTCATCCCTACATGCTGGATATCATACCGTCACTTTTGGGAAGGACTTTTCAAAAGTGCTATTACGTAGGCGACATGCCGGACGACATGCAGGCCGCCCGGTCGTCAAGGATCAGCTACCAGGGTTTGGGGGTCACCTATTCATCCTCAGATCCAAGAAGTCTCAGCGAGAAACTTATTCAGGCCGGCGCCAGCCGAATCATCACTGAATGCTCCGATCTTCTGGAATGTTCATTATCCTCTAAGCATTGATGACGCGCCGACAAAAAGTAAAATAGTCCCGCCCCTTGTGGCGGGCGCGTCGTTTGCTGTAGCATTTGCAGCCGCGGGCACAAGAACCGCGTCAGCAGAGGCGAGGGGAGTACCGGATCCCGCAAAAAAATTTGTCGCCCCCAGCTCACACTGAAAATCTTGACAAATTCGTAAAAAGTCGTCAAATGGCACGCAGACGCGATATTTAAGATAAGCGAGAGGAGCGGCATGAACAGTCTGGGAATTTGTATTGGCGCATCCACCTTATCGGCCGTGGGAATGGAAAAGGCGGACGGTAATCCGGCAATCATCAAATCTTTGGTGATTCAGCCGCACCACGGGAATCCCCGTCAAGCTCTTAAGTCTCTATTGCGGCAAATCAATTATGGCAGCGACCAGCGGGTTGTTGTCACCGGCCGGAAATTCAGACATCTTGTTAATATCACCTCCATCTCCGAGGTGGAGGCGATAGAGATGGCGCTGGCACATGTACGCGGCGGATCAAAACCATTAAACGCGGTTGTCAGCGCCGGCGCAGAATCTTTTTTGGTCTATCTTTTAGGCGCTGACGGCAGAATATCCTCGGTTTTGACGGGAAACAAGTGCGCCTCGGGCACCGGCGATTTTTTTGTCCAGCAACTGGGCCGGATTGGAATTGACCTTGAAGATTCGTTTGCCCTAGCCAACGGGGAGACTCCGTATAAAGTATCCGGCCGCTGCAGTGTTTTCTGTAAGAGCGACTGCACCCATGCCACCAACAAGGGGGTGCCGAAGGGAAGGATTGTGGTCGGCCTTTGTGAAATGATGGCCGGCAAGATTCTCGAAATTCTCAAACAGACGCCGCGCAACAATATTATCTTGATCGGGGGAACCGCGCAAAACCCGATCATGGTAAACTTCCTCAGCAAGGAAATAGATAATCTGGTTGTGCCCGCTGAAGCGCCCTATTTTGAGGCATACGGCGCCGCCCTCTGGGGCTTGGAGCATGACACAAAGGCGCTGCCCCAGGAGGGTCAGCTTTTCCAGGATACCTCAAGCTCCTTTTCTTTTCTGCCAAAACTATCAAATTTTGTGAACATGGTCGATTTCAAGGCCGGGTCGCACGGCCAGGCGCAGCCGGGGGATGAATGCATCATCGGCCTCGATGTAGGATCCACGACTACCAAAGCGGTGCTGCTCAGGCTTTCAGACGACAAAGTCATTGCTTCAGTTTATCTGCGCACCCAAGGCAACCCGGTGGGCGCGGCGCGTGAATGCTACGCCCGCTTGCATGAGCAGCTTGGCCCGCTTGCCGACTTGCTGCAAATCAAGGCCGTCGGTGTCACCGGTTCCGGCCGGCAAATCGCCGGCCTGCACGCCATGACGGACGGCATTATCAATGAGATAATTGCCCACGCCGCGGGCGCGCTTTTTTATAATTCCGAGGTTGAGACCATCTTTGAAATCGGCGGCCAGGACGCGAAGTACACATTTATCCGCCGGGGAGTGCCGTCCGACTACGCGATGAACGATGCCTGCAGCGCCGGCACCGGATCATTTCTCGAAGAAGCGGCCAAAGAAACCATGGGGCTGGGTATGGAAAGCATCGCCGACATTGCCATCTTGGGTTTACGCCCCCCCAACTTAAACGACCAGTGCGCC
>JBBIRO010000061.1:0-11717 GCA_037441775.1 Syntrophobacterales bacterium
CCTGACGCGGTGGATGTCCAGGGTTCAAATCCCTGCGTGCCTACCATTTTTTTATTACGGTGATGATTAACATGTTTTGCGTCATTTTCCGCAAGGTGATAATTTCTGCAAAAAAATCATCATAGCTGTTAAACTAGAAACTTCACGACACGGCGGACAGAGAGATCTATAAAAATCATTTCTGTCCGCTCAAGCTTTTGATTGATGAGTGAAATAACCATTAAATATCCGGATGATTCGAATAAAATTTTTCCTGCGGGAGTATTGGCCAGGGAAGTTCTGGCTGCTTGGAAGGATGGAGAACTGTCACAAGCGCCCGCTGCCCGGGTAAACGGAAGGGCGGTTGACCTTACCTGCTCCATTCATGCTGACGCCGAGATCGCTCCCATCACCCTGGCCGAGCCGGAGGGGCTGGAAGTGCTGCGCCACAGTACCGCTCACGTGATGGCCCAAGCGGTACAGGACATCTTCCCTGGTGTTCAGGTAGCTATTGGCCCCGCGATTGATGATGGCTTCTACTACGATTTTGATTTTTCGGAAGCCTTCGTACCCGATGACCTGGAGAAGATAGAACGTCGGATGAAGGAGATCATTAAATCCAACCTGCCCTTCATCCGCCAGGATCTGCCGAGGGAAGAAGCGCTGGGATTGTTTACGGCACGCGGCGAAACTTACAAGGCACAGATCATCAATGACCTGCCGGCCGAGGTTCGTGAAGTCAGCATCTACTCCCAGGGTCGATACATCGACCTCTGTCGGGGTCCCCATGTTCCTTCCACGGGCGCGATCAAGGCCTTCAAGCTGATCAATCTCGCCGGTGCCTACTGGCGCGGGGACGAGAAAAACAAAATGCTGCAACGGATATACGGCATAGCCTTCCCGGATGAAGGCTCCCTATCCGAGCATCTGCGAATAATAGAAGAGGCCAAAAAAAGGGATCATCGCCGGCTGGGCAGAGAACTCGACCTCTTTCAGCTAAATGACGACGCCGGCGCCGGGCTGGCTATCTTTCACCCCAAGGGGGCAATGCTTCGGTACATTATAGAGGACTGGGAGAAACGTGAGCATCTTAAAAGGGGCTACGATATGGTCGTAGGGCCTCAACTCCTGAAGGCCGACCTCTGGAAGAAGTCCGGACATTACGATCATTACAAAGAGAACATGTACTTCACTGAGGTCGAGGGCCAGGCATACGGGATCAAACCTATGAACTGCCTCTCCCATATGCTCATTTACAAAAGCAAGATTCGCAGTTACCGGGATCTGCCGCTGCGTTATTTTGAGTTGGGCACGGTTCACCGGCACGAAAAGACCGGCGTTTTGCACGGACTGGTCCGGGTTAGACAATTTACCCAGGACGACGCCCATATCCTCTGTACGCCGGAGCAGTTGAATGCGGAAATCAAGGCGATTACCGAATTCGTCGCTTATGCCATGAGGATATTCGGTTTTGATTACGAAGTGGAACTGAGCACGCGACCGGAGAGTTCTATCGGCTCCGACGAGGCATGGGAAATGGCGACCGCCTCCCTGGAAGGGAGCTTGCGGGAAAGCAACATCCCCTATCGGATAAACGCCGGCGACGGGGCCTTTTACGGCCCTAAAATCGATTTCAAGCTCAGTGACGCCCTGAAAAGAAAGTGGCAGTGCGCCACCATTCAATGCGATTTTACCCTGCCGGAGCGTTTCGATCTTACCTATATCGGCGCCGACGGAGAAAAACACCGACCGGTGATGCTGCACCGGGTAATTTTGGGGGCAATTGAGAGGTTTCTGGGAATACTCATTGAGCATTACGCCGGCGCTTTTCCGGTGTGGCTGGCGCCTACCCAGGCGACTCTCCTGACGGTCACTGACGACCATATACCCTATGCCCAGAAGGCCTGGCAGCGGCTCGTGGCGGCAGGAATCCGGACGGAGAGGGATTTCAGGAACGAGAAACTCTCGTATAAAATCAGGGAGGCCCAGCTTCAAAAGATACCCTACATGCTGGTCATTGGCGACCGAGAGGCCGCCAATGAAACGCTGTCGCCCCGGGAAAGAAGCGGACAGAATCTGGGCGCATTAGGCATGGATGAATTTATATCGTTGATTAAGGAAAAAAGCAGGCTGTATCAATAAGCGCCTGCCAGGCGGCCCCAGGCATGGGTTGATGATTATCTTTTCAGGAGGTGTCATATCGTAAAAGAACCGGATGTAAATCGGGAGATCAAGGCATCACCGGTCAGAGTTATTGCTGAAAGCGAGCAATTGGGTATTATGTCTCTTACGGATGCCCTGGCCGAAGCAAGTCGGCGGGGACTGGACTTAGTTGAGGTAGCCCCAAATGCCAGTCCGCCGGTCTGTCGTATTCTTGATTACGGCAAATTCAGGTATCAGCAGAGCAAGAAGCTGCAGGATGCAAGGAAAAGCCAGACGATAATCCAAATAAAGGAAATCCGGCTCCGGCCAAAAACGGAAGAACACGACCTCCAGGTCAAGCTCAAGCACATCAGGAAGTTTTTGGCTCAAAACGACAAGGTAAAGGTAAGTATGATGTTTCGGGGTCGGGAGATTGCTTTTACCGAAATAGGGAAAAAAATAATGGAAGCTATCAAGGCGGATCTGGCCGATTGCACTCAGGTCGACCAGCACCCTCGCCTTGAAGGTCGAAACATGGTGATGGTCCTTTCGCCGAAGAAATGATGACGCCAAAATCTCAGCAATATACATATCCCTTTAATATAGGGGATTTTTCAAGCAGGAAGGGGTGAATACATGCCGAAAATCAAGACACACCGGGGAGCAGCAAAGCGCTTTTCCTTAACCGGAACAGGTAAAATAAAGCGGAGCAAGGCAAACGCCAGCCACATTTTAACGAAAAAAAGCACCAAGCGTAAAAGAAATCTTCGCAAGTCCGCCACAATAGACTGTAGGGACTGGAGTAAAACGAGGAAGTTGATCCCTTACCTTTAAGGAAGGTGCTTAAGGCGGATAGATTGATGGAACGCGCGCCGCGAGATCAGGCCAGCCTAAACATCATGACCAACGGGCAGCGAAAAACCGGCCGGGTCTGTTTTTGCATTGATTCGGTTTCCGTTTAAACGACTGCCAGTCTATAGCCTGAGGAGATGTCAAATCGCTAGACAAAACATGCCAACACACGGAGAGTATAATACATGTCACGGGTAAAACGAAGCGTAACCGCGAAAAAGAAGAGAAGAAAAATATTGAAACTAGCCAAGGGCTTCTTTGGAGCCCGGAGCCGGCTCTTGCGGACGGCAACCGAAGCCGTCAACAGAGCGATGAAGTATGCCTATCGCGACCGGAGGGTACGGAAGAGAGAATTCCGACAACTCTGGATTGCCAGGATAAACGCCGGCGCCAGAATTAATGATCTTTCTTACAGCAAGCTGATTTGCGGGCTGAAGAAGGCCAACATCGAAATCGACCGCAAGATTCTTTCGGATCTTGCCATCCATGATCCACGGGCCTTTTCGCAGATTGTCTCAGTCGCCAAAGGTGATGCCTTGGTATGCTAGCACAGCTCAAGAGCATTGAAAGTGCCGCGGAAGCGGAAATCCGACAAGCAGTAAGCGAACAGATGCTGCTCGATATTAAAACCAGATATCTGGGCAGAAAAGGTATTCTGACGGGGATGCTGCGCAACATCTCCCAGAGCCCCCCGGAAGAGAGACCTTATTTCGGTAAGTTATGTAACGAGATCAAAGAACGTCTTGCCTCCCTGATCGACAGCTCCATCGAAAATGCCGGCAATCTGCGGAGGCAAGAAGAACTCCGGAAAGAAACAATAGATGTAACCTTGCCTGGTCGGCAACCGGCCTGGGGGCATCTTCATCCACTAACCCAGGTATTCGAAGAGATATGCCGCATTTTTGCCGGACTTGGCTTTTCCGTCGTATCCGGGCCGGAAGTGGAATTGGATTATTATAATTTCGAGGCCCTCAATATCCCCAAGGATCACCCGGCCCGGGATATGCAGGACACATTTTATGTGGAAGATAACATCGTTCTGCGCACCCATACCTCGCCGGTACAGATCCGGGTTATGGAAAAACAAAAGCCGCCGATCAGGATATTATCTCCGGGAAGGGTTTACCGGCGCGATTCTGATATCACTCACTCCCCCATGTTCCATCAGATCGAGGGGCTCCTCGTGGATCGCAATGTGTCATTCAGCGACTTGAAGGGCACCCTCACTGTCTTTTTACAGGAGATATTCGGCGCAGAAACCTTGCCCCGGTTTCGCCCGAGCTTCTTTCCCTTTACCGAGCCATCGGCGGAAGTAGATATCCGCTGCGTGATCTGCCGGGGTCAGGGATGCCGGGTATGCGGCAATAGCGGCTGGCTGGAGATTTTGGGATCCGGCATGGTTGATCCCGCAGTTTTCAAGCACGTTGGCTATGACCCGGAAGTATTTTCCGGATTTGCGTTTGGCTTGGGTGTGGAACGGATTGCGATGCTCAAGTACGGAATCGGCAATATCCGGCACTTTTTCGACAATGACCTGCGCTTCTCCCGGCAGTTTTAGATGCGGCCTTCCTAGTTTCGTCAAATAATGGTGTTTTTGTATGCTGGTAAGTATTAAATGGTTAAACGATTACGTTGATATAGATGCCCCGCCGCAGGAGCTGGCCCTGGCCTTGACCATGGCCGGCCTGGAAGTGGAATCCATCTTAGAGAAAAAGCCTGCTTTTTCCGGGGTGGTAGTGGGCCGTATTGACTCGATTACCAGACATCCCCAGTCAGACCAGCTCTCGGTCTGCCAGGTTTTTACAAAAGCGGGCAATTTCAGCGTGGTATGCGGCGCGTCGAATATCTTTGCGGGCGCTTTGGTTCCTCTGGCGACTGCCGGCGCCCGGGTTGGCTCCATAGAGATACAAAGAACTATTATCCGAGGCGTTGCATCGGAGGGCATGCTCTGCTCCGAGGCTGAGCTTGCCATCGGCGAGGATAATTCGGGCATTTTTATTCTCGACCAAGGCTTGACGCCGGGGATGCCTCTGGAAGAAGCCCTGGATATTGAAGATACAATTCTGGAAATCGCGGTCACACCAAACAGGTCTGATTGTCTGTCCCTAATCGGAATTGCCCGCGAGGTGGCCGCACTGACGGGTAGGAAGCTTAAGTACCCATCAAGGAATATTCGGGAAGATGGCGCGGATATCAATCTTTTGGCAGCGGTTACAATTCAGGATCCGGATCTCTGCCCCCGTTACAGCGCCCGGGTAATTCAGGACGTCAAGATTGCGCCTTCGCCTTTCTGGTTAAGAAAAAGACTGGCCGCCGTGGGTTTAAGACCGATTAACAACGTGGTTGATGTGACAAATTACGTGATGATGGAGCTTGGCCAGCCCCTCCATGCCTTCGACCATGGGCAACTGGCAGGCGGCCGCATCCTGGTCCGCCGGGCCAAAGAGGGAGAGGCGTTTTTAACGCTTGACGATAAGGAACACCGTCTTAGGCGTGATACGCTGATGATCTGCGACGCGGAAAGACCGGTAGCCATTGCCGGCATCATGGGCGGCAAGAACTCTGAGGTGGAAGAGCATACCACCGCCATCCTTTTGGAAAGCGCCTATTTTTCACCCGTTTCGATCAGAAGAAGCGCCAAATGGCTGGGAATGGCCTCGGACGCCTCATTTCGTTTCGAACGCGGGATAGATCCCGAGGGGGTTCTTATCGCCCTGGATCGGGCGGCTCAATTGATAGCGGAGTTAGCGCACGGCCGCTTGTGCCTCAACAGGATAGATCAATCTCCCGGAAAGATTGAAAATACGTCCAGGATCACCCTGAGAGAAAAGAGGGTGAATCAGCTACTGGGAACCGAGCTTACCGGCAATACGATAAAAGAGATTCTAACTAAAATTGAGATGAGAGTGGTTCCACACGAAACCCAACCGGACTCTTACCTGGTTACCCCGCCCTCCTGCAGAGTGGATATTAGCCGAGAAATAGATATTATTGAGGAAATTGCGCGAATTTACGGTTACGAAAAGATAGGAACCACCCTTCCCGAAATCGAGTCGCTGCCGGCGGATGAAAACAATCTGAGCCGAATTATTCGTATTCTTAGAGAAAAATTATCGGGCAGCGGTTATACGGAGGTTATTAATTATAGTTTTGTGCCGGAAAGGTTTTGCGAAACCCTGCTGCTTCCCGCCGACGATCAGCGGAGAAAGCTGGTCAGAATCGGCAACCCACTGACGGAGGACCAGTCGGTACTGAGAACGTCCATCGTCTACAGCCTTTTGGAAAACTGGAAACGAAACGCCAACCAGGGCTGCCATGACCTGAGAATATTTGAGACGGGCCGGACATATTTTAAAACAGCTGACGGCCAGCTACCGCAAGAAACGAACATTCTGGCAGCCCTCTTGACTGGCCGACGCTATGGCGAGGGGTTAGATATACCGGATTATACAGCCGATTTTTATGACCTCAAGGGTTCTCTGGAGAGACTGCTTGCCGACCTTAAGTTCAAGAACGTTCGTTTTACCGCTGTATCTGGCGAACCCTTCTTGCATCCCGGACGATCCTGCCATGTTCATTTAGGAGATGAAACGATTGGCATCCTGGGAGAAATCAACCCGCTGGTGCTGGATAAATTCAACTTGAAAAACAGGGCAATAGTCTTTGAGATTGACTTAGACAGGCTGGCTGAACTATATAGCGGGGAAGTTACCTATCGGGAAATATCCAAGTTCCCGCCTAGCATCAGGGATGCCGCCTTCATTGTCGATGAAAATATCGAGGCGGAAACTATTCTGTCGGTAGTTTACCTGGCGGGGGAAGTTTTACTTGAGAATGTGCAGATATTTGATTTATATAGCGGTCCCGGGCTGCCCCCCGCAACCAAGAGCCTGGGATTAAGATTTCATTACCGTTCTTACGAGCGAACCTTGACAGATGAAGAGGTGAACGAAATTCACCGGGGGATCGTAGGACAAATCAACGAAAAGACAGGTGCGAGACTCAGAGGCTAAAAACCGTAACAAAGGAGGTATTTCAATGACCAAAAGTGACATTGTCCAGAACATTTACGAAAATCTGGGTTATTCGAAGAAGGACTCCGCTGCGATCGTAGACTCTTTGTTTGAAATAATCAAGAGTTCCCTGGCCGACGGAGAGAACATTAAGATCTCCGGGTTCGGCAACTTTATTGTCAAGGAAAAGAATCCCCGCCGGGGCCGTAATCCGCAGACCGGGGAGGAGATATCTATTTCGGCGCGCAAGGTTCTGACCTTCAAAGCCAGCCAGGTACTGAGAAAAACCATTAACGATTGAGGCCGGTATTGAGAGTCCCAGGGCGCAATGTTGAAGGCTTCGTATAAAGTCGCCCAAACTCTGATGTTTGGGTGGCACGCTAAAAGACCAGATAGTCCGGCCCATTAAGGGCGGCTGCAGAGTTGTCTGTTGCCGTGGCGGGTGCAAGGCCCCAAGTAGAAGTACGCCTTCCGGTACCTGGGCGGTCCTACGGCCCGCCCCAACGGCCTTATTAGCTTGTATTCGCAGTTGCCAAGCGGCCAGCCGATTGAATTGCTCAATCCCTTAAAATGCACAGCACCTGCAGTGCGCCATGTTTTTCGGGCAATTTCCACCGAAGATCGAAAATCCTTCCCAACAGCAGGGCTTTAAGGATTGTGTTCCCGTGAACGAAAAGAACCAAACCATCCCAGGCAAGTCTTATTTCCGGATTGGAGAAGTCAGCCGGATACTGGGAGTGGAACCCCACGTGGTTAGATACTGGGAATCTGAGTTCCGATGGGTGAAACCAATCCGCACCAAGTCCGATCAACGCGTCTACCGGAAAAAAGACTTAGAAGCGCTGATCAACATAAAGAAGCTGCTCTACGAAGAAAAGTTTACCATCCAGGGCGCCAGAAGGCAGCTAAATCTTTCGCGGCCGCAAAAAAAACTACCGGCGCCGGACGACCAAAACCGGCGGCTGAGAGAGTTGAAAAGGGGCCTCATGGTAATCAGAGAAATTGTCAGCTGACTGTGCCACCACAGGGGGCAGCTCTGGCGCTACTGCCCGCCGTCAGCCGGCTGAATCGCCAGCAGAGCCCTGGGGAAACGTTCCGGATGCTTTGGCTTAATCCGTCCCAGCCGCAGCCGGGCATTCAGTGAGCCCGCCTTTTCAGGCGTTCCAGGTTGTGAATGCAGATGACCTGTTCCTCGATAGTCACCAGCCCCTTCTCCCTCAAAACACGAAGCTCCTTGTTAATGCTCTCCCTGGTCGCACCCACCATGCTGGCCAGGTCCTTCTGCGTTAAGCCCAGATCAATGCTTATCGTATCGCCATCCAGTCTGCCATAAGCCGAGGCGAGTTCTACCAGTTTTTTGGCAAACCTTCCGGAAACATTGAGGAAGCAGGTATCATGGAGCAGGTCGTCAGCCTGTCGCAACCGCCGCGACAATGATTGTAAAACGGCCAGCATCGCATTGCTGTTGGTACATATAAAGGATATAAAATCACTCCGGCGAAGAAGCAGCAGATCAACCGAGTCAAGCGCGGTCGCGTCCGCGGACCTAGGTTCTCCGTCCACAAGAGACATCTCCCCAAAAAAATCGGTATCCGAGAAAATAGCTAAAATAACCTCATCGCCAACACCCGAGGAAAGGGAAATTTTAATCCTCCCCTTTTTGATAATACATAGCGCATCCCCCGGGTCTCCCTTGCGGAAAAGAACCTCACCCTTTTCCAGATGCCGCTCGCTGAGTAAACAGGACAGTTGTTTCAAGTCGACCTCGTCTAGCTGCTGCATCAACGGAGTTTTCTTTAAAATGTAACTTTCGATCATCCTCTTAAACCCTCCCTTGAAAATACAACTATAACAATCACTGACGGCTTCGTAAAAAATCCGGATGCTTACGTTGCGCCAAACCCCTCGTCAAGGGAAATTGCCGGTGTAGTCGCGCGCCTTGAGCCGGTCAGCGCGTGGCGACAGGCAATGCGAGAGCATAGCCCCAGGCGGCCGCACCACATAATCAACTTTTTTGCCGGGGCAGTCCTAAAGTTTGCACTTTCATGACTTTCTACGAAGTCATCACAAATAGTCTGCGCTGTTCTTGGCTGACGCCACAAAAGGGGCAATGGCCCGTTCGTAAACACCCTGTACATAGGCGATCGCCATGCCATAATTGGTCACCGGTATGCCCTTCTTGATGGCGGGCATTAACCGGTTGATGATCTGTCGGCGGGTAAGCATACAGCCGCCGCATTGGATCACGAGGGAGTATTCGTCCAGAGGCCGGGGGGGATTATCCAGGCCCGCGGCAACATCAAAGTGGAGCTGCTTGCCGGTAAAGGCGGTAATCCAGCGGGGAATCTTAACCCGGCCGATATCGTCGCCGGCCACATGATGAGAGCAGGATTCCATAATGAGAACGCGGTCTCCGTTTTTTAGTTCACCAATACGCGGCGTCCCCTTCAGATACGCTTCAAAATCACCGCGATGACGGGCAAAGAGGATGCTGAAGCCGGTGAGGGGGATGTCTTTGGGCAACGAGGCATCGGCTTTCAGGAAGACCTGGCTGTCGGTAACTGCCAGCCGGGGCCTGATCCCAGTCTTTGTCAGGAAGGCATCTACTTCCCGTTCTTTAAGAACTATGGCGACGCAATCGTTGTCAAGCAGGTCCCTGATTACCTGGACCTGCGGGAGGATGATGCGTCCCTTGGGGGCCTGTACATCGATGGGGGTAATCAGGATTACTATATCGCCATATGAGACGAGATCACCCAAAAGCGGCGGGTTGTTAAAGACCGACTCGGGCAGGTGCTTTTTCAACAGGTCGATCAACCCATCCAAGTCTTCGGGATGTACGGCGCAAAAGTCAAGCACATCGGTGCGGGTCTTGGCCTCAATTCTGGCCTTTTCCTCTTTGTCGAGGGGAATGAGGTCAGCTTTATTGTGGACAATGAAAAAGGGAAGATTGTATTTTTCGAATTCATTAATCAGCTTTTCTTCGAAGATTCCAAAAACATTTTCTGTTATTACCAATATGGCCAGATCCGAGATCCTAATTACGCCCAGGCTCTTTTCGATCCTTTTGGCCCCCAGATCGCCCACATCATCGATCCCGGCCGTGTCGATGAAAACTATTGGGCCCAGGCCAGTAACCTCCATGACCTTGTTAACCGGGTCGGTGGTCGTTCCCGGCTGTTCACTTACTATAGCCACATCCTGCCCGGCCAGGACGTTGATGAGGGAACTCTTGCCGTTGTTCCTCCGGCCGAATATGCCTATATGGGGCCGCTCACTCTTCTGCACAAGTCATCCTCTTCATTTCCTGAAGCATTTCTGTTACGGAGTATCCCAGCCTAAGGAGTTTTTCCGGTTTAAGCGCCGTAAGCAGCACATCCTCTTCAACCACGCCGGTCTTTTTGTTGGCGGTAATAATATCCAAGCCCTCTTCCCTCATAACCCGGGCCACAATTACAGCCCTGTGGTAGCCTACATAAGGGATCAGGGCGGTGGTGAGGGAAGGGCTGGTATAGAGCCTTTTGAGTGCCTTCTCGGTGTCAATCACCAATCCGTCAAAGAGGTTATTTCTCATGGTCTCGTCTGCCGCTCTCAGCAATTCCAGGCTTTCGATAAGCGCCACCCCGATGGCCGGGAGGTAGGCATTCAAATCCAGCAGACCCTGACCGGCCAGGGAAGTAACCAGCATATCATTGGCATAAACACGGTGGGCGGCGCTGATGACAAATTCGCTGATCACCGGGTTAATCTTGCCCGGCATGATGGAGCTGCCGACCTGTTTTAAGGGCAGAGTAAGATCGTGGTCGCGATTCATGTCCGATGACAGGAAACGCAGGTCGGAGGCTATCTTTTCTAAGTTCACGGCATGGGCCTTTATAATGGCGCTGACTTCGACGAAGGAATCTAAATTGCTCGTGGCGTCGGAGAGATTCTCCGCACGCGTCACCGGCAGCGATGTAATCCGCTGCAACTCCTGGGCGGCTTCAAAGATGAAAAAACGGGGAGATCCCAAGCCGGTACCCACGGCGCTGCCCCCCAGATTTACCAACTTAATCCGTTCGAAACATTTGGATACCCGCCACCAGTCCCGTGACAGGGCGTCGCTGTAGGCGCCAAAGAGTTTACCGTACGAAGAAGGCACAGCCTCCTGCATCTCCGTTGAAGCGATGCGGAGGGCATGGCGATACTCGCACTCATGCGCCTCGACCCGGGTGCGCAGCAGGTTAATCGCTTCTTCCAGGTCTCGTAAAAGAAAAATTAGCGCTACCTTAAGCGCGGTGGGAATAACGTCGTTGGTGGACTGAAAAACATTGGCCTGCTCAACGGGATCGATCACCTGATAATCGCCGGGCTTCTTCCCGATGGCAACCAAAGAGGCGTTGGCGATAATCTCATTGATATTCATATTAATGCTCGTTCCGGCGCCGCCGGAAATGGCTGGAACGATGAATGAATCAAAAAAGGCCCCTTCCCGGTAGATCTTTTCAGCGGTCGCGATGAGGGCATGGAGCCGGGCGGTATCGATCCGGGGAAGATGTATTTCTTCGTGACGAAAGCGGCTGTCTAGCTCCCTTGAGAATCTTTCATAGACCCGATAGCAGGCAAGCTTCACCGCGCCGATGGCTCGGTACCAGATGAGGGGAAAGCGGGTCTTATCCGGAAAATTTTCTCTGGCCCGCAGGGCATGAATACCGTAGAGGGCGTCTGACGGAAGCTCTCTTTCACCAAGAT
>JBBIRO010000062.1:0-11682 GCA_037441775.1 Syntrophobacterales bacterium
TTAATGAAGACCGCGTTTCTCCTCTGTCTCCTGAATTCTGGCGTCTCCATCAGTTACGGGTTGGCAGTTAGGTCACCCTCCTCCCTTATTGAAGTTATTATCTTTTTATTATTGTGTATGCAAGTTTTTTCGCTGGCGGTCAGGGGTTACTGTTCCGGTAATCACCCATCTGAGCAATCAGATCCTCGAGATTGACGGCATCGTCAATCTCGTACTGCATGGATTCGACGGGATCGTAAGAAGGGGGCGGCAAGGTAGATTTTTTCCTCTTGTCATCAACATTGGCCATATAGACCACATCATGCAGAGCATCCGGATCAATGAGGGGCGACAGGTAATCATCATCGGCCGGTGGTCCATCCGCGCTGCGTGATACCTTGTAGGGCCGCATGAAGATGGTATCGCGGGAGTTGATAAATTCCTCCTGATACCGTTCCATCGTGAACATGCCCTCGCTTCTGCCAGTTTGCATAGCCGTTTCAATCTGGGTTAACTTGTTTTCGCGGATCAGGCTCCTGATCGAGGGGGTGCTACGCAAAATAGACAGGAGAGGGACACGGAATCCCATCCGGTCTATATGCGCTATTTGCTGTACAATGAGCCAGGAAATCGTCGAGGCAACCTTATAACGGTTTGATTCCTGGGCTTCGCCCGCGGAAGAAGTACTGAGACGATAGATGGCATCCTCCGCATCGGTGGCATGGAGGGTGGCAAACACCAGGTGGCCGGCTTCGGCAGCGCTCAAAGACAGGCGAATTGTTTCCGGTTCTCTCAGCTCGCCCACCAGAATGACATCGGGATTCTCCCGTAAGGCGTCGGTAAGGCCCTGCTTGAAGGAGGGGACATGGACCCCGATTTCCCGCTGCTCAATAAAGGCCATCTTGCCTTGAAAGCGATACTCGATGGGATCCTCGAGGGTGATGATATGGACCGGCCTGGTTTGATTTATCTCTTCGATAATAGCCGAAATTGTGGTGGATTTGCCGGAGCCGGTAGCGCCGCAAACCAGCACCAGCCCGGATTCTAGTTTTGATATGGTCTGCAGGGAAGGGTGCAGATTGAGCGATCGGAGCGAAGGTATCACCTCCGGGAGGACGCGAATCGCCAGGCTCAAACCACGAGTAGTATTGAACACGTTGACCCTCAGCCGCACCCTGTTTATCGTGAATGCGACATCCACGGACCAGCGATTCTTCAATTGCTCCAACTGCCTGGTGGTGAGCATGCCGGAAACAAGGGCATCAATCTCCCTGTGACTCCAGGGCGGCGACTTATCAACATGGATAATCCCGTCTTGCCGATAAACGAAAGGCGTCCCGCCCGCCAGGTGGATATCGGAATATCCCTGGCTGATGGCATAATTGATCAATTCTTCCAATCTTTTCACGGGATTTATTAATAAAGAGAGCAGATGCTTCCTGTTCTAATTGGAGGCGGCATCCGGATTTGAACCGGAGAATAACGGTTTTGCAGACCGCTGCCTTACCACTTGGCTATGCCGCCATTTTTTTTGGAGCGGGCGAACGGATTCGAACCGTCGACGTCCACCTTGGCAAGGTGGCACTCTACCGCTGAGTTACGCCCGCTCATCCAACGATTTCCGGCGTGTTCCTATAGCAGAATCCGCTTTTTTGTCAACAATAATATCGTGTCCGTTTTCAACCCGGCACAGTAAACAGAAACTTACTGATTACATCAATAAAATTTATACGATTGTTAAGGGAGGCACTTTGAGGCTGGCGGGACTGGGTGGCCAGGAAGTCCTTCGACGGACTACGGCGCGAGGAGCTGGGATGGATCCTCCGTTGTCACCGTTTCAGAAGTTGTTCAACTTCCGTGACGAACCTTACGGCAAAAGCAAACGCATGCCTCGCTTCTTCCAGGGAAACGAGGCCAAGGGCATCGTAGATGACGCGATGCCTTTTGCTCCTCATCTTGTCGAAAATATAGATATCGTCATGAAATTTCTCGCCCAAGGCAATTTCTGCAAATTCGACGGCTGTCTTGTGTTGTCCTTCTCCCGCCGCCGGCCTGAAACCATTGGCAAACATCAAGGCCCTTGTCGCCTGCAGGACGGCGTTATACGCCATGCTGAAGGCCCAGTCGCGGTCTATGGCCAGCATTGCTTCTGCCGCCTTGACGTCACGCTTGGCCAGCGCGAGCCTGCCCGCGGACTGCGCCGTCCCGGAAGGGAAAGGCTTGATCAGGCCTCTATCGAGCAAGTTTTCGTAAGCCATCTTCATTGCCGATCAGCATGATTTTGGGTTCGGCCATGAGCCTGCCGATAAAGGGGTCCTGATCCTTCATGCGCTGTTTCATTTCCGATATCGAAAAGAGAAAGGGATTGATTTCGCGGCCAAGCGCCTTTTCCGGCTCCCGCAATCGCTTCAAAAGATTTTCGAGGGGTATCTTCCCGACAACCATCAAATCGATGTCGCTCCTCTCGTTCTCTGTCCCGGCCGCAAAAGATCCGTATATGAACGCGTATTCGACATCTTTCTCGTCCGATAAAGCCTGCTTGAGCAGGCCGGGCGCCCCCCGGACCTTGAAGAAAATGGATTTCAGTTCCGAATAGAGGAGGAAGCCGGGATTGACGTGGAAGTATTTGAGATTGCCTGATTTGCTGCTGGTCAGAAGCCCTATGGATTCGAGGTTTTTCAATTCGGTGCTGACGTTTTTGTAATCCTCTCCAGTGATCCTTTCCAATTCCCGGAGGTAGAAGGACTTTTCCGGGTGCAGAAAGAAGGTGTTCAGCAGCTCTATCCGGACTTTCGAGGAAAACAGTTTATGCAGCATGGCCATCTCCAGTGATGGTTATTATACATCAATTGATGGTCATTATACATCAAATTGAATTGATAAGAACTTACTTTTGACGGTTCGGAGTATAGGGAAGCCATTTTCTCGCGTCAAGGGGTATTTTCCATCGAAAATCAGGGGCGGCGATGCCTTTGGGCGAGGAATTGGGGTTGGCGTCAGTCTTTTTTAAGCAGTGAGCTCTTTAGAAGACGTGGAAGCCGGAATGCCGCCATGGTGAGAGCATGGCGATCATCTCCTGCGTGATCTTTCCCTTCTCCTTCATGAATACCTTCAGTGATTCCCAGGCGCAGCGGCCCAGATCGGCAAGAAGCTTTCGATCGTACAGAAAATAACGCCGCAGGATCTTCGGGATGCTGAAGATAAAATGCCGGTGGGGGACCTTCTTGAGTATGTCCATGCAGAGCCACTCCCCGAACTCCACGACGCGTTTCTGGTGGCAGGAGGGGCAAAAGTGCCGGCGCTTGCAGGAAAATGCCAGGAGATACTCATGGCCGCAATCCTTGCATTTGACGCGGGCAAAACCGTCGTAAAATCGGAATTACTTTTTATTGAGATGGAAAAGCTCTTGCGGAGAATCCGGACAAACCGGATCGACAAAGGGGTGTGACCGTTCCTGAAAGCGGCAACGACCGGCAATCCGACTTGGCCAGGGTGTGATCCGTAAGGATTGGACCATTTTCCCGGTATGGACCTAAAACATTTCCTCCCGCGGGATTGTTTCTTCCGGAGCCGCGCCGTAGTAATGCCCCAGTAATTCAGGTAGTGTCGGCAATCTTTCGCATTTTTTAAATTAGCAGCCCGGTAATCCGGTGATCGGTAAGCCAAAGCTCTGAGAGCCCCCATAGCTTCCGGACCGTTTGGCGTTCACGCCAGTTCCAAGATTTTTAACGATCCTTTCTCAACAACCTCCTCGGTAACATTTAATTTGAGGCAATTCGATGAAAAGAATTCCCTTGACAGAAACCGTAGGGATTGACTAGTTTTTTAACTGGACAATATCGAAACAGGAGGAACTCATGTGTCCTAAGGACAACGCAGCCGTTTTTTGCACCAAAGAAATCACCGTCGAATTCGGTGACCGTTTTTTGTCGGTTTTTGTTCCTGAAAGTTGCGATCTTCTTTCGATGAAAAGCATGGACGTGTTGGCGGATCCCCGCGCCGCAATCCTTGCGGCACTGGAGAAGCCGATCGCCAGCCCCACGCTTGCCGAAATAGTCAAGTCGAAACCCCGTCCCGCGGCCGCCTTAACTGTCGCCATCGCCGTCTCGGATATCACCCGTCCAGTTCCCTACAAGGGTGAGAATGGGCTCCTCCTGCCGCTGATAGCCAAGCTGGAAGAAGCAGGAATCAAGCGGGACAACATCTTAATCATCGTGGCCAACGGAATGCACCGTCCGAGCACCCACGAGGAACGAGCCTTCATGTTTGGACCGGAAATAATCGCCCGGTACCAGGTAGTCGATCATGATTGCGAAGATGAAGCGAATCTGGTCTATGTTGGCGATTCTAAAGCCGGCCGGCCCGTGTTTGTCAACCGTTACTTTCACCAGGCCGATCTTCGTATCGCCACCGGTCTCGTGGAAAGCCATTTCATGGCCGGCGTATCAGGCGGCAGGAAATCTATTTGTCCCGGCCTGGTGGACAGGAGGACAATAGAAAAATTTCACAGTCCGGAATTTTTGGAATCACCCCTTGCCGACAACCTGATCCTCACTGGCAATCCCTGCCATGACGAGGCTATTGAAATCGCCAATACGGTAGGCGTGGATTTCATCGTCAACGTCTGCCTGGATCGCGAAATGCGCCCCCTGGCGGTCTATGCCGGCCATTTGAGGGAAGCGCATCAGCAGGCCTACAACTTTGTCCGGCAACTGGCGGCAGTGGCCGTTCCGGAACCATACGACATTATTCTTACCCATGGGGGCTATGCCGGCCGCAATCATTATCAGGCAGCCAAAGCCGCCTGCAATGCCCTGCCCATCGTCAAACCGGCGGGTATGGTAATCGTAGCCGCCAATAACCACGACCCGGAGCCGATTGGAGGCCGCGAATATGTCACGCTGCTGCACCTGCTTAAGCTTCAGGGGGCTGATGGCTACCTGAGAATAATCAGCGACCCCGCCTGGCAGTTTACCAAAGACCAGTGGGAGCCGGAAATGTGGGGCAAGGTGATGCGCAAGATAGGCGAGGATGGCCTCATCTATTGCGCCCCCAATATCCCCCGCCAGGAATACCGGTATCTGCCTGGCAGAAGCGGCTACGACTTTTTGGACGCGGATGATGAAAACAAACCGCTCCTTATGCAGGCCCAAAAAATGGTTCAGAATGCCATTTTCCACGCCCTTGAAAAATACCAGGGAAAGTCAACCATGGCCTTTGTCTGCGAGGGACCTTATGCGGTTCCAATACTGCAGGAGGGGCGATAAAACCAACAAACCCCGAGCTTGATGAACTCGTAAAAAGTCGATTTTGTTTCCTTTTGTCATTCCGTGCTTGACACGGAATCCAGTATTTTCAAGCTGTTCTGGACCCCGGCTTTCGCCGGGGTGACGGGGTCGGTGACTTTTTGCGAAGGCGTCAAGGATACTGTCCCCGGAATCCCCCGGAATTTAGCCGGGGAAATGGTTACAACATCAGCCAACACGCAAGACCAACCATAATCGGTATGGTCAGGTTGTCGTTTAATGGCCAAGGAAGGGCTTCTACCAGCGTTCCTAGGAGGGCGGCCGGCAGATGCTTAAGCGGGTTATCCCCAAAATAGACGGCCAGCACGAACCAGGCGGAAAAGAAGAAAGCGGAGCTTCCGGCTGGGGTCTTGCCGAATATTTGCCGCCGACCGTAGCGTTGGCCAATGAATGCCGCGGCCGAATCTGATACGGCCAGCACCAGGAGGGCGGAGATGGCAATATCGCGGGGAAAGAGCAAAATCGTCGCCACGGCCCCCAGGACAAAATAAAAGCCCCCCGAAGGCTGGTCCTGCTCGTCGGGACGTAACATCCGGCCAAACAGCAGTAGATACCATTTACCAACCGCCGCAATTTTTAACCGCAGCAACTCCAGCGTAAAGAAAAGGGCGGCCAATGGTAAAAATAAGCAAAGAAACTCCTCTTCAAACCGCAAATATAATATTGGGATAAGAACGCCAAGAAGGTGGACGGCCTTTCTAGAAAGTTCCGTTCGGTTAATGCGTTCGCTTTCCATCTTTTTGTTGCACCCATCCCGGCTGTCGGGCTTAGAACAGGTCTCCCTCTTCATTGAAGGATAGCAGGTATGCCTGCGAGAGGATTTCCAAAGCCGGGTTGGCCTTGACATCGGCGAGCAGATTTTCGGATACCTCCATCAGGTGAGACTGAAGGGTGTTTTTGATCCGGACCAGCCGGACATTTTGCTGATCCAGGATGTTGCAGGTCTTGATCGCCGCCTGAATTGCCTCCCGGTCGTTTTTCAGGACCATCGGAATCTTGACACTAAGCGGTACCGTCGAGGTCAGGCTGTTGGGATAGGTGTCTTCGAAGCTGAATTTCTCGAAGGCCCGCCAGGTGGTAAAATCCAGGATGCCCAGACCGTTGGCATTCCCGTGGGATTCCTTGGTAATATCCAGGGCCGCGATCCGGGTGATTTTGGGGCGTTCGCAAGTAATGAACGGGGTGTGGCAGCGTCCGACAACATTGGTGTCAAAACCAGTGCCGGAGATGTTCTTGCCTATCTCGTCTATAATAAGAACATCCAAATGATCAAAGGGGATGCGGGGTTCAAGTCTTTTCGCCTCAGCCTGGAGCGCCGGCTCCTTAGCTTCGATCATTGCCGCCGGCAGAACCTCAATCCGGCAGAGATCATGGTAGGCGTTCTCCAGAAGGGCCACGCCGAAAAGGATCTTTCCCGTCTTGATGGCCCTCCGGCCCAAGGCCAGGATATTTTCCTCCATCCGCCCCATTCCGAGGTTGTGACAGGTGTCGGCGCCCTTCTGTTTGCCCAGGCCGATGGCCAGCATCTTCATGAGTCCGCTTTCGTAGCGGCCACGAAAGGCCACATGCGGTTTAACCCGGTTCACGATGATTATTCCGTCCGCTGACGCTGCAAGGGCATCAAACCAGCAGGTCAGGCCGTTTTCCGCGTTGCCCATGGCCACCACTTCCATGGTGGCCCGGATGGGCGCACCCATCGTCTCGGCGGTGAAGCCCATTTCTGCCAGCAGGGACTGTTGTCCCGCCGCCGTGGCGCCCCCGTGGCTTCCCATTGCCGGGAAGATGAAGGGAGCGGCGCCTTTCGCCTTTAGTTCGCCGATGAGCAGTTTGATAATCCGCTGCTGATCCGTGATGCCCCTGCTCCCGACCCCCACAGCCACGGACATGCCCGGCTTGATTCCCGACATGACCCCGGCCCCCCGCAGACGTTCCAGCAAGACGGCATCAGTATCCGGCAGAACCGGTCTTTCGTAATGCTGCCTGATTTTGACCATCCGCGGCAGCGGGACATCCTGCAGCAAAAGGCTTACGATACCACTTCCCGAAGATATGCATTTCATTTGTTTTGCCTTTACCCGATTTGGGCGACAGGATTGCACGGCCCCCTGTTACGTTCCCCTGTTATTGATGCCTTATTTTCGCGCCGCTATTTTGGCGAGTTGCTCGTAGAACTGGATGATCCCGCCGTGATCGTTGTTCGCCTTGCCGTCCACCTTCAGGGCCTGCATGATCTCCATCACCTGGCTGGTAAGAGGCAGCGGAACCCCGACCTCATGGCCGGTTTCAATGGCGTTGGCCAGATCCTTGATGTGTAGCTCTATACGGAAACCGGGCTGAAAGTTTCCCGCCAGCACCATCGGCGCCTTGGCGTCGAGCACGGTGCTCCCAGCCAATCCTCCCCGGATAGCCTGATAAATGACCTCCGGATTCACCCCGGCCTTCGCGCCCAGAACCAGGGCTTCCGACATGGCCGCGATATTCAGTGCCACGATGATCTGATTGGCCAGCTTCGTGGTATTTCCGGCGCCGATGTCGCCGCAGAGGACCACCGAAGCGCCCATCTTGCAAAGCATATCATAGCAGCGGTCAAAAATAGCTTTCTTGCCGCCAACCATAATCGAAAGCGTTCCCGAGATGGCCTTCGGCTCACCGCCGCTCACTGGGGCGTCGAGCATCTCCACGCCCTTTAGCTCCGCCTGCGCCGCGACTTCCTTGGCGGCCAGGGGGGCGATGGAACTCATATCCACGATGATGCTCCCCGGTTTTGCCCCTTCAAGGATACCATTCTTGCCGAGGACTACTTCCTTTACATGGGGGGAGTTCGGCAGCATGGTAATAATGATCTCGGCACGTTCCGCCACTTCCCGGGGCGAGGCGGCCGTTTCCGCCCCAGCGGCCGCGATCTCCGCCACCGCCGGGGCGACGATATCATAAACCACGAGCTCATAGCCGGCCTTAAGCAGGTTTTTGGCCATGGGCCTACCCATGATTCCCAATCCGATAAATCCTGTCTTCATGTCTCTTTACTCTCCTTAGCTCTCTAAATAGGCCGTGCCCCAGGATCCCGAATCTCCAGGAGTCGTGGGGCAACGGCGGTAATCATGATGGAATTATGCAGCAATTCCAGGTTTATTTCAAGGTGATATTTAGATCCTTGATAAGTTTGGCGTAATCGGCCGAAGCCTCCCTCAGGAACCGGCCAAAGTCCGCGGCGTTCTGGTACTGGAGGGGCTGATAAAGATCGGCCATCATCTTCTTGAATTCGGCATCATCGAATACCTTCTTCAGGGTGGTTTCATAATAGGCAATCACCGCGGGCGGGGTGCCGGCCGGTGCCGCAATTCCCTTAATGGAGCCCCAGTTGGCGATGTTCACTCCTGATTCCTTCATGGTGGGAAGATCGGGCAGTGAGGGATCGCGATCCGGGGTTGCCACAGCCAATGCCCGGAAGCGACCGGCCTTGATATGCGGAATCACCTCAGAGGGATGACCGCCGCCGATGGTCAGGTGACCGCCTGCCAGGGCCGTCACGGCTTCGGCGCCTCCGGCAAAGGGAACGGTGACAATATTGATCCCGGCCGCCTTGCCTAAAGAGGTAAGGGTTATATCAACCGACCCGGCCCGGGTGGACACGGCGGCGGTGAGGGGTTTGTTCTCCTTTTTCGCCCAAGCGACCATTTCCGAGAGGGTTTTAAAAGGGGAAGCGGTTCCGGTGACCAGGACAATGGAGTGGATCGAAAGCCTGGCCACGGGAACCAGGTCCTTGAAGGTATCATAGGGAAGCTTCTGCAGGTGGGGCATGACCATATCGTGACCGGAACCGTACCCCAGATAAACGGTGTATCCGTCCGGCTTGGACCGGACCACACCCTCGGTTCCCGTAACGCCGCCGCCACCCGGCCTGTTGATCACCACAAAGGGCTGGCTGGAGTATTTCGGCCAGACCTTTTCCACTGCCCGGGCCAACAGGTCCGTAGAGCCTCCCGCGGCAAAGGGCACAATCACGTTAATGGGTTTGGAAGGGAACTTATCCTCCTGGGCAAAGGCGCCAGGGGATGCCAGGGCCACAACAATGGCCAGAACCGCGATGAGCAACAATTTCTTCATGCTTTCTCCTCCTTGTTAGATATGATTTAATAGGCTAACCTTAAAGACTGCCCTCCGTATCCGGCAATATCTTCCCCGGCAGCTGGGGCCTGCCTACGGGCTGCTGTTTTTTCTTTTTTTGCGCCAATTCATAAATATCTGACTGATGACCAGCACCAAAAGCAGGGCAATAAGAGTTCCCGAAATCGGCCGGGTTACAAAGATGGAGAAGTTTCCGCCGGAAATAAGGAGGGACTGCCTCATGGACGACTCAATCATCGGACCCAGAACGAAAGCCAGGGGCAGCGGACCCGGCTCAAAATTTAGTTTTTTCAGGAGGTAGCCCAAGATGCCGAATCCCAAAAGGGCGTAGATATCAAAGGCCTGGTTGGCGATACTGTAAGAGCCGATGGCGGTGAAGAGGATTACGACCGGGGCGAGAATCCGGTAGGGCACCCGCAGCAGTTGCACCCAGATGCCCACCAGCGGCAGGTTCAATACCAGGAGCATGACATTGCCCAGGTACATGGAGGCGATGACGCCCCAAAAGACATCCGGATGTTCTTTGATTAAAAAAGGACCCGGGGTCACCCCCTTGATCAGGAGGGCGGCAAACATCATCGCGATGGAGGCGTTACCAGGAATACCCAGGGTCAGGAGGGGGATGAAGGAGGAGCTGGAGGCGGCGTTATTGGCCGATTCCGGCCCGGCGACCCCTTCGATGGCGCCGTGGCCGAATTCCTCGGGATTCTTGGAGACCCTCTTCTCCATGGCATAGGAGACCAAAGAGGAAATAACGGCCCCGCTGCCGGGGATGATGCCGATAAAGAACCCCACCAGGGTTCCACGCAAGAGCGCCCACCGGGAACGCGCCCAATCCTGCATATTGGGAAAGATCTGTCCTATCTTGGTGGTGACGATCTCGGTTTTCAGGGTTTTTTCCAGATTGTAGAATATCTCGCCCAGACCGAATACCCCCATGGCCAGGGTCACGAAATCAAACCCGCTTTGCAGCTCCGTAATGCCAAAAGAGAACCTGGTCTTGCCGGAAATGGGATCGAGGCCCACCGCGGCCAGGAGCAGGCCGAGCACCAGGAGGATGGAGCCCTTGATGACCGAGGAGCCGGAGAGCGTAACCGCCATCAGGAGGCCGACAAGCGCCAGGGTGCACTTTTCGGGAGGACCGAATTTCAGGGCAAACTCGGCGATGGGGGGGGCAAAGAAGGTGAGGCCGATGACCGCCAGTGTCCCGGCAATAAAAGACCCGATCGCGGCAATTCCCAGAGCGGCGCCCGCCCGTCCCTTCTGGGCCATTTTATAGCCATCAATACAGGTTACCACCGAGGCCGCCTCGCCGGGGAGGTTCAAGAGAATCGAAGTGGTTGAGCCGCCGTACATGGAACCGTAGTAAATGCCCGCCATCAGGATAATGGCCGTTACGGGCGATCCAATCGCATAGGCCGTCGGCAACAGCATTGCCATGGTGGCCGCCGGCCCCAGCCCGGGCAGGACCCCCACCGCTGTTCCCAAAAGACAGCCCAGGAAGGCAAATAGAATGTTCGTTGGTGTCAGAGCTACGTAAAATCCACCAATAAGTCCATCAAACACTTCCATAGATCATCCCTTAGTAAAACCATTCGCCGGGAGGCAAATGAATCTTAAGCAGCAGCCTGAAGATGCTGTACATGGCCCCGGCGGTGAGTAACGTGATAAGGATACTCTTAAGCCATTTCTCCTTTTCCACGATCAGCTGCCATATGAGCATGAACAGGGCAGTAGTGATAAAAAACCCTGCCCTCTCGATGAAAATGGCAAATCCCAGGATCACCAGAAATCCCCAGAGGTGCTTGCGGGACTTATACTCAAGAGGGGACGCTTCCCCCGCGGCTGAACCTTCTTGGCCTAAGGACGGCGCCAAATCCTGGGCATCAGCAAAAAACAGTGATTTTATGAACCAGCAGGCGCCCAAAATCAGCAGAGCGATTCCCATCAAAAACGGCATAAACCCCGCACCCGGGGAAATCATCATGCCCAGCCCCAGTGCATATTGAGAGTATAGAGCAACAAAAGCGCCCAAAGCAACCACGATGGCCGCGGCGGCCATTTCCATCTTTTGCAGAGAATTGAACCTGTTCATAAAACTGGCACCTCTCTTTTTTAGAACACGTATTGACAACTACCGTAATTGTATTTTTTTGTCAATGAATATTTGACAAAGAAAAATACATTTGGTATACATTGCAACATGGACAAACATGATATCTACGAAGACATAAGAAAAAAGATCAGGGAAGAGAGGTTGCTGCCAGGT
>JBBIRO010000063.1:0-10746 GCA_037441775.1 Syntrophobacterales bacterium
CGATCTTCTTTTGCAGTGGGTAACGACGGGTTGCGGCATCGACAACCCTCTCCACGCGGACCGATTTAACCTCCTGACAGACCGAAGTCAGGTAAGCCGGCAGGGCATCCATGACAAAACCCGGGTTGACGCCGGTTCCCAGGATACTTACCCCCTGTTGCAGTGCGAGCCGATGGAGCTTATCGCTTGCTTCTTTTTTCTCGGGAACAGAGAAAAGCAATTCCTCCGCGGATGAAACCACATTCAACCTTCCCGCCAGAATTTCCTCGATCTGGGGAGCGATATTTTTCAACCGGGAACCGGCGGTATGAATGACTAAATCCGCCCGGCACGAGGAAAAAAGAGCCTTGGCATTATCAGTTACCGCAATGCCCAGTTTTTGGTCCAGCTTAAGCACATCACCCAGATCGCGCCCCACCATATCCTTTGCTATGTCCACCGCGCCAACCACTTCCAACGATGACTTGGTCAAGGCCAGTCTGGCCGTTGCGATTCCGATGGGGCCCAACCCATAAACAATTACCCGTATTTTTTTGCTGCTCATGTTTCCTCCAATTTTTTCTCATGGCCGTCTGATGGCTCAGGCGGGACGATATTGCCGCTGGCGCTGGTAAAAGTAGATCGAAGTCAGAACAATAAACCCAAAAAGGTCGGTATAAAGTCCGGGGTAGAGCAGGGTCGAGGCGGCGATCCCCAGGATCAGCCGCTGCCAGGTGCCCAGAGGCGCCCGCAAATAACCGATTACGCAAGCCCCAAGCGCCGTGATTCCCATGACCATTGTGATGCATACCTGAAGCAGCTTAAAGTAATCAAAGGAAACTTCAGGTTTAAGCAGGGTGGGAAGCCAGAGTATCTCCGGCGCGGACACCACAATAAAGGGGATGCAGAACCCGGCGGCGGCCAGACTAAAGGCGGTCAGTCCGGTGCGGAAGGGATTCCCCCCCGAAATACCAGCCGCTGCATAGGCGGCCAGGGCCACCGGCGGGGTCACATCCGCTAAAACGGCAAAAAATAAAACGAACATATGAGCGACCAGTGGCTCGATCCCCAGATGAAGCAGCGCCGGCGCGGCAATCATCGCCGCAATGATGTACTGGGCGGTTGTGGGAATGCCCATGCCCAGGATAAAACAGGCAATCGCCGTAAAGATCATTGTGAATAGCAGCGTCACTCCCTTGGCGCTTAAGATATGAAAAACATCAAGCGAGGTTACAATAAGGGATAGGCCCTTGGCCAGTTCGAGCACGGCGGCGGCAAACTTAAGTCCGATACCTGTTAAAGTGGTTGCTCCAACGATAAATCCGATGCAGGCGCAGGCGGCCCCGATGGAAAGGGCGTTTTTGGTGCCGTCCTGGAGGGTATCTAAGATATCGGGGATTCTCATTTTGCTTTCCCGGTAAAATGCTCCGATCGCAATGACCGCCATGACGCTCCAAAAGGCCGTCAGTGCCGTTTCGATCCGCATATATCCGAGGACAAGATAGATTACAGGCGGGATCAGCCCCAGAAACCAGGAACCGCGGTCCGTCCGGCTAAAACTTGCCAAAAGACCGGCGATCAGGGCGGCAAAGAAGATCGGAGTGAACAGGGTGTAAGCCCCCAAGGGATGAACATCGGCCAAAACCGTGGGGATACTCAGCAGCAGCATGACTAAAAGGGGGTAGGTCCGCTGGTGGACCTGGCCCATGGCGACGGCATAGATAATCCCCCAGAAGGCGGCCAGAAATGGGCTGTGGCCGGCAATCAAGAGATAGACGATGATGATAAGCGGCATTACAAAGAGCCAGCGGTCTTTGAGAACATCCCAAACACGGGGCAATATTTCCCGTGGGAATCCAACCAATCCTCGTTTCTTGGCTTCAAAATGGACCATGAGACCCACGGCAAAGAAATACATAATTGCCGGAATCACCGCCGCCGCCGCGACCTTGATATAGGGGATGCCTAGAAATTCCGCCATGATAAAAGCGGCCGCGCCCATGATCGGAGGCATCAGTTGCCCGCCGGTGGAGGCCGATGCCTCAACGGCGCCCGCAAACTGAGGGGAATAGCCAACCCGGCGCATCAATGGAATGGTGAACGAACCGGTGGTAACCGTATTGGCAATCGAGCTGCCGCTGATGGAACCCATGAAGCCGCTGCTGATAACCGCCACCTTCGCCGGACCGCCTGCCGACCAGCCGGCAAGCGCCATAGCCAGATCGATGAAGAGCTGTCCTAACCCAGTTTTGGAGATGAAGATTCCGAACAGCACGAAGTGGAACACAAAGGTGGCCACGACTCCTAACGGAATCCCGAATATGCCCTCGGTTCCCAGGAACATGTGCTCGATGATCCGCTCCACCGAGTAGCCCCGGTGGGCGAAAAAACTCAAGCCCGGGATGTCCAGGAAATAGGGACCCAGATAGCTGTTAACCAAAACCAAGATGGCGATGATGGGCAGTGCCGGTCCGATGCTGCGCCGGGCTCCTTCAAGGATAAGGAGAAAGGCGAAGGCTCCGACCACCAGATCCGCCTGGGAGGGCAGACCAGCTCGCGGCGCCAGACTGTTGAATTCCAAAAAGATGTAAACCGAAATGGCGGAGGCGAAGATGGCGAAAAACACGTCGAAGTAGGGAATATTGTCCTGCTGATATACAGGCGGGCGCCAGGTCGCGACGGTCCAAATCACCCGTATCCACTGCAAGAAAAAGAGGACAATGACACTCAGAAAGGAAAGAAAGAGCAAAAGGCTCCAAAAAACCAGAGTAACATTGAGATCCTTAAAGGCTTCAGGGAAGTTTATCGCCTGAGCGGCAACCAGACCGGCATAGATGAGCGCTCCAATCATCACGGTAAATATCGCCAGGTCAAGATAAAGAAATGCCCTCTTTTCCCAAAACTGGCGCCTTTTAAAATAAAGCGTCAAGAAAAAGGAACCACCTGCCAGCAGGAAAGTGGCGGCCTGACCCAGATGGAAGATTTCCTTAAAAAGGGTTGTCACTAAAAGGGCACTGATGAAACCATACAGCAAGTCGAAAATAAAATGCTTGCGGCCGCTGGAGTCAGTCTTTCTAATCGTGTAGAGAAAAAAAACCAGCGGCAGCACAAATGCCAGGTGAAAGGCCCGATGCCGCCATTCCTGCAGCACCCCAAAGCCCGCCGTGTGGAGGTGGAAGAGTGACAGGATGATCATCATGACAAAGGTAAGCTTGAGGGTCAGGCCGGTGAGACTGCGGAATCTGAATTCAGGATCGTATTTGGCAATTTCGTCCGTGTTTTCCGTTATTGGCGGCGTAACATATTTTTCCATTTGCAATCCTCTGACTATAGGTTAACTATTCAAGAACTGAAGCCTCCCGGAGACAGAAGCCGACGCACCAGGTATCCCCCAAACGCCTGTTTCGCAAGACGAATCTGAACTAGCTGATCGCCGGCCAGATCTGGAAGCGATAGCCTAATACTATTGATTTCCATGGTATTCAAGGAATTTTTGTTCACCCAAAGTTGCAGGGAGAAAAAGACGATCTTGCGGTTAGTTATGCGGATCCTGTCCGGCTCCAGAATCAATTTCTCGCCCTCACTGATTACTGAAGGCAGTCCCGCATTAGAGGAGTCGAAATGCGTTTCGTATAGCATGAGGCGATAGTCCCCATCAATTAAGAAAAAGTCCCAAACCATGGACAGTTCCACGGAGTGCCTATAGCCAAGGGCAAAGGTTTGACCCGGTGATACCGTGCGGCACCAGATGGTTTTATTTGTTCGGGGGGTTGTGATTTCAAGCACGGTAACGAGAGGAATGGACAGGAGCGCCATAATTGTCAGCAGCGCCGAAAAAACAATAAAAAACGGACGCCGGAAAGGGCGTCCGTTTTTTATATCTTTAATCAGGAAAGTCAAGTTTATTTTACAATGCCCTTTTCCCGGTAATACTTGGCCGCACCAGCGTGAAGAGGGATGGCGATACCATCAAGCGCAGTGGAAAGGGTCACATTTTTGCCCTGGGCGTGGAACTGGGCCATGATTTCGGCGCCGCTGGGCGCTACGTCGGCCGTGTCACCGGCGCCGCGGCGCAGGGCAAACTTGCCCTTTTCCCAGAGGGCATTGGTCAGGCGGTAAACTACGTCCTCGGGGACGTCCGCATCAACCACCCAGAGGGCCATGGTGGTAATGGCCGGGACTGGTCTGGTCACTCCCTTGTAGGTGCCCGCGGGAATAGTCACCCGGGCATAGAAGGGGTGGGTTTTGACCATGTCGGCGATGGTCTTGTCATCCAGAGGGACCAAAATTATATCCGTGGTGGTTGCCAGTTCGGTGATAGCGGCGGTGGGAAACCCGGCGGTGGTGAAGGTGACATCGGTCTGCTTGTCCTTCAGACGCTGGGCGGCGCCGGAGAAGCCCAGAAAGTCCGTGCCGGCAAAATCGCCATAGGCGAGCCCCAGAGCAGCCAGTACATTTTTGGTATCAACTTCCGTTCCGCTGCCGCGGTCACCGGGAATTAGCCTCTTGCCCTTGATGTCGGCGATGGTTCTGATGCCCGAATCCGCCCGGGCTACAATCTGGATGGTTTCCGGGTAAAGCGAGGCGATGGCCCGGAGATTCTTTACCGGTTTGTCCTTGAATTGCTCCACGCCCATGAAGGCGTTGAAGGCAATGTTGCTTTGGACAAACGCTGATTCCACCTGGCGGGTGCCGATAAGATTACAGTTCTGCACCGAGGCGTTGCCGGCCTGCGCGGTTACTATCACATCTGGCACCTTGTCAGACAGGGCCTGGGCCAAAACGCCGCCCAGGGGATAATAGACGCCGCCAGTTCCGCCGGTGGCAATGACGAAAAAGCGCCTCGCTTCGGCGGCCGAACTGACCAATAACAGCGCCGCCACCAAGACCAAAACAACAAAAGTGTTAATCCTTTTAAACATAAGCCCCTCCCTTAAAAAAATTTTCACTCTAAATCACCTGGAAAACCATAAAAAGCCGTAGCGGGCAACATATAAAACACGTTTTTTCGCTAACCTAATTTTTGTTGAAAGTCAATGCTATTTATTCCGGCGGGGCAACTATTCAGTTACAGATGGTCAGGGAATATTTTTTGGGTGTCCATCCTTACGATCACGCTGGTGCGTGATCGCGCGCCGGCAGAGGGGGATGGTTCAAAGAGGGAGTATTGGGGTTCTTGGTAGTTTGGCCCCTTGTGGCGGCTCTAGCGTTGCCCGTTGCGCTTTGCACAACCGCGGGCACAAGGCCCGCGGCTACAGCCCGCGTCCCCCTCGGCAATAGGTAACAAAGTTGCCGCCCGCAAGGGGCGGCACTACCGTTGGCGACCCCGGTCCAAAACTTCCCGGACTTTACGGAGCAGCACCGCGGGGGAGACCGGTTTCATCAATAGCTCGATGCCTTGAGCATGGACGGAAAGACCCTTGTTGTGCAGGATATTGGCCGTGTAGCCGCTGATAAAGAGGACCTTGACGCCAGGCCGGATCATTTGTGCCGCCTGATAGACCTCATGACCGTTCATCTCCGGCATGATCATATCAAGCAGGACGATGTCGATTGCACCCTGGTGCTCCTTGAATTTCTCCAGCGCCTCCTTCCCGTTCCGGGCCAAAATGACCCGATAGCCGGCCTGGCCAAGCACCGTGTTGGCGAGTTCCCGCAGAGTTTCATCATCCTCGGCTAGGAGGATTGTTTCATTTCCCCCTTTTGAAGGGCCTGATTCGGCGGGAGTACTGGTCGGCCCGTCCCAACGTTCTTCCGCCAGAGGGAGGTAAATCTTGAAGGTGCTCCCTTTACCGGGAGAGCTTTCACAGATAATCGCGCCCCGGTGCTGCTGCACAATGCCGTAGGCGATGGATAGTCCCAGTCCCGTTCCCTGGCCCACCCCTTTGGTGGTAAAGAATGGTTCAAATATCCGCGCCCGGGTCTCTGCATCCATCCCGGTTCCATTGTCGGCGATGCTCAAAAGCCCGTAATCTCCCGGTGGCATATTTTCCAGTTCATTCTTTTGGCCGAAACCAAGTTTAACCCGGCTTATGACAATGGTCACCAGCCCCCCGGGGAGCAGGGCGTCCCGGGCATTGGCGGTAAGGTTGATCAAAACCTGTCCGATCAGCGAGCTGTCGGCTATGATAACGGGGTCGTCTTCCGCCGGCACGCAATCCAGTTTCAGGTCGGCACCCAGGAGTCTCCCCAGAAGTATTTTGTTTTCATCCAAGATTTTATTTAACCCCACGGGGACCAGTTGTATTTTTTGCCTCCGGCTGAAGGCCAGGAGGCTTTTGGTAAGGCTGGCGGCCCGCTCGGTTGCCTTGATGATTTCCGCGACCTCTTTCTGCGGCGTCCCCGGTCCCAGCTTCATCTGCAGGATGTGGGCATAACCCATAATAACAGTTATGATGTTATTGAAGTCATGGGCAATCCCGCCGGTCAACTGCCCCACCGCCTCCATCTTCCGGCTCTGCTGCAATTGATCCTCCAGGGCGCGATGCTCGGTAACATCCCGATCTATTTCGAGGACCTTGACGACCGTATTGTCATTGCCAAAAATTGGAAAGCACCGCTGATCCTTGATCCGTCCGGACATGTTGATCTTTGTCTGCCGCTCCCCTTGGCCCGTCCGGAAGGTTCTGGCCGCAGGGCACATATCTTCCGGGCAGGGAGAATTCCGCTGATAGGACAGTTCGTAGCAATGGCGGCCCAGCACCTCGCCAGGCGATAGACCCAATTCATTGACGTGGGTATTATTAGCCCAGACGACCCTAAACTCCCGGTCGAAGACCGTAATGCTGTCCGGAATGCTGTTTAGGATCGCATAATATTCCTGGGACAGCAGGAAGTATTTTGCTTCACTGGCCAGTAAATTCTCCCTGCTTTTTTTCTCCAGGGTTATATCCCGCATGATATGGATCGACGCGCTGGCGTCGCCTTCGGGAGAAACCAGCGGCGATGTTTTCACCAGGAAATGCCGGCCGGATGCCGGAAAGAAGACCTCGGTCTGGGCGGGTCCGCCGGTTGCAATGGTCTGTTGGTGGGGGCAATCGGCAGTGGGCAGAGCGGTGCCGTGCATGACCTCATGGCATTTCAAGCCGATTAGCTCACGGGGGGTGGTCCCCAGGAAATCCGCCAGCGGCCGGTTGACCTTCAATATCCGGCATTGACTGTCGTGGACGGAAAGAAAAACGTCTAACGAATCAACGCTGTTACGCCACAGGCGGGAAGATTGGGTTATCTGGTCGCCCTGCCGGATAAGTTCTTTTTCCATCTTGAGCAGTTCGTTCGCTATGTAGCCGATTTCGTCATTCCTTGCTTCGCCACTTCCCGGCGGCTGTAGTTCCCCGGTTGCGATCCTCGTCAAGGTCGCGGCTATTTTTTTGATCGGCAGGAGGTAGCGCCTGATATACCAGACGCAAGCCGCCAAAATCGCCAGTATGAATATGCCTGCCTGCCCGAGCGCCCGATAGCTGAAATCACCCATCAGCGCCTCTCGAGGCAGGGCCAGAACTAACGATAAAGACCGGCCGGCGGACAGCGTGACGGGCTCCGTTACTGCAAAAAACTTCCGGCCCTCAAAGGTGAATAAGCCGGGAGTTTCACCCTGGACTTCGGCCTGAATAGCCGCGGTTAACAGCGGCAAGGCGCCGGCCTTGGCGTGCGGCAAGGATAGCTCACCTTTTTTCAGCAGCCCCTGGAAATGATCGAGCTCTGAGGAGGCCAGAACCAACCCCTCGGTCGTAAGCAGATATGCAGTCTGACCAGGGATCTTTCTGGTCTGCTCGGACAGCAAGGCGGCCAGGTCTTGGAGCATAATATCGACGCCGGCTACCTGTTCATCAGAACCGTTCTTAAACCTAAGGGAAGCCGTTATCCCAACATCACGGGTCGTCCTGAAGATATAAGGATCGCTCCAGACAATGCCTTCCTGGCGGAGGGCCTTTACGTACCAGGGCCTGGTGCGCGGGTCGTAGTCGTCCGGGCGCTTTTCCACAGCCAGAACGATTCCGTTCGCGTCGAGTTCCTGCCAGGTGACCATCCCCTTTTCCTGGGACTTCTTGATTCGGTTTTTCCACGCAGTTTCGCTCCTCATGATGAGGTAGCCGTTGCCCCGGGAGTCGCCGGTGTTGATTGAGGTGATAAAGGGATGGACATTCATCTGACCCATAAAAGAGGTGTTCAAAAAACGGGGATCAGTCAGGTCTGAAATGCCCGTGCGGTGGTAGGTCCGGGCGCTCAGGAGGATCGCCTCGGCGGCAGCGGTCATCTTGCCTAGGTTATTATTGATGTCCTGGCTGATCTGGCGGGCACGGTTTTGGGCGGCCCGCGTCGCATGCTGAATATCGTTGTAATACTGCCAGGCCAGATCGAACCCGAACAATAATACGATGATGATGACGAAAGATTCTATCAGTCCCCAGCGCAATCTTTTCATGGCGGCCTCGTTATTTACTCCTGTAAGCGGCGCTTCTTATCTCTCGGCGGGCAAGATTGATGTCTTTGTAAAAATCCGGATGCTTACGTTTTGCTGCATCACTCGGCACGAGAGGCTGTTGGTGTGGCCTAGGGGCCTTGTCCCCTGTGTCAACCTTGGCAATAGGCAATGCAAGCCCCGCCAACAAGGGACTGGGCCACAAAATCAACTTTTCCCTGGCCGAAAGCAGGTAAGGAATGATTGCTTGCCCTGGCGGCGTCGGTTGCGTATTCAATGACCGGGAAATTAGTGCCAGCTACCGGCTGCCCCACCTTTTCCAATGAACAAGGTGGGTTCCTCTCTGGTCGCCCCGCCCCGTTCGTACCTGATTCTACTCGGAAAACAACGCCCCGGTATGAGCCGGCCCGACCATACTGGCATATCTTTTCAGATAACCCTTGAGGGCCTTGGGCCGGGGTTTCCAGGCCTCCATTCTTTTATTTAACTCTTCATCAGAGATCAGGAGATTGAGCTTTTTTGCCGGGATGTCGATTTCAATCAGGTCACCTTCCCGGATGGCGGCAATGGGGCCGCCGAGCGCCGCTTCCGGCGAGATGTGACCGATTGCCGCACCTCGACTGCCGCCGGAGAAGCGGCCGTCGGTTAAGAGCGCCACGTCCTTGTCCCTTCCAACCCCCACAATGGCCGCGGTGGGGGCGAGCATTTCCCTCATCCCTGGGCCTCCTTTGGGGCCTTCGTAGCGGATTACCACCACGTCTTTCTCAATAATGTCACCATCTAAAATGGCCTTCATCGCCTTTTCTTCCTCATCGAACACTCGGGCGCGCCCCTGGTGTTTCAGCATGGTCTCATCAACCGCGGACTTTTTCACCACCGCCCCTTCGGGGGCGATATTGCCGAACAGGACGGCCAGCCCGCCGGTTTCATGATAGGGGTTGTCCAGGGTTCTGATGTACCGGGAATCCATAATGTGCTTGCCGGTGATGTTTTCTCCCACCGTCTTGCCCGTCACCGTAAGGGCGGCGAGGTTGAGCAGCCCCCCCCGGTTTAGCTCGTTCATCAGGGCGGGAATGCCGCCTGCCAGATGCAGATCCTGCAGGTGGTGGGGGCCGCCGGGAGCCATGTTGCAAAGGTGGGGCGTGCGGTCGCTGATGGCGTTGAAATCGGCCAGACTGAGACTTACTCCAGCTTCCCTTGCAATAGCCGGCAGGTGGAGCGAAGTGTTGGTGGAACCGCCGAAGGCCATGTCCACCGTAACGGCGTTTTCAAAGGCCTTCCTGGTGAGGATATCCGTCGGCTTGATGCCCCTTTCCACCAGTTCCATAATTTTTATGCCCGTTGTCTTGGCCAGGCGAGTCCGGTCCGCATTAACCGCCGGTATGGTGCCGTTGTAGGGGAGGGCCAAGCCCAGGGCTTCGCTTAAACAGTTCATCGAATTGGCGGTGAACATTCCGGCGCAGGAACCTATTCCAGGGCAGGCGCAGCCTTCGGCCTCCCGCAATTCGTCCATCGTCATGGCGCCCACCTTTACCTTGCCTACATATTCAAAGAGAGTGATCAGATCGATATGCCGTCCCTGGAAATCCCCGCGGAGCATCGGGCCGCCGCTGATCAGCAGGGCCGGAATATTCAGCCGCGCCGCCGCCATCAGCATTCCGGGGACAATCTTGTCGCAATTAGGGATCATGATAATTCCGTCGAAGGGGTAGGCCATGGCCATCAGTTCCACTGAATCGGCGATCAGTTCCCGGGAGCAGAGGGAATATTTCATGCCCTCGTGGCCCATGACAATGCCGTCGCAAACGCCCACGGTATTGAATTCAAAAGGGGTGCCGCCGGCCATGCGAATTCCGGCCTTGACCGCATCGGCCAATTGGCTCAGGTGCAGATGACCGGGGATAAGCTCGTTTGCGGAATTGGCAATCCCGATCATCGGCCGCGCGATTTCCTCGTCTGTAAGCCCCAGGGCCTTAAAAAGCGAGCGATGCGGGGCCCGCTCCAATCCGTCTTTCATGCTGCTTGATCTCATTGTGTATCCTCCTGGCTATTATTCGGGCGTTTAAAGGGACACCCGGTGAGTTGCTTGTTAGTTTTCCCGGCCAGCGCCGGGGCCTTGACTATTCCCAGTGGCAATCGCGAAGCAGCGACCGCATCGTCGCTAATAACCTCTTCCCCAGTTTATTAACCGTTATCATCGATTTTGGCAGCCCGCGTATTGTTTCTTAGCAACTTCTATTTGGAAAGCCAACGTTCCTGATTGCATGTGGGCTTCTACAGCATCCGGGCGAGATTGCGTAGTCCATAACAGAGAAGGAGTAATATTTCAACGGCAACATACCGAA
>JBBIRO010000064.1:0-10007 GCA_037441775.1 Syntrophobacterales bacterium
GAAGGGATTCGCCGCGGCGATCCTGGGCGGACTGCAGAGCCTGCCCGGGGCGATAGTAGGCGGGCTTATCCTGGGAGTAGCCGAGAGCTTAGCCGGTGGTTATATCACCATCGCCTTCAAGAACACCCTGGCCTTTCTGATTATCATTCTAATCCTTTTGATTCGGCCGGAAGGCCTGCTGGGCGAGGAATTCAAGGAGCGGGTGTAGAATTTTGGCGGATGCCGCACCTTAGAGAGGCGGGGGATAAGTAATTAGGTAATTCGCCGTCAGAACAATATTTCAACAAAAGGAGAAGCCGTGAACGAAGAAAACTTTCTGCGGCGGTTATCAAAATCCCAGGACGACAAATGGATTGGCGGCGTCTGCGGCGGGCTAGGGGAGCACACGCCGCTTCCCTCCTGGATTTGGCGCGTGGCATTCTGCCTGTTGTTTTTCATTTTTGGGACCGGCTTGCTTGTTTATATCCTGTTATGGATATTCATGCCGCAAGGATCATACGGTAAACCGATGGGGGATGGAATAACATAAATCCGGACTCCTTTGATGGAGCGCTAAAACTCCGTAAAACCACAATTTTTTGACGGCGCGGCAAAAAGTCCGCAAGGCTTGAGCACGCAAATCATGAAAATGAGACGGACGGGCATAAAGCCCGCCCCTACGCGGCACTTCACGGCAACGAGGGATAAAGCTAAGCGCAAGCATCCGGAAATTTTAACGAGTCGTCTTTTTTGACAAAACATGCGCGATCATGGCTCCTCACATAAGAAGCATTCGTCTGTCCCGGTTTCTTTCTGCCAATCGCATGAGCTGCCTAAGGGAATCCCGCTAACAGAATCTTAAGCTGATCTACTATTTTTCGCTCTTATTTTAACTCGACAGTTAAAGCCTGACTCCTGGCCCGCCCCAATTCCAATTCTAAATTGACCTCAATTTCAGAAAATGCTACTAGCCGGAAGGAAAAAATCCTCCTGGAGGTTTGGTTAAAAAAGGAGATGGATTAACATCACATATTCTTTGATCTCAGTTTCTAAATAAGGAGGCATATTATCGAAATCCCCATATTGGTGCTGATTATTGCCAGCGGCTGCTATGTCGGCTGGAACATCGGCGCAAACGATACGGCCAATTGCGTGGGAACTGCCGTCGGAGCTGGTCTTCTGTCCTTCCGCAAGGCCGTGGTTCTGGTTGCCATATTTGTTGTCCTGGGCGCCATGATGGAGGGCGAGCAGGTTATGAAAACCATCGGCAAGGGAATCGTTAAGGCGGATTTGCCTGTTGCCGCTGTTGTCACCATTCTCCTGTGTTCTGGTTTCTGGGTCAGTATCGCCACTTTCTACCAGATACCCGTATCCACCTCCCAGGCCATTGTGGGCGGGGTGGTAGGCACCGGTCTCGCCACGGGCGCCGAGATAAACTATTGGAAGCTACTTACCATTCTGGAGAGCTGGGTTATCAGCCCCCTTTTCGCGCTCGTTTTAGCCCTTGTTCTTTGTCACCTGTTAAATCTACTTTTAAGACAGATTAAAGCCGGGGGTCTTTTAGTTCGAAATGCAATCGGGCGGATGACGGTTTTTTCCGGTTGTTATATGGCCTACACCATGGGAGCAAACAATGTCGGCAATGCCATTGGACCAATTGCCAACTTAACTATTTTAAGTAACTTCACCCTCTTGACAATCGGCGGCATTGCCATTGCCGTTGGCGCTCTGACCTATGGCAAGAAGGTGTCGGAAACAGTCGGCAAGAAGATCACCTACCTGGATGCGGTGGGGGCCTTCAGCGCCCAGGTGGCAGCCGCGGCATCCTTGCACCTTTTCACCGTTTATGGGATACCTGTCTCCACATCGGCGGCCATAGTGGGAGCCGTCATCGGGGTGGGATTAAGCAGAGGCGCCCAGGCCGTAAAAGGGAGGACTATTCTTACCATCGTTGTCGGTTGGGTATTCACACCAACTCTTGCGGCCTTGACCTCATTTTTGGTATACATCTCGCTGATGACTTTCTTCTGAATCTTCTCGGGGCAAGCTGTTTTAGTGCCGTCATTAAAGCGAAGCTATCAAAAATAACCTGCAGAACCAATTATCAAGGGGGTAACTATGCTCTTCAAGAAGGAAAAAGAGGTTTTCAGTATGATGCAACGGCATGCGGATCAGGTGGAGGAATGTGTGCGCCTGGCGGTGTCGGCGCTTTTACATTATATAAATGGCGAGATCAAAGACGCAAAGATGATCGCCCGGCAGGTGGATGATGTTGAATCCCAGGCGGACAAGGTACGCTCCCAGATTCGTGATATGCTTTATTCAGGCGCCTACATGCCCTTGCTGCGGGAGGATATTTATCGACTCGTCAAGCAGATCGATGCGCTTGCCGACGGGGCGGAGGCGGCCAGTGATTTTTTCCTCAATCAGCGTCCGGTAATTCCTGTGGAATTACGTCCCTACTTCGACGAAGCGCTTCAGACCTCCCTTTCCGTCATCCCACCCTTCAAGGAAGCTCTTTCGTGTTTTACGAAAGGTGATTGCGAATTTTCGACAATACACGACCACAGCACGGAAATCGCCAGGATTGAGGCAAAGATGGATAAGATGAGATGGGATATGACCAAAAAGATTTTCACCGCCAACCTGGAATACGCTCACAAGATCCATCTTAAGACAGGCTTGGATGCCATAGTGGGGCTTTCGGATCTGGCGAAATCCATTTCCGATCAGATAGAAATATCCACCATGAAATCACTCTTCTGATCGGCTAAGTACGTGATTAAAGCTGTTATCTTCGATTGCGGTCAAACGCTTGGCGGATACCTCCACAAAATTTCGCCGGGCGGAAAAAGGACTTCAGGGCTGCTTATCTGAAGACATCGCTTTGGCTTCCGGGGAAGATTTCATCACGGCTGATCCACTTACCTGATAACCTTTGAAACCTCAAAAAGCTTATTCCTTCATCACCATGGTTACCGGATCAAGATAAATTTTTTCAGTCAAGTCCGCTCCCTTGAGCGGTAAAATTGACAGCGTCGCGCCCTCCTGCTTTATCTGCCATACCAGGCTGAAGAGGTCAGCCAGGGGCCCAAATCCCGGCGGCAATCCGTTGGGCAGCGGCGACTCATTGCGGTGAGAGTGAACGGTAAACCAGATCTTCAAGCCGTATCGTTGGGCCAGCTTTTGGAGCTCTTCGAGGGTGCCGCGTAGCGATTCAATGAAATGCAGGCCATCCATGATTATCAATTCGGGCTGAAATATCTGCTGCTCGATGAGTTCGCTGAGCCTTTCCTCCAGCCTGGGTACGGTGAAACCATCCGCCTGGAAAATCATGATGAACCGGTGGGCTAAAAGATTGCTCCATTGAACGGGGGCCTTTGATGCTTCGCGGGCCAGCAAATTGTTAAACATCTCCTGGTACCACAGGTCAACTTTCTTTAGCGGATCATCCATGCTGATATGGAGAACATTGCGTCCCCGGATCATCTCCGCCAGTGCAAGCTGTACCAAGAGGGCGGTTTTTCCAATACCGGCGTGCGCAATTATGGCGCCAAATCCCCCTTGCGGGATTTCTTCATTCCACTTGTCGGCCACCAGGTCCGATAACTTTTTTGCCGCAGTTGCAGTCTGTTCCATATTTTTCTTCCTGTTTTATATTTTATGTCCGGGACTTGGAATTCCCATCCGTCAGCGACAACCAAGGCCGGATTAGCTTGCCAGTTTCTTTTTGGCCGCCGCCTCTTCGGCAATTTTAAGGGCGATCGAGGCGGGGACCTGACGGTATTGTGAAAACTCCATGGTGAACTGCGCCTTCCCCTGGGTGGCCGACCGGAGTACCGTAGAGAAACCGAACATATCCGCCAATGGCACCTGGGCCTCAATGACGCATTGCGCGCCCTCATCCTGGCAGCCGAGAATCATCCCGCGGCGCTGATTTAAAAGGCCCAGGACCGCCCCCTGAAATTCGCTCACCGTCTCTACTTCGACCTTCATAATCGGCTCCAGCAATACCGGTTTGGCCTTAAGAAAACCCTCCCGGAAGGCGCCCCTGGCCGCAGCCTGAAAGGCCATTTCCGAGGAATCCACCGCGTGCGATGCGCCGTCATTGATAACTACCTTCACTCCGGTTACGGCAAACCCCAGTTTGGGGCTCTTGGAGAGGCACTGGGTAAACCCCTTTTCGCAGGAGCTGATAAACTGCGTGGGGATTGCGCCGCCAACCACGGAGTTATCAAAAACAAAATCTTCGGAAGTTGGTTCCATATAGCCCGCCACCCGGCCAAACTGGCCGGCCCCGCCGGTTTGCTTCTTATGGGTATAATTGAACTCCGCCCTTTGGGTGATCGTCTCTCGGTAGGCCACGCGGGGGTTGCCGGTCTTAACTTCTACTCCGTACTCGCGGCGCATCCGTTCAATGTAGACTTCAAGATGAAGTTCCCCCATTCCCTCGATAATTGTCTCGTTAGTTTCAGCATCAACATGGGTTCTGAAGGTGGGATCTTCCTTGGTGAATCTTCCTAAGGCCTTTGACATGTTAATTTGAGACTTGTTATCCGGCGCGGCAATGGCGAGGGAGATTACGGGAGATGGCACAAACATTGAGGTCATTGCCAAATTCAAGCCCGGCGAGACAAATGTATCGCCGCTGGAGCATTCGATCCCGAAGAGGGCTCCGATATGACCGGCGGGCACCGCCTCGATATCCTCCATCTGGTCGGCGTGCATCCTGACCACCCGGCCGATCTTCAGTTTCTTCCCGTTTCGCGAGTTTACAATGGTCTCCCCCTTGGCCAGGGTTCCCTGGTAAACCCGGACATAGGTCAACTGGCCATACTTGCCATCTTCCAGCTTAAAGGCCAGGGCAACTATTTCTTTATCCGGATCGCTGGACAAGATTAGCGGTTTTTCCGCATCATCTAAGTTGAGCGCAACATTCTCCACTTCCGAAGGCGCCGGCAAAAAATTGTTCACCGCATCCAGCAACAATTGTACGCCCTTATTCTTGTATGCCGATCCCATAACCACCGGCGTCAAGGCGCGACTGATCGTCCCGCTTCGGATCGCCTCGACAATCATCTTCTCCGTTACCTCTTTTTCTTCGAGAATCGTCTCCGTCAATTCATCCGAATACAGCGAGGCCGCTTCAATCATTTCCTCTCTTCTTTGGCGGGCTTCGGCCAGGAGTTCGGCGGGAATCTCCTCGTAACGGAGTATATCTCCCTTGTCGCCATCGAAATACACGGCCTTCATGTCAATCAAATCCACCACCCCGCAAAAATCGTTCTCCAGGCCGATGGGCATTTCCAGCGCAATTGCATTATGACCAAGCTTGGTGACGAGTTGCGAGATTACCCGCATGGGATTCGCGCCGCTACGATCACATTTATTGATAAACGCGATGCAGGGGACCTTGTAGCGTTTCATCTGCTGATCCACTGTAATGGACTGCGACTGAACGCCGCCGACGGCGCATAAAACCAGGACTGCGCCATCGAGAACCCGTAGGGAGCGTTCCACTTCGATGGTGAAATCCACGTGCCCCGGGGTATCAATGATATTGATATGGTGGCCCTTCCATTGGCAATAGGTGGCGGCCGAGGCGATGGTAATTCCCCTTTCCCGCTCGAGGTCCATGGAATCCATGGTTGCCCCGACGCCGTCCTTCCCCTTGACGTCATGGATGGAATGGATGCGTTTGGTGTAGTATAGAATCCTCTCCGTTAAGGTGGTTTTGCCCGAATCGATATGAGCGCTGATGCCGATATTTCTGACCTTTTCACTTGTGCTTTTCATTTTCTAACCTATTTCCCAAAAAAATAATTGCTGTCCCGGTAAAAACAATACAATGTTTTACGTTCATTACCAAGAAATAAAAACCCCCGCCGGACAAACCGGTCGAGGGGAACCTGTAGCTACCTCTCTTTTGTGGAGGACTTTTAATCAGTTGAAGCATTTTTTGTCAAGATAATTTTCATGACTCTTTAAAAAAGGTGTGACTAAGATAATTTTGTGCTAATTATCGAAACGGCATGTTGCCGTGGTTCCATTTTACCAGAAAATACCATGTGGAGGCGCTTTGATTGAGACAGGTAGATACGATCATTTCCGGTGGCCGAATTCTGCTCATGGATCAAACGGATACCATTATTCCCGAAGGCTCCCTGGCCATCGAAGGAGACACGATAATTGCCGTGGGGACAAGGCAGGACATCGCGGAGAGTTTCACCGCCCATAAGATTATCCCCGCCCAGGGCAGTCTGGTCATGCCTGGGTTGATCAACGCCCATACCCACGCCGCCATGACCTGTTTCCGCGGCATCGCTGATGACCTGCCGCTGATGGAATGGCTTCACGATTACATCTTCCCGGCCGAGGCCAAAAATGTCAATCCGGAACTGGTGTACTGGGGCAGCCTATTGGCCTGCGCGGAGATGATCCGCTCCGGCACAACCACCTTTTCCGATATGTATCTTTTTGAAGATCAGGTGGCCCAGGCGGCCAAAAAGGCCGGCGTGCGCTGTCAGATTGGCGAAGGTCTCTTCGATTTTCCCTCCCCCAATGCGAAGACGCCGCTTCAAGGACTGGCCTACACAGAGATGCTATTTGAAAAATGGTGTTCCGACCCCTTGGTAAGCGTCTTTGTCACACCCCATTCCCTTTACACCTGCTCCCCTTCCATCTTGCGATCCGCCGCCCTGCTGGCTCAAAAATATCGGGCTCCCATCGGCATTCACCTGCTGGAAAATGATGCTGAGAGGGAGCTAATCCAAAAGAAATACGCTAAGTCAGCCATCAGGCTGCTTCGGGAGACGGGTCTTCTAGAGTGCGACTTGATCGCCTATCATTGCGTCGCCCTGACCGATGAAGATATTAACACGCTGGCTCAGGCCCACTGCCGGATAGTTCATAACGCGGAGAGCAATATGAAGCTCGCCTCCGGAATGGCGCCCGTATCCAAGATGCTCCAGGCGGGGATTGTACTGGGACTGGGCACCGACGGCTGCGCGAGCAACAACAATCTGGACATGTTTGCGGAAATGGATAGTGCCGCCAAACTGGAAAAGGTCGTCCGGCTGGATCCCACCGTCATGCCGGCAAGAACGGTTGTGAGGATGGCCACCTGTAACGGCGCCCGGGTTTTGGGTTACGAAGATATCGGCCAGTTGACCCCCGGCATGAAGGCCGACATTATCATCATCGGCTTGAGCAAGCCTCATTTGACTCCTCTTTACAATGAATACTCACATCTGGTGTATACGGTAGGCGGGGCCGATGTGGATACGGTTATAATCAATGGCCGGGTGATCATGAAAGACAGGCAGCTTACTACCATTGATGAAACGGAAGTCATAAATAGGGTCAAGCATCTGGCCCAGGGGATAAAAAACAGCCTGGCCCGCGAGAGCGGTCTAAACCACCCCACGGTCGTCCGGCAGAGCTGTAGCGCAAAAATTTAAAAGGGGGATACAATGACAATTCTTGGTCTGAACGGTTCACCCCGCAAGGGAGGGAATACCGAATTATTGCTTGATGCATTTTTTTCCGGCGTGACATCAACCAAAAATGAGGCTGAAATCCTGAATCTGAGCAGCTTGCGCATCATTGGATGCCGGGAGTGTCTGGATTGTTTTCAAAATGGTATCTGCCCAATCAACGACGACATGACGCCCCTCTATGAAAAAATCATCTCCGCTCGGGCTGTGGTCTTGGCCTCGCCGATTTTTTTTTATGGCATTACCGCCTGGGCCAAGGCCCCGGTTGATCGCTGCCAGGCCTTGTGGGCCAGAAAATATGTTTTGAAAACATCGCTTACCGCACCGGGAACAGCAAAGAAAAAAGGCTTTTTTATCTCGGTTGGGGGCACGAAAGGAGCCAAAATGTTCGATGGCGCGATTCTCACGGCCCGATATTTTTTTGATGCCATCGACGCCGGTTATGACGGGGAACTGCTTTTCCGGAAAATTGACGCCAAATTGGACATTCTAAATGAACCAGGCGCTTTGGAAGCGGCATTCCAGGAGGGGGTGAAACTGGCTCAATCAATACCTCTATCCCATCCTGAACGGGGAGGGGAAACGTGAGTTTTTACGAAGACGTCAAGACTGGCCCAACAACTCCAAGAGCTTGAGGCATAAACTTTATGATCCCGGCAAAGGGTATTAGGCAGGTTTTTCTGATTATTGCAGTTCTATTGATTTACCCGGACTATTGTCAATCGCACCCCCGGGAGGTTATCCTCTACCCGGAATTCGCGATGATAACGGAGGCCAAAAAAATCCGCATCGCCACAACCCGGGATCAAAGGACCGCCGTGTTTATGCTGCCCGCGGGCGCCCTGCCCCAATCCACCAAAATATCACTTCCTCCTGATAGCCGGCTTCAGATCAATGATGTAACTTATCAGCCGCACCCAGGCGCCGACGATGAAAGGATCAGAGAACTGAAAAAACAGTTGGTGGTAGCCGAGGAGGAAAATATCCGTCTGCGCTCTAACCTGGCCTCAGTGGAAGGACAGATCCTCTTTTGGCAGACCCAGGCCAAGGGCAAGGCCAAAAACAACGCCGAAGCGCTCGTTCTTTCCCAAAGCATCGCCCGAAATCTCAAAAAATTACATCAGGAAAAAATGCAGTCCGATCGGGTGGTCGAGCTAAACCTCGCCCGGATAAAGGATATTAAAGGAGAGATAGCGCGCCGGGAGGCAAAGAGTGATACAAACTGGCAGGTTACAGTCCTTTTGACGGGGCCTTCGCTGACCGAAACATCCCTGAGCTGGACATACATCTCCCGGGGTTGTGGCTGGCGTCCCTTTTACCGCCTCAATGCCCTGCCAAACGACAAGCTAATTACAGTTTCCCTTGCAGCGGAGGTCTGGCAGGATACGGGCCAGGATTGGAACCAGGTAAACCTTACCCTGGCTTCGGGGGAACCGGCGGCGGAGCCTTCAGCCACCGGACCCACTCCCTGGACAATTAAAACCCTGCCGGAAACCAGGTCGGTCAAAGCCGGTATTATTGAGGAAAAACGAAGCAAACCAGCGGCCGCTCCATCTGAAGCTACGCTCACCCTTCAGAAATTGCCGGACAATCAGATCATTTCTCTGGGATCAAGAACTGTTCCCAGTAATTTGAAGCTTAAATTTCCGCTTACGGAGGAAAACTGGCCGGCGGAATTTATCCACCGTATTCGCTCCGGTCTTGCGGCTTACGCCACGCTTACGGGATTCACATCTTTTCCAGGCTGGCGATCGTACCCGGCCGGTAGCGCCGATTATTTCATGGCCGGTTCCTTTTGGCGAAGGGGCGCTTTCTCTTTCACCGGCCAATCGGCTGAAATTGAGTTCGGCCACGACCCGCAGGTTTTGATTTCAGTAAGACGCATCTTCGATAAACCGGAAATCCTGGGCGCGGGCGGCGAATCGGTCAAGGTGCATCGCTGGCACTGGATTACCAGCGTCCACAATCAACGGGACTTCGCCATCAAGCTGCGGCTGGAGGAAAACCTGCCCCAGTTTCCCGATAAAAGGATCCGTGGCGCCATAAATCACGATCCCCCACCGGATGAACAAACGCCAACGGAGGCGGCCTGGCTGCGAGACCTCCCAGCGCGGGAGAAGATCACATTTACGGGAGGGCTTGTCCTGAAAATGCCGCCCCAACTGGATGTATCGCCGGAAATCAAACCCTGATGCGGGACGTAGGGGCGGACCTATGTGTCCGCCCGTTTGCGGTAGGGGCGGACCTATGTGTCCGCCCGTTTGCGGACCTATGTGTCCGCCCGTTTGCGGACCTATGTGTCCGCCCGTTTGCGGTAGGGGCGGACCTATGTGTCCGCCCATTTGCGGACCTATGTGTCCGCCCGATTGCGGTAGGGGCGGACCTATGTGTCCGCCCGTTTCCGGTAGGGGCGGACCTATGTGTCCGCCCATTTGCGGACCTATGTGTCCGCCCGTTTGCGGACCGTGTCCGCCCGATTCCGGTAGGGGCGGACCTATGTGTCCGCCCATTTGCGGACCTATGTGTCCGCCC
>JBBIRO010000065.1:0-9517 GCA_037441775.1 Syntrophobacterales bacterium
TCGCGCAACAGGAGCATCTGGGCTTATTAGCAAGCCGTTATAAGTCAAAAGAGGGTATTATTATGAATCAAGGAGCAAGGGTAATGGACGCTGCCGGCGTTGAGCGGTGCGTAAGCAGGATCGCACACGAGATTCTCGAAAGGAATCGCGGCACCATCGACCTGGTGTTGGTCGGCATCAGAACCGGGGGGGTTTTTTTAGCCCGGCGGATTCAGCGAGCAATATTGAAGACTGAAAACGTCAATGTTCCCATGGGCACCCTGGATATAACCCTTTACCGTGACGATCTCCAGACCGGCAAGGGCAAACGGGCCCTGGGCAAAACGGATATCCCCTTTTCTCTGGATGACCGCAAGGTGGTCCTGGTGGATGACGTGCTCTTCACCGGCCGCACTATCCGGGCGGCAATGGACGCCCTGATCGATTTCGGCCGCCCCCGTATGATCCAGTTGGCCGTATTGGTTGACCGCGGCCACCGAGAGCTGCCCATCAGGGCTGATTTTGTTGGGATGGACCTGCCCTCCGCCCTGTGGGAGGCGGTAACGGTTTACTTCAATGAAAAAGACGGCAAGGATGAGGTGGTAATAAAGGATTCCGAAGAGAACAGAAAATTCAGAATTCAGGAATGACAACGGGCGAGGTTTTTCGATTTTTTATGTGGGGAAGAACATGACTCTAAACAGAAAAGATATTCTTGGAATGAGGGATATGTCCGTAGATGAGATCAACTTCATTCTGGAAACCGCCGATTCGTTCCTCGAAGTTTCAACAAGGGAGATCAAGAAGGTCCCGACCCTGCGGGGCAAAACCATCATCAACCTTTTTGTCGAGGCCAGTACCCGCACCAGGACCTCCTTCGAAATCGCCGGCAAGAGGTTAAGCGCCGACACGATCAACATCTCCGGATCTTCGAGCAGTATCATCAAGGGGGAAACGCTTCTGGACACCGCAAGAAACCTGGAAGCGATGAATCCCGACCTGATCGTTTTGCGTCACAGCGCTGCCGGCGCCCCCCATATGTTGGCCCGGCTTATTAAACCCGCGGTGATCAACGCCGGCGACGGCGCCAATGAGCATCCCACTCAAGCGCTTTTGGACATCATGACTATCAGGGAGAAAAAAAAGAGGATCGCCGGACTGAAGATCGCCATCGTCGGAGATATCCTCCACAGCCGGGTGGCCCGCTCCAATATCTATGCCCTGCCCCGAATGGGAGCGGACGTCCACCTGGCCGGGCCGGCCACGATGATGCCCCGGGACATGGGAAAAATGGGGGTTACGGTTCACAGCCGACTGGAGCCGGCAATCAAAGATGCGGACATTATAATGATGCTCAGGATCCAGTTGGAGCGGCAGGAGCGGAAACTCATCCCCTCGCTGAGGGAATATTCAGCTTATTTCGGGCTCAATGCGCGGAATATCAAGCTGGCGAAAGAGGATGTCCTGGTCATGCACCCGGGACCAACCAATCGGGGAGTGGAAATAGCGCCCGATATTGCCGACGGCCCCTATTCCATTATCTTAGACCAGGTAACCAACGGGGTGGCGCTGAGAATGGCGCTTTTGTACCTGCTGACAGGAGGCACAGCATGAAGCTGTTACTTCAAGGTGGAAGGGTTATCGACCCGTCACAGAACATCGATGACAGCCTCGATATCATGATCGTGGACGGCAAGATCGCCGCCGTGGGAAAAGACCTGGCCGGCAGGTCACTAACCGATGGTACAAGTGCCCTCTTTGACGGCCAAGTAATTGAGGCCCGGTCAAAAATCGTTGTCCCCGGACTAGTTGATATTCACGTCCATCTGCGTGATCCCGGCTTCGAATACAAGGAAACGATCGCCTCCGGCAGTGCCGCGGCCCTGGCGGGCGGGTTCACCTCCATTGCCTGCATGCCCAACACAAAACCTATTAATGACAACCGGGCGGTAACCGAATACATCTTGAGCCGGGCGGCGGAATGCCGTCTCGCCAGGGTTTACCCCATTGCCGCCGTCAGCCGGGGTAGCGAGGGCGCGGCGATGGCCGAATACGGCGATCTTGCCAACGCCGGAGCAGTAGCCTTTTCCGATGACGGCAAGGCCGTAACCGACAGTTCCCTTATGCTCTCGGCCGTTGAATATGCCGCGTCTTTTGGCCGGCCGGTGATTTCCCATTGTGAGGATACGTCCCTTTCGGCCGGCACCACCATAAACGAAGGGTTTACCGCCGCGCAAACAGGCCTCTCGGGTGCCCCCTCAATAGCCGAAGACATCATGGTAGCAAGGGATATTCTGATTGCCGAATACACCGGCAAACACATCCATATCGCACATGTGAGCACCGCCGGAGCGGTCAGACTAATCCGGGAAGCCAAGTCCCGCGGAATCAAGATAACCGCTGAAACAGCGCCTCATTACTTCACCCTGACCGATGAGGCCCTGCTCGATTTTGACACCGATGCCCGAGTAAATCCTCCCTTGCGCAGCCCAATTGACGTGGAGGCAGTCCAGCTAGGACTCAGGGATGGCACCATTGACGCGATCGCCTCCGATCACGCGCCACACGGAATTATAGACAAAGAGGTGGAGCTAGAAGCTGCGGCCAGTGGCATATCCGGTCTGGAAACATCTTTAGCAATCTCCCTAAGGCTGGTAACTGAGGGGATACTGAGTCTAAACCAGTTAATCGCCCTAATGACTTGGCGCCCGGCCCAGATCCTCAATCTCCCCGCGGGGACCATTAAAACGGGGGCGGCAGCGGATGTGACCCTGATCGACATTAATCGTTTGTGGCAAGTTGATCCGGCTACGTTTTATTCCCGAGGTAAGAACACCCCCTTTAAGGGCTGGAACTTGACCGGAAAGGCGGTTATGACCATAGTTGATGGGGAAATCAGGTGGAAAGAATAGCGCCTGCTTTCTCAATCCCGGATTCGGACGCTAACGTTTTTTAACAAAACACAGGCAGTTCATGAAACATCATGTCAGCGAACATCTATATCAACTGAAACAATGGATAGCTGAGAGTCGGGAGTTCGACATCATTGATCTCTTCAGCAGGATCCATTCATCAGATATAGCCGAACTTATTGATCTGCTTGATGAAGACGAAAAGATACATCTGTTTTCCCTCCTCGATGTGGAAACTGCCTCGGAAGTCATTCTGGAGATCAGCGACATCTCTCGGGAGCAGATTCTAGAAGAAATCTCCGACGAAAAGCTCACTGAGATTGTAGATGAGATGGATTCGGACGACGCGGCGGACATCATCGCCGAATTGCCCGAAGAGCAGGCACAAACCGTCCTCCATGGCATAGAGCAGGATGATGTTGAGGATGTAAAAAAACTCCTCAAGTACGCCGAAGACACTGCCGGCGGCATCATGCAGTCCGAACTGGTGGCGGTTCAAGACGATGCGCTGGTACGAGACGCCGTCCAGTCAGTCATTAAAATCTCTGAGGATAACGACAACATCTATGATGTCTTCGTCGTTGACAATGAGAATCGGCTTATCGGCTCTGTCCCGCTGCAAAAACTGATCACCTCCAAAAGGACGAGTCCAATCATAGAGGCAATCGACCGGGATATTCCCAGTGTAACCGTGGATGTCGATCAGGAGCAGGTTGCGCTTACCTTCAAGAAGTATGACCTCCTTTCCCTGCCGGTAGTGGACCAGGAAAACAGGCTCCTGGGCCGGATAACCATCGACGATGTCGTGGACGTCATGGAAGAGGAAACATCCGAGGATATATACCGGATTGCCGGAGTCAGCGAAGATGACAGCATCCTGGGCCGACCCTTTGATTCCATAAAGAAGCGGCTTCCCTGGTTGTATCTGAACCTGATGACGGCCGCTATTGCCGCTTCGGTGATCGCCTATTTTGAAGATACCATAAAAATAGCGGTCGCAATCGTTGTTTTCATGCCGATGATTGCCGGGCTGGGCGGTAACGCCGGCGGACAGACTCTGGCCCTGGTGGTCAGAGGCCTGGCCTTAGGCGAAATATCCGTTCAAAACGCCCGCAAGGTTTTTTTGAAGCAGAGTTTTGTGGGGTTGATGAACGGAATGGCGGTGGGTCTGGTAATCGGTCTTCTCGGTTATTTCTGGAAAGGAATTCCCATGCTCGGGTTGGTAATTTTTATGGCTATGACCATAAATATTCTCCTTGGGACATTTGCCGGAACTCTTATCCCCTTCACACTAAAATGGCTGAAACTGGATCCGGCGCTTGGTTCCAACATCTTCATCACCGGCCTCACCGACACCGTAGGTTTTCTCGCGTTTCTGGGGCTGGCCAGCCTCTTCATTAAACTTCTTTTATGATCGCAAGAGAGCAACTGCAGGCCCAAGCTTTTGTCCTGCGCCTGCTGGATTACGGTGAATCAGACCTGATCATCACCTTCTACTGCCGAGAATATGGCAAGATAAAGGGGATTGCCAAGGGGGCGAGACGCAGCCGCAAAAGGTTCGCCAATACCCTGGATCTGTTCTCCTTAAGTAGGATTTATTTTTCCCGCCGCGATCCGGGAGGCCTGTCCCTGATTGAAGATAGCGTCATTATAAATCATCTCGGAAACATCAGAAATGTCCTCGAAAATACTCTCCTGGCCTCCTATATGGTTGAACTGGTCGATCATTTCACCATCGAGGGGAAGAGCAATCCCGCCATCTATGACCTTCTGGAAAATTATCTGGGCGCGCTCAACCGTGGTTTTCAGAACCGCGGACTTATCCACTTTTTCGAGTTAGGTCTCCTTACGGCGAGCGGCTATGAACCGGTGCTTGATCAGTGCGTGCAATGCCGCAAGCCCATTCATCCGGAAGGAAACTATCACTTTTCGCCGCAAGACGGGGGAATCCGCTGCCTAAGCTGCCTTACGCCTTCCTCCGCTTCCCTTGCCATCTCCTTGGGCACCATCAGGTCATTATTGTACGGAAGAAACCAACAACTCGAGAAACTCGAGCGGATCATTATTTCCGAACGCTCAGCACGGGAATCCCGCCTGCTGTTGTCCATGATGATCGAACATATCGTGGGCCGAAAGACCAAGTCCTACCGGGTGTTGTGTGATGTAATCGGATTCGCTAGGGATGCTTGAATTTTCGATAGGGAGTGGAGACAATGTGCTGCCCTCTCCCCCTTGGGGGAGAGTTTAGAGCGAGGGTCATTTCTATAAGAACAGCTTTAGTCAAGCAGTTGCTTGTGGAGGTTGATAAAATTGCTCCGGTCAAAGCCCAGGGTCTTGAAAAATGACAGCAGATCCGTGGAATCCCAGCGAACTGATGTGTAGACATCGTTGATACCCGCCCGTCGGTAGTAGGCAAGGATTTCTGTGGCAAGTTTGTTGCCGATACCCCGTCCCATATAGCTGGGGCTTACTCCCAGCATGGCAATCCAGGCGCTTTTTGTCAGGCCGAAACTTCCCGGAAGGATGAGACTTATCATATAGCCAACCACCTTTTCGTCCGCGATGGCAACAAAACTGGGCGGATCTTCCCGAACCGCCTGCTCATGGATCAATTTCCTGATATCATCCCCGGCAACCATACCTGTTATGGCATGGTATATTTTGGCAATCTCACCGGCATCAGCAACTGTTAATGGTCGTATCGAGACATTTAGTTTCATCCTGTTTGCCCTATTGATCAATCAATCCTGATAATCTTTACCTGATGGCCCACCCAGTCTGGGGGCAGGTAGATCCGTCCACTGTTGCCGCTGAGCTTGACCTCTTTTTCGATCATCTCCTCGCCATAGACGATAAATTTCACCTTGTCGATTTGCTTACCAAGGTCATCGTCCCAGTGTGTTATCTTCTCGTCAGTCACTTAGTGTTTTCCTCTTAATGTAAAGATGAGTACAGGATCATGTAAGCCAACTAGGGGCAACTAACCCCGACGGAGCAGCTCCCTGGGGGCGTGACGTTGACCGCTCAGTATAATGAACGGGGTTACACGCAGGCCCTATTTAACAAAACTGGGCAAAAAAAGCGCAACCTGAGGGAAAAGCAGCAGTATGAGACAACAGGCCCACAGGGCTATCAGGTAAGGCCACACCCCATTAAAAATCTTCATTACCGGCACATCCTTGGCAATGGCGTACACGACGTAAACATTGGCGCCCACTGGTGGTGTTAGCACACCCATCCCCAGGGCCAGTGTCATAATAACCCCGAACCATATCCCATCGAAGCCTAGTTTCATTGCCGCCGGATAAAAAATTGGTATTGTCAGCAAAATCATTGCCAAAGCGTCAACAAAGCAGCCCATTATCATGAGGATGATAAGAATGCCGACCATAATAAGAAGGGGATGCATTGGAAGTGCCACTACCCAATTTGCAACAATCATGGGTAGGCGGGTCAGACCAAGAAACTCCCCGTAGATGGCTGCTGCGGCCACCAGCAACATGACCATGGTCGATGTCCGGACTGTGTGTTTCAGGGAGTCCACAAAGCCCTTCCAGGTGAGCGCCCGCCTGGCAAGCACTACCAGCAGCGTGGCGAAACAGCCAACTGAGCCGGCCTCCGTTCCAGTGAATAAACCGCTCAGCAGCCCACCGATAACCGCCGCAAAGATGATTATGACCTCGATCCCCCCCTTAGCCAACGCCCACATCCTTTCTTTCCATGGAAAAGACGGACCGGGAGGAGCCTTTTCCGGATTCCGGGCTACCACAGTGTAAGTGGCGATAGTGAAAAGCGCCGCCAGAAGAATGCCGGGGATAATACCGGCCACGAAAAGCTTAGCCACGCTTTCCGCCGTGATACTGGCATAGACAATGAAGATCACGCTCGGCGGAATCAGCACCCCCAGGATACCAGAGGCCGCGATATTAGCTGTGGCCAGAGAAACATCGTAACCTCGTTTTCTCATCTCGGGTAAAGCCAGGGTAGCGAAGGTCGCCGACGTAGCCGTCGTAGAACCACAGATAGCGCCGAAAGCGGCGCATGCCATGGTGGTCGCTATGGCCAGGCCACCCTTCAGCCGGCCCACAAGTTTGTATGCGGCTTCGTACAGATGCTCACTGATGCCCGAGTGGAAGCCGATGAAGCCCATCCAGGTGAAAAGAGGAATAACCACCAGTGCGTAGTTGGCAAATGTCCCGTATACAATAGAGGGCGCCATGCCCAATGCGGCGTCCATGCCCTTAATGTAGGCAATGCCACCCATGCCTAGCGCCAGCATCACAAAAGTCACCGGCAAGCGCATGGCAAGAAGCACAATCATGATGATGATGGATATGACACCTACCAGTTCACGCTCCATGCAGGTCTCCTTTCTGAAGCACAATCACGGCCTTGATCGCGTACATGAAAAGGACCAGGCATGTCAGTACCAGCGCTGCGGCAATCAAGAACATAAAGGGGGCCCGGGGAATTTCCAGAACCCCCGTCACCCAGCCGTATCTGAGATTACGCAATGCCATGATGAACACTCCCACGGTGAGCCAGGCGGTAAATACGAGAGAAATAATACTGTTGACAAGGTCAAAGAAAGCCTGCGTCCGGGGCCGAAAGCGGTCAACCAGGATATCCACCGATACATGCCCTTTCATAAACGTAACGTAAGCGATGGACGTGCTCAATATCACCGAAGCTATCAGCTCCACAAGCTCGTGGGTGCCGGGAATCGGCTCGTTGGTAAGATTATACCTGATAACATCGGTCATCACGAGGGCCACACACCCCACAACGGCTACCATGGAAACAAAAGCCATCTTCTCTGTTATAAACTGCACTATCTTTTCAAAAGCATTCATTCGCCCTCCCGGGTTTTTTGTTGCAAGCGGTCAATTAGTTTTCTTCGCAAAAAAGTTGGGGCACTAGGACGGGGAGAAACCCGGCGGTACCCCAACTTTCCTGCCGCACTCTGACTGATATCAAGCCAAATCCACGTTCATTATCCTATTTTTTTCCCGTGGGCGGCACCGGCTGAGTCGGCCAGGCGTGTCTCCACGTAGAAAACGGGGGTGTCGTGTTATAGTATTTATCCAGCTCGATGAACTTAGTCCACACAGCCTTTCTCCTGGCGTCTGTGCCAATCCATTTGTCGATGAGACCAGATGTTGCGGCAACCCATTTAGCATATTCAGGCGGATTCTCCGCGCGCGGGTCGAAGTAGGAGTACCCTGGAAGCTTTTTCATGTACTCTAACCCATCTGCCTCACCCCATGTCCTCAACTGACCGTAGTATGCCGGCCAGACAGCGTTGACCTCATCAAAGATCTTTTTCACGCTTGCCGGCAAGCGATCATAAGCGGTCTTGTTCATTACCTTAAAGAAAATGAAGTGGTAGCTGAATGGAGCAAAAGTAATATTCCGCACGTATGAACCCAGACCGAAGCCCTTAGGCGTGTCAGTGGGACAGAGGATGCCATCGATCAGTTTGGCCTCAAACCTCTCAAGCGCCACACTCATGGGGGCGAACAGAGCTTTTGCTCCCAGAGCTTCTACCGTCGCGACTGATGCGGGGTTTGCCGCTCTGATGGTCTTGCCTGAGAAGTCGGCCAGTGTTCTAATATCTTTACCCGGCACTGTAAGGATGTAACCCGGTCCAGTGGACCAGAAATGCAACAGCTTCATTTTTGTGGGGACGAATTGAGCCTGAAGCTCGGGCATCTGATCATGAAGGGCCTGTATTGTCAATGACATCGTGTAAGCGTTCCTTCTGAAAGCTTCGCCAGGGAATTCGGGACCAGACCACAGTGGGAATACACCGGGACTATAGCCAGGGCCGCTTGTCCCGACACTGTAGGTTCCGGCCTCAATGCCGTCCAATAGCCTTGCCGGATGCACGCCATAGAACTCGTTCCAGGCGATCTCAAAATCGGGCGTCTCGGCCAGAACGCGGTCGGATATGGTCTTCATCCAGGTCTTGTGTCCGATGGCGGCTTGAAAGTCGCCGGCCGGCCAGAAGGTAGCGAAATCGAGCTGAATCTTCTGTCGAGCACTGGCGGGCGCTGCCCAGCCGATAACAACCATGCTCGCAACCACCATTGTTGCTAACGCGACTAAACATATTCTCTTCACTTTTCCCCTCCTTTTGTTGTTTTGACGTTTTAGAGCTCTCTGAAATTACCTCAGAAAAAGGCTTCCAGCGATTCGCGCTGTTTCTTTTCCTTTCCCCCGAAGTTCACCCCCTTTCGGCCAAAAGGTAATTTATGCTGCTTACGTTTAGCGACAACAATCAATACATGCACTATCCATCCTGAGTTCCCCTTAATGTGTAAGGAGGATTGAGGCATTAAAATAAATTAATTGTGTTATTAACGATATTCATGGAAAGTATTTCTCGATGGTTGCAGGCAATGACTCGCTTATATACTTACGCCTGTGGAGAACGATTGGTCACTCGTTAGAAAGAAAACGATAATGAGACAGGTAGCTGTATTATGACTATATTTTTAAGCTTGTCAAGGTTTTTTGTCTAAGAAGAAATACAGTTTTTCACCCAGGTCGTTTCTTGTCTCTAGCTAAATGATTGACCGTTCCTTATTGCAGATGCCATCTTCTGTCAATACAAAAAATGACGA
>JBBIRO010000066.1:0-9464 GCA_037441775.1 Syntrophobacterales bacterium
TCACTTAAGCCCGGTCACCGGAAAACCTGGTTCCGTTACGGCGGGCAACGCCCCCGGGGTGAACGACGGCGCCGGCGCCTGCCTGCTTACGAGCTGGGAAAAGGCGCGTAAGCTCGGTTTGGACCCCCTGTGCCATATCCTAGACTACGCGGAGGTGTCCTGCCAGCCCAAGGATATCGCCGTGGCGCCGGGACTGGCCATCCGGAAACTACTGGCGCAAAACGATCTCACCCTGGCCGATGTGGACCTGCTCGAGATTAACGAGGCCTTTGCCGCTGTGGCGCTGGTAAGCGGACAGGCGATTCTTGGTTTGACCGAAGACGAAATGGAGCGCAAGGTTAATGTCAACGGCGGAGCGATTGCCTATGGCCATCCCATCGGGGCGACGGGGACGCGGATACTGATGACTCTTGCCTATGAGCTCAAAAGGCGCGGCGGCGGTCTGGGAATTGCGGGCATCTGTTCCGGCGCGGCCCAGGGGGATGCGATATTAATCAAGGCCTAGTCGCCGCACTGGTGGCGGCGGGACGGCTTTCGCCATTATCAAAAGGAGATAATAAAATGGAAGATGCGGTAATTGTCAGTGGCGCCAGAACGGCGGTAGGCAGTTTTGCAGGGGCTCTGAAGGGGGTAAAGGCGGTTGACTTAGGAGCGGAGGTGATTAAGGAAGCCATAAAGCGGGCGGGCTTGCGGCCGGAGGTAAATGAACTTTCCCGCTTATGCCGTCCGGATGCCTTGGCTGATGCGGGCAAGACAGATATCAACAAAAAATTCGATACCTTCGATTCTTCGCTTACGCCGGTTTACTTTGACGAATGTATTATGGGCAACGCCCTTCAGGCGGGGCAGGGGCAAAACCCCGCCCGTCAGGCGGCCATTTACGCCGGACTTCCTGAAGAAACCAACGCCTGGAGCGTAAACATGGTCTGCGCCTCGGGGATGAGGGCGGTAGCGCTTGCGGCGGGCGCCATCTGGGCGGGCACGGCCGAGGTGGTGATTGCGGGCGGCATGGAAAACATGACCAACGTTCCCTATGGGCTAAACGAAGCCCGCTTCGGCTACCGGATGAACATGCCCTTCGGCCAGGTCACCGATTTGATGGTCTTTGACGGCCTCTACGAGATATTCTACGGCTATCACATGGGGCAGACGGCGGAGAATATCGCCCGGCGCTACGGCATCACCCGGGAAGAGCAGGATGAGCTGGCGCTGATCAGCCATCAGCGGGCGCGGGCGGCCATCGCCGACGGGACTTTCGCCGCCGAAATCGTGCCTTTTGTAATTCCCCAGAAGAAAGGCGACCAGGTGGTCTTTGCGGTGGACGAACGGCCGATGGAGACCAGCAGGGAGAAACTGGCCAAGCTGCCGCCGGCCTTCATCAAGGATGGCAGCGTGACCGCCGGCAATGCCTCGGGAATCAACGACGGCGCGGCGGCAATGGTTATTATGTCCGGTAGCCGTGCCCGGCAACTGGGCATCACGCCCTTAGCCAAGATCAAGGGCTTTGCCATGGGCGGCGTCGACCCGTCCTACATGGGGCTGGGGCCGATTCCCGCGACCCGCAAGCTGTTTAAAAAACTGGGGCTCACGATGGCCGATATCGGCCTGGTGGAATTAAACGAGGCCTTTGCCTGCCAGGCGCTGGCTTGTATCCGGGAACTCAAGGTGGATCTCGATCGCTGCAATCTCCACGGCAGCGGCGTCTCTTTGGGGCACCCCATCGGCTGCACCGGCGCCCGGATCACCTACAGCCTGGCCATGCAGATGAAGAAGCGGGATGTCAATTTGGGGCTGGCCGCGCTTTGCATCGGCGGCGGTCAGGGGATGGCGGTGGTTCTGGAGCGGTAAAAAGGGAAAGGCTACTTTTTTCGAGAAACTAAAGCGGTTAAATCTGGCCTGATACGACAATTCGAAAAAGGAGACGGAAGATGAATTTTGCGCCTACGGAAGAACAGCAAATGGTTCGTGACATGGTCCGGAAGTTTGCCGAAGCCGAGATCAAACCCCTGGCTGCCGAGCTGGACCGCACCCATCGCCACCCGGTGGAGATCTGCCGGAAGCTGGGAGAAATGGGAATCATGGGAGTTGCCGTGGATACGAAATACGGCGGCGCCGGAATGGATAACGTCACCTATGTGATGGCCACCATCGAGATTTCAAAGGCCTGCGCCAGTTGCGGCGTAATCGTTTCGGTCAATAACACTCTCTATGGCCACCCGGTTAAGACCTACGGCACGGAAGAACAGAAACTGCGCTTTCTCACGCCGGTCGCGGGAGGGCGGAGCGAGGGCTGCTATGCGCTGACCGAGGCCTGCGCCGGATCGGATGCAGCCGCGCTGCGCTGCCGGGCGGAACTTAAGGGAGATCACTTTGTGGTCAACGGGGTTAAGACCTTTATCACCAACGGCAACGTGGCGGACTATTGCGTTCTTGCCGCAACGACCGATCAGACCCTGGGCTACAAGGGCGTGATCAATCTGATTGTTGACATGAAAAACACCCCCGGTTTTTCCGTGGGCAAGGTTGAGGAGAAGATGGGAATCCTGGCTTCGGGAACCTCCGAGCTGGTCTTCGAGGACGCGCTTGTTCCGGCCGAAAATCTGCTGGGGCAATACGGCCAGGGCTTCAAGCAGATGATGGCGGGACTAGATTCGGGCCGGATCGGCATCGGCGCCCAGGCCTGCGGAATCGGCCGCGCCGCCCTGGAGGACGCTTTGGCCTATGCCAAGGAGCGGGTCCAGTTCGGCAAGCCCATTTCCACCTTTCAGGCCATTCAATTCAAGCTGGCGGATATGGCAACCGAGCTGGACGCGGCAGAACTGCTGCTGCTTAGGGCTGCCTGGCTGGAAGATCAGGGGCTGGAATTTGAAAAGGAGGCGGCTATGGCCAAGTATTTCGCCTCCGATGTGGCCATGCGGGCGGCGATCGAAGGCGTCCAGATTTTTGGCGGCTACGGCTACATCAAGGAATATCCGGCGGAACGGCACATGAGAGACGCCAAGATCTGCCAGATATACGAGGGCACCAACGAAATTCAGCGCGTTGTCGTGGCCAGGAAGCTTTTGGGGATGAGGTAGTACGCGGAGGGCCCGGCGCCGCTCTGGTTTCGGCAACGTCGATGTTGCCTTCGGAGGGCCATGCTCTGTCGTGGCCGCAACGCCCGCAAGATAACGCAAAAGCTATGCTGTGAGGAGTGACAACATGAATTCCGAGCTTATCGATTCCCTGGTGGTTGACGCCAAGACAAAAATCGTTTTTCTCATTATGGACGGCTTGGGGGGGCTGCCGATGGGAAACCGGCGGGAGACAGAACTGGAGGCGGCCCGTACGCCGAATCTGGATGCGCTGGCCCGGGAATCAATTTGCGGTCTTCTGGACCCCATCGCCCCCGGAATTACCCCGGGAAGCGGCCCGGCGCATTTCGCCCTTTTCGGCTATGACCCCATAAAATACAATATCGGCAGGGGTTTTCTCTCCGCTGCCGGGATTGATTTTCCCATGGATCCGCGGGATCTCTACGCCCGGGTCAACTTTGCCACCATTGATACCGTCGGTCTGGTCCTCGACCGGCGGGCGGGTCGGTTGGATACGGAAACCAATCGACGCCTTTGCCGGATTCTGGCCGGGTCGATCCGCCTTGCCCCCGGGGTGGAGGTATTTTTCGCCCCGGAAAAGGAACATCGGGCCCTGCTCGTGCTTCGCGGTGATGATCTGCATGAGGAGATCGCCGAAACGGACCCCCAGCGTCTGGGAGTGACGCCCCTTACGCCCCGCGCCCTTAAACCGGCGGCGCAACGAACGGCGGCGCTGCTGGAAGAACTTCTCTCGCAGGCGCGGGAAATACTCGCGCCGGAGGAAAGGGCCAATATGATTCTCCTGCGGGGCTACGCCCGCCACCAGTCATTCCCCAGCCTGACCGAACGGTTCCGCTTAAAGGCGCTGGCCATTGCCTCCTATCCCATGTACCGTGGTATTGCCCGACTTTTGGGAATGGATGTCTGCAGCGATGTTTCTACCCTGGCCGATGAATTTGCCTCATTAAAGGAAAATTTCGACCGGTATGATTTTTTCTATCTCCATGTGAAAGCAACCGATTCCGGCGGGGAAGATGGCAATTACGACAAGAAGATCGCCGCCATCGAAGAGGTGGATGGGTATATTCCCGCCGTTGCCGCCTTAAAACCGGATGTGCTGGTAGTGACGGGGGATCACTCCACCCCGGCGGCGCTGGCGGCTCATAGCTGGCACCCAGTGCCGGTTCTCCTTCGGGCGATCAACTGCCGTACTGACGGGGTGGAACGATTTGGGGAAAGGTTCTGCCTTCAGGGGGGCATGGGCCGGATGCCCATGATGAACCTGATGATCATGGCTCTCGCCCACGCGGGCCGCCTGACCAAATACGGGGCGTAAAGGGGGCAGGTATTACGCCCCCCTACGGGATCAGGCGCATTCGCTGTAGCCGCATTGCCGGCAGACGACGCAGCCCCCTTCGTGCTCCACAATCCCGCCACAGTCCGGGCAGGCGCCCCGGGCAAAGGCGACCTTTACCGGGACGGCGCCAAAGCCATTGGCAGCCAGATGGGACTGAATGGCCTTGGCCACCGCATCCGCGCAGGACAGGACTTTATTCTCGCCAAATCCGGACGGACTGTGGCAGGAAATCCCCTGAAGCTGCTTGATGACCTGGCGCTCCTGGATGCCGCTGCGCCAGGCCAGCGAGACTAGACGTCCGATGGCTTCGCTCTGGGAGGCGGCGCAGCCGCCGGCCTTGCCCATAGTAGTAAACAACTCGAAGAGGCCCGCGTCGTCCTGATTGACAGTGACATAAAGGGGTCCGCAGCCAGTCTGCATCTGATAGGTCCAGCCCTTCAATACTTTGGGACGCTCGCGTTTTCCGCCCCTGCGTTCTTCGCCGCCGCGCGCGGTTTTATTTTCCGCCTTGCCCGTGGATAAAACCTGTTTGCTCCGGGAACCGTCGCGATAGATAGTGACGCCCTTGCAGTCCATCTGGCAGGCCAGCCGGTAAACCTCGGCCACGTCCTCTGTTGTCGCCTCGTGAGAAAAGTTAACGGTTTTACTGACGGCATTATCGGTGTATTTCTGGAACGCGGCCTGCATGCCGATATGCACCTTCGGGGAAATATCGTGGGCGGTGACAAAAAGCGACCGAATATCCGCGGGGATTTCCTCCAGATCGTGCAGAGAGCCATTTTTGGCAATCCGCTGCATCAGTTCTGGCGAGTAGAAGCCCCGTTGGCGGGCAATTATTTCAAATTGAGGATGTACCTCCACGAGCACATCGTTATCCATGACCTGGCGGATATAGGAGACGGCAAAGATCGGTTCCACGCCTGACGAGGCGTTGGCAATGATGGAAATGGTTCCCGTGGGCGCAATTGTCGTAACCGTTGCGTTGCGCAACGGCGGTTCGCCTCTTTTATCGTACAGCGAACCCGGGAAATTCGGGAATGCCCCCCGTTGTTTTGCCAGTTCCCGGGACGCGGCATGGCCCTGATCACGGATAAATTTCATTGTTTGCTGCGCCATGTCGATCGCCTCCTCGGAGTCGTAGGGTATGCCCAGCAGGATCAGCATATCTGCGAAGCCCATGACGCCCAGGCCGATTTTCCGGTTGCCGAAGGTCATCTGGGAAATCTGAGGCAGTGGGTACTTGTTGACCTCAACCACGTTATCGAGAAAATGCACGGCCAGGTGAATCACCTCCTGGAGTCTTATCCAGTCCACGCGGCCCTGTTGGACCATTTTTCCCAGATTGATCGAGCCCAGATTACAGGATTCATAGGGCAGGAGAGGTTGTTCTCCGCAGGGATTGGTGGATTCAATCTCCCCCAAGAGGGGCGTGGGATTATCGCGGTTCAAACGGTCCAGAAAGACTATGCCCGGTTCCCCGTTTTCCCAGGCCTGATTGACAATTCGGTTGAAGACCTTGCGTGCATTGAGGGTGCCCACGGCCTGACCATTCCGGGGGTTGATTAGCTCGTAATTCTCATCGTTTTCCACGGCGGCCATGAAGGACTCCGTGATGCCGACCGAAATATTGAAATTATTCAGGTTAGCATGGTCGGCCTTGCACATGATGAAATCCATAATATCGGGATGATCGACGCGCAGAATCCCCATGTTGGCGCCGCGGCGGGTGCCGCCCTGCTTGATGGTTTCGGTGGCAATGTCAAAAACCCGCATGAAGGAAATGGGGCCGCTGGAGATGCCCGTAGTGGTTAAAACCACATCGTTGGCGGGGCGGAGGCGAGAGAAGGAGAAGCCCGTGCCGCCGCCGGACTTGTGAATCATGGCGGTATATTTGACTGCGTCGAAGATCTCCTCCATGGAGTCCCCCACGGGCAGGACGAAACAGGCGGACAGCTGGCCCAGCTCCCGTCCGGCGTTCATCAGCGTGGGGGAATTGGGCAGGAATTCCAGCGCCGTCATCATTTTGTAAAACTGTGCCGAGAGCTCCGTGCTGTCTGCGTTTTTGTTGAATATCAGGTCGGCGGCGGCGATGCTCTTGGCCACGCGCCGGAACATGTCGTCCGGTGTTTCCAGGACCTTGCCCGCCATGTCCCTCCTCAAGTATCGCCGTTGCAGCACGGTAATCGCGTTTTTGGTCAGGGCGGCGCCTGCGGGGGTGGAAGCTCTTTTTTTCATGTAAATTTTCTCCTTCACTATTACGTGGGGCAGAGGCAAATATATACAACATATGGTAGCAGGTAACCCTTAGACAACAAGATGTAGAACATGTCAAGGAAGAAATGAACCGGCGGCCATAATTAATTTGACACCCCGGAGCATTCTTCATATACTCCTATCGCGCCTGCGCAACCATAAAAAAACGACCCTCCGCTAATGGCGACCCCTGATGGAAAGTCGGAACCTGAAAAATATCATTGTGGAAAAAGAAAACCTGGAAAGGATTCTGGAAAGCCTTTCGGAAGGGATTATTGCCCACGATCGGTTGCGGCGCATACTCTTCTTCAACCGGAGCGCGGAGGAAATAACCGGGTATGACCGTCAGGAGGTGATCGGCAGGGACTGTCACGAGGTGTTCGGGGGGGCCTTCTGCGGCGGTCGCTGTTCCTTCTGCGATGGATCGCCAGCCATTCTGGATCGTATTTCCTACCCGCTCAATATTTTCACCAAAAAGGGAGAAGCCAGACGAATCGAGATGCAATTGACCGGCTTGAGGGATCAGGAAGGCGGCTTCCATGGTGTGCTTGCCGCTTTCCGGGATATCACCGATTTGATCGGATTGAAAATTCTTACCGGCCATCTCCGGGGCTTTGCGGGAATTATCGGCCATGATCCGAAGATGCTGCAAGTATATCGTCAGATCAGCGATCTGGCAGGCAATGATTATCCGGTTCATATCAGCGGCGAAACAGGTACCGGTAAGGAGCTCGTTGCGTTGGCGATCCACAATGAAAGCCGTCGCGGCGGGCGCCCTTTTGTTCCCATCAACTGCGCGGCCCTGCCTGAAGGGATCCTGGAGAGCGAACTTTTCGGTCATGTGAAAGGCGCCTTTACGGGTGCAATCCGCGACAAGAAAGGACGCTTTGAGCTTGCCCATGGCGGCACCCTTTTCCTCGATGAGGTGGCCGACCTGCCCGGCAGCGTACAGGCAAAGCTGCTGCGAGTTCTCCAGGAGGGTACTTTCGAGCGCCTGGGAGGAGAAGAAACCATCCAGGCAAATATCCGCCTGGTGAGCGCCACCAACCGGGATCTGAAAAAGGAGGTCAAGGCCGGGCAGTTCCGGGAGGACCTCTACTACCGGATCAACGTGGTGCCCATTCACCTGCCCCCCTTAAGAGACCGGAAAAATGATATTTCTTCCCTGGCGGAGCACTTTCTTAGCCAGGCTGCCCAGGATGGGCAGACCACCCTCGGACTGGCCAAGGAGTCCCTTGACCTCATGCAGGCCTACCCCTGGCCGGGAAATGTGCGGGAACTGCAGAGTGCGCTGCATTTCGCCCTGGTGCAATGCCGGGGCGGGATTATTCTACCCGAACATCTGCCGCGGGAACTCCAGGGGTGTAATACCCTTTCCCGCCAGGGGGCGTCCTTCAAGCTTACGCCGGACATGATCCGCTCCGCCCTGACCCAGTCAGGGGGTAACAGGGCTAAGGCGGCGCGGATTTTAGGGGTGGGGAGGGCAACTTTGTACCGGTATCTGACCGAAGAACTAAGTGTCTCGTGAGACACTTCTGTTTCGTTGCTCCGTGATACACTCAAGTAAAGTGATCAGGCCGCTTACAGGCTATTGCCGGAGGGCATGGCCGATGTCTTGTAACCACCAATAATCACTCCGGATACCCATTCCCATATCCAGCCTGGATGATGCCGCGCCCTTTACCGAAAGCAGAGGCCAAAGGTGGGCGATGAGACATAAGTGTCTCATCGCTCGGGAAGCGCTGCGCCTCCCATCTTTGCTTCCCGTAGATAATCAATTGATATTACAGCTATTAATCAAGGTACGATCCCCTGTCACTGGTTGGCACAAAACTTGATAGTTATAGTTAAAAGTTAGTGAGGCGCATGGAAAATGAAGCGGTGCGATGAGAGCATCCAAAAAACCATTGAATTGACAGCAGCGATGCTTGATCTGGCCGCGGAGGGAGACGCGGTCCGGGAAGATACCGGATGCGGCGTCCTGTACGGCGTCATCCGCGATGCCGCCTACCGGATCCGGCAGTTGGCTAAGCAGGAAAAAGAGGCCCACATCAAAAAAGGATGGTGGAAATAAGCGACGAACATCAAACTACAAACCATAAGAAGGAGGAATGAAACCATGAGTAAGACAGCAAAGAATTTGGCAGATGCCTTTGCCGGAGAATCGCAGGCCAACCGGAAATACTTAGCATTTGCAAAACAGGCGGAGAAAGAGGGATTCAACCAGGCGGCGAAACTCTTCCGGGCCGCAGCCGAGGCGGAAACCGTCCACGCCCATGCCCACTTAAGGGCGATGAAGGCCATTGGGAATACGAAGGAAAATCTTAAGGTGGCCATTGACGGCGAGATACACGAATTTAAGAACATGTATCCAGAATTCATTGAAGCCGCGAGCAAAGAAGGGGAAAAAGATGCCGAGCGCTCCTTCCGCTTTGCCAATGAAGTGGAGAAAATTCATGCCGGCCTCTATCAGCGGATGTTGGACAACCTGGGTAAGGACCAGGAGGCGGATTATTACGTTTGTTCCGTCTGTGGGATGACGGTGGAAGGGGCGGCCCCGGAGAAGTGCCCGGTTTGCGGCGCGGCCAGGAAGGCTTTTTCGTTGGTCCCCTGACCTGATATTCTTGGCCGGTAAATATGATGAACTCGTAAAAAGTCAATATTCGGGCGGCTTTGTAAAAAGGCCGCAGGCAAGGCGCGCAAATCCTGAGGAATGAGACGTACTCATGGTACGCCGCAATGACGAAGGATGCAGCGCAACGCAGCATCCGGCCTTTTTA
>JBBIRO010000067.1:0-9357 GCA_037441775.1 Syntrophobacterales bacterium
CGCCTGTCCCTGACCCCGGATCGCGTCCGGGGCAGGCGGCGATCCGGTATTTGCCGGGGTGACGACTTTTTACGAGACCGTCAAAAAATAACTGCCTGCCCTTTTTCCGGTTTTACGGACAAAAAAACCCCCTCAGCATCCGGTGAGGGGGTTTTTGCGGGGCTTATTTCTTGTGACACTTGACGCAATCTTTCACCGGGAGCTGAGCGGGCATGACGGACCGTGTGGATCGATGACCCCGGCCGCTGTCCTGTCAGAGCTGCTTCAAGGGAAAGATACGGCGGATGAGATCCGGCAGCTCGTCGGAGTCCTGCTGGCCGTATGCGTATTTCTTTGCGGATAGGATCAGTTCCTGCAGAACGAACAGACTGCCGACTTCCTTTACCAAATTCGCGGTGAGTTTTTGGCTGTGGCCGGGGATGGCGGAGTTCCACCACGCGGGTCCACCACGCGGGTCCGGCTGTCACTGTTTCGGTCACGAAACCGGCGGCAATCACCTCCGTACCCGAAAAATCCCCTACGACAACGGGAGAAGTGGGGGTGTATGTGGTAACCGAGGGTGTCGTCAGAAGCGTCTTGGCGTATTCCAAGTTCGCGACCGATTCGAGAGCAGCCACGGCGCCCAAGACGGTGTTCTGCTGTGACCTGTTAAGCATATCGTAGTACTGAGGTACGGCCGCCACCGCCAGCATGCCTAGGATGACCAGCACCGCTACGATTTCGATCAACGTGAATCCTCTTTGACATCTTCGCATCTTGAACCCCTTTGCCGATCATTGTGTCCTTCCGGGTATCGCGCTCCCAGGAATCAAAACGCGACGAACCCGTTAAACAAAGGGACCTTCCGCCGGTCCCGACATTTCGATGGAAGGCCCCGTATAAGGCCGATGCGGTGGTTTCACAAGCTGTGCCGGTCTTTCATGCGGGGTCTTCTTTTTTCTTGACAATCGGCCCGAGGACCGTCATTGCTGTCACATGTCGATAACGAATTCCGATATATTGACACGGAACTTTTTCCTGGGCTTTATCCGCCTGCATGTCCTGTTTCATGCGTCCCCGGAGCCGGTCTTTGGTCTGGACTTGATCCGAGAGTTGGTCCGGCACGGATACAACCTCAGCCCCGGGACGCTATACCCCTTGCTTCACGGGCTGGATCGGGACGGGTTTCTGAGGTCCGACAGGCAGGTGGTGGGGGGAAGGTGCGCAAATACTACCTGGCCACCGAATCCGGCGAGGCGGCACTGGCCGAGGCGCTCGTGAAAGTGCATGAGTTGATGGAAGAGATAGACGATCAATCTTCAGTTTGAACGGGAGGTCATATGGAATATCTTGTCGTATGCGTGACGGCGCTGCTGGCGTCGGCACTCACCCTTTTTTCCGGTTTTGGCCTAGGCACCCTGCTCATGCCGGTCTTTGCCCTTTTTTTCCCGGTGCCCGTCGCGATAGCGGCAACGGCGGTGGTGCATCTGGCCAACAATCTGTTCAAAATTTTTCTCGTGGGCCGGAAGGCGGACCCGGGCGTCGTGTTGCGCTTCGCCGTCCCCGGCGCGATCGCGGCGTTTATCGGCGCGGCGCTGCTGGGCCTCTTCGCCCACCTGCCGCCGCTTTTCGGCTATGTCTTCGGCGGCCGGTCTCATGAGATCACCCTTGTCAAACTGGTCGTCGGCCCGCTGGTCGTCGGATTCGCCCTTTTTGAACTCCTTCCTCGCCTGCGCGGGCTGTCTTTCCATCGAAGGTACCTGCCGCTGGGTGGCCTGCTTTCCGGTTTTTTCGGGGGGCTTTCCGGCAATCAGGGCGCGCTGCGCTCGGCCTTTCTGATCAAGGCCGGGCTGGATAAGGAGGCATTCATCGGAACCGGCACCGTCGCGGCCGTCATCGTCGATATCGCCCGAATCATGGTGTACGGCTTCGGTTTTTACACCGCTCGATTCACCGAGCTTGCGGGGGCCTGGACGCTTGTCTGGGCGGCCACCCTGGCGGCCTTCCTCGGTGCGTTCATAGGGAAACGCCTGATCAAGTCCGTCACCTACGGCGCGATCCAGATCATCGTCGGGATCATGCTGATCCTGATCGGGGCGGGAATGACGGCCGGACTGATTTAGCCCGGAAGGATCCCCCATGAATGCCAAAGATGCCAAGAAAACGGCCCTTTGCAACACTTGCACCCTAAAGCTGGTAGAGATCGCATACGGCCGCACTCCCGAGTTCCGGCTGTTTCGCGAGCCGCTCAAGCTCGGCATGCGCTTTTTGTCCCGTATGTATCGCGTGAATCCTTCGGATTACATCGTGCGAACACCCGGCTGCTTCGGATGCGTCCGTTTTCACAAGACCGCGCTGAAGGAAAAGTCGCGTCTGTTCCGCCTGATGAACGACCTGTGCAATCCCCTTTTCGACAGGCTCCTGGAACGTATTGTGACGGAGGATGAGGTTAAATCCGCCAAAGCCTATGCACGGGCGGCCTCAAACGGGGAAGTCGCCCCGGCGGATGCCGAAAGGTGGATGAAAGGACTGCCTGTGGGTTTCAACGATAAGAAGCGCGACGGGATATCCGACGGGGGAAACGCGGAGACCCCCCGATCCCCGGATGATGATCCCAATCACCCTCGTGCGTGAGCAAGGAGAGTCGAGACATGCGAATTTTTTCCAAAAAAAACAATCATTCTCGGCCTGGCGGGCATTCTGTTGGCCGCCGGACTTTTGGCCGGCTATGCAAACAGGGAATACATCGACGAGTTTCCCATCGGCTGCGCCTTGAAGGCGAAAACCATTTGCGCGACGGTGTTCGTTACCGGGCGAGATGCGGCGGTCGTCGAGCGGGAAGACACGGGCTTCTCCTCTCTGCTCAGGCTGTTTCACGCCAGGATCAATGCGGAGGACAAAAGCGTGACCTGCTCGCTCCTGGGGTCGTGCATCTATGAAAAAAAAGCGGTGCACATCGACGGGCTGGGCGCCGTGCTCCTGTCCGGAAGCGACGAGCGCGCGATCAGGCGATGGGAGCCCACTCCATCCACCGCAGAGCCTGCAGACCCCGGGTCCGTTCCCTGGCCCCGGGGCGACAAACTCTCCGACAGACCGCTCCCGGCAGGGGTGGACAGGGTGAAGATAGCCTCAGCGGTCGAACCACTTTTCATCGAACCGAATCAGGACAAGAAACGCCACACCCGGGCCCTGGTCATCGTCCACGAGGGGCACATCAAATGAGCCGCTAGCTGCCGGGGAGATGGCAGTCGCTGCAGTTCATCTTCTTCAGATCATCACCGATATCCACGGGGTGGACATAGTCCGTGACCCGCTTGCCCTTCGGGATGTTCTCCTGCTTTTGGCTCAGCACGGTGTGGCAGAGATTGCAGTCCTTGGATATGCTTTTCCCCTCTTTGGTCTTGTATTTGCCGTCGTGACAGCGGAAACAGCCGGGGGAATAGAAATGCCCGATATGATCGGGGTAGGTGCTCCAGGTGACCTTCATCTGGGGGAAGAAATTCCTGCCGTAGATGAGCTGGACTTCCTTGATGGCCGCGGTGATCGCCTCTTCCTTGTCCCTGGCGATCTGGGGATATTTCTCCTGGTAGAATTTCCGGATTTCCCCGTCGATCGCCTGCCGCGCCTCGGCGGCGTTATTGTAGGGCTTGCTCAGGGTCTCCACGGCCACTTTCTTGATGTAGGGCAGCGTTACGTCCACGTGCCCGGAGACGAAGGCCTCGTCCATCTCCCGGCCGGGGGAGCGGTAGATATGGGTCGGACGGTTGTGGCAGTCGGTGCAGTCCATGAGGCGCGACTTGGCCTTGGCCAGCTCCTCGGGGCCGGGCGGGTTTTCCGTGTTGAAATACTCCGTCACTTTGCCGTCCTTGCCCTTCACCATGATGTAGGCCATGTCGAGGCGCTGGCGGTCCCTGGCATAATAGGTCACATCATTGCCTATATGCCAGTGAATGCCCTTCGCGTGGGGCGTTTTGGGGGTGCCGCCGATATTGATGAGCAGAATGGTGTCCCGGGAGGAGTTCTTCTCGTCCAGGGCATAATGATAAAATACCTTCTGCCGGGCCGAGTAGAATTTCTCCGGCCAGTGACAATGCTCGCAGATGTCCCGGGAGGGACGCAAATGTTCCACCGGCGTCTTGATCGGCACCTCGTACACCTCCGCCGCCGTGCGGTAAATCTGCCGCAACCCGGATATTTTGGCTTTCACATACCACTCCGCGCCCGGCCCGATGTGACATTCCACGCAGGCCACCCGGGCGTGGGGGGAGTTCTTCCAGGCCGTGTATTCCGGTTCCATGACCTTGTGACAGATGAGGCCGCAGAAGGTGGGAGATTCGGTGAAATGAAACCCCTTGTAGGAAGCCACGGAAACGATGATGATAAAAATAAAGGTGGAAAGGACAAAAAAGATGAAGGCATTGCGCTTGCTGGAATCATTCAGGTCCAGCACGGGAAACTTGGGAATGCCCTCCGCCCCCGCCAACCGCATCCGCCGTCGTTTCAGGGCAGCCCCGATCGGAACCAGAATGAGCCCTGTGATCAGCATGGCGGGGAAGATGAAGTAGATGAAGATGCCGAGATAGGGGCTGTTCAGGCCGATAAAGGCTTCGAGCAGGAAGAAGAAGATCATGGCGCCCGTGGCGACCACCGCCAGCACCACACCGATCATGCTCGTGGTGTTAAAGGCATACCTGTAAAAATGTTCCTTTTCTGCCATATTACCTCCTGCTGACGCCGGTTGGGCGGTTGTATCGCCTATCCCTGGGCCACTGGCAGCAACCTACGGCAACTGTGCCCGCTACCTGAGTCCCAGCAAAAAGGCGTAGATCATCATGATCAGCAGGCCCACGCCGATGAAAACGGCGAGGAACCCGAAGCCTTTCACGAGGAAGTCATAGATCACGCCGCTGAGTTTGGTGAGATGGAACTGCTCCGTGATGCCCGCTTCTTCGTAGCGCTTCCACTGGTCGCCCCGCTCCTCCATCATTTCATGCTTCGAGATCTGGCCGTTGAAAATCACGAAGTCCATGGGGAATTTCTCCGGCCGCAGGTGGGTGTTGAAGAAGTGAACCGTGAAAATGAAGCCCGTGGCCAGCAGCGCCTCGTCGGAATGGATCACCGTGGCGAGGTTGAAGGTCCAGCCCGGCAAAAACATGCCGAAGAACTCGGGGAACCAGAGCATGAGGCCGGAACCGCCGATGGCGAACATACCCCAGAAGACGGCGAGGAAGTCAAATTTCTCCCAGTAGGTCCAGCGCTCGAAGGTCGGTTTGGGGCCCTTGAAGAAGAACCAGCGCATCATGGCGCCCACATCCCGAACATCCCGCGGGCTGGGACAGAGGGAGTCGGGGCCCATGAGCCGCTCCAGCCAGTTGCCGGGAATGTCTTTCCTGATGAAGAGGAAATGCACGACCAGCATCATCACCCAGCCGAAGCCGATGAACATGATGACGGCGCAGATGCGGTGGATGAGACCTGCCATGGCGGTACCGCCCATGAGCGTGATGATCAGCCGCGCCCAGTCCTGGTCGCTGAACTTCAGCGGCGCCCCCGTAAGGGCCAGACCGAGGAAGCTCACCATGACCAGCAGGTGGAGGAAGATGTCGCGGCGGCCGAAGCGGCGGTACTGCTTGTGACCGTCGGCCACCAGGTGGGCCCGCCCTTCGTGGAGTGCCCTGGTCGTCTCGCGGTTTTCCACAAAACCCCGGAACATCCACAACAGCGAGTGGAGCCAGAACACGGCGAACACGGAGATCAGAAGCCCCGTCATGGCCACGAAGGTCCAGTAGAGCAGCGGGTAGTTCTGCCGGTCCTGATAGTCGCCGTGGGAATAGAACTGGGTGAAGAGCCTCGTCGCCTTGGGATGGCATTGGGCGCAGGTTTTCACGAGGTTCTCGGGGTTGATGGAGGATTCGGGGTTATCAGCCTTGAGCACGGCGTGGGCCGTATGGCAGTCGGAGCAGCCCGCCACCTTTTCCGGGTAACCCAGGCGGTAGTTTTTCCCGTGGTAACTGTCGAGATAGGTCTTCACTGGGATGGTGAGGATGCCGTTGCGGGCCATCATCAGATTGTCGCCGTGGCACTTGAGGCAGACCTTGGTGTGGAACTCCTTCTGCGCGGCGGGTTTGGCTTCGCTTATCGATTTGATTTCATGGAGATTGTGACAGTCGTGACAGGCCGCCGCGTCCGGGTTCCGGGCGGCCACACCCTTGCCATGCACGGACTTCTGATAGACTTCGCCCTTGTCGTGGCACTGGAGGCATTTGGCCACGGCGATGCGCTTGTCCTCCCGCCAGTACTTGTGGGTATGCACGTCCGTGTGGCAGTCGGCGCAGGATATGTCGCGCTGCACATGTACGCTGGCGTAATGCTCGGCATTTTCCCGCTTGTGGCAGCGCTGGCAGTTTACCTTTTCCTTCTTGATCCTTTTATCCGTATGCCGCTCGATATCGGTGATGTTGGTGTGGCAGCCAGTGCAGGCATCGCGGCCGTGCACGGAGGCGGAGAAGGCTTCCGGTGACACCTTGTCGCTGTGACACCCCAGGCAGGTGGCCGGGTCTATCGCCAAGCCCGTTTTTTGGGCTTGTGCCGGCGAGAGAACAAACAGCAAAAAAACGACGACTGACAGCACCCGGACGACAATCCTGAGCATCATGTTCCTCCCGGAGGGATTTAACGTACATTGTATGTGATTGGTTGCGGTAACTAGTACAGGACAAAAGAAAAAGCAATATAAATATACCGGTAACAGGGCGGCAATCCCTACGTGAGAGCTTTGCACAACCATGTAAATTGACCGTCTCCGTCAGTTTCTGGATGCCGGATCGAGTCCGGCATGACCAAAGGGGGGCTGTGCAAAGGTCTCGACTTATTACGAACTCGTCACAGATAGCTGTGCAAACCGGGCAGATAGTTCACTCCCAGGTAGGTGAACAGGACTGACGCATAGCCCACGAGCGCCAGCCAGGCCAGTTTCTTTCCCCGCCAACCCCGGACGAAGCGGGCGTGAAGCAGAATCGCGTAGATGAACCAGGTAATCAGCGACCAGGTCTCCTTGGGATCCCAGCTCCAGTAGGAGCCCCAGGCGCTGTAAGCCCAGATGGAGCCGGTCATGATCCCCAGCGTGAGGAAGACAAACCCCAGAACTGCGCCCTGGTAGTTCAATTCATCGGACACTTCCAAAGCGGGAAGAAAACTGTAAAAACCCCTGCCTGCCAGGGATTTTTTTTCCGCTCTGCTGCGCAGCAGATACATGATCCCCATCGCGCAGGACAAGGTGAAGGCGGCATAACCTATAAAACAGGTGACTACATGAATCGTGAGCCAGTCACTCTGCAAAGCCGGGATCAGGGGTTGTATGCGGCTGTCGATATTCGGAGACAGGGTGGCAAAGGCCATGGCGACAAAGGCGAAGGGGGTAATGAACGTCCCCATTGTCCGGCTTTTCGTGCGCCACTCTAGGATCAGGTAGATCAAGACGATGGTCCAGGCGAAAAACACCAACGATTCGTAGAAGTTGGTTAAGGGCACTCGGCCGATGCCCAGGTCATATGATTCCACCCAGCGATAGCTAAACGCGAAAGTGTGCAGGACAAATCCCGTCATGATGGACCAGCTGCCGATCCTTCCCCAGAACTCCGTGCCGCTGATCATGCGCAGCAGATAGAAGAAAAAAGAAAACAGATATATGAATGTAACCACACTGAACATCATTGTATTGTCCATAACGAAAGCTCCTTACGCAAATGCTGTTTCCCGCTGACCCCGAGGAGTGCGGGAAGATCGGTGCCGCCCGCCCTTCAGGATTTGATCGCCGCCATCAGCTTGATGATGTCCCTTTTCAGAACCACCGGATCCTTGTTGGTCTTGCCGGCCAGCGTAATGCTGGTCCCGTTGTTTTCCGCTGCCAGCCGCACCAGATATTGCCTGTGAGGATAAAAAAAGGTCAGCATCAAGCCGTATAGCATCAGCAACGCACCGATACCCACCAGCGGGGCGCCCGGGTCGCGATTTACCTGCAAACCCGTGTAGTAACGCTCCTCCAGCTTTTCGAGGGCAAACCGATAAGGCAGGGCAAGATCGGGATTGAGGGCGGGCGCCATCGCCAGAATACCCGGGTTGTGCTTTCGGATTTCCTCAAGATACTGAAAAATCCACAAGTCCTTGACCTGGCCGTCCAGAGTGGCTTGCACCTTAACCGCCGGTCCCATCTCCATCAGATTTGCTTCCATACGAAGAGCTTTAACTGAACCGGCCTTGCCAGGGAGAACCGCCTGCCCATCTGCGGGCACCCTGATACGGGCGATTTCACGGTCACCCTTGTAGACGATCAGCTGGGCCGCCTCGGGGATGCTGCCGTAACTGGACTGATAAAAACGGATGCCCTCCAGCTCCATGGGGTGATTCACCCGGAGGGCGCCTTGGGCGAGCACCTTGTCGCCCTTGGTGAAGGTCATATCGGACCTAAACAGCTTCGGCTGCCCCGTTTCATAGAACTCCACGATAAATTTGTCACACCGCGCCGTGAAACCCAGCGGTTGCACCCCCCGGCCGCTGATAAGCTGGGCCACCTGGACGGACTCACCCTCCATGATGTTCACATAACCTTTGAAACCGAAGAATATGCCCGCGAGAGCGCCGGCAATGATCACCAGAATGCCCCCATGGATTATGTAGGCCCCCAGATAGGAAAGGGCGCCTTTTTCCCCGTGTACAAGCGTTCCCCCGCCCGTTTCCCGCACGGCGACACGGCGGTACTTCCGTTTCATCAGCGCCTCGATCCGCTTGACCTCCGCGGGGAGCGAAGCCTGGGAATTGTGTCGCCAGGCCTGCGGGGAGTCGCGAAAGAGATCTTCTCTGCCCGGTTGGAAGGGCCGCCGGAACAGCTTCCAGGCTGCGGGGAAACGGTTCCAGGAACAGACGATCAGATTGAGGGAAAAGAGCCCCAAAAGGGCGGTGAACCAGACGGAGCGGAAGAGATTGCCCAACTGAAGAAAATTGAACAGGGAAACGAACCAGACCGAGCGATCCCGGAGAAATTCTCCGGCGGCATCCTGCTGCGGTAAAAGAGTCCCGATGATGGAGGCCACGGTGATTATGGCAATCAGGATAATGGCCAGTTTGATCGATGAAAAATATTGCCAGAGGGCATTTACTTTATTTTGCACAGCTGCTCACCTCTTATCCCCGCTAATTTGTAAGACCTCTCTACAGGACAACTATTTCACTGTCAATATTATTTCCCTTGAGGGTATCTTGTACTTGACAAAGGCAAAGTCTTTGTTTTATGAAGCCATCCCGGTTCGATTATATTTCCAGCTAAAGGCCGATGTAGCTCAGCCGGTAGAGCAACTGATTCGTAATCAGTAGGTCCGCGGT
>JBBIRO010000068.1:0-8288 GCA_037441775.1 Syntrophobacterales bacterium
CCGATGTAGCTCAGCCGGTAGAGCAACTGATTCGTAATCAGTAGGTCCGCGGTTTGATTCCACGCATCGGCTCCAGTAATCCTGGGAATGGACAACGAAACCTCCACAAAACGCCCCGGAGCCTGCGGTGGAGTTCCCGCGGCTGCTTTGCAATCCTTGGATGCTGCAAAAGTGCGTCAAAGCCTGATCTTCAAACTCACTGTCATCACCAGCCTGGTTCTGGCTGTCTTCATGTCCATCTTCGCATACATGCATATCGATACGCTGAACAAGCATGTTGTGGAGGAAGCGGCATCCCACGCGGACCGGATCATGGAAACGGTCATCAAGACGACCCATTACGAGATGCTGAAAGCGGAGAAGGATCAAGTCTATCTGATGATGGACGAGGTGGGTAAGCAGGACAACATCGAAAAAATCCGCATGATAAACAAAGACGGTGTCATCACCCACTCCACGAAAAGAGAGGAGTTAGGAGTCGTACTCCACAAGCAGGACGCCGCCTGCAGCATATGTCATGCCGGTGACACCCCGCTGCTTCAGGCATCGACACTGGACCGCGGAAGGATCATCAGAAATGAAAAGGGGAGAAAGGCCCTGGGCATGACGAAGGCGATCTACAATCAGCCCAGCTGCTACACGGCCTCCTGCCATGCCCACCCCCGGGAAACGCGCGTGCTGGGCATGCTGGACGCGATTTTTTCGCTGGAAAAAGAAACGGCCGAAATCGCAACCTTACGCAACAAGACCATTTTACTTACGATAATAATGCTGTTACTTACGGCGACCCTGATCACCGCTTTTACGCAACGAATCATAAACTGGCCGATTCAGGTGCTCCTAAACCATTCCAGGCGGGTCGCGGCGGGCGATCTGGATGCCAAGATCGACTCGGGATCCAAGGACGAGCTGGGTAAATTGGCCGATACCTTCGATGCTATGACGGACAGCCTGAAGAAGGCCCGCCGCGAGCTGGAAGAATGGGGTCAGAACCTGGAAACGAAGGTGGCAGAGCGTACCCAGGAAATAAGGAATATGCAGGATCAGCTCATCCGCAACGAAAAAATGGCCTCTGTCGGCCAGTTGGCCGCCGGAGTAGCCCATGAAATCAACAATCCCCTCACCAGTATCCTCATGTACAGCACGCTACTGCGTGACAGCGAAAGACTCGACCCGGAACTCAAAGAGGATGTATCCGTCATCGCTTCCGAGGTGCAACGCTGCGCCAGAATAGTCAAGGGCCTGCTGGAGTTTTCCCGTGAGCACGTCCCGCAGATGAGCGCCTGCTCCCTCAACCAGGTCCTGGCGGACACCCTGGCCCTGATCGAAAATCAGTTCTCTTCGGCCAATATGGAAATCCACACCTATTTTCAGGAGGATCTGCCGCCTATATTTGCCGATGCCAATCAACTGGAACAGGTTTTTATCAACATCATGATAAACTCCTTACATGCGATGGAGGAAGGGGGGGATTTGACCATTACGACCGGTCTGATCTCCGATGAAGCATTCGCCTACGTTGACGTGGCGGATAGGGGCTGCGGTATACCGGAGGCTGACCTGTGTCGGATCTTCAACCCCTTTTTCAGCACCAAGGAACACCGCGGTACCGGCCTGGGATTGGCTATTTCCTACGGCATCATCGAAAATCACCGCGGTACAATCGCCGTGACCAGCCAGGTTGGTTCGGGAACCACCGTCCGTGTTTCGCTGCCACTGGCTGCCCGCGTTTAGGCGGCTCATCGCGGTGGTATCGCGGCATCAAGGCTGGTCCCTCTCCATCGCTTTGCCGGAAATACCCAGTTTTTTCATCAGCGCCTGGAAATTTGGTCTCAACATGCCCGTTTCCAGAGCCGCACGGGAGATGTTCCCTTTATTTCTTTCCAGGGCGCTAAGCACAAAAGCCCTCTCCATGGCCTCAATTTTCGTGTCCCGGATCAGACGTTTAGCTTCATTAAGCTGCGCCAAATTAATCGGTACGGGTAGTTTTTTACTGCCGGCATCCGTTCGTTCAGCCAGTTCCAAATTTTCTTTATTTATGGTTTCCCCCGTGCAAAGAACCACCGCTCGCTCGATCAGGTTTTCCAATTCCCGCACGTTGCCCGGATAGTTGTAACCCTCCAGCAGTTCCATGGCTTCCGGTGCCAATTCCCGGATGGTTTTTCCCATTTCCCCGGCATATTTATTCACGAAACTCTGGATCAGCAGCGGAATGTCGCCTTGCCGTTCTCGAAGGGGCGGGAGCTCAATGGGAATCACATTCAACCGAAAATACAGGTCTTCGCGGAAGGTTTCCTGCTCAATCATATCCTGAAGATTTCTGTTTGTGGCGGCAATCAACCGTATGTCCACCAATTGGGCGTTGGTGCTGCCGATGGGCGTGATCATCTTTTCCTGAAGGACCCGCAGCAGCTTGGCCTGGGTGGTCAAACTGATATTGGCCACCTCGTCGAGAAAGAGCGTACCCCGGTCGGCCACCTTGAACAGACCGGTCTTGGTCTGTACCGCCCCCGTAAAGGACCCCTTCACGTGACCGAAGAGCTCACTTTCCAGCAATTGCTCCACCAAAGAGGTGCAATCCACGGCCACGAAAGGGCCGCCCTGCCGCAGGCTGTGTTTATGAATCGACCGGGCCACCAACTCCTTGCCGGTACCAGTTTCGCCCCTGATCAGGACGGTACTGTCTGTTGGCGCCACCTGCACGATGCGGCTATATACCCGCTGCATCTCCCTGCTGTCGCCAATGAAGCGGTCAAAGCCCCGCCTTAACTGCAATTCATCCCATAATTGCCGTGTTTCAGGCGACGTAAGGCGGCGCGACAAGACTTCCCGCACTTTCTGGGTGATCTGATCCGGCGTGAAGGGTTTCGCAATATAATCGGCTGCACCGCTTTTTATCGCCTCCACGGCCGAGGGTACTGTGGAATAACCTGTGATGATGATAACCGGGACATCGGGCTGCAGTATCCGGATGCTCCTTAAAACCTCCAGACCGTTCATGCCGGGCATCTTCAAATCGGTGAGCACAATGTGGAACTCGCTTTTCTGGATACGCTCCAGCGCGTCATAGCCGCTGGGAGAAGTTTCCACGGAGAATCCCTGCTGCGTGAAGATTCTTTTCATGCCTTCTCGGATGGCGGGTTCGTCATCGACGATTAGTACGCTGCTTTTTTCACTCATGGGACGTTCACCCGTCATTGGCTGTTACCCGCCGGAAAAATGCTCTTTGCCCGCAACCGGCGAAACTTACTCTGCGCTTCTTACACCAGGCCCGGGTAACAGTCAAATAATCATCCTGGCCTGCATATATCCTCATCCACGCGGTTGACACCGCTAGAGCATTGATATGTATAGTTATTTAACTACAAGCGCTCTGGCTGCTGCCTGTCATAATATACTATTTATTTCGTTTTGCTGGCCCATCAATTTGATAATATCAAAATAATACATTTATATCAATCACTTGCGTATATAGGAGAGTCCTTCCCTTTCTGGCTCGGCAATTGCAGTATTGACAGCGAGAAATACAAAACAGGAGGACATCATGAAAACATCGACCCTTATCGCTTTATACTTGCTCTTGGTCAGTCCCGCCATCGCCGCGGATAAAATCACCCACCCCGAAGGTATGAGCCTGCTGGTAATCCTCTTTCTGGCCATAGTGGCGCTGATCATACTGCTGCAGTTCATCCCGGCGGTGATCATGCTGGCCTCGATGCTCAAGGGTGCGTTCATGAAAACGCAAGCCAATGCGAGCAAGAAGAACGGCTCATCGCTGTAATGGGTGTCCGCGGGCAAAAAGGATAAAGGAGTTTGGCTTATGTTTAGCATCCTGATCATGGACAACGACGCCGCAGTGCGGTGTTTAGTGACGGATGTGCTAGTGGAAAGCGGTTACGACGTGATGGTGAGTAAAACCGCCGCCAGTGGGTTGGGGGGCATCCTGAAGCGACTGACCCAGGTCGTACTGCTGGGCAGTGAAATTGACGGCCTCTGCGCCGCAGATTTGATCCCGATCCTGAAGAAATGCAATCCCCACCTCAGCATCATTCTGATCTCCGAAGAAATACCGCTGGCCAAGCTCCAGAAGGTTCGCCGGGCGGGAATATTCTACCACTTGCTGAAACCCATCAGTGAAGTAGACAAGGATGAAATCCGCCAGGTCGTGGATTGTGCGTTTCATAGGACCAGATACACCGGCGCTCCCGACGCCTGGAACAACAACATATTTCAATAAACAACAAAGGAGGAAATCATCATGAAAGTTTTACTTATTCTGTCGCTGCCGGCACTCTGCACCCTCTGGGCCGGGGGGGCATGGGCGGCCGCAGGTACCAGAACGGATTCCAGCGGTGTGCTGGTGTGGGCGTTTCTGTTTTTTTGCGCGCTGATCGTTATCGCTCAGCTTCTGCCTGCCGCGCTGATGCTCTTGGGCTTCAAGAAGGGTATCGTCAAGGGAGAAACGAAGGAAACTCTCTGAAGAACCGGGAAAAGAGCCAGTAATGCAAGTCCCTGTCGAATGAGGGATAGGGGGTGATAACTCCGGCGGCATGGCGCGACTCCCGGAATTCCTGTCTGTTCGGAACGGGGCCAGCACGCTTGGGGCAGTTCTTCACTCCCGCCGCAGGTCGTCTGACAGAGGCAACCAGTGCCGTCTCGCTTACGGCAATCACTCAAATTGCACTTCATTTAAGGGATTATCTATGCCACGAATTAAACTCTGCCTGCTACCGATGGTGTCCATTATCGTTTTTCTGCTGGCTTTAATACCCCCTGTCGTCCTTGCCGCCGATGAAAAGTGCCTATCCTGTCACGGGTCTGAAGCCATTGCCGCCGGCGGAAAAAGCCATCTGTTCATAGACGCGAAGATGTTTACGAAAACCGGCCACGGACCGCTGGGCTGTGTGTCCTGTCACAGCACCATTTCCGCTTCCCACCCCAGAGACAAAACCCGGCCTCCCCGGGTGAGCTGCAAGGATTGCCACAGTGACATTGCAGCAGAGTACGGTAAGAGCAACCATGCGAACTTTGCCCAATGTACCGATTGTCATGATGTCCACGCGGTGAAATCTCTGCACAAGCTAACCGGGCGGCAGCTGAATCTGCAATGCATCAAGTGTCATGACAGTGACCAGATGGTCGCCAGTCACGCCAAATGGCTGCCCAAATCGGCCTTGCACCTCGATGCGATGCCCTGTATCGCCTGCCATACCAGTTCGGAAAATTTCATGGTCTTGCTCTACCCGCGCCGTAAGGGTGACGGTGGCGGCAATCTCGCGCAGGAGTTGCGAGCGCGGCTGCCCGCACTCGGTACCGGCAACGGTAAAATGGTCACCCTCAAAGAGCTGAAAGAATATCGCCAGCAGGTAAAAGGACTGGATCTGGAGTTAGCGGGGGTGCTGATGCCCGAAAAGATGACTCACAACTATCAGACCCTGGACAATCGCTGGGACTGCACTTTCTGTCATTCCTCGGGTACGGAAATCAACCAGACGAGCTATTTGCTGCTGCCCGACGACGAGGGAGAGTTCAGTCAACGCCTGCCTGTGGAAAAGGGCGCCATCCTCGATTTGCTCTACGGCGCCCCTGATTTTTACATCATGGGTGCCTCCCGGAGCACGGCAATGAACATTGCCGGCCTGCTTATCGTCTGCGCCGGTCTCGCGGTGCCCCTCGTGCACGGTGCCCTGAGGATCTGCACCAGCCGCAGGAGAAAACACAGTGAGGCGGACGCGGCAGCCGGTCAGCCGCTCTACTTCACACCGTTACTGGTAAGAATATGGCATTGGTTAAACGCCTTCGCGATTGTCACACTTTGTCTGACGGGCCTGCAGCTGCGTTTTCCAGATTATGTGAATATATTCGGTTCTTTTCGCGCCACAGTTAAACTGCACGACGTGGCAGGTGTCATCGTGGTAGTCTCTTTTTGCCTGTGGTTCATCTTTTATCTCTTCATCGGCAAGAACCTTAAAAAGATATACATACCCAGCGCCGAAGAACTGAAAGCCAAGCTTTTCCGTCAGATTTACTACTATTTCTTTGAGTATTTCCGGGGCGGGCAGAATCCCCATGAGGCCACACCGATGGATAAATTCAACCCCCTGCAGAAACTGTCCTACCTCTTTACCATGCTGGTTTTTCTGCCGTTGATGATCATTACGGGTCTGCTGCTGCTCCATGTGGACCTGCTCCGTGAGTATTTGTCCCTCTTCGGCGGTCTGCGCGTGATAATCGGCGCCCATTTTATCTTGGCCTGCATCTTCATGGCATTCCTCTTTGTCCATATCTATCTTTCCACAATGGGACACAGCATTTTTGCCCATATGAGACAGATGTGGACAGGCTGGGAGAATAAATAGGAGGCATTCCGAGTCCTCTTTGCGCACGCCTCTTTCAACGACCGGGAAAGCCAGATAACCGTTCCAGCTATCTAGCTTTCTCGGTTGACTTTTTTGGGCTGTCATTATTATAAAGCACGGACGTTCTTTACCGCTATTGGTCGAGGGCGCCTCTCTTTTTTCCATTACAGAACGGATTTTCCGACTCTTACGGGGTGAGATCATGATCCGATCACTGCTTGCAAAAACGATTGTACCTGTGGCGCTGACGGCAGCCGGCTTTATCGTCGTTTCCTGCATCCTCCTTTACACCACGATAAAACAGGACATGATCCACAGTGCCGTGCAATATGAAACAAACCTCGCCCAGGTGGTGGTCAAGTCCACCCGCCAAACGATGCTGAAGGACGACCGGGACACGCTCCGTAATGTCATCTCGAACATCGGGCAGATGTCCGGCGTGGAGCATGTGCGCATCTTCAACAAAAAAGGCATCATCATGTTTTCCCGGGACGGCACGGAAGTAAACCGTGCGGTGGATAAACAGGTCTCCGGCTGCATCGAATGCCATAGGGGAGCGGAGCCGTCCCAATTCCTGGGTAAGATGGAACAGGCCAGGCGTTTTACCAATGATCGCGGCCAGGAGATTCTGGCCATCACCGCGCCTATTTACAATGCACCGGATTGCTTTACCGCTGCCTGCCATGCCCACCAGCCTGACCAGAAGATTTTGGGCACGCTGGATCTCGGCCTGGACCAGGCACCGCTCAGGAAGGAGCTGGCGACACTGCGATACCGCATGGTCAGCTTCGGCGTCCTGTTGTTGCTGCTCACTGTGACGGGGATTGCCGCGTTACTTAAACGAAGCATCCTAGATCCGATAAGCCGGCTTGCCCGTTATACGGGGGGGCTCCGGCGGGGGGGGCAAGCCCCTCCCTTTCCTGCCCTGAAGGGAGACCTGGCGCAAATTGCCGGTGACATCCGCCAGTTGACGCAGGAGAGGCAATCTGCCACCGATGAACACGGCGGCCCGGCCGGGCCACCGGCAAGCCGGGGGGACAATGACCATTAGCCTCCCTGCCACGGGTATCTTGCTGACAACCAAGAGATTGTTTCCGCTATGTCAAACTCCACACCGGATCCGCAGGAACAAAGACGCCTAAACGAGCGGCAAAATCACCGCCGAGCGGTTAAAAAGAGAACCAGGTCGCTACAGATACAATCCTTCAAGGGGCTCTTCGTACTGGTCCTGTTTTTGATGATCAGCATCGCTGCGATAAATGAATTCCGGATGTTCCCTTCGCTGTCGCCGGAAATTAGAGACTTCCTGGGTGCGGCGCCGCCGCCCGACCTCATCAGCATCGCACTGCTTTTATATTTCATCTCGGCGCTGATCCTCACCTTTGCCAGACTGGCCACCGCTTCGCTGGCCCACGGTGGTTTCACTCATCTGGGGTATCTTACCGGGTTTTATCTTTTTTATCATTTCGCACACCGGCTGGCCGATCATTTCTGGGCCGTTTTTTTCACGGGAATTACCGTGATCGGCTTGGAGTCTTATCACATTTATCTTTCCTTCAGCGAGGCGGCGCTGCGAGAGGAGGATGAGGTTGATTCTTTCAGAAACGACTAGCCGACGACGGGGAAAAGATGAGCATAAGAAGGTGTCAGGTCTACACTATTCACTCAATATTTTCGTGAGATATTCGATTTCTTGCAGACATTGTTTATCCTGTTCCAAGGCGATCACCAATCTTCGGGTATTCTGGGACACCGCGGAGGGGCCTATCCCCCCAAAAAACTTCCCTATCTCCCCCAAGGAAAGCCCGCTTAACTGATGGGAAAGATAGATGGCTACTCTCCTTGATTCCGCCGTCCCCTTCCCAAATACCTTCTCGGATTCCCCTAGGATAGCGGATAGATCCGGCCAAAATGATAGCTTCCTCAAGG
>JBBIRO010000069.1:0-7747 GCA_037441775.1 Syntrophobacterales bacterium
TCTCGCAGATCCCCCCTCATGACGATCATTTCTATGGGGACCCGCAGTACTCCTGGGACGATTACATCCAGGCATGACGCTTAGAAAAATTCAGGCGCGCACCAGAGGTCTGCCCGAAAGCGCTTCAATGCTTGTTCCCGCGAAGGCGGGGAATCCCTCCCAACAGGTAACTCCACCCTAAAGAGAGCGCACTGCTAAAAAATGACTGACGCCAATCCCAATTCCTCGCCCAAAGGCATCGCCGCGCCTGATTTCCGGTGAAAAATATCCCTTGACGCAAAAAAATTGCTCCCCTATACTTCGAACCACCAAAAGCAAATTCTTATCAATGCCCCACATCTATCCTGAGCTGAAGGCGTGGAAGCGAAGCATGCTGCGGGAGCGGGATCTACTGGACAACCTGTTTTCCGTTACCCCCATTTTGTGATATAGCAGAGCTGCCAACGGTTGAAGCAGCAGGCAGCTCCGGGACCTTCGGACAGGGCAGCGACCATCCGCCTCAATGACACGGAGACTCATTTACGCGACAGGCAAACATGACCAGCCATTCTGAGATGCGCAGGCGCCTTGGGGTAGTCACAGGGCTCCTCATCGTTACCCTCCTGATCGGCACGACCGGCTACGTCCTCATCGAAGGATGGTCGTGGTTCGATGGACTCTACATGACCGTGATCACGCTCGCGACCGTGGGTTATGGAGAGACCAACCCCCTGACCCATGCGGGCCGCGTCTTTACCGTGTTTCTCATTCTGGGCGGCGTCAGCATCATCGCCTATGCCTTTTCGACGCTCACCTCCATCATCGTGGAGGGGCAGCTATCCATGGTGGTCAAGAGGAGTCGTATGGAAAAAGAGATCGCAAAACTCACGGGTCACTACATCGTCAGCGGCATGAGCCACTCATCACGCGTGATCATCGACGAACTGGCGAAGACCAGACGGGCTTTCGTCGTGATCGAGCGGGATCGGGAGATAGCCGAGAAGCTCGTGGCCGAAGGTCTCAAGGTGGTGGAGGGGGATGCAACCGAGGAGGAGGCACTCCTGAAGGCCGGGGTGATGAAGGCGGCCGGCGTCTTTGCCGTGCTCTCCTCCGACCATCACAACGCTTTTCTGGCGTTGACGGCCAAAGGGCTCAACCCCAAGATCCGCGTGGTCAGCGCGCAGCGGGAGCTGGCGGTGCGCCAGCAGCTCCTCAGGAGCGGCGCCGACAACGTCGTCAATCCCCAGTACATCGGCGGGCTGCGGATGGTCTCCGAGATGGTGAGGCCCGCCACGGTGGGCTTCCTGGATTCGATGATGCGGGAAAAGGACAGCGTGGTTCGCTTCGACGAGGTGGCCGTTCCGGAAGGCTCTCCCCTGGTAGGGCGGCCGGTCGGCGAGGTGACGGGGGCCGAGGGCCATGCGCCGCTGTTGGTGGCGGTGCTCGAACAGGAGACGGGGCGGTACGACATCAATCCGGATTCCTCACGCCCCATCAAATCGGGCGATCGGCTGGTCATGATCGGTGAGGCATCGAAGCTCTTCGAGCTCAGACAGCGGATCGAGAGGCGCACAGAGGCGGGTGCCTGACATGATCTCCAGGCTGATTCCGATGGACTCGGCCGAGAGGGAGGGGAGATTCCTGAAGGCCTTCGAAACCTTCAATCAATAGAAAGGCCGGACCAATGTCCGGCCTTGTCGGTCTCTGTGCAGCGGAACGAACTACTTCCCCGGCACGAAGAGGTAGTCGATCGTCCGGTTGAGCATCTTGGCCGCGCCTGATTTTCTATGGAAAATATCCCTTGACAGGCAAAAATACCCCCCCCTATACTCAAACCCGTGAAAAGCAATACCTTATCAATTCAATCAATGGTCCCGGCTTCCTTCAGCAAATTTACCGCACCGCCATAATACCTAAACATGTGTAACGGAATCGTTACGTCACACAACAAACTTTTCCAATTCCCAGGAGTCAAGATTTGCACTGCATTTCTACCCGACATCGAATCAAATCCTGACCCGACGCTTTTTGTTCCCTCTTTGACTAGGTAGCGGAAAGCAACTCCCTTCCCGCATAGAAAAAGCCCGATAGAGTTTCCTCCATCGGGCTACGGCAAGGTGGCCGCATCGCACCGATAACCGGGAAAAGATGCGCTAATCAATGCCCCGGCTAAAAGATCGAATCCGGATCGTAGAACTTGGCAACATTGTCCCTAGTGATCACCCTGACGGGGAACGGCGTGTCCGTATCTACAGTCGCCCCGGCGAGGATCGCCATCATCCGCTGGAACCCCATCCGTCCAATAGCGTTGGCGTCATTATGGCCCGTCCCGGCGTAATTACTGCCGATCATAATCTGCCTTAAGGCCTCCTTCTGGCCGTCGAAACCAAACACAAGAATTTCTTTTGAACGGCCGGCGTCGCGAATCGCCTTCATCGCCCCCAGTCCCATGGAGTCATTTTCGCAAAATACAGCATCGATGCGTTTGTGCCTGGCCAGCATATCCTCCATGATCTTAAACCCGCCATCCTCGGTCCAGCCGCCAAAGCCAGGGGCAATAATCGTTTGGATATTGGTACCCCTTACTTTGGAAAGAACCCCGTCCCGGCGGGCATTTCCGGTGCTGTTATCCTCCGGCCCCCCGCGCATCATCAGGAGGACGCCTTTCCCCTCCAGCCGCTTGACAATATAGTCCCCGACGCCGGTCGCAGTGGCAAAATTGTCAGCGCCGATCCATGAAGTGTAGTGATCTCCCCGGAGCTTCCGGTTGAGCAGCATCACCGGTATTCCGGCCTTTTTAATAGCCGCCATGGGGCCGGGCAATGATTCAAGCGGGCTTATATTCATGATAAACCCGTCTACACGTTTGGCGATCAAATCTTCAATGTCGGCAGTTACCTTGGCTACATCCCCCCTGCCATCCGCAACGAATAACTTGACATTCTTGAATTGAGGCGCTTCTGCTTCTATCGCCCTGACCATGGAAATAAAGTAGGGAGACCTCATTTGAAGGGTGACAACGCCAATTTTGATCTCTTTTTCTTTAGCCTGCGCCAGCACGCTGCCGGCTGTTGCCATTAGTAAAGCCAAACTGATCCCCAGAGTCATTATAGCTTTGATTTGCTTCATATTTTTTGCACCCTTTCTTTGTGTTGTAATAAGGTTTCCAATTGATAACACACCCAATACAATATAGTCTGGTTTGGGGATCACCTCCTTTCCTATTGATGCAACCAGGGAACTTACTAATACAGCGCAGATGTTCGGACTATCTTTCCTTTCTGCGGGCTAAAACGGCAAGCAGGATCACGGCGCCCTTGATGATTTCCTGGTAGTAACTCTGCACACCGTGTAGATTCAAGAGATTGTTGATCATCCCCAAGGTAAGCACTCCGAAAAACGTGCCAACAGCCCCGCCGCCGCCGCCGCCCAGAATCGCTCCGCCGATTACACAGGCAGCAATGGCATCCAGTTCGTAAGCAAGGCCCAGACTGGGTTGTGCAATCCCCAGGCGCGACACAAGGATCGCCCCGGCCAGTGCCGAGAACAGACCGGATAAGATATATGCCAGGATGATGGTGCGTTGCACATTGATACCTGCCAGCCAAACCGCTTCTTTATTGCCTCCGATGGCAATGGTTGCTCGCCCGGCGGGCGTCCGGTTGAGGAAAACCCAAATCAATACGAAGCAGAGCAGCATGATGAGCATGGCAATAGGAGCCGGGCCCAGGGTGCCGGCTCCCAAAATGCGGAAGTCGGTATGCTGGGATACTATCGGGGTTTCAGTATAGACAAAGACGAATCCGCGCACTATGCCCATGGTCGCCAAGGTGACAATGAAGGGCTGCAGTTTGAAGCGAGCAACGGCAATGCCGTTGAACAATCCAACCATCGCCCCGGAGCACAACGCAATTAGAAGCGCCGGTCCAATTCCAAATTTACTCGACATCCCGGTGAAGATGACCCCTCCCAAGGCTACAACCGATCCAACGGAAAGATCGATGCCCCCCGTCAAGATTACCAGTAGCATGCCTAGGCTGATCAGGCCATTGGATACAACCTGGCGAGATATGTTCCTGATATTCGCCTCGGTGAAAAAAACCTCCGTGGCTAGTGTGCCAAGAATTATTGCCACCACAAAGGCGCCGATGAAGGTGTAGTCCATCCATCGTCCTGGAGCGGCCACATTGGGGAACCACCTCTTTCGAAGGGAAGAAAAATAAGCGCGCCATCCCTTCTCCGTAGTCGTTGAGGTAACCGTTGACATACTTACCCACCTCCAGATTTTTCGACGACCCCGGCAGCACAGGCGAGCAGTTTCTGTTCCGTGGCTTGTTGCCTTGAAAATTCGCCCACCAGCCGACCTTCGCGCATGACTAGAGCCCTGTCGCTCATTCCCAGGATCTCCGGCATTTCTGAGGATATTAAGAGGATGCCCACCCCGCTGTTGGCCAGATCATTAATGAGACTGTATATCTCCTGTTTTGCCGCAACATCCACGCCTCGGGTTGGTTCATCCAGGATGAGCAGATGGGCTTGGGCGAGAAGCCACTTGGCCAATACAACCTTTTGCTGATTGCCTCCGCTGAGGGTCCGGACCAACCTGTCAATCTCGGGCGGCCGGATACGCAGTTCTTGCACCTTGGATCGGACCAGCGAGTTTTGGTGACGACGGTTCAATATGCCCCAACGGCTCATCAGGTGAAAGTTGGCAAGACTGATGTTATCGCGAATCGAAATAAAAAGTACCAGGCCGTCCCGCATGCGGTCCTCGGTCAACATGGCAATGCCCGCTCTCAAAGCGTCACGGGGCGACTTGGAATGAACCGCCTGCCCATTCATCCGAATATCGCCCGCAGTGGGCCGGTCGGCGCCAAAGATACAGCGGGCCAGCTCCGTGCGCCCGCTCCCTATCAACCCGTAGAGGCCGACTATTTCCCCCTGGGCTACGGAAAAAGAAATGTTTTCGAAAGATCCCGCCCGACCCAGGCCGCTTAGCGCCAGAATCTCGCCGCCTGGCCGGGAAGTTCTATCGGGAAAGATGTCCTGAAGATTCCTGCCGACCATCATCTTGATCAAGTCGCTCTTCGTCGTTTCCTTAGTGCGCACTGTACCCACGAGGGCGCCATCCTTGAGCACGGTAACTCGGTCGGCTATCTCAAAGACTTCGTCTAACCGATGGGAGATATAGAGGATTAAAGCAGGGCTCTCCTTGATCTGTTTAATCAGAGCAAACAAACGCTTCATCTCAGCCTGAGAAAGAACGGCTGAGGGCTCGTCCATGATCAAAATTCGTGGCCTGACAGCAACCGCCTTGGTAATCTCAACCATTTGCTGTTGGGAAACGCTCAAGCGGGAGACAGGTTTCCGCACGTTAATGTCAATAAAACCGATCTCGTCAACAATTTCTTGTGCTCTGCGGTGCGCCTCTGGCCAGTTTATCCACCATTTCAGCCTGCCGGCAGGCATATCGCCCAAGAGGATGTTCTCGGTCACCGTCAAGTGGCGCACCAAACTGAAATGCTGATGCACAACGCGAATCCCAAGCCGCTGGGCAAATTGCGGGCTGTCGATTTCCATCGCTGTTCCGTTAAGCAGGATCTGTCCCTTGTCTGCCGGTACCTCACCGCTCAGGATTTTGACCAGCGTGCTCTTACCGGCGCCATTTTCGCCGACAATAGCGTGCACCTCTCCGCTCTCGGCTGAAAAATCTACCTCCTGTAAGGCTTTAGTGGCGCCGTAAGTCTTGCTGATGCCCTGCATCAGAAGGAATGCTGTCGTTTCAGTTCGTTTCATATCGATGAAACCTATAATCCCGCAACTTTGACTGCTTCGTAAAAGTCACTTTTCCCCTCACCTCACGGGAGGTGATAAAGGGGATGTAAAGCAACGCTTTTGAAATGCAGGCTATTATCACCATCACACCAACCCTGTTGCTCTATTGCCCCTGTCAACCATGCGGCCGTTGTCAACCTGCCTTTGCTGTATTGAAAACAGACAGGGCGTTGTAAATAAGGACGGTTTTCTGCTGAGTCATTTCAAGAAGCGAGTCGTGGATGCTTTCCCGCCCATGTCCACTCATTTTTACGCCGCCGAAGGGCAGGTTCTCAGCCCTTACAGCGCTTGACCAATTGACTATTACCCCGCCCACGTCCAAGCGATAGGCCATGTCTAGGGCCGTGGCAAGATTATTCGTAAATACGGATGATTGAAGACCATAGGGGGTATTGTTGGCAAGTCCGACAACTTCGTCCATTGTGTGAAAAGGGATTACCGGGACCACCGGGCCGAAGGTCTCCTCTTGCATCATCTTTGCCTCCGGAGGCACCCTGTCCAAGACCGTGGGTTCGATGAAAGCGCCTCTCCGGCCGCCTCCGGCCCGTATCCGGCCCCCCAGGCCGACGGCGTCTTTGATGTCGTTTTCCACATCCTGGGCGGCTCTCTCTGTTATGAGCGGTCCAACATCCGTCCGTTCGTCCAAAGGATCTCCCACAATCAACTTTTTTGCTTTTTCCGAAAGTCTTTTTATAAACTCATCATGGATTGCTTCAGCAACAAATACTCTTTTAACCGCGCAGCATATTTGCCCGTTTCCTCGGGCCAGCCTTCCTAGAACAACCGCCTCTGCCGCCTCCTCCAGATCTGCGTCCGCGCAGACGATGGTCGCATCGCTTCCCCCCAGTTCCAGATGAACCTTTTTAAGGGTATCCGCCGCCAGCCGAGAAATCCGCTGACCCACCGGGGTGCTTCCGGTAAGAGAAATCAGATCGATTCCCGGCGCGCTTGCCAGATACTCACCAACTATCTTGCCAGGCCCAGTCACCACCTGGTGAGCCGCCCGGGGAACGCCAGCCTCTTCAAGGATTTGGGCGATATTGAGCAGAGTCAACGGACAATCGCTCGGCGGCTTCACTATCACCGCGTTTCCCGCCGCCAATGCCGCCGCCGCCTTGTGAGCGTAGAGCTCCACCGGATAGTTGAAGGGGACGATGGCGGCTACAACGCCGACCGGTCTTCTAATGGTAAAGGCAAAGTGCCGCTCCATACCGGGAACCATATCCATAGACATGCTTTTGCCGAATATCCGTTTCGATTCTTCGCCAAACCCACGAAATATCCTGATCGCCGCGGCCAGTTCTTCCCGGGTTTGGCGAATGGGTTTCCCGTTTTCCCGGGCAAGAAGCATTGAAAGCTCTTCGCGTCTATCTTCCATAGCGAGGGCGCACCTAAACAGCAGGGCGGCCCGTTCGTAAGCAGGCAGCTCCGCCATTCTTGCCTTTGCTTCCTGAGCGGCCGCGACGGCTTTTTGCAAGTCTGGTTCCGTCGCTGCAGGCACCGTATCTATTACACTATTGTCAGCGGAGTTGATAACCTTAGAAACAGCCCCAATTGATGAGTCAACCCATCTGCTGTCAATCAACATCTTCATCTGTGCCTCCTTAGGTTCTGGATGGGTAGCGATGGCAGAAAAAATCTTTCCAGTCCCCTTTGCTCCCTTGCATCTGCGCGGCTGAAAACGTATATTTGTAATGGTAATTCATTTTTTATATAATTATACATTAATTAATACTTGTCAATAAATAATTTAACGCAAAAAACAACAGAGGTCATGCCTTAAGCCAGCCGAAAAAATAAAAAATTATTAGACAAAGGGCTTAATTTCTGTTAAAAACGCTAATATTTAGAAGCAGAATACAGATATAGACATAGGGGCATTTTTTTGAAACATAGAGGCAGCTTCGATGGTGAATAAATGGAACGGTGTCAG
>JBBIRO010000070.1:0-1156 GCA_037441775.1 Syntrophobacterales bacterium
TCAGGGGACAATCGTTGCCGTCCCGGAGGCCTGTCCCGAAGCCTTGGCGGTGGGAGAGCGCCGGGCGCCGGGTTGGTCCGACCTCAACCGGGCCTTTCCTGACTCCGTGGGCAGGGGCTATACCCGGAGAGCGGCGACAAACCACCCCCCCTTAGTTGCTTTTGACCCGGCTATAGTCAGGGCGCAAGCGTTAATGGATTTCATTGCCGCCGAAAGGCCCGGACTGGTTTTAGACCTCCACGAAAGTAACATTTTGTGGACGGAAGGTTACGGGCCGTCACTGGTTATGCCACGAAACGCGGCAGGGGCCGAAACTGTCCTGCGACTTCTGGAGCTTCCGGAATTGGCGGGCTTCTCTTTCACCGGCCCACCGCCCCGGGGAAGCCTGGCGGCAGCCGTAAACGATATTCTGGGCATTCGGTCGCTCATCGTCGAGGTCCCCGGCTCTCTTTGCCGGGAGGCTCGCCTGGCCGCTTACCTGCGGGTCATTAAAGCCGCCTGGATAATTATGAGTGCTGACGGCTCCGTAAATACTCACCCCCTCCCTATCCCTTGATGGGAGAGGGAGGGGGTGAGAATGATAATAGCCCTAATTTTCTGCTGCTTGGCTTGTCATCGCCCTTTTCCCCTCCCTCAAGGGGAGAGGAATAATTACTTTTTTGCAAAGTCGTCAATATGAGCCAATGAGGACCGTGAACATCTACCTGACGATAGGGCTTGTATCCATTGGGGTTGCCCTGGGTTTTCTGATTCTGGAGCGCCTGGGGTTAAAAATAGCCCGACGCCGCTTGCGGGCGGTCATTCATGTGAACGGAACCCGTGGCAAGTCGGCGGTGACCCGGATGGTGCACGCCATCTTGCGGGAGGCCGGATACCGAGCGTGGGGCAAGACCACCGGCACCCAGGCCAGGCTTCTTTTTCCTGACGGCCGTGAAACCATCATCCGCAGGTGGGGTCCCCCCAACGTTCGGGAGCAGAGAAACATGCTGCTTAGGGCCGCTGTGTCCGGAGCGGATGCCCTGGTTTTCGAATGTAACGCCGTTACTCCGGAGCTGCAATTGGTCTCGACCACCTTTTTAGACCCCGATCTCACGGTGATAACCAATGCCCGGACGGATCACCGGCCGGAGCAGGGAACAGCCGATGATGCGGCCAT
>JBBIRO010000070.1:1177-3800 GCA_037441775.1 Syntrophobacterales bacterium
CCGTTGCAACTTCAGACTTAAATCGGCGTACCTTCTGGGAAAACGCGGCTGCCGAAAGGGGCGCCCGCTTCTTCTTTGTCGCTCCCGAAGCAGGCGAGGGATTGGCAGCTCTGTCCGAAAATGCCGCCTGTGCCCTGGCGGCGGCTGATTGGTTGGGCCTTTCCCGTAAGCGGGCGTCACGGGCAATCAGATCTTACCGCGCTGACCCCGGGGCCTTTCAGCTTTTTTCCTGGCGGGAACCGGACGGATGCCACATCTGGTTTGCCGATGCCACCGCCGCCAACGACCCTGAATCGACGGATCGGCTCGTTACTTTGGCCTTTGATACGGCCGCAAGGCAGGGCTTGACCGTCGCCTACCGCATTTTGGCGGTGGCAATCCGTCCGGACCGTCCGGACCGCTCGCTTCTGTTTGCCGACTATGCCGCGGAAAGATGTTGCGCCGGCGGTATCTTCGACGAAGCGTTTTTTTTAGGATCCCCGCCGCCGGCCGCCCGCGTAACGATGAAACGTTCGGGGGCTCCATTTCGAGTTATCCCCCGGCCGGAAAATATCCTGGCGGATATTAGAGTTGGCCAGTACGACCGGGACATTTTTTTTGTTGCAGCGGGAAACCGCCAGGGTCTCGGAGAAAAACTGCGCGATTGGGCCTTGGCGCGCTTTGCGGCGGGAGCTGACGGAGCAAAATTAGTATGAGCCCTGAAGCATACCTGGTTGGCGGGGTCATTTTGTCTCTGATTTTTTTTGAAGTGACCGATGTGTCCCCCGGGGGGCTCCTTGTCCCGGGCTTTATAGCGCTTTGCTTAGAATTAGGCCGGACTGATAAGCTCTTATTGGTGGTAGCGATTGCCATTGCAACGGCGCTAATCGTGAGTTTCGCGGGCCGCTTTCTGATCTTCTTCGGAAGAAGGCGGTTTGCGGTTTTCCTTCTTGCGGGCTTTGCTATCCGGGTGATCGTTGAGGCGGCCCTGCCCGGGGTTGATTCTTCATTATCTGCTCTGGAGGCTATTGGGTGGCTGGTGCCGGGAATTCTGGCATCCGACTTAAACCGACAGGGAGCGCTCTCCACCTTTTCGGCGCTGGCGGCGGTGACGGCCCTGTTAAAGCTTGTGTCCATGGCCGCGACAGGAAATCTATGAATATCAAGTACTTGTCAATAATAAACCCGCCTCGCCCTCCTAAGAACCTCCTGTTTTTTGCCCTCTGCGCTTTTTTGGTTGGCTGGGCCTTCATTGCTTATGCCTGCGTTAATTTGCTTCCGCTTGATCCCGCGGCCCTGGAGGCGGCCCGGGTTCAGACCCGGGTCATCGAAGCCACGTTAGCCGGCGCATCCGCTCGGGGTTTGATTATTGACCCAAAATATGACCGTAACATAACAGGCATGATTGGCGAGGCGCATTCCGGTCTGACGAGCACACTGGGAAGCCTTCCGGCTAAACGCACGGCCGCCAGCCCGGACGCGGCTGCCCTTTTGGTCCGCTTGCTTCGTGAGGCCAACGTGGGCAGGGGCTCCCTGGTGGCAATTAACGCATCGGGATCGTTTCCGGGTTTCGCTTTGGCTGCCGTCTCAGCCTGTGGCGCCCTCGGAGCCGACGCGGTGCTGGTTCTTTCCATCGGATCATCAAGCTGGGGGGCAAACACACCTGAGTACACTGTTTTCGACATGTTTACCGCTGCCCGGGAGCGTCAGGCTTTTCCCGCTGGTTATCCGGCAGAAGTAGCCGCGGTCTCTCCCGGTGGCGCCCAGGATCAGGGGCTCGACCTTAACCGGGACGACATCGAAAAGGTGCTAAAGAGGGTGGAGTCATCCGGCGTTCGCGTTATCCGTGCCGGCTCGCTGGAAGAGAGCGTGCAAACCAGAATGGCGATTTATCGCGCCCGCGGGGAACCGGACATACTTCTTGGCATTGGTGGAAACTACTCAAGTTCCGGCGCCGACCCGGATTGGTCAAACTATTCAGGATTGATTCCGCCTTGGCGCAATCACAAGATAGCGGGAACCGGGCTTGTCCAGGATTTTTTACGGGCCGGCAAACCGGTGCTTCAGATTCTCGATATCGCCGACCTCGCGGTTCGATACGGCGTTCCCTTCGATCCTTTTCCTTTGCTATCTCCCGGAACCCAAGCGGTATATCGAAACGGAAATGCCAACCCCCTTTTCGTTGTGCTGCCGCCATTAACTTCGCTGGGGTTGTATTTTTTCTTAAGGAGAAAACGGGGCGGGAAATAAACCGGCCTGCTTCTTAAAACGAGAATGTAGGGCGCGCCTGGACTTTGCATTCGATTCGGCGCGTTACCCTTTGCTAAGGTACCCTGCGATTCGAATAACTTGGTCAATTGTCAATAGTAAAGATTTGATAATCACATAAAAGGCACCTCCCGCTAGACTTGCGAAACAACAATTGGACAGGGCAAGGAGCCGACCCTTTTCTCGTCCGCGAACGCAGAAAAGGGTCGACAGGAATGAGGGAGTTATCAAATTCGAATAATCTCCTCCTATCCGCTGCGACCTCAAAAACAAGGCGACTACCATTGCGTTAGAAGAACAAGTTTCTTGCGGGGAATATATTTTTATCACTTGACAAGGGGCCGGGTAACGGGTGACCCCGCATTTGATCGGGAAC
>JBBIRO010000070.1:3900-7087 GCA_037441775.1 Syntrophobacterales bacterium
ATTTGATCGGGAACCGCTTGCATAAAACGGAAAACACGAATATGATTGTTCCTAAGACAAAACAAAGGAGCCACCATGCCTTATATTAACATCAAGGTAACCAATGAAAATCTGACCGCCGAGGCAAAGGAAAAACTGATTGCAGGCGCGACACAACTGTTGGTTGATGTACTAGGGAAAAACCCGAAAACCACCTTTGTCATCATCGACGAGGTCGACACGGACAACTGGGGAGTTGGCGGAGAATCAGTTACCAACATCAGAAAACGCTAAACTGGGCGACAGCGGTAAAAACAGCAAGTTAATTACAAGGTTGGTCCTTTAGCTGCGTCATCGCCACATTTCGGAATTCCGGGAACATCCGTTTGCCGCCCCAAGTTCCGATAAGGTAAGTCCTACGCCCTATACTTAGACGGCCTTTGCAGAAGATTCCGGTTTGGGTCAACGGGGCCGGCCCCGGAACAGTATAAACGTTGCATTGCCTTTACGGCGCGCGCAGTCCCCAGACGGCATGGCGAGGGCGGAAAGATCTTTATTTCGGCAGATATATTTGTTCATACAACTTGCTTTCATATGGTCCCAATCGTCAGGACCGTTTCCTTCGAATAGTCAAGTTCGCCTTTCTCGCAGTTTTTGCTTTGTATGTCTATACTCCCTGAAGGCGTCTCTTGCTGTAGCTCACCCCCCCTTCTATCGGGAAACCGGAAATCTTGTTTACGCGTCTTTACCGCCGTCCGGACAAGGCGCCCGTCAATGTTCTAAATACAATAGGCTATTATCCACTTGTGAAGACCTAAGCCAATGTAGTAAAGCGCGCTTAAGGGAACCTCCTTGCGGCTTGCTTCCGGAGGCGGCCATCTCGATTAAGTATCTTGCTTCAAGTTTCTTGCTCCGCCTGGATGTTTCCTAAAAACCTTTCTTGCTTATGCATTAAAACGGAACAAATAATTGGAGATATAAGAAGCCAAATTATATAATGTCTCCTGAAATCCCAATATTTTTGAAGGAACTGCGATGGATTTAAAACCTATTTTCGAACCCCAAAGCATGGCCGTATTCGGGGTGTCAGCCGGGAATTACCGCCATCCGGCAACCGAGATTTTCACGAAGAACCTGCTGCGTTATCCGCTTCGGGTTTACGGGGTAAATCCCACCGGAGGAAAAATCAATGGACAGGTCATCCGCCAAACGATCCAGGATGTGCCGGAGCAGGTTGACATCGCCGTAATTGCCGTCCGGGCTGAGGTGGTTGCGCAAGTAATGGCTTCCTGCATTGAAGCGGGCGTTCGTTCCGCGGTGATTATCTCCGGTGGCTTTGCCGAGGTGGGCCAGACGGCTATCCAGGAGCGCATCGTGGCGATGGCCAGGGAAGCAGATATTCCCTTTATCGGCCCCAATTGTCTCGGTGTATTTGTTCCCAACCTGGTGGACAGCTTTTTCCTGCCGAGCGAGCGGATGGTCAAACCGCTACCGGGAAACGTCTCGTTGGTAAGCCAAAGCGGCGGAATACTGGTGGATCAGATCATCAAGCTGACCAGCGAGGGGGTGGGGCTGGCGAAAGCTGTAAGCATCGGCAATAAGGCTTTAATCGGCGAGATTGAGCTTCTTGATTATTTTGCTGCCGACCGGGCGACTGGGGTAATCGCCTTCTACATCGAAGGATTTGGTAAAAACGAAGGCCGGGAATTTGTCTTGCGGGCAAAAACCTGCAGCAAGCCCATCGTGGTTCTCAAAGCAGGCAAGCACCCGGAAAGTCGTAAAGCGGTCTCCAGCCACACTGCTTCTTTAGCCGGGGATTACGATATCTTTCGTGCGGCACTTACCCAAGGCGGAATTCTGGAGGCCGCAAACGACCTGGAGCTGGTCTCTTACTGCGAGTCTCTGAGCAAATATGTAACGCCTATTGACGGCCGGACGGGGATCATCACCGCCAGCGGCGGCCACGGGGCGCTGGCATTCGACGCCTGCCTTTCCAGGGGAATTGTCGTACCCACCCTGCAGGTAGATATGCAGGAGGCGCTCTCCAGGGAGCTAAGTCCCAGTGTCAGAAATATCGCCTCACTCGCCAATCCGGTGGATTTAACCGGCAGCGCGGTGGATGATGATTTCCTCGCCGCCGCAAGATTCATCTGCTCCCGGATGGATATCGATTGTCTCTTGGTCCTGCTCTTGCCCTATATCCCCGGCATCACCTCCGATCTTGGCGCCAAGCTCAGCGCGGTCGCAAAAGAGTGCGGGAAACCCCTCGTGGCATATGTGCCACATATGGAAAGATACACCATGCTCATCGAGGGGTTTGAATTAAACGGCGTCCCGGTTTCGCCGTCTATTGACGGGGCGGTACTAATGGTAGAGGCGCTGCGGAGGATCAGACCATGAAAATCCTGTCCCCCGAAATGCTTAAAATAATTGCCGGCGCCCGCGCCGATGGCTGGATTCTGGAGCCGGATGCCAAAAGGTTTTTCTCTCTGGCGGGTTTGGCGGTTCCCCGATTCGCTCTGGTTAAGACCCCGGAAGAGGCTATTCGTTTCGCCCGGGAAATAGGCTACCCCCTGGTTGCCAAGATCGTTTCCCCCCAGGCCATTCACAAGGCGGACATAGGCGGGGTGGCCGTGGGAATCGCCAGCGACGCCCGTCTGAGCGAGGTCTGCCTGCGTTTCCAAGGTTTAAAAGGATTTCGGGGCATTCTTGTGGAAGAAATGGTGGGCGGGGTGGAATTGATTCTGGGAGCGAAAATCGACTTGCAATTTGGCCCGGTTATCCTCCTGGGAATGGGGGGAACCGGGGTGGAAATCTACCGGGACGTGACAATGATGATGGCCCCCCTGTCCGAAAAAGATGCCTCGCTCATCTACAAGGGCCTGACCGGCCATCCCTTCCTTGAAGGGTACCGAGGTGCGGAGCCCGTTGCCCTGGAAAAGCTGACGCAAACTCTGCTGACCTTCTCCAATATTGTGATGGAGCTGGAAGGTATCTTCGACTCCATCGATATCAACCCGCTATTGTGCTCTTCCCAGGACTGCATCGTGGCGGATGCCCGCATAATCCTGCTTCAATGAGTTTGCAGCGATCCGGCAAGGGAACGCTGTTAACTTACTGACTTATATGTCCCGGAACCGCACGCTTTACCTGCTCATTGCTGCCTGATCATTAATCGGCCCACCGCTGCCGTGAAGACGAAGAGGCC
>JBBIRO010000071.1:0-6519 GCA_037441775.1 Syntrophobacterales bacterium
TTTCGGTTACACCCCGATCAAGACCTATGAGTACAATCTCGAAAAGGCGCGGGCGCTCCTGGCGGAGGCCGGTTTCCCAAAAGGCTTTGAAATTACCATGCACCCCGCTGTAGGCCGGTACTATATGGACGTATCCGTGGCTACCGCCATCGCGGCGGACCTGCTAAAGGTCGGGGTTAAGGCGGACATCAAGATGATGGAATGGGGCACCTACCTTCCTTTTGTCCTCCGGGATAGAGAGGTGGCCGAGCACCGTCTCTTCATGCTCGGCTGGGGCTGTGTCACTGGTGACGCCGATTATGGTCTCTACGCCCTGTTCCATTCCACCGAATGGCCCAAGAAGGGCAACGCCGCGGCGTTTTACAAAAACGAGACGGTGGATAAACTGCTCGAACAGGCCCGTCAGACGGCCAAGCCCGAGGAACGCCGAAAACTCTACAAGGATGCGATGACCATCATTAACGATGACGCGCCCTGGATTTTCCTCCATAGCGAATCACAGGTCACGGGTATCAGGGCTAGCGCCAAGGATATCGTAGTCCATCCCACTGAGCGGGTCATTGCCAAGAAGGCCTATCTAGAATAAAACATTACAAGAGATACAGGCTGAAGGTTTTTTGACCGACTAAAAATCTTCAGCCTGATCACTAAAGCAGGTTATTATGACCGGTCAATACATCATCCGCAGGCTCCTGATTATGATCCCCGTTCTTTTAGGAGTCTCCTTGATCATTTTTACAATGGTCCGGGTCATTCCCGGCGACCCGGCGATCATTATGGCGGGTCCTCATGCGAACAAAGAGCAGGTAGATCAGATTCGCGCCTCACTGGGTATGGATCGCCACCCGGTGGTGCAGTACTTTTCTTTTCTGGGAGATCTCCTACAGGGCGACCTGGGAAGGTCCACCAGGACCGGCCTGCCCGTCACCAGGGAAATCATGGCGCGATTCCCAAATACGGTTGTGCTCGCCTTGACTGCCATTATCCTGGCTTCGCTTGTCGGGGTCTTGACGGGTATTATTGCCGGAGTTAAGCAAAACTCGGTCTTTGATCACATAAGTATGATGATCGCTCTTTTCGGCCTTTCCATGCCTGTCTTCTGGCTGGGATTGATGCTGATGCTCCTTTTTTCCATTCAACTGGGATGGCTGCCCTCGGTAGGCGCGGAAAGCTGGAAACATCTGATCCTGCCAGCCATAACGTTAGGCGCGAACTCCACGGCCATTATTGCCCGGATGACCCGTTCAAGCATGCTCGAGGTCATCCGGCTTGATTATGTCAGAACGGCCCGGGCCAAGGGGCTCACGGAAAAGATGGTTATCTGGCGGCACGCCTTGAAGAATGCGCTCATCCCAGTGGTGACGGTTATCGGTTTGCAGACCGGGACTCTGCTGGGCGGCGCTGTTTTAACCGAAATAGTTTTTGCCTGGCCGGGAATTGGCCGGCTTTTAGTTGAGGCCATACTATCGCGGGATTACCCGGTCGTGCAGGGCGTAGTGCTACTGGTGGCAACGTTATTCATAATGATTAATTTGATTGTGGATCTGCTGTATTCGTATCTGGATCCCCGTATCCGTTACACGTAGGTTAAAATTGACACTTCGTAAGGAGTGCCAACGGCGTCATTTATTGTCACCCTTACCCCATCAATATTTAACAGGGGAGAGGGGGATTTTGACTTTGTGCAGCGTCGTCAAGACTGATTAGGTTTGCCGGGTTGCACGTCTGCCGCCGGCAACCGTTAGTATAATAACTTTTTAGGATTACAATGGAAGATATTGCTACTCAGGAGGAAACCAGACAGTACAGCCAGATCAAAGAGGTCTTTCGCCGACTGGTCAAGCGTAAGACCGCGCTAATCGGCTTAATTTTGGTTGGTTTTTTTCTTTTGGTCGGTATTCTGGCCCCGGTCCTGGCCCCCAATGATCCACTTGAACACAGTTTGCAGCATATGCTGGCCAAGCCTTCGGCGGATTATCCGCTGGGACGTGACGAACTGGGGCGCTGCATCTTAAGCCGCATTTTTTACGGCGCCCGGATCTCGCTTTTGATCGGTCTGATGGTCGTGTCCATTGGTATTTTGGTCGGCGTTCCCCTGGGTGTGACATCGGCTTACTACGGGGGCAAGACGGATTTTATTATCCAGCGGTTTATCGATACGATGCTGACCTTTCCGGGAATACTACTGGCCCTGATTCTTATCGCGATGCTTGGGGTCGGGTTGCAGAATGTCATGATTGCCGTTGGTATCTCCACTATCCCTATCTACGCCCGTTTATCGCGCAGCTCAGTTTTGGCCATCAAGAACCGGCAGTATATTGAAGCGGCCAAATCAATAGGGGCTAGCGATTCACGGATTATCCTGCAACATCTTGTGCCCAATAGTCTGTCTCCGATAATTGTTCAGTCCACGCTCCACATGGCGACCGCTATCCTCTGGGCCGCAGGCTTGGGTTTTCTTGGATTGGGCGTAAGCCCGCCGACGCCCGAATGGGGCGCCATGTTAAACGGCGGCAGGCTCTATATCCGCGTCGCCTATCATGTGGCAACTTTTCCCGGTATGATGATCTTTGTTACCGTTTTGGGATTCAATCTGCTGGGAGATGGTTTGCGGGATGCGCTTGACCCGAGGTTGAAGCTCTGATGAATTCCCTATTAGAAGTAAAAAACTTAAAGACCTATTTTCATACCGATTATGGTCTGGTGAAGGCGGTTGACGGCATATCCTATCAGTTGAGCGAGGGCGAGACTTTGGGCCTGGTTGGTGAAAGCGGCTGCGGAAAAAGCGTGGGCGCCCTGTCAATTTTACGGCTTATCGCTGAACCGCCGGGAGAGATTGCGGCGGGCCAGATAATTTTTCAGGGACAGGATCTGCTTAAGGCCAATCCCGATCAGCTCAGAGATATCCGCGGCAACAAGATCGCGATGATTTTTCAGGAGCCGATGACTTCGCTCAATCCAGTTCTCACGATCGGGTTCCAGATCGGGGAGGCGCTGGAGCTCCATCAGCGGATGGGCAAGGCCGAGGCCAGGCGCGAAGTAATGCGGCTTTTGAAGATGGTGGGGATTCCGGACGGCGAGAGGCGCATTGATGACTACCCGCATCAGTTTAGCGGCGGAATGCGGCAGCGGGTCATGATCGCCATGGCCCTGTCCTGCAACCCCAAGCTGCTCATCGCCGATGAGCCTACCACGGCAGTCGATGTTACCATTCAGGCACAGCTCTTGGAAGTGATTAAAGAATTGACCTCGAGGCTGGGCACGGCTGTCATTATTATTACCCACAATCTGGGCGTGGTTGCCCGGTATGTAAACCGGATGGCCGTTATGTATGCCGGCCGGATTGTAGAATCCGGTACTGCCCATGACGTTTACAGTAAGCCGTCTCACCCCTATACGATCGGTTTGCTCGCCTCCGTTCCCAGGCTTGACAAGCCCCGCACGGCGCGTCTGGTGCCGGTGGACGGTCAGCCGCCAAATCTTGTTAATCTTCCCCCAGGCTGTTCTTTTTACCCGCGCTGCTCGTTTAGGATAGACAGATGCGCCAGGGAAATGCCCGAGCTTAGATCAGTGGCGGACGGACATACGACCGCCTGCTGGGTTGATGTCAGGTAAAATTATGCAAAACAATGTGCTAATCGATGTAAAAAACGTCTCGATGTACTTTCCCATTACCAAGGGGATCATCCGCCAGCATAAGGTCGCGGAAATCAAGGCGGTTGACGGAGTGAATATGGTTATCCGCCGCGGGGAAACACTGGGCCTGGTCGGGGAGAGCGGCAGCGGAAAAACCACGCTGGGGCGCTGCATTCTACAGCTTTTGTGTCCGACGGCGGGTGAGATTTACTTTGAGGATCGCGATCTTTGTAAGATGAAGAAGGAGGAGTTGCGCCTCCTGCGTCTGGGCATGCAGATCATCTTCCAGGACCCCTTCGATTCCCTCGACCCGAGGATGAATGCCTTTAAAATAGTCGCGGAACCGCTGATGGTTCACACTAAAACCCGCGGCTCGGAGCTGGCGGACAGGATAGCCCAGTTGCTTAAGATTGTGGGACTGGATCCCAGCATGATCAACCGCTATCCCCATGAGTTCAGCGGCGGTCAGCGCCAGCGGCTGGGCATTGCCAGAGCGCTTGCGATCCATCCCAAGTTCATCGTCTGCGACGAGCCGATTTCCGCTCTTGATGTATCCATTCAGGCCCAGATCATCAATCTGTTGGAAGACCTGCAAACCGAATTCGACCTAACCTATCTATTCATTGCCCACGACCTTTCGGTTGTCCGCCATATCAGCCACCGGATAGCAGTCATGTACTTGGGTAGAATCGTTGAGATTGCCAATCGTGACGACTTGTATACCTATGCCAAGCACCCCTATACGGTCGCTCTTCTTTCAGCGGTGCCAATTCCAGATCCGGAAGTAGAGGCAACCCGGGAGAGAATCATCATCGAGGGAGACCCTCCCAGTCCGATCAACCTGCCGCCCGGTTGTAACTTCCACGAGCGCTGTCCAAAGTGCATTGAGATCTGCCGCCGGGAGGTGCCGCAGCTGCGGGAAATAGGTCATGACCATCAGGTGGCCTGCCACGTGGCTTGAGAAGCGAGAATAGAAAGCAGCCATCAGCGACCAATACCGGTCAAATCAAAGAGACTAACGAAGATGATTACTGTAGATGAAGCCCTGCGGGCGGTTCTAGATGCGGTCTCGCCTCTGGGTATCGAAAAGGTGGGGATAATGGATGCTCTGGGTAGAGTCCTGGGTGAGGACGTCTATGCCCGGAGGAACATTCCGCCTCAGGATAACTCCGCCATGGATGGTATCGTGGTGCGCAGCAATGATACCAGGGGCGCATCAGCCGACAAACCCGTCCGTTTCCGTCTGCTCGAGGAAATACCAGCCGGCCATATCCCTACGAGGACTATCGGCCCCTTCGAAGCAGCGAAGATTATGACTGGCGCGACAATTCCTGCCGGGGGGGATACGGTTATCCGTCGCGAAGAGATCAGGGAAGAAGGCCAAAGTGTCCTCATTATTGCCCCGTCCGAGCCCGGTCAGGACATCCGACGGGCAGGTGAAGACGTTGCCGAAGGCGAGCTGGCACTTACCAGGGGGGAAGTAATCAGGCCCGCGGAAATAGGGATGCTTGCCTCCTTGGGACGTTCTTTTGTCTATGTATATCAACGACCGCTGGTGGCGATTGTCGCGACAGGCAATGAGCTTGTGGATATCGATGAAACGCCTTCGCTCTGGAGCATCATCACCAGCAACAGCTATTCCCTTGCTTCCCAGGTTAAGGAGTGCGGCGCCCTACCGCTCCAGGTTGGAATCGCCCGCGATACTAAGGAAGATATTATTTGTAAATTCCGCAATGCCGCTCGGGCGGATGTGGTGATTTCCTCCGGGGGGGTATCGGTGGGCGATTACGATCTGGTCAGAGGGGTAATAGCCGAAAAGTGGGATGGCATTCAGTTCTGGCAGGTGGCGATGAAACCCGGGAAACCATTTGCCTTCGGTCATATTGGAGATAAGCCTTTCTTCGGGCTCCCCGGCAATCCGGTTTCTTCCATGATCTCCTTTGAGCAGTTTGTCCGGCCGGCGCTTTTGAAGATGATGGGGCACGGTAACATCTACCGGCCGATGGTTAAGGCAATACTGGCGGAGACTATTTCCAAAAAACGCGGAGTTAAGCATTTCATCAGAGCCCAGATTGCCATAAATGACGGAATATATACGGCGACAACCACGGGCGATCAGGGGTCGGGGATACTGAAATCGATGGTGAAGGCCAATGGTCTGATCATCATGCCGGAGAATGCCACCCGGGTGGAGAAGGGTGAAGAGGCAACGGTTCAATTGATCGATCACTCCCTCTGCCAGGTCAGAGAGTTATCATATCCCGCCTAGAGTATCCAACGGAAGTGCCAAGGTCACTGGTGGGCCTCCCGGACTTCAAATCCGGTGTGGGGGGCTAGTACCCTCCCGGGTGGGTTCGATTCCCATGCACTTCCGCCAATTTTATTCAATTTTATTAGGTATTTTCTTCGGCTTTGGTGCCTACGGAGTGCCTACGTAATCTGATGATGTCGGCGACTATTTTCCGCTTTGCCTCCACCTTCACTTCGGTATATTTCATCACCGAATCTCTCCTGGCGTGATCGGTCAGCATCTGGAGCTGATCCACCGACCCCCCCGTATTCGTTTACGAACTGGCAGCATGACGAATGTTTCAGATCGGCATACATGCGGATAGATTCACCGAGTTTCGCACAGGCTTTGTTCCACAGATCCACGAGATAATCGTGCTGGTAATGCTTGTCCGATGGTAAAGGCTACAGCCTGGAAAAATCAAAGAAGATAGGCACTTATAGACGCTATAGGCGGAAAACATGCTTATGGATGGATAAAATAAAAGTCATCTGGTCAAATAACGTCGGCAGGCTTGACTTTTTGCCGACGTTATTGTACCGTGCTTTCCCATGAATACCGCCAGAGAAAAAGCCATCGATATGATCCGGAAG
>JBBIRO010000072.1:0-6444 GCA_037441775.1 Syntrophobacterales bacterium
CGCTGCGCCGTTCGTCTTCATTGATGTAGCTGGTGAGATTTTCGCTGATGAAGCGATAAAAAAGCATCCCCAAAACATATTGCTTGAAGTCCCAGCCATCCACACTACCGCGCAGATCATTGGCGATTTGCCAGATGGCGCGGTGCAGCTCTGCGCGTTCCTGTTCTTTGATCATTAAATTATCCTTTGTTTTGATTTATCTCTTTTCCAAAGTGCAGCATGGCGGCACGGTGTTGACTGTTTTTTACAGATAACGAAATTATCAGCAGCCTGAAGTACCAACAACATAAAATCACAAATACTGTCACCAATAATGTCTTTGAGAATTTTATAGAATTAGCCTCAGTTTTTATTAATTTTTTGCATAAGACGAAAAGCTCAGCCGAAGCGCGCCGCGAAGCGGCTTCGGCTTGAATGGGTTGTCAGGTCGGACTGCGCCCGAGTCTTCTTTGGAAGGCCGGCCTTGCTCAGGTAGGTACGAGCCCAGCCGTCCCGGTTGTCGAAGACTTCCTGCTGCCGCTGGGGAGGAGTTCCTTGCGCAGATCAGGTGTTAGACCGAACTCGTCCGTGAGTGCATCAATCGTCTCCTGAAGTGCGTGCTCGACGCCGCCCCCCGCGAACTGCAGCAGCGGCAGCATGACGGTCTGATAGTCAGGAATAGCCACTTTAGCCCCCTCCGTGCTGTCTGCCCAACGACCGGCGTCAGCGGCGGCGCGCGGCGGGCGTCCACTTTGAACGACTTGTTAAAAATGCGGTGATATTACGATTTGTATATGGTTTTTAGTGCCAGACATAAACCTCCAAAGATCTAACAATGAAGGTAGCAGCCGGCAATAAAATTACTCAAAGCGAACACCATCAGTTTGTCCATTTGATCTGGAACTCGATTTCCTCACTATTACCTTCGCGTTCGTGTTCAATGTTGAAACTTGCTCTAACAGGAACATAAATTCGCTCGCCGGCTATCTGGATCTCAAACCTTTTGCCATTTTCAATGGCATCAGCCAATCGACGTAGCTTTTCTACAAACTCCTTGTTTGAGTATGACTTTTCAATATCCCTTTCAGACTTCATTTTTCGACTCCTGCTAGATTTACGGTTGAGTTAGTTAAGGGGTCAGGTCTTTCAATATCAGTTATTATTTCCATATCCGCCCACAGCTCTACTGACAGCAGTATACTGAATCCCCAAGTAATCGGCAATCTCTTTTAAAAGGATTAATTTGTCTGCTATTGCTGAACATGCTAGAAATGAGACCGAAGAAGGATATTTTTCGTTAGATCCCCATTTAAGAAATGGAACGGGGGTATTGGAGTCTTTGACCTTGGATGGTTTCAAAAAATATCCCTCATTCCCTCTTTGGAAAAAGGGGGATGAGTAGGCGGAAGAGCGGCCATCTCAATCAACAGAATGACAATTATAAAAGTATCTTGTCTTTTTTAGCCATGTAGGAGGTGCTTACGAATGAAATTTGAATTTGCTTCGCGTCGGTCGCCGGTTTTCGGTCGGCGGGGTATGGTGGCGGCTTCTCAGCCATTGGCCGTCGCGGCGGGGCTGGAAATTTTGGAGCTGGGCGGAAACGCGGTTGATGCTGCAGTGGCGACGGCGGCAGCCTTAAATGTAACCGAGCCCGTATCCACGGGAATCGGGGGCGATTGTTTCGCGCTCGTCTATGATTCTGTTTCCGGTCAGGTAACGGCCCTTAACGGCTCAGGGCGGTCGCCGGCCGCGCTCAGCCTGGAGAGGCTGCGCCGTGAGGGTTTCCGGAGCCTGCCTCAATATCATCCCTATACCGTAACGATTCCCGGGGCCTGCGCTGGATGGTGCGATTTAATTGCCCGGCACGGACTCAAACCACTCAGCACCATCCTTGCGCCGGCAATCCGTCTGGCTGAAGAAGGTTTTCCGGTTGCTCCGGTTGCCGCTTATTTCTGGCAGCGGGGCGCGGAAGAACAGCTACGGACCGCCGTGGGCGGGCGGGAAATGACCATTGACGGCCGCGCCCCCCGTTGCGGTGAGATATTTCGTAATCCCGGCCTGGCCGGAACCTTTCGCGCCGTGGCGGAGGGAGGCAAGAGGGCTTTTTATCAGGGGAAGATTGCCGAAGAGATTGCATGGGCGGTGCAAAGGGCGGGAGGCTGTCTAACTGTTGATGATCTGGCAGCGCATGAAAGCACCTGGGAGGAGCCCATCAGCACCAGCTACCGGGGCTGGCGAATCTGGGAATGCCCGCCGAATGGTCAGGGGCTGACCGCGCTCATTGCCTTAAATATTCTGGAAGGTTTTGATCTTGCTGATTTTCCTTCTCTTTCGGCCCAACGGCTGCATCTGGAAATTGAGGCGCTTCGTTTGGCCTTTGCCGACAGCCGCTGGTTCGTGGCCGACCCGGCAACCAATCCCGCGCCGGTCAGTCAGTTGTTGTCGAAGGAATATGCGGCCTCGCGCCGCAGCCTGATTCATCCCCACAAGGCGACCATGGATTTTCGCCGCGGCAGTCCGGTTGCATCATCAGATACGGTTTATTTAACTGTCGTCGACGGAATGGGAAACGCCTGTTCCTTCATTAACAGCAATTATATGGGTTTTGGCAGCGGCATTGTACCCGCTGGCCGGGGCTTCACCTTGCAGAACCGCGGACATAATTTCAACCTGGAGGCGGGGCATCCTAATGCCCTGGCCCCGGGAAAGCGGCCCTACCACACCATTATTCCGGCTTTGGCTACCCGAAAGGCTCGCGATCAGGGGCGGGAGGAACTATGCGCCAGCTTTGGCGTGATGGGAGGGTTTATGCAGCCTCAGGGACACCTGCAGGTTTTAACTGCCATGCTTGACGACGGACAGGATCCGCAGGCCGCTTTAGACCGGCCAAGGTTTTGTATTGAAAACGGCACAGCGGGAGGCAGCGTCGCAATCGAGGAGGGAATGCCGGATGAATTGCTGTCTGATCTGGCCCGCCGGGGGCATCCGCTGCGTCTGGTCAGCGGGTATGAACGGGCATTGTTTGGTCGCGGGCAGATAATCCGGCGCGACCCGGACAGCGGCGTATTGACTGCCGGCAGCGATCCCCGCGCCGACGGCTGCGCCATGACGTATTGATTTAACGTTTCATCTGGCGCTCCACGGCGCTTGAATCTTTCAGATTGAGCAGGCGGCGGGGCGGCAGGGATTACGGCGGTTTTGATGAAGTCAAAGACAATTTTCACGAGGACCGCGGTTTGGTTTTACGGCTTTTCGTGCGTCCCTGGGAATAGCTGAACTGATCAATGACGTTTCCGGCCGTATCAAGCAGGAAAGCTGTGTCCTGCTCTTCGTTAAAATTCATTATCCCTGGCCAGTGAAAGACCTCCTGGCTGCTGCTTGTGGCCCGGTCCGAGGCGGAAACAATAACGGAGTAACCGGGCGCCAGGGTAAATCGCGGCAAGACGAAGCGATCACCTGCTTCATTGGCAATGACGTGGCCGGCCAGTTGCAGGGGGCTGTCGGCAAGGCTCACCAGGCGCAAATATGCTGAAGGCCGGGAAGGGTTGTAAGGATGCAGGGAGGTGATCTTCAACACCTTGGCCCTCGTCCACACCGACCACAGGGCCTTACGTCTCTTTTTGGCGTCGACCTGGGCGGCAAGCAGGCGGCGTTCGTATTTTCTGTTTTCCCCGATGAAGAGCACATGCGCGAGTCCTTCGCGGACCAACGCTTCATTGAGCATGGAACGGCCCAGGTGAACATAGGCCAAAAGACGGCCATAGCCATCCTCTCTCTCCTGCTCGTATTCCAGGCGGACCTCCCGATTCAGCGTCCGGGACTCCAGAAAACGCCTTGCCTTGTGGTAGTATGGCTCCCGCCTTTCCGGGGTGTTGATTCCCAAAAGGCGGACATTGCGGCCGTCGCTTAGCTTGATGGTATCGCCGTCGATGACCCGGGCGACGGTCACGTTTTCGTCCGCGAAGGCTTGCAAACAGGTACAAAGTACCGCCAGAAAAACGGCGGTCAAAGCTATCTGGCGAAGAAAGGTTGCAGTTGTCATTGGTGTAATCCAAAAACTAATTAGTGATTAAAGTACCGGAAAGTGGCGACCTGGCCTCACTCGTATCTCAATGCTTCGATGGGATTAAGCTCGGAGGCCTTGTAGGCCGGGTAAAAACCAAAGAAAATCCCTACCAGGCCGGAAAAACCAAAAGCCAGGAAAACTGAAACCGGTGAGATGACAACCGACCAGCCGGCAAACTCGGAGATAAGCCAGGAGGCCGATATTCCCAGAATCACGCCGATTAGGCCGCCTATTATGGCCAGGGTCAGCGCCTCGATCATGAATTGCAGCCGGATGTCCCAGCGGCGGGCGCCTACCGCCATCCTGATGCCGATTTCCCTTGTTCTTTCGGTCACCGAGACTAGCATGATATTCATGATGCCGATACCCCCAACCAAAAGCGACACCGAAGCGATCGCGCCCAGAAGCAGGGTCATCACCCGGGTGGATTGCTCCGCGGCCTCCATAATCTGGGTGAGATTACGAACGGTAAAGTCATTGTCCTGCCGGGGGCCGAGCCTATGTCTTTGTCTGAGCAGCGAAGTAATCTGAGAATCGGCGCGTTCCAGATCTTCGGTGGAGTGGGCCTTAACGGCTATTGACCGCACCATACCGGGGAAGGCCGTGCCGAATATTTTTTTCTGGGCGGTAGTAACCGGAATATATACTACGTCATCCTGATCCTGGCCCGTGGTGGACTGTCCTTTGGGGCTTAACACGCCAATAACCAGAAAGGGAATTTTTTTGATCCTGATTACCTGCCCCAGCGGATCCAGAGCGCCGAAAAGATTATCCACCACGGTTTTTCCCAAGAGGGCTACCTTTGTGGCCGATTTAACATCCTGATCCGTAAACGGCTCCCCCGACTCGAGCGGCCAGTCCCGGACAAGCATAAATCCCGGGGTGCTGCCAATGATGGCGGTGGACCAGTTGACATTGCCCGCGACCACCTGTGCCACGCCATTATGGTTGGGCGCTACCTCCATGACGGCCGGGCATTCCCGCCGGATCGCCTCGGCGTCGCCCATCGACAGGGTGGGAGCCGCACCCATGCCCATGCGGAGACCACCGGCAGTAGTTGTGCCCGGCAGAATAATGAGCAGGTTGCTGCCCATACTGGCAATCTGCTCGGCGATTTTTTGCCGGGCGCCGCCGCCGACCGCAAGCATGGCGATCACCGCCCCCACGCCGATGATGATCCCCAGCATGGTCAGGCCCGAGCGCATCTTGTTTACCCGGAGCGCACGGATAGAAATTTTAAAGGTAGTAGGAATTCCGATCATGATTTGATATTCAATTGATCGCTAACCACGCGGCCATCGACAAACCTGATAATCCGGCCACAGTAGTTGGCGATATCCCGTTCATGAGTGACGATGATGATGGTCCGGTTAAAATCTCGATTGAGCTTCACAAAAAGTTCCATGATTTCCACCGATGTTCGGGTGTCGAGGTTTCCGGTCGGTTCATCGGCGAAGATCACAGCCGCATTATTTATGAGCGCCCGCGCAATAGCCACCCGCTGCTGCTGCCCCCCGGAGAGCTGGTTGGGATGGTGCTTTTCCCGCCCCTTAAGCCCGATTTCATCGAGGATGGCCAAAGCGCGCTTCCGGCGCTCCCTGGGATTGACGCCGCTGTAAATTAACGGTAATTCCACATTCTCCAGGGCCGATGTCCGGGCCAGCAAATTGAAGCCTTGAAAGACAAACCCGATCTTTTTATTTCTCAAGGCCGTTAAATCATCCCCCTTCAGTTTTGCGATATCAACACCTTCGATCAGACAATGGCCAGATGTCGGATTATCCAGGCAGCCGATGATGTTCATGAAGGTTGACTTACCCGAGCCTGAGGGCCCCATGATTGCCACAAATTCGCCCTGCTCAATAGTTAAATCGACCCCGGAGAGGGCGTTTACCTCAACCCCGTCCATTTTGTAGGTTTTGCACAACTTTCTGGTTTCGACAAGCGTCATATCAACGAATGAACCCGGGAGTTTGCCCGAAGGGTCTTTCGGTTTTCTTCTTGTTTTGAGTACTTAATGACTCGATGATAATTTCCTGACCTTCCTGCAAGTCACCGGATAATACCTCTGAATAATTGCCGTCGGTGATGCCGGTAATCAGTTTAACCCGGAAGGGCTTCCCGTCGCGAATTACCCAGACCCCCTGACCACGATCACCGGGCGGTCCCACTCGCCTTTCTCCGGGCGGACCCCGCCGTTCGCCTGGCGGAGCTGCGGCCGGTCCCGGGCTCTCCCCGGGCGGCCCCCGACGCTCAACGGAGGCGTCTCTTCCCTCGGGCGGCCCCCCTCGCCTTTCACCGGGCGGACCCCGCCGTTCGCCGGGCGGAGCTGCGGCCGGTCCCGGGCTCTCCCCGGGCGGCCCCCGACGCTCGACGGAGGCGTCTCTCCCCTCGGGCGG
>JBBIRO010000073.1:0-5841 GCA_037441775.1 Syntrophobacterales bacterium
ACTCCAGCAGCTTGGCCTCGGAAAGTGCCAGCGCCGCCTTTGCTTCTTCGTATTCGGCGAGATAGGACGTATCGTCGATCTGTGCGAGCAGATCGCCCTTCTTCACCCGTTTGCCCTCCTCCACGGGGACGGCAACGATTGTCCCCTGATTAGGTGGTTGACCGGCCATGAATAGTCTAATTGCATCCGGAGCCGACCTTTCATTGCCGTGGATTCCCGCTACGATCAGCAACTTCGCCCCGGGAAGCTTTCCGCCCAGTCGGAGAACCTCGAAACCCGTCGCAACAGCATCACATCGGGGATACAGGAAGGTCAGAACAATAAATAATAAAGCCGTTTTTCGGGAAAAGCCCGCAAGTAAAACCCGAACCGGTGGCAGTATGGTCATCATTTTACAGGTCGCAGAAAGGACCCCACCCCTTGTTTTATTAGTTCTTCGTACCCGGGCAACCCTATGAACTCAAGCGGTCGGTCATGGTATTCCATGGATATGGCAAGGGCGAATTCACTGATTGCCGCCAGATGGCGTCCGACCCGCTCGGCGATGGGATGGCCGTTTTCGTCGAACGGGACGTATAGCCTTTCCAAAGCCTTAGCTTTAACGTAGTACCGATCCCGACCGGAAAGAACCAGCAACTCGTTGGTGGGGCCCCGCAGGCGGCCCTGCGAGGGATTGACGGTCTCGAGCAGGACTACAAGGCTGTCCGTGGCGTCCCCCAGTTCCCGATGGCTGAGCCCCCGAAGATTACGTGGTGATTTCTCCATGCCTAGTTTTATATTAAGCATTTCCAGACCCAGCACGATATTGGAAGCCAGCGGCATGGCCCGCTCATGGGCCACGACGGCGTTGACCACCGGATACTCCGGCGACGCCTCGTGCAGATCGATTGTGATGTCAATCTTCTCCGTCCGGATCAGACTGGTAATACCGTAGCAGATCCGTTCAGTCAGGGTTCCGTCGGGCCGGCCGGGATACCCGCGGTTTAAATTGCGGGTCTCGTTGCCCGAAAGTCTCTGCCCGCTGGCGGCATGGATGTATACTTCGGGGTCCGGCCATTGGTGGACAGGGTTAGTCGCCCTGGAACCGTAGCGGAAAAAGCGGCGCGAGCCGTCACCGAGGCCAAGGTCGTAGCCCTTGGGCGCCCCCTCCTGGGGATCGTTATGGGTGAAGCCGGAAGCGTTCGCGCGGGGGATAACGTATAGCGTGCCGGCTTGAACCACAGAGTTTTCGATTAAAAGCACCGCCGCCAAAAAGCTCGATGGCTCGTTGGGGTGAGTGCCACCCAGAACCAGCATTGAGCCGCCGGAAGCTTCACCCTTAAGAACATATACAACCGTATCCCCCGCTGTTCCCGCCAGACCCGGAAACCACTCCGACAGTTTGCGCACCGCGGTGACGCCCGGGCCGGTGACGATGGGCTCGTCAATCCGCTGCCCCAAAAAGGACAGGGCCGCGATTGTCGCTATAGCCAAGGCAAAGGCAGTTACAACTAAAGCGCTCCGATGCTGTTTCTTCATGGCGAGAGCCTATTTGATCAGGAGAATCCGCAAAAGCAGCGGCACTGCAACCATCGCCGCACAAATTTGCTTGCGCGGATCCTTTTCGGTCCACAGGTTCCAAACCGTGAGCCCCAGCACAAGCGCGGCTATTGCCAAATAAATATAGGTCATATATTAGTCCCTCGCAGCGGGGCTTGAGACAAGTCATGCCGGGTTTCACGAAGCCTTCCAAAAAACATACGTTTTAATACAGCGCCCGCACCTGCTTGGAGAAGTAGATAAAAAACATTGCCCAGCCAACCACAACGATGCCGGGTATAACCAGTTTTTTTAGAACGGTCGAATATCGTTTTTCCCCGACGACCCCCGCCGCAAAGATCGCCGCTAGCGCCGTTGGGGGCATGAAGTCGCCCAGAGAGGCTACCAGGGACAGGGCGGCGGCGGTCACAATCTGGTCGTGGCCCAAAAGGGCCAACAGGAACGGAACTCCCAGCACACTCGCGGCGCCGAAGGAAGAGACGGCTCCGAAGAGGGGCATACTTACGGCAATCGCTGCAAAAAGCAGGATTGGAGGTACGGCCAGAGCATTAACGACTACGAACCCTCTGACCCCGGTTAAGGTCATGACTTGAATAAACATTCCTACCCCGGCCAGAATACCGAGGACCGGTAGGGCGTCGTTTACCGCCCCTTTGGCGGCGGCAGGAATATTAAACCTTCTCCCGACGACAGCGGCAGGTAACGCGCCGACAAGAAAAATCAGCGGGAGCCCCCACCCGAAAACAGCGGGGAATACCTTGCCCAAAACCATCAACAAAGCGACCGTAAATATAGGGATAAACAGCCGGACACCGTGGCGTTCATAAAAGGCCAGATCCAGCCGCGAGGAAAGCTCCTCCCAGTTTGGTTTTTTCACATACTTAAGACCAAACCACCAGGAGAAGACTACGGCCAAAGGCATTGTCAAAAACAACAGCGGTATCTCGAAGCCGACAAAGGGCATGTCGATTCCTCCGCCGATGATCATGGCTGGAATATTTACCGGGGGCGCAATCATTCCTAGAATTCCCGCCATGGCAATGAAGGCGCCTGCGGTCGGAGCCGGCAGACCCAGGATCATCAGCACCGGAGCCACCACTGCTCCCGCAGTCAGAACGGATGCGCTGGAACTTCCGGTAATCATACCGGGAAACATGGCAACCAGCATCAGTAGAGGGAGGAGCAAAAGCGGGGAGCCCCGGAAGCGCTTGATGATAACCGCGTTAAGGGCATTCAAGGCTCCGCTTTCCTGTAGCGCCCGCATAAAGATCATGGCCGTTGCGATGACTAGGATCGTGTCCAGATAGCCAAACGCCCCCTCCACCAGGTGCCTGATCCCCAGGCCGTTGCCGGAAGCAAGGAGGCCTGACAGGGACGCGATTAGAAGCGCGACTGCCACGGGAAGTTTTGCCAGAAATGTCCCCGCGACGAAGACCACGGTCATCAACAGAAAGAGTGTCAATTCGAAAGGCACAAAGCCTCCCTTATTTAAAGGCGGCAGCTAGTGGTGATCCTACGGCGGATATCCTTTCCACTTTGACAAGCGCTATCTTCGCCTCTGTGGCTAACCGGCTAAAGAGACCATCTTTATCTCCTTCCGCAACGACAATCGCAAAATCTGAGGCCGGCACGCACAGTTTGATAAAGATGTCTGACATGGTTCCGCGACGACCATCACCGCCGACATGAACGGAAATAATTTTCATGCCGGCTTCCCGGGCGCGTTTGATCAAAGCCTTTGCCCGTTCGACTTCGGCTTCAACGCTTATACCCGCCGCCCCCAGGCCTTTGGAGCTGCCGCCGACGACCAGCAGCAGGGTCCTTGTTTTTGAAGTAACATCTTTAGCTTTTACTAGAGGATCCGCCTCAAACGGTATTTTGGCCCTGGTCAGAAGCACCTTTACCATCTCAAAGTCAGCACTCTGACCGACAGAGGTCAAAAGGGCCGGCTTTTCGGCAAAGGCAGTGGTCAGCGTCTGGGCCGACAGTACGGTCGCTTCAGCCAAAAACAGCACAACAAACAGTAGTTTAACAATATTCATTATACTTCGCATTGAAAAACCTCTATTTAATCCGACGTTGGCGATCAGTAACCGGCGCCCTGGCCATCGCGCCGGGGGTCGGCGCCGCCGTATAGTGTTTTAGAGGCCCGATCAAAAAGTACGGCATGCACCCCGCCGAAAAAAGGATCCCAGTCGCCCCGGACATTCACATCATGTCCCAGCGAGCGAAGGCCGTTCATCGTATTGATGGAGACCCGGCCTTCGATATGCGCCTGGCCGGAAGCCATGGCAAAAATACGGGGCGCCATCACGGCCTCCTGAATCGGCATACCGTGATCGATGACGTTAGATATTACCTGGGAGACTGCCGCGATGATCCGGGTAGCTCCGGGCGACCCCAGGGTCATGAAAGGCCTGCCGCTGGGATCGATTACCAGGGTCGGGGTCATTGATGACAGGGGACGCTTGCCTGGCTCGATCGACTGCACGTGACCCGGCCGGAGGACGAAATCGTCCATCTCGTTGTTCATAATGATTCCCGTCCCGGGCACAGTAACACCGGAACCGAAGAAATAGTTGATGCTCTTGGTTATCGTGACCATGTTGCCGTCCTTGTCCATAACAGAAAGGCTGGTGGTGGAGCCGCTTTCATGGCGGGACGGGTCACCGGCGACCGCGCTGCCCATTGCTTTTGCCGGGTCGATTTTACTGAAAAGCTCCTTGGCGTAGGCCTTGTTGGTCAGACCGGCGATGGGAACCTTGACGAAGTCAGCGTCTGCCATGTATCTACCCCGGTCTGCAAAGGCGAGCCGGAGAGCTTCCACCCACGCGTGGGCCGTGGCAGCGGTCCCGACGCCTGTTTTTGCCAGATCCATGTTTTCCAGGATGTTAAGAATCTGGATGATATGGGTGCCGCCGGAACTTGCCGGCGGAGTCGAGATGATCGTATAGCCACGATAAGTGCCGGTAACCGGTTTACGAACTTTAATTTTATAGTTCGCAAGATCATCCTCGGTCATGATGCCGCCCGAGTCGCGGACGGCCCTGGCAATCCGTTCGGCCAGGGGGCCACGGTAAATAGCGTCCGCCCCCTGGCGGGCAATTAGTCTTAAAGTCTGGGCAAGATCGGGATTCTTGATGGTATCGCCTATGGACAGCGGCAACCCGCTATCGGTATAGATAGCCGCCGTAGCCGGGAATTTATTGATCTTGGCCAGGTTGTCCCTGATGATCTGCGCCAAGTTCACGGTGACCGTATAACCCTTCTCGGCGTAATGGATCGAGGGCTCAAGCATATCCGCCCGGCTTATTCTCTTCGACCCATAGGTATCGAAAGCGTACAGCAGACCAGCAACCTCACCGGGAACGCCGACGGAAAGCCCCCCGACAAGATTGGCCGCGTCAATTACCCGATTGTCCGGGCCGAACTTGAACATATCCGCCGCCGCCGCCGCCGGAGCGGTCTCCCTGAAGTCAATGACCAACGCCTCCTTCATGTCGGCCATTTTGATGATCATAAACCCGCCGCCGCCGATACCGGACGCGTTGGGTTCGACAACACCCAGGGCGAATGCGGTTGCCACTGCTGCATCCACGGCATTGCCGCCACGCTTGAGGATGTCAATGCCAATCTGGGATGCTTCCGGCTTGGCCGCCGCGACCACGCCGGACGTTCCCTGGGCGCCCCGACTGTACAGGTTAACCGGTGTCTGTGCGATCGCCAAGCTCGAAAAGAAGGCGAAAAACACAATCGAACTCAATATCTTTTTCATAAGTCTCCCTCCCGTTATAGTGTAAATATTTTCTGTTTCGCCAGAAATTACGACGACCTCGAAAAAGTCACAAAAAAATTTAAGTTTAGGACGGCTTCGCAAAAAAAGGCCGCATTCCCCTCGTCTCGCGGGAGGGGATAAAGGGGAGCAGAACCCAAGTATTTGAAATGGCGATTATTATCCCCATCGACCCCAATCATCTCCCCTCAAGAGAGCAGGACGAGTTATTTAAGATACGAGGATTCGCTCGTAGGCGAGGCAATCCACCTCCCGGGCATGGCCCCGCTCCTTAAACAGGCCCTTCGCGTTTTCAGGGACTGCTGTTTTTCTTCGGGAACCTTCCGAATATGGTTTAGGGCTTCGGTGGAACAGCTGATAACATAAAGGCCGCACCCGCGAGAGGGTTTATTATTGATATTGATAAGAATTTCCTTTTCGTGGCGGAAGCATACAAGGGAAGATGTTGTGAGTCAAGTTGATTTTGGCTCGATGTTCGCGGAATTTCTATTGACAGGCCAAGGCCTACC
>JBBIRO010000074.1:0-5775 GCA_037441775.1 Syntrophobacterales bacterium
GGGGGCGTTGCCCGCCGTAACGGAACCAGGTTTTCCGGTGACCGGGCTTAAGTGACCGAAGACCGGCGGCAGCTTGGCCAGGCCTTCCCGGGTGGTTTCCGGCCGGGGAGCCTCATCCTGATCCAGCAGGGAGAATTTTTTTCCGGAACCGCAAGCAATTGGGAAAAGCTCCGCGGTAAGCAGGCCTTTATTCATCGCCTCACAGGCCCGCTGCTGGGAGCGCCAGGCCCAGTTGTCCTGCTCCTCGCGGGTAAAACCGAACTCGTCCGCCACTTCCGAGCCGTGCAGGGCCATGTGACGGTCATGAAAGGGGCACCAGAGGCCGTCTTTGACCATCAGGTCATCAACCTTCCGGTGGGGCAGGCCCATCCGCACGCCAAAACGCATCTCCGGCAGCGCGTAGGGGCAATTGCTCATGCTTTCCTGACCGGCGGCAATACAGATTTCGGCGCGGCCTAACTGGATCATCTGACAGGCGAGATCAACCGCCTTGAGGCCGGAGGCGCAGACCTTGTTTAAGGTAATGCCAGGAACATTAGGCGGCAGGCCGGCTAAGATCGCCGCCTGGCGGCCGGTGATCTGCCCCCCGCCGGCGGTGACCACCTGTCCGGTTAATACATAGTCCACATCCTGTGGTTTGAGCCTGGGAGAAACCCGGTCGAGCAGTTCCTTGATAGCTAAAGCGCCCAGCTCCACGGCGCTATAGTCCTTGAGAATACCGCCAACCCGGCCGAAGGGGGTCCGACAGGCCGCAACCAGGACGACCTCACGCTGACCGCCGCCTCGCCTGACCTGAGGCGGTTGCCAATCAATAAATTCACCCGCCCGGCTCCCAAAGGAAGCGGGCGGGGAGCCGCTAAACAAATCCGCCATCTTTTTATCGAGTTGCTGGGGAATCCGTGCCATATTAAACTCCCTAAAAAACAATGGAAGCAGATAAGACCACGCATGGTCTGTAATCCACAATCAGTTTAACCGGGCAGCTCCGTTACAAATTCCACCTCCCGGGGGACCTTGTACGCTGACAGGTAGGTCCGGCAATGACGGATCAAATCCTTTTCATCCGCATCAAACTCTGGCCTTTTCACCACGAGCGCCCGGACGATCTCGCCGCGCAGGAGGTCCTCTTTGCCGACTGCGCTGGCCGCTGCCACGGCCGGATGCAGTTTCAGCACCTCCTCCACTTCCCGGGGATAGACGTTGAAACCGCTTGTTATGATCATCCGTTTCTTGCGGCCGGTTAGAAAAACATAGCCGTCTTCATCCATCCAGCCCAAATCGCCGGTGTGGAGCCAGCCATTTCTGATGACCTTCGCCGTGGCCGTCTCATCACGGTAATAGCCGCTCATGATATTTTCGCCCCGGACGGTAAGCTCACCCACTGTTCCCCGGGAGACTTCCCGGGCCTCGTCATCAACAATCCTTCCCTCCACACCCGGCACGCAGACTCCTATTGAGCCCAGCTTTTGAGTTATCCCCAACCTAGTAAAGTAACAAACCGGCGAGGCTTCGGTCAGGCCGTAGCCCTCCAAAAGTGGGATATTGAACCGTTTCTGAAACTGGACGATGTAATCCGGCGGTATGGGAGCGCCACCGGTGATGCAGACGCGCAGGGAGGAAAGATCATACCTGGCGGCGCCTTCAAATAATACCATTCCCAGAAAAAGCCGGGGCACTGCCGCCAGATAGGTGACCCGCTCCCGCTCCAAAGTCGCAAATATCCCCTCCATGGTAAATCGATCCATCAGGACCATCCCGGCCGCCACCCGTATCGCCGATAGCATGTTGCCCACGGCGCCGAAGGAGTGGAAAAGGGGGATAACCGACAGCGAGCAATCCTCATGATAGCCGAATATGGTGTCCCGCACCATGCAGGATTGGGACAGGAGATTGCCATGAGTCAAAACCGCGCCCAGCGGCCGGCCGGTAAGGCCGGAGGTATAGATAATCACCGCGGGGTCGCCTGGGGAGACTTCCGCTGCCGCCGCGACGAGATGGCTCTCCTCGATGATGCCAGGAAAGTAACCGGCGTGACCGGGGTCATCCACCAGCAGGCAATTTTGGCAAAGCGGCAGCTGATCGCTGATTTCCAGATAGCGCTTCTCCATGCCGGCAGTTGTAATCAGGGCCTTTACTTCACAGTCGGTTAGGATATGCTTCATTTCGTACGGGGTGCTCATCACATTGAGCGTCACCGCCACCGCGCCGATGCGGACCGCCGCGAAATAAGCGATAACAAACTCCGGACAATTGGGAAGCAAAATGGCGACCTTATCGTCTTTTCCCAGTCCCAGCCTACGGAAATGGTTGGCTACAGCGTTTACCGCCTGATCTAACTGACGATAGGAAAATCTCCTGTTGTCGGCGACCAGGGCCAGCCGCTCTCCCCATTGCCCAGCTGAATTCTCAAGAATTTTGGCTAAATTCATCTTATCCACCAATTTTTTGGCGAACCTTAACACGAGAGGATTTTCTTTGACAATACAATTGATAAAAAAAGCAATCGCGATTCAGTCTCTCACGCAACCAAAGCGCCCCGATCAATTTTCTATCTTTGGTCAGGGCTTCTTAACGCTTCCCTTACCCCGGCAATCACTTCCTCCACGGCAACCCCTTGCAAGCAGGCGTTATATTCACTGTTTTCACATCTTTCCTGGCGGCAGGGGCGACAGGGAGGCGACGAACCTTCGATGATTATTTTTCGTGAAGTCCAAGGCGAAATCAGCCGCGGCAGGGTGGGACCGTAAATGCCAACGACAAAGGTTTTCGCCGCGGCCACGTGGATGGGGCCGCTGTCGTTACCGATGAAGATGTCGGAAAGTTCACACAGCGCCGCCAGCTCCGGAAGACTTGCCTGCGGGATAATGAGCTCCGGCTTGGCGCTCATAAAGCCTGCCATCTGCTCTAATATCTTTTCTTCGCCGGGGCCGGCAACGAGAAATATCCGGCAATCCGCTGCCAGGGCGTCAGCTAGGACAGCATACCGCTTAGCCCCCCACTGGCGAAGCAGGCTTCTGGCGCCGGGGTGAATCAGGACTTTCTTTTTACCATTTTCAGTTACAAACGCCGATGGCCACTTTTGTTTGAGCGCCGCGAAAACCCCCGGGGCCACGGGGATCCGAATCGAATCATCGTAAATTACAAGCCCCAATTCCCGAAGTACATCCAGATGATATTCCACCATATGTTTGCTGTTTATCTTGGATTGGATAATCCGGTTGTAAAGATGGCGGCGCCATTCGCGGGCGTTGTCGTAGCCAACCCGGAGGCGGGCGCCGGAAAGCAGCGAAAAAATGGCGGGCCGGTCGTTATCCGAAAGATCAATGGCCACATCTGGCTTTAATTTTCTGATGCCCCGCAGAAAGGACCACAGCGCAATAAAACCGCCTGCGCCGGCCTTCACCCGACTCCGGGGGAAGGCAAATACATGATCTACCGAGGGGCGATTCCGGAAAAACTCCTCCGTGCCCTCGTTGACCAGGACCGACAATGTGGCGGCAGGAACATTTTGCTTGAGGTTATCCACCAAGGGAAGCATCCAGATGGAATCGCCCAGATACTTGAGGTTTATCACGAGAATATGGCGGGCATCGCTTAATTCATGGGGCATAAATACGACCTTTTATGAGATCTTACGGGCGGCGCAAATCAGGTAATCTGAGAGGCAAAATCTTCTGGTCAGAGAAATAGCCAGGCGGGAGGCGAGGCTCTCTTTGCCATCTTTGAGCAGGTGCGACCAGGATTCAAAAAAAAGCAGCTCGAAACCGGCCTTGTTCATCAGAATGGTCAGGCTGGTGCGATCGAAGGAATACAAATGCCAGGGGAAACCGAAGTTCTTGTAGGTGCGGCGCAGGCCCAGGCGACACATGGCGGTCTTGAAAACCTCAGAGATCCCACGGTAATGGGGCACCTGCGCGAAGATAATGCCGCCTGCCGTCATAAGCTGGGCGCACTTTTTGAGTACCGACAGCGGATCATAGAGGTGTTCGAGGACATCCCAGATCACCAGCCCATCATACTTGTAGGGTGGCGCAAAGTCGTCAAGGGGGATGTTAAAAACGTTAACGCCCAGTTTCTCCCGCGCTACCTGGGCTAGCATGGCGCTGGGCTCCACCCCTTCGCAGCGGTAACCGCTTTTACCTGCCAAAAGAACGAAAAGACCGGTGCCGCAACCGACATCCAGTATTCTCGCCCCGACGGGCAGGTGTCGAGCAATAAGCGCCACCTTTGCCCGCTCCACATGATAGGAACGCGCTCGACCTTGCCGCCAGTTATCGTATGACCAGTTTTCATAGGAAGGGAGGTCGGTAAATTCGGGGGTTTCGTAAATGTTCCGCAGTGACTCTTCCGTGAAGCGCGGCGAGGCGTACATCAGACTGCAACTCCGGCAACGATAGTAGCCGATTCCTTCTTTGCTTTTATAGATTAGTTTTCCTAAAGTAGCGGCGCCACATAACCGGCAGGCAGTTTCCTCCAATTCCCCGGTAAATGGTCCAAATCTGATGCTTAGCACTGATGCTTGAGGATCCATCCCCTCTTTGTTGATTGACGGCGATTCGGTTTTAATTGCAGCCTCAGGCATGTTCTCTTGCTCCTTATAAAACTCAGGCGTCTATATCAGGCGTAACCGGCAGCCCCATGAGGAGGGCGAAGAGGTGTGCCGAATGGAAAGAGTGGATCTCGGTGCCAGTCATACCACCGATAATCAGCACCAAACCAAAGGCAAGTACGGCAAAGCCCCCGCGATGAGTGCGGCTACGCCAGCCTTTTTTCAAAAAAACATAGAATAACCACCCCAGGGAAAACAGACCCGCCAGCCCGAAATTTGCCGCCATGAAGAGAAAATTGTTATGGGGATCGTCGATCGGATGGAATAACGGGTCGAGCCTTGGGTTGCCATATTTTTTCATTTCTTTTCTGTATCCCCCGGTGCCGACCCCCAGCAAGGGGTTGTCCAAAAATATTTTGACCGCCCCTTCCCACATATGCAAACGCACGCCGACGGAGGTATTGGGATCAATCTGCCGCCAGGATGCGATGTCTTGCCCTACTTCAGCGGTGCGCTTGATCACCTGCGGAAAGGAAAATATAACCGCCAAGACAGCCAATCCCGCGCCTACTTTAACAAGCAGATGCCTGCCGCCGATAAGTTGCTGAACTATCAATGGCAGTAGCAAAATTAACGCCAAATAACCCGCCCGCCCGCCGGTAACGAGCAGGGTTACGAAAAAAAGCGCCAAAACAAGAAAGTGGAGGGCCCGGTCTCTCCAGGTGACAAGGCGGCTATATTCAAAAGATACGATCGCCATCCCGAATACCAGAAAAAGAGAACCTGTAATCCGGCCTGACTCCAGCAGGGAGGGTATATGCCCCCTGATTGGCACGATGGAAAAATATTGCAGGAGAGTAATGACGGCAACCAAAACAAGCCCGGCCAGAAAAGACTTCAAGAAAAGCGGCAGGTGATTCTGGTCATAAGTTAGACAGACCGCGGCAAAGGCGATTAACCAGACATGGCTTTTGCTGGCCCAATCGAGCCCTTCGCGAAGATCGGGCGCCCAGAGAAGGCCCGCCCAGGGCAGCAGCATGAAGAGGATGACCGGCTTCGTCCAGGATTGAGTAAGCCATATCTCCCTCTGTCGGAAAAACTTCCCGGAAAAGAGCCAAACCGCAATGACCAGGCCGCCAGCCAGCGAAACCCCGGAGGTGGCGAGGGGCAGCGCAAAAAACAGAGCGCATAAACCCCAGAAAATAAGCCGGTCCGGCCCGATAGCT
>JBBIRO010000075.1:0-5758 GCA_037441775.1 Syntrophobacterales bacterium
ACACTGGATCTTTCAAGTAACTCCAAAACTCCAGGGGGACGGATAGAGATCTCCTTGGAAAGGGAGGCAGGCAACTAATTCCCCGCTAACTTAGGAGGTTACTCTTCTGTGGATGGAACAGTGAAGACCAACGAGCCAATTGCGGAAAGCATTGTAGATGACCAGGGGAAAACCTTCCGGAGACCTCCGGGCATGATCGGGGGTGTGATCTCCGTGATCGCTGTCGCTTTTGCCCTTTTCCATCTATATGCGGGCGGTTTTCGACCCCTCGTGGCGTATGAACAACGGGGAGTTCATCTGACCTTCGCCCTCGCACTGATATTCTTGGTCTGCCCGTTTAAGAGAGGCGGAAGAATTTCATGGGTGGATGTTTGTCTATCCGGTTTAGCCGCAGTGGGTGGCGGTTATCTGTTCTTCGAATCTGACTCCCTGATGATGCGCATGGGAATCCCAACAGCCCTTGACATCATCGTCGGGGCAGTCATGTTACTGCTTGTATTGGAAGCGACCAGACGAGTGATTGGTTTAGCCATGCCGATTATAGCCGGCGTGTTTCTTCTTTACGGCTACTTCGGATATCTCGCTCCCGGATTTATTGCCCACAGAGGTTATTCCATCGAACGTATTATCAGCCAGATGTCTTTGGGCACAGAGGGTATTTATGGGATTCCCCTCGGAGTATCAGCAACCTACGTGATCTTGTTTATCATCTTTGCGGCTTTTCTTTCAGAATGCGGGGCTGGAAAGTTTTTTCTCGACATCTCAATGGCCCTCTTCGGACGTTTCAGGGGAGGGCCTGCAAAGGTCTCGGTGATGTCAAGCAGTCTTTTCGGGACCGTTTCCGGGAGCGCCGTGGCGAATGTGATGATCGATGGATGGCTGACCATTCCATTGATGAAAAAAATCGGGTTCAAACCCCATGTGGCCGGAGCTATTGAAGCTGTCAATTCTACGGGAGGGCAGATTGTCCCCCCCATTATGGGGGCCGCAGCTTTTATCATGGCTGAGATGCTTGGTGTCCCTTACATCAAGATTTGTATTGCCGCTATCATCCCTGCGATTCTATATTATCTTTCACTCTACTTTATGATTGACTTCGAAGCCTTGAAGTCCGGGATTAAAGGTCTGCCGTCAGCCGACCTGCCAAACCCAAAGAAGGTTTTGATCGGAGGTTTTTTCTATCTGATTCCCGTGGCTGTCCTCATTTATGGCCTTGCGGTGCTAAAGTATACGCCCATCAAATGCGCCATATACGCGATTGCTTCAACCGTCCTCGTGAGCTTCTTCAGAAAATCGACGAGAATGAATTTGGTCAAGATTATAAAGACGCTGGAAAGGGGGGCGATTAGTTCTCTTGAAGTTGCAATGGCCTGCGCATGCGCCGGAATCATCATAGGGGTATTTAACCTCACCGGGTTCGGGGTTCGCCTCTCGCAAATATTGATTCAAGTTTCACATGGGATTCCTATAGCGATCCTGCTGCTGACCATGGTTGCCTCCCTCTGTCTCGGGATGGGGCTGCCAACCAGTGCGTGCTACGTCATCCTTGCTGTCCTTGTCGCGCCAGCCATGGTCGAAATGGGATTTTTGCCGATTGCCGCCCATTTGTTCGTTTTTTACTTCGGGATCATTTCCGCGATCACCCCTCCCGTCGCGGTTGCCGCGTATGCTGGCGCAGGCCTTGCCAATGCTCCCCCAGGAAAAACAGGATTCACCGCTTTCAGGCTGGCCATTGCCGGCTTCATTTTACCCTATATGTTTGTTTACGGCCCGGAGCTTCTCATGGTGGGCAGTTGGCTCAACATCGTTAAAGCCTTCGTAACGAGCACGGCAGGAGTGTTTCTCCTTGCTTCCGCGGTTCAGGGCCATTTGATCAGAAAAGCCCATCTGTGGGAAAGGGCCGTGCTGTTTGCTGCGGCCCTCTTCCTCATCAAGCCAGGAATTTTAACCGACCTTTTGGGCCTTTCTGGTGGTCTTTTAGTTCTTGGCGCCCAGGTCCGACGGGGCAAGCAGAGACAAGATTCTTGAAAATGGCTGTTAGATAGGGATGTGCACCCAATAAAATTTTATCAAGGAGGAAGTGATGCTGTTGCCACAATTCCAGTATTTTGAGCCAGAAACATTGGAAGAAGTTTTTTCGTTGCTTAAAGAGCTGGGCGAAGAAGCTCGTATCCTGGCGTGAGGGACGGACCTGCTGGTAAAGATGAAGCAGAGGGCCATCGAGCCGGTACCCAAGCATCTCATCAATATTAAGAAAATACCGGGGCTTCAGTACCTGCAGGCAGATACTCAAAACGGCTTGCGCCTGGGTGCCCTCACTAAGATTCAGGAGATCAAATCCTTCCTGCCGATTCGCCATCGGTTTCCCGGTCTGAATCAGGCCGCTGGTATCCTAAGCACACCGCAGGTCAGAAACATTGCCACAATCGGCGGCAATTTATGCAATGCCTAACCAGCTGCCGAGACGGCTCCTGTACTGATTACCTTATCCGCCAAGGTCAAGATCCTCGGTAAGGGCCGGGAGCGTATCGTGCCTCTGGAAGAATTCTTTCTTGGCCCCAGTAAAACCGTCTTGCAGAACGATGAGATTCTTGCTGAGATACAAGTACCGGCCCCATCTCCTGACAGTACAACGGTTTACCTCAAACACGGCAAGAGGCTATCCGATATCGCTATTGTAGGCGTTGCGATTGCCATCCGGATGGACGGCAATAAATGCTCTGATGTCAAGATGGCCCTTGCCTCTGTTGGACCGACTCCGATGCGGGCAAAGAAAGCAGAGGCGTTGATGATCGGTGAGCAAATCAATGAAAAACTGATCGAACAAGTCGGCAAAACCGTTTCAGAAGAATCGCGTCCGATCGACGATTTGCGTGCATATGCTGATTATAGAAGAGAAAGGGTTGGGATCCTTGCAAAAGAGGCAATCAAACAGGCCTTACAACAAATCAAATTAGGAGGGAGTTAAAGTGAGACCGAAAACAAAGTACAAGATAAAGTTAACCGTCAATGGGAAGCCCTACACCTTTTCGGTCGAGCCGAACAAGACGTTAATGGATGTATTGCGAGCCGAGTTGAAGTTTGGTGGCACCAAAGAAGGTTGTAGCGTTGGTAAGTGTGGCACCTGCGCCGTCATCATGGATGGTAAGACCGTCATTTCATGCCTAATTCTTGCTGTGGATGCAAACGGCAAGAACATCATCACAACAGAAGGGCTGGCGGGTGAATCGGAGTTTCATCCGTTCCACGAGGCTTTTACACCTGAGGGCGTGATGAGAGCCACATCAGATATGCCCGGGATGAAGTCCCGGCAGGAATACTTTACCTTTTGCCATCTCTGTTGTGGTCACTGCAGTATCAAGGTCGGTGTAGAGGACGGGAAGGTGGTTGATATTGCCCCGGATATGGAAAGCGGATTTCCAAACGAGCTATGTCCTTTGAAGAAGTCACGCCTCTCCGTACCGGAGGTGCTTACACACCCTGATCGCCTGTTGTACCCGTTAAAGCGCGCGGGTGAAAGGGGGGAAGGCAAATGGCAGAGAATAACCTGGGACGAAGCGTTAGACACCATTGCAACCAAGTTTAAGGATATACGAGACAATTTTGGGCCGGAATATGTAGCCATGTGTTTGGGTGAGCCCAAGGGAATGGAATTTGCCTTTGGTCAAAGGTTTGCGAGTGCGTTTGGAACCAATAATGTCTTTACACCGGGCTGGTCATGTGGCATCCCGAATTCAGGTCCTTCATCTGACACTTGTGGTTGGAACATGGTGGTTGATGAGATATATCTTCCTAAATTGTTGGTGGTTTGGGGGTTGAACATCAATCATATGAGCTGGGGCATCCGGAGAGAAAGTGTCTCCGAGGGTCTTCGGAATGGTATGAAAATGATCGTGGTGGATCCCCGTAAGATCGATTTAGCCGACATGGCTGACATATGGATCAAGGTAAGACCAGGTGGTGACGGGGCTTTAGCCATGGGTCTATTGAAGGTGGTTATCGAAGAGAAACTCTACGATGAAGACACAGTAAAGAACTGGACAGTCGGTTTTGACAGGCTGATTGAGGAGATAAAGACGTTTACCCTGGATGATGTAGAAAAAGTGTCTTATGTCCCCCGACAACAAATCATAGACTTTGCGCGGTTGTATGCCCAGACGAAACCCGCTGCCATTCAATGGGGTAATGCTGTCGATCAAAATCCAAACCAATATCAAAATAACCGCGCCATTGCGATCTTAAGGGGTATCACCGGAAATCTAAATGCAAAAGGCGGCGATGTATTTCTCTCCAATCCTCCCTGGCTTAGGCCAGGAAAATTTTATTTTCCAAAGGGGTCAAATCGACGCGTCGAGAAATCGCTCGGGCAGGAATTCCCTATACCGATGAACACCGCCTTTGTCCCGGCGCCTGTTATGATCAGGTCGCTTCTGAAAGGGAAGCCGTACAAATTAAAGGCAGCCTGGGTTATTCTTAGCGACCCGATCATGAGTTATCCCGATGCGGATGCGACCTTTGAAGCATTTAAGGAGCTTGAGTTTCTGGTTGTGAATGAACTCTTCATGACGCCTACGGCAGCTCTTGCAGACATTGTGCTCCCCATTGCTTGGGGAATGGAACATAATGAACTCGGTTATTGGCCAGGGTGGCAGAAACAACTCAGGGCTCATCCGAAACTGGTTGACCCACCCGGGGAATGCTGGCCCGATACAAAAATCGTCAATGAAGTGGCCAAAAGACTGGGACTTAGAGAGTTTTTCTGGGAAGATGATGAGGATGCCCTTGACGAGATGCTTGAACCGAGCGGTATGAAATATGAGGAGTTCATTAAGAAGAAACGGCAATTGCTGCCCCCTCATGAATACCATCCACATCACTATGGCACAAATTCAGGCAAGATAGAAATTTATTCCAAGAAACTGGAAAAAATGGGGCTTCCTCCGATGCCGACCTGGGAAATCGTGTCAGCGCTACCTGAAGTAAGCAAGAAGTATCCTTTACTGCTCAGTAATTTCAAGGAGGAGGCCTACGTGCTCACCGGATACAAACATATAGCGGCTCTGCGAACGATAAGGCCTCAACCTACCGTAGAAATCAATCCCAAGACTGCAAAGAAGTTTGGGCTGGGGGATGGAGACTGGGTTAACATCGAAACCGAACAGGGCAAAATAACGCAAAAGCTAGTTCTTGCTCCTGACCTTCATCCCGAAATCATCCTTGCTTCGTTTGGGTGGTGGTTCCCGGAAGACGGAGCCAAGACTCAGTATGGCTGGAAAAGAGCTAACCTCAATATGCTTACGGAATATGAAAACGTTTCTAAGGAATGCGGCTCTCCCTGGTGTCGTGGCATTCCCTGCCGAATTGAAAAAGCAGCGGGGCCTAATGGATGAAGTGTGATATTTAGGTCAGTAAAAAACAAGCCTGCCTGCTTCTAATCATGCTCCCAATCCTAACGTTACTGAAAAAGGGAGATACGTCCTTCCTGTTCCAACCTTGAATGAGAAAAGATGTTGGGACAGGAAGGATTATATACCAATGCTCATTATATTTTTTTCAGACCCCATTGGACTGGAAGAATCTGACATAAGATCGTAGTTAATTAGTTAGAGAACGCTTTGACATGATCTTTAGGACATCGTACAGGAGGAAGGAATGACAATTCAAAAAGTATTAATCATAGGCGCCGGCTTGATGGGGAGCGGTATTGCTCAGGTCTGTGCTCAGTCTGGTATACAGGTCTCCTTGATTGATATCAATC
>JBBIRO010000076.1:0-4965 GCA_037441775.1 Syntrophobacterales bacterium
GTGATTGTAGCCGCCTTCCAGGAGCGCGAAGGCGCCGCCGCCGCATTTGGCGGCGGCTTCATTAACCCATTGACCCATGGTCCGATAATCAGCGGTGGAAAGAAGACCACCCCAATCCTCCTGGTGGTTGTCGAAACCGGCACAGACAGCTATTATGTCCGCCTCCTCGCCAAAAAGGCGGTTTTTCACCTCCTTTAGGTAAATCCGGCGGTCGTTGGATACGGGGTTATGGATTGATACATAATCCTTGCCCTGAAAGATGTTTACCGTGCCATCGCCGAAATGGAGATCAAAATCGAGTACGAAAGCCTGCTTGATCAGGCCTTCTCGCCGCAGCTTTTCGAGGGCGATGGCCACGTTGTTGAAGTAGCAGAACCCCCAGGCGCCAGCGGCGGAGGCATGATGACCGGGAGGCCTGATCAGGGCAAAGCATGGTTCCCTGAGACCCGCCTCGGCCGCCTGAATCGCCGCACCGGCGGCCAGCGCCGCAATTTCATAAACTCCATCGCGCCTCACCGCAGCAATATGCGGCCTGGTGTGGACGGCGGCAATGTCCTCCTCCGGGGCCGGGATAGCCTCAATAAAGGTCACGCTTTTTTCAATCTCCCGGACCACCGCCTCAATCCGGCCGGAGGCAGCGGCCGAATCCGCGGCGTAGCATTGAAGAAAATCCTCGTGATAGAACACTTTCATCATGCTCTCCTTGATCAGCCTCACCCTGGGACGGCAAGGATTGTCGCAAACCGGAAGTCTTTAATTCAACCTTTCGCCAGGTAGGGTTTCAGCCAGGACAATCCCGCCTGGGTATCGCCCAACGGTTTGTATTCGCAGCCGATCCAGCCATTATAACCCATGTCATCGATGGCCTTAAACAGGTTGGGAAAATTGATTTCGCCTGTTCCCGGTTCGTTCCGGCCGGGATTGTCGGCAATCTGGATATGGGCGATCCGGCTTAAATTGTTGCGGATGCCGTTGATGAGATTTCCCTCGGTGTTCTGCATATGATAAACGTCATACTGCAGCCATAGATTAGGGTGGTTCACCTCGGCGATAAGCTGAAGCGTCCGGGCGCTGCCGCTGAGATTAAATCCCGGCATGTCGAACAGGTTTAGCGGCTCGACCAGAAACCTGATCCCCTCTTTCTCCAAGGCCGAGGCGGCAAAGCGGAGATTGGCGACCAGCCGTTCCCTTGTTTTTTCCGGAGCTTCACCCGTCGGCGTCAGCCCCACCAGGCAGTTTAACTGGCCGCAGCCTAACGTTTTGGCATACCCGATCGCCCGGCCCACGCCTTCCTGAAACTCTCCCTCCCGGCCCGGCAGAGTCGCGATACCGCGCTCGCCCTTAGCCCAGTCCCCCGCCGGCAGGTTGTGCAGCACCTGGCTCAGGTTATTTTTTCGCAGCAACTCCGCCAGCAGCTTGGCCTCCCATTCGTAGGGGAAGAGGTATTCTACCGCGGTAAAGCCGGCCCGGGCCGCCCGTTCAAAGCGATCCAGGAAGCCAACTTCGTTAAAAAGCATGGTCAAATTGGCACAGAATTTAGGCATGATTAATCTCCTTAGAGCATTTTATCGCGGTTTAAGCAAGAAGTCCCATTTCAACTAACACCCGGCGCAACTTCTTCCGTTCGTCATCACTCATTGGGCCCACCGGTTCCATGCAGGGTCCCGTATCTATCCCCAGCATAAGCAGGCTTTCCTTGATGACCGCCGGGAATGAACCAAGGTTAAAGGCAATCCGGAGGGGGGCCAAACGGAATTGGGCCTCGAGCGCGCCCTGAAAATCCCCCAGCATGTACCGGTCATAAATATCCGCCACCAGCCGGGGCGCGACATTGGCGCAGGCGGCGATGGACCCGGTGGCGCCGTGACATAATCCTGCAAAAATCAGGGTGTCCCGTCCCAGCAGGACCTGAAATTCCTTTCCCCGGGTAAGACGGATATACTCGAGAGTTAGCGTGAAATCACCAGAAGAATCCTTGATTCCCACGATGTTTTTTTCATCCGCCAGTTTTGCCACGGTATCAGCGGCAAGGTTTACCCCGGTCTTGGGCGGGTTGTTATAAAGCAGGATGGGCAGGCTGGAGGAAGCAGCGATCGCCCGATAATGCTTGATCAGCTCCGCCTGGGAGGGGCTGATGAACATGGGGGTCAGGATCGAAACGGCATCCACCTTCGCCTCTTCGGCGTAGCCGGTAAGAAGGATCGCTTCTCTGGTGGTGATGGCGCCCGTTCCGGCATAAACGGGGACGCGGCCCCGGGTCTGATCAACGGTGATGGCAAAGAGGTCTCTCTTCTCATCCGGCGTTAATCCATAGAACTCACCGGTCGTCCCCACGACGAAAAGCCCGTGCGACCCCCCGTCAATCAGATAGTCGATAAACCGGCGTAAAACCTTCTCGTTGATCCTGCCCTCCGCGGTGAGGGGGGTTACCAGGGCGGGTATTACTCCTTTGGGGGTGAACATTGCCTATCTTCCTCCTTTCTGGGGGTCATTGACCGGCCAGGTTGGCCGCTTGCCAGAGAGAACCTCATCAATCCCCTGGGCCGCATGGAGGGCCATCCGGGTCATGCACTGCCTGGTGAGGGCCGCGTTATGGGGCGTTACCAAGACATTGTCCAAGCTCAGCAGGGGGTTATCCTTATTTACCGGTTCCCTGGTAAATACATCGAGGGCCGCGCCGGCAATATCCCCCTGTTGGAGGGACATAATCATAGCTTTTTCATCAACAATATCCCCCCGCGAGGCGTTGATTAAATAGGCCGACTTTTTCATCAATTGAAACTCTCTGCCGCCGAAACTCCCCTTGGTGGCGGCGGTTGCCGGCATGTGGATTGTTACGAAATCCGCCTTAGATAAAAGCTCATCCAATGTTGCCACGGGACTGGCATGCTCGGGGAATTGCTCCGGTTTCAGGAAGGGGTCATAGCCTAAGACCTGCATATCCAGGCCCATTGCCGCCTTTTTGGCAACGCGCCTGCCGATGCGGCCCAAGCCGACAATTCCCAGCGTCATCCCTTCCAAATCCACTCCCGGAAGTTTATTTCTTATTTCCCAATTGCCCGCTCTGGTTTCCCGGTCGGCCCGGATAAATTGCCGGGCCAGGGCAATGATGCAGCCGATTGTGTATTCGGCAACCGTGTTGGCGTTCGATTCAGGGGCATAGGTAACCCAAATGCCTAGTTCCGTGGCCTTCATGACATCAATATTATCCGTGCCGATCCCATGACGGGAAATGACCTTAAGCTTTTTGCCCGCCTCAATTACCCGGGCGGGAAAATCCGCCGTACGGGCGAGAATGGCCGCGCAGTCCGCCACATCGGCGGCGATTTGCTCAGGGGCAATGCCGCTCCCCATCTTGATTTCGTACCCCCGTTGAAGAAGATACTCCTTGCCCTCCGCCACGATATCCTGCGGAATGAGAACCTTGTATGCCATAAAATATTTCCCCTTCTATTAATTAGGCTAAAGACCGTCGGTCTCGGCAATCAGGCTAAACCTTGTACTTCCCGCTGATCGTCTTCATTCCGGCTAGCAGGATGTTGGTATCAAGATTGCTCATGATCAGATTCAAACCCCGTGAAATCCATCGGTCCAAAAGGGCGTCCGGGGCGTGCATGCCGAAGATCTTCCCGTGCCTTCCCGCCGCCGCGGCGACCTTTCCGATTGCGGCATCAAGAACCGGCCCCAGGAGGTCGCCCGCGCATCCAAGCGAGATGGCCAGGTCGTTGGGTCCGATCAAGAGGGCATCTAAACCCGGGACGGAAGCGATCTCCTCAACATTCTCGATTGCCAAAGCTGTTTCGATTTGGGCAATGGAAATGGTCTCCTCATTGGCCTTCGCCATGAATGCCGCCGTTTCCCCGGGGGGGACGGCCCGAAAATTGGTATGGGCGCCAATGGCACCGTAACCCCTGTTCCCCAAAGGAGTGTATTTCGACCAGTAAACCAGCCGCTCGGCCTGCTCTTTCGTCTCCAGCATGGGCACCATAACGCCGGTGGCGCCGGCGTCCATGATCCGGGAAACATAGCTTTTGGCAAGCTCCGGCACCCGGACCAGACAGCCTACGTTTAGGCAGCGGCCAACCTTGAAGACATCTTCCACCGTTTCCATGTTGAATGGTCCGTGTTCCAGGTCGAGCATGATATAATCCAGACCCGCCTGATGGGCAATCCAGGCCGAAGCGGGATTTCTTACCATTCTGACCATTGTGCCGACCGCCTTATTACCTTCCCTGAGCTGTTTTACGTCCATCAGTTACCTCTTTCCTTTCTGTCAATCACGTGAGTTGTGTATTACATCCAGCATCCCCGGATAAAATTGCGCCACTAATACCCGGCAGGTATCACGAAGGTGGTTCCTCATGATTCGCTCGCTTCGTTCCTCATCACGCATCAGCAGGGCGTCGATGAGCTCCAGGTGGGCATTCCGGGAAGCCCGCTCTATTTCCATTGATTTTCTGGTCAAGTTGCTGGTGAGGATGGTCAGGTTCATGAGCTTGGGATAGACGTCGGCCATGAGACTGTTATCTGCCGCCTCCGCAATGGCGGTGTGCAGCTTGCGGCCCAGCAGAACCGCGGCAAAGACATTTTGCTCAATGTCCACCTGCAGGAGATTGCTTTTGATCTCCCGAAGCGTTTCCAGGAAGGCATTGCCGCCTTTGGAGCTGGCCAGCCGGGAGGCCATTCCTTCCACCGCCTCCCTCATCTGAAACACATCGATAATTTGACCAAGATTGAGCTGCACTACAGTAAACCCCCGGCTTGTTTCCTGGTGGAGCAGCCCGTCGCGGCAGAGCCGCCAGAGAATTTCCCGAATCGGCGTGCGGCTAAGACCATAGGAGGCGCAAAGTTCCCTCTCTACAAGCCATTGACCTGGCAGCAACCTCTCTTCCCTGATCTTTTTTCTTATGTCTTCGTAGATATCCTGTTTGTCCATGTTGCAATGTATACCAAATGTATTTTTTT
>JBBIRO010000077.1:0-254 GCA_037441775.1 Syntrophobacterales bacterium
CAACTGAACGATGTTGTGAACATTTTTCTTGTGAACAATGTCCTGAACGTTGTCACCTAAATCCTAAGTAAACTCAAAACTCAAAATAAAAATATGTGTATTACTTAGCGCTTTGGAAAAGAGGTTTGACAATTAAAGGAGAGAAGATATGGATTTGAAGGACAGTGTGGCCGTGGTTACCGGGGGTGCCTCCGGTCTGGGGGAAGCGTGTGTGCGAACGCTTATCTCTAAGGGGGGAAACGCAGGCATTTTTG
>JBBIRO010000077.1:265-4837 GCA_037441775.1 Syntrophobacterales bacterium
CCTTCAGTCGGATTTGGCCGTGAAATTGGTCGAAGAACTGGGAACCAGGGCGTTTTTCGTCCAGGTCGATGTAACGGACCCTCAGGGGGTGGCCCAAGCCATCAGCAAAGTTCTGGAGAAATTCGGGAAAATCGATATCGTAGTAAATTGCGCTGGAACCGGCGCTCCTACCAAAGTCCTTTCGAAAAAGGGACCTCATCCCTTGGAAGTATTCACCCGAATCATCAATATAAACCTCGTGGGGACCTTCAACGTGATTCGCCTTGCCGTTGAGCAAATGGCCAAGAATCCTGCCGGCGAGAGCGGCGAGAGAGGGGTGATTGTGAATACTTCTTCGGCTGCGGCTTTTGACGGCCAGATCGGTCAGGCCGCGTACAGCGCATCCAAAGCGGCAATTGTAGGAATGACGCTCCCTATCGCCAGGGAGTGCGCAGACTATGGCATCCGGGTAGTAACGATTGCTCCGGGCATTTTTGACACACCTCTTCTGGGCACCAATATAACAGCGGAAGTGCGGGCGGCTCTGAACAAGATGGTGCCTTTTCCTGCCCGTATGGGGAGACCTGCCGAGTTTGCCTCTATGGTCAGAGAGGTTATCGAGAATCAGTATATAAACGGCGAAGTGATCCGTCTCGATGGCGCACTTCGGATGGCAGCCAAATAATTTATCAAAGAAAAAAATCCTCTTTTCGAACGAGGAAAATTCAATTGGAGATTATGATGAGAAAAAGTACTTTTAACGATGAAGATATCGTGATCGTAAGTGCCGTAAGAACGCCATTTAGCAAATTTGATACCGATATGAAATTTATTGACAGCATTGACCTGGCGGTCATCGTGATGAAGGAAGTCATCAAACGCGTCGGCGTCAAGCCGGAAGAGGTTGAAGAAATCAATTACGGATCTTGCATCATATCGGAGACGGCTCTTTACCAGAATATTCCAGCCCGCCAGGCATCGCTTCTGGCGGGATTCCCAGCTGAAACTATTTCCGTAACGATAGACAGAGCCTGCTGTTCGTCGCTCACAGCTCTGAGAATAGGCGTGCGCGCAATCCGGAACGGCGAAGTCAAAATCGCCATGGCCGTGGGGTCGGACAATATGCCTCGCGCCCCGCATTTGGCGCCCTTATTTCGTTGGGCCCCCAACAAAATAGGAAATTTGACGCTGGAGGATCCTCTTTTTGAAGCGGGATACAAGAATAAGGGGTTTTCCCCGGTGACCGTTGATGCGGGAGAAGTGGCTCTGGAGTACGGCGTGACCCGGGAGATGCAGGATGAATGGGCCTTAAAAAGTCATGACCGTTATTTTGCTGCCGATGCGGCCGGAAAATTTGCCGAGGAATTAACCCCCGTGGTCATCCGTCAGAGGAAGGGTACGGTTGTCATTGAGAAGGATGAGTCTCCCCGGAAGACATCGATCGAAGCCCTCTCCAAACTCCCGACCGTTTACGGAAGTCCGACTGTAACCGCCGGAAATGCTCCGACTCTGAGCGCCGGTGCATCTGCCATTCTGTTCATGACGCGTTCGGAAGCGGAAAGGCGGAAATTAACGCCCCTCGCCCAGATCATTGATGTAATTGCCCAGGCGAGAGCCGCCCGGGAGATTCCCGTTGTTCCCGGCAAGAGCATTGAAAAGATTCTGGAACGTAATGAAATGACCCTCGACGATATAAAGCTGATGGAGATTAATGAGGCCTTTGCGGCTATGCCGCTTGTTTCCACCAAGATCTTGGCCAAAAACGATGAGAAAAAATGGAAAGAACTTCAGGAAAAGACCAACGTCAACGGCGGAGCGGTGGCCATAGGTCATCCCGTTGGGGCAAGCGCTAACCGGATCGTCATGCATCTGGCCCGGGAACTCGGCAGACAAGGGGGCGGATATGGGGTTGCCGCCATTTGCGGCGGCCTCGCTCAGGGAGAGGCTATCATGTTGAAAGTCTGATTAGCAATCACAGGAGCCAAAGGAGTAATAGAGATTAATGGAATATCAGTCCATAATTTATACAAAAAACGAAAGCATAGCAACCGTAACCCTAAACCGTCCGGCCAGCATGAACGCCCTCAATACAAGTGTGTATGAGGAGTTGCAAGATGTTTTTTCCCAGATGGAAGCGGATGAGGAAATCCGTGTTGTTGTTCTTGCCGGAAACGACAAGTTTTTTAGCGCAGGGGCCGATATTGTGGAGCTTAAAAATATTGTCACCCCGGTTGATGTACAGCGATTTGCCCGGTTTAGCCGTGATGTTTTCAGACAAATTGAAGCAACGGAGAAACCTCTTATTGCGGCGGTGAGCGGTTTTGCCTTGGGGGGCGGTTGTGAACTCGCCTTGGTTTGCGATCTCCGCATTGCTTCGGAAAGCGCCGTTTTCGGCCTACCGGAGATAAAGATAGGAGTTATGCCGGGAGGCGGGGGAACGCAACTCCTGACGCGGATTGTAGGGGTAACCAAAGCAAAGGAGCTATTGTATACGGGTGATAATATAGATGCCAAAGAGGCCTACAGAATCGGCTTGGTCAATAAAGTGGTTCCGTTTGAGAAGTTAATGGAGGAAACCTATGCCTTGGCAAAAAAGATTGCCGCACGGCCCGGTATTGCAGTCAAGATGACGAAATTTGCCGTTGATGGCGGCATCAATCTTGATATAAGGTCAGCCATTGCTTATGAGGCCAGATGCTTTGAAATTCTCTTTTCCACGGATGACCAGAAAGAAGGGATGAAAGCATTTATGGAAAAGAGAAAGGCTGTATTTAAGGGCAGATAAGCTTTAAAGGAGGGAAGTAAAAATGAGCAAGGATGTTTTCCAGAAATTGCGCGAGCAGCTTGATCAGTATGCCTTCGGTTATCCGGAGACAAAATCCGGCGTCGAGATAGAAATCCTGAAACTCATGTTTACCGAAGACGAGGCCGTCATGTTTACCCAATTGACGGCCGAACTGGAGACGCCCCTCGCCATTGCCAAAAGGATCGGAAAAAAGGTTGAGGAAGTTGCCTCCCGTCTGGAAGATATGGCCGGGAAGGGCCTTCTTTTCCGAAGACGCACAGGCGAAACCGTTGAGTACAGCGCCAATCCATTTCTCCATGGCCTTTACGAGTTCCAGATCACCCGTCTCGGGAAGAAACTGGTCAAGCTGACCGGCCAGTATATCAATGAAGTTTACAAGCACAACATGGCGCAGGGGATGCGCCCGTTTATCCGCACGATCCCGATAGGGGAATCGGTGCCAAGTGAAAATTACGTCACGCCTTATGAAGATGCCAAGAAAATATTGCAGGAGGCGGATCTAATTGTCGTTACGAATTGCGCCTGCCGCCAAGGAAAGTCGCTCTTCGAGATGGACTGCGGTAAACCGCTGGAAGTCTGTTTTATGTTCGGCCCCATGGGGCAATATTATATCGACAACGGCCTGGGGCGCAAAATTGATCTGGATGAAGCCTTGCGGATTCTGGAGACGGCCAATAAGGCCGGCCTGATCACTCAAGCGGCTACCTCCAAAAAACCCTTTGATCTATGCAACTGCTGTGTCGATTGCTGCGGATTTCTGCGCGCCGTCAGCAAAACAGAAAATCCGGCGGAGCTGGTGTTTTCGAACTATCATATCGTCGTGGAGCGGGACAAGTGCACCGGCTGCGGCGTATGCGAGAAACGCTGCGGTATAGCGGCTGTAACCAAAAACCCCGGTGACGGGAAAGCCGATCTCAACCCCCGCCGCTGCATTGGGTGCGGTGTATGTGTAAACACCTGTCCGACCAAGGCCAGGCATCTGAAGCCGAAAGCGGGGAAACCTATCATACCATATGAAAATACGCCCGAGCAGTTTAAGCAAATCCTGATAGGTAGAGGAGTGGAGGATGTGCGACCCGAAAATGTCATATCCTTCGGCTTCAAAGGAAATACACCCGGGAAAAAAACATCGTAGAGCGAACAATGAATATCAGCAGAGATTGGCTCCTGTTCAAAGAAATTGAAGCCGTTGCCGTGATAACCCTGAATAACCCGCAAAAAGGAAATACGCTCAGCTGGGAAATGCTGGAAGACTTGGAAAAAATTCAGGCAGGAATTGAAGAAGACCCTACGATTAAAGCTGTAATCATCAAAGGGGAGCGGAAGCATTTTCCCACGGGGATCAACCTGGAAACTCTGAAAGCGACCGATGCGCAGTATATCCTCCATAACCTGGATTGGCTGCAGCGCGTCTGGAGTCCCTGGGAGGGAATGCCCATTCCCGCGATCGGGGCGATTAACGACGCCTGCATCGGCGTAGCCCTGGAGCTTGCTCTGGCGCTGGATATTCGTATTGCCGCCGACACGGCTTTTTTCCGGTTGCCCGAAGTCGTCTTCGGCGTTTCCCCGGATATGGGTGGAACCACCCGGCTAACAAAGCTTGTGGGGCCCAGACAGTCCAAAAAAATCATTATGGGCAATGAGGAAATTAAGGCAGAAGAAGCCCTGTGAATAGGTCTTCTGGAAATACTCGTCGAAGTCAAGGAACTCGAAGAGCAGGCGATGAATCTCGCCAAAAGAATGTCGGCAATGCCGCCGATCGGTATGCGCTGGGCCAAAAAAGGAAT
>JBBIRO010000078.1:0-3042 GCA_037441775.1 Syntrophobacterales bacterium
GAAGGAATCCTTAATCGGGATCAGGCCCGCCGAATTGAAGCGGGCAGATCGGGAGAAACTGCTTATGGCCACGCCGCAGATCCAGTCTGACCATCCACTGATAATAGAGACATTGGCTAAAATAATCTCCCCCGGCGACCAGGCGTTGGTGCAGGCGAAAAAAATCACGGCCTGGGTAGATAAAAATATAGAAAAAAAACCGGTTATCTCGTTTCCCAATGCCCTCGAGACCCTGACAAACCGTCGAGGCGATTGCAATGAACAGGCGGCATTGCTTGCGGCTTTGGGTCGCGCGGCGGGGATACCAACCGCCGTCGAAGCCGGTCTTGTCTACCTGCGGGGAAGATTTTATTATCATGCCTGGAACGCTTTTTACTTGGATGGCTGGATTACAGCCGATGCCACTTTGGGACAGTTGCCCGCCGATGTCACCCATATCCGTCTGGCGCGTGATGAGGGGGCGGGCTTGGCGGCGCTGCTTCCGGTGATGGGTAGCCTTAGGATAGAGATTGTGGAGACGACCCGATGATCAAGCTGATTAACTTAACGAAAAACTATAATAGCTTCAATGCCGTAGCGGGGATTAACCTCGAGGTGGCTTCAGGGGAGATATTCGGGTTTATTGGCCCCAACGGGGCGGGTAAGACCACCACCGTCAAGATGATCACCGGCCTGTTGCTACCGTCGGCGGGAAGGGTGCTCATTGGTGGTTTTGATATGACGGCTCAGCCCGAAGAAGCCAAACGGCAGATCGGTTATATACCTGATCGCCCCTATCTTTATGAAAAGCTTACCGGCAACGAATTTCTTCTCTTTTGCGCCCAGTTGCGGCGGGTGCCGCAAGATTTAGCCCTAAAAAGGGCGCAATTTTGGCTGAAAAGATTTTCCCTTACTGATTGGGGCGATCAGCTTATCGAGTCATATTCGCACGGGATGAAACAGCGGATTACCATTGCCGCCGCCTTCCTGCACGACCCGCCCGTGATTGTTGTTGATGAACCCATGGTGGGGCTTGATCCGGCGGGCATCCGTATGGTCAAGGATATCTTGCGGGAAAAGGTCAGTTTAGGCGGGACCGTTTTTATGTCCACCCATTCATTGGAAATTGCCGAAGGGCTCTGTGATCGGATCGGGGTGATTCATCAGGGCGTGATCATCGCCCTGGGCAATGCCCTGCAGTTGCGGCAGAAGGCGATGCTGGAGGAAGGCCATCTGGAGGAGATATTTTTGCGCTTAACTTCTCAGGAAACGTCATGAATCATATTTTGTTACTGATCAGACCCCGCTTGCAGGGGCTGATGAATGCGATCAAAAGGTCGTCCCGCAAAGAGAGACGTTTCAGGATAATTCTGATCATGGGTTTGGGGATTGTCTTTTGGACGGTGCTCTTTGCGATCTTCTACCGGATTCTTTCATACTTCAAGCGTGTAGAGGGATTTGGCGATGTACTGGCGTTGAAACTGCTTTCGATGGTGCTGGTCACCTTCTTTGCATTGCTGATCTTCAGCGGTGTCATCACTCTCGTTGCAAAACTATATTTAAGCAGGGATCTGCCATTGGTTCATACCCTGCCGGTTTTACCCGGCAGGGTATTTCTTGCCCGTTTTTCTGAAAGCCTCTTTGACAGTTCCTGGATGGTAGCCCTCTACAGCCTGCCCATTTTTATGTCGTACGGGATAATATATCAGGCCGGTTTTTCCTTCTATCTGGCCTGCGGGGCGACTCTTGTTCTGCTTTCTCTGACGGCGGTGGCCTTAAGCGCAGTGCTTGTGTTAATTATGGCGGTAATCCTTCCCGCGCAGCGTATCCGCAGTATGGCCTTTTTCCTGGGCGCTCTCGTGTTAATTCTTCTGGTCCTAACCATACGCTTAATCCGGCCCGAGCAGCTTGTTGATCCAGAAGTATTTTCTTCCCTGGCTCAATATCTGCGCAGCCTCGAATCACCCGGCAACCCCTTTTTACCTACTACCTGGGCTTATGATTTGCTCAAGGGGACGCTCATTATCTCCCAAAATGCGCCGCTGAACCTTGGACTGCTCTTGAGTTTCAGCGGCAGCCTTCTCTTTGGCGCCTACCGCCTCGCCGAACGGTTCTACTTTTTGGGTTATTCCCAGGCTCAGAGCGGGCCGGTGAGCCACGCGACTGGGTCCGGACGAAAGCGGCCGGGACTGGAACGGTTTTTTTCCGGTGTAACCCGGGCGCTGGTCTTAAAGGAAATAAGAACATTCCGACGGGACCAGACTCAATGGCCCCAGTTGCTGCTAATTTTTGCCCTGGTTTTCATTTATGTTTATAATTTTTCGGTTCTACCCCTGGAAAGCATCCCTTGGCGGGCGACCTATCTTAAGAATCTCGTTTCATTTCTGAATATCGGACTGGCCGGGTTTGTCCTTTCGGCGTTGGCGGCCCGCTTTGTCTATCCGGCGGTAAGCATGGAGGGGGCGGCATTTTGGTTGATCCAGGCGGCGCCGCTTAAAATCAGGGACTTCCTCATGGTGAAGTTCCTCTTTTATTGCCTGCCCTTTGTCATCCTGGGTGAAGCACTGATAATTCTAACTAACCTGATTCTCGAAGTGACGCCATTTGTAATGGTCCTCTCTACGCTGACTGTTGCCCTTATGGTGCCGGGGATTGTGTCACTGGCGCTGGCGCTGGGCGCTGCCTATCCGGATTTCCGGGCGGAAAATCCGGCTCAGGCGACAACCAGCATCGGGGGACTGATTTTCATGGTCCTATCGGCGGCTTTCATCATTCTGGTCATAGTTCTCGAGGCGGGGCCGGCATATCAGGTTTTTCTCGCAGATATAGCGGGGCGGCAACTTTCAACCTTAAGCCTGCTGGGAATAATCGTTTCCTTCGGCGCGGTCATCGTCCTTTCCTTCCTTGCGGTAGCTCTGCCGCTTAGGTACGGCACACGGCGCCTGGCTGCTCGCATGGGGCAGAAGTGAGGCTCCTGACTGCCTGCCGGGAGGAAGGGGCTCGCCCCTGCCGTTTGCCCACAAGAAAAAGGTTGTTGTCTTAAAAAAAAATAGATAAGAAGTT
>JBBIRO010000078.1:3142-4792 GCA_037441775.1 Syntrophobacterales bacterium
CAACATTTTGTCTGGGGAAACTAAACATAAAGAGAGGGATTCGAAATGGGAAGTCTAATTGTCGATGAGAGGGACCAGGATTTTTTGCTTTATGATGTGCTTAAGTTGGAAAGTCTGTGTGAGCGGCCAATGTATCAGGATTTTTCGCGGGAAACCTTTGACATGATCCTTGCGGAGGCCCGGAAGTTTGCGACCCTCCAGGTTTTCCCGACTCTAGCCGAAGCAGATCACGAAGGCTGCCGGCTGGATAATGGTCAGGTATATATTCCCCAATGTTACCATAAGCTCTACAAACTCTACTGTGAAGGCGGCTGGCTGGGAATGAGTAAGCCGCCCGACGAGGATGGCCAGGGCCTGCCGATACTCATTTCCGTTGCCGCCAAGAGCTGGTTCATGCATAATTTTGCCTTCACGTCATATCCGGGCTTAAGCGAAGGAGCGGCCCATTTGATTGAGGTTTACGGCACGGAAGATCAAAAGCGGCGATATCTGCCGCAAATGCATACCGGCGCGTGGACGGGAACTATGTGTCTTACCGAACCCCAGGCGGGAACAGATATTGGCAACATCAAGACCAAAGCCTATCGTCAGCCAAACGGCACCTACAAGCTGCAGGGCGCGAAACTCTTCATCACCGCAGGCGATCATGATCTTACCGAAAATATTATCCATCCGGTTTTGGCCCGTATCGAAGGCGCTGTGCCCGGAACGGAGGGGGTCTCGTTATTCATCGTTCCCAAATTTCTGGTCAATGATGATGGCTCACTGGGACGGCGCAACGATTACGCCATCGGTTCCATCGAGCATAAGATGGGACTGCACGGCAGTTCCACCTGCCTGATGAATTTTGGGGACAATAATGACTGCTATGCCGAGCTATTAGGAGGGGAGAACCAGGGTATCAAGATCATGTTCCAGATGATGAACGAGGCCCGGATCGGCGTTGGATTGCAGGGTCTTACCGCTGCCGCGGCTGCCTATCTCCACGCCTTGCAGTATGCCCGGGAACGGATCCAGGGGGCGAGACTGCTGGAGATGAGAAATCCCGAAGCCCAAAAAGTGGCCATCCTCCAGCATGCGGACGTCCGCCGGATGCTGATCTGGATGAAGGCCCAGACGGAAGGGATGCGGGCGATGATGTTCTACACGGCCTGGTGTGTTGATCAGGTTTACAGCCTGCCGGATGGAGCGGACAAGGATAAATATCTCGGCCTCATTGAGGTATTGACCCCGATTTGCAAGGCCTTCTGCTCGGATATGGGCTTCCGGGTTATTGAGACGGCGATCCAGGTTTATGGCGGCTATGGCTATTGCTCTGAATACCCGGTGGAGCAGTTGCTGCGCGATGAAAAGATCGCCTCCATCTACGAGGGGACCAACGGAATCCAGGCTCTGGACCTGGTGGGCCGTAAGTTGGGAGCGAAGAGGGGCATGAATTTCATGTATCTGCTGGGGGAGATGGGCGGCACCCTGACCCGTTACAAGGACGAACCGGCAATTGCCGATTTGGTGGCGGAAGCTCAGGCAGCGGTCAACCTTTTGGCTGAACTGGGAATGCTTTTCGCGAAATGCGCCAAAGAAGGGAAATTCATGGTTCCGGTGGCCAATGCCTACCCCTTCCTGATGCTGATGGGTAAGGTGATCTTAGCC
>JBBIRO010000079.1:0-3817 GCA_037441775.1 Syntrophobacterales bacterium
AACCCTGGACATCCACCGCGTCAGGATGGCGCTCTCCCCCTGAGCTACGTGCCTGCATGAGCCCATAACAGGAAGTTCGCCGGTTGTCTAACAATTTTATGCATCAATGTCAAGGTCAATATGAAAATATTTACTTTTCTTCCTGGCCATGGCTATTGATAATTTGGACTCCCTGCAGCATATATAAAGCGCCGGATGCCATTGTTAAAGCCGCTGTAGACCAGACGAGGAAGTAGACCAGGAGGAAGAAATGGCTGATCTCATAAGAAAGAGAAAGAAGAATGCAAAAAACCGTGATTATCTGAAAGGTGGTGGTAACCTTGCTGATCAGAGTAGGTTTTATTTTGAAAGGGACAGACATGAGAAATAAGATTGCAATTCCAAGGAGGATAATAATATCGCGGCTGATGACCAATACGGCAAGCCAAGCCGGCATGTTGCCGGTAATGGCAAGGGTTATGTAACAAGTTGATAGCATGGTCTTGTCGGCAACGGGGTCCAGGTAAGCCCCCAGTTCGGTCTGCATATTGAATTGCCGGGCCACAAAGCCGTCGAGGGCATCGGTTAAGCTTGTGAGGGTAAAAACCAGTAGCGCTTTAATGTAAAGCCCATGGATAAGCAGAATTGCCAATACCGGAACCAGCGCAATTCTCAGGAGGGTTAGGGCGTTTGGTACATTCATACAAAGCCGTCTCTATTGGAATGATTCGTCCCTTTTTCTGTTCCAGATAACCCATTCATCAATATCTTCGGCTGCTGTGAACTTAACCGGCTTGTCTGCTGAGCCGTCCGGTCGTATCCTGATCTGCTGCATGGCACCGATAATATAGACCCATTCTTCCATCGTTACCCTGGTGGGGCCTGGCACTGGTTGCGGGCCGTCAATTCTCTCCGGCGGCCCAACTGCTATGGGGACGTCTAGTGTTTTTTGTGCTGCTGAAACTTGAACCTCCCCTTCATAGACGCGCACCAGCAGCGATTTATGCTCATCAAGGTTTAAGCGGTAGATTGTTCCCCGGACGCCGGCCACGGCATTTTCAGTTGTAATTTTAAAACTTGGTTTGCCAGTCACCCGGCTTAAATTGGCAAAACACTGTCCTTTTGCCAGGTTGATGCTGACTTTCAGGCTGCTGCCTTCTGGCTCAATCTGAGTAATGCGGAACCTGGTGTTATCGGCAAAACGGGCAATGGACTTATCAGCCAGGATAATCTCCACCCGGGAGCCTTTCGGGCCTACGGTAACCTCGTCGCCCCCGCGGAGAGCGTCGTTGGTTTTCAGTGGCAAATAAGCGCCGTCAGTCCCCCGCAGGAGGTACGCGGTTCCCTCCAGGTGATTTAGCAGGGCCTCGGACCTGCCGATGTTAACCTCAATGGGGCGCCGGGCCTCAACTGCCTGCAGGCACCCAAGAGTCAGGAAGATGATCAGCTTAAATCCAATCAGGTATCTCATAAGCGGGAGTTCTTTATTATATCCGAGGCGATCGACTTTTTGACCGGGCCGTCAGTTGCTTCTTTTGGTTGTCCCCCCTGCCAGGATGGGGCCCTCCGGGAAGGAAGAGAATCCCTTTTCTATAAGCCTCTCCACTACCCCCTCAAGGATCAGATGCGCAGCCTGGCTTTGTCCGGCCCTGGTTAAGGCAAACCCTCTTTTTGTTTCCTCCTGTCGGGATTTCCAAAGGGATTGACCTGATCGCGTAGCCACCAGTTCAAAAGTGGCGGCCACATCTATGGTCATGTGTAACGGGTACTCCTTTATGGCTGCTTCCGAAAGAGTAATATAAAGCAGGGCGTCAACCCCCAGGGTTTGTGAAAGTCTCTGGGCAGCAGCTTTGTCGCCGCCGGGAGGCCCGCTGTCCTTGGATATGGCGTCATCCACGCTACGAGCAGGAAGTTTTCGATACCCTTTGAAATACACCGTTTCGATGACTTTTTCGCGCAACATCCTTGCGACATGATCATTTCCTGAGGTATTTTTTACCGGCATAACTGCAACTGTACTGGCTCCGGTGTCGGCAAAAGTCATCTTGTTTGCGGGCGGCCTGCCAGCGCAGGCCAGAGTCATAAGAGTCAGGGAAAAAACCGCAATCGCGGCAAAACAGCGGCCCCAAAATGCTGTTGCGTAAAAATTGTCGCTATTCATCATTGCCTATGGTTACCTTTTTAAGAGAGCTGGTTGTCGGCTTTAAGTTTTGCTATCTCTTCTTTGATCAGCCGTTCGGCGATATCGGGCACACTTTCCCGTACGATCGCTTCGGCAATTTTGACTGCGGCCTTCATAATCTCGTCATGCAGGCTATTATCAAGCAGGGGCGCTCTTAAGGTTCCCAGCCCGCCCGTGGCTGCGAAAAGCTCTTTTCCTGGTCTAGCCACCCGTTCGTATACCCGCCCGTCAATAATGATAATTTCCTGCCCATCGTTGGACTCGGCGGGCGGGGGCTCCTCAACGACGTCCAGGAGGTCGTAGATCCGATCATTGGTTCTCAAGACGCGGCCGTCAATGACCATATCTTCGGCGCCGATCTTCCCTTGCGATATGTCAAAGTCAACCATCCTTCCCGTCGGGAAATTACCAACTGGAGAAGGGGGAGCCGTTATATCTTTGATTGCTTCATAGGCGTTATCCTGCACGTCGAACCTCCAAGGAAGGATAGGTGAACGTTAGCATACCCTGTTGATCTCTTCAAGAAAATACTGGTGCGGCGCCTCACTGCTTGACCGAACCTTTGCCGGAAACGGCATTGTATATCTGCTGGCGGGGAACGTTAAGTTTACGCGAAAGGGCGCGAACGGCATCACGATCCGAGAGTCCGCCGTCTTTAGTTATTTCCTCAAAAAAAGCCTGGATATCATTCTGTTCCGGAATAGCGGCTACGGCTTGCACCCGATCCGGAGTTACGATCATGGTTATCTCTCCCTTAACCGGGTGCAGTGAATAGCGTTCCAGTAGCTCCGTGACGCTGCCGCGCCTGATCTCCTCAAATATCTTGGTCAGCTCCCGCATGATTACCACCTGCCGGTCGCCAAGAACTTCTTTTATGTCGCGCAGCGATGACCTGAGGCGCCGGGGTGATTCAAAGAGAACTACCGGCCTTTTTTCATTTACAAGGCTGGCGAGGTAGCGTTTCCTTTTTGCCGGGGCAGCAGGGATAAATCCATCGAAGATAAAGCTTCCCGCCGGCACTCCGGATGCGCTCAAGCCGGCGATCACCGCGGAGGCGCCGGGAATTGGAACAACCCTTATCCCCGCGTCAATTGCGCCCCTGATCAGGACGTAACCCGGATCAGATACGCCGGGAGTTCCGGCATCGGTGATGTAGGCGATATCTTTCCCGGCTTGCAGTCTGGCAATCAGAGAGAGGCTTTTGTTTTCTTCATTATGTTCAAAAAGGCTGGTTACGGATGTGCTGATATCGTAGGCTTGAAGCAGTATCCTGGCCCTTCTGGTATCTTCGGCGGCCACCAGCTGAACCGTCTTGAGAACCTCGATTGCTCTGATTGTCATGTCCTTGAGGTTGCCGATAGGGGTAGCGACAATATAAAGGAGACCTTTTTTGCATTCATTTTGGTTTTGCATTGTGGACCCGTTTCAAATCAAAGAAGCGGCCGGCAGGAGTTAATCTCTGATAATCATACAGCAGGCACTTCCCCTAGTGTCGGCAATTGTACACGGCTTCTGAGTTACATGCAACCAACAGTTGACGACCTGTAAGGAAGCGCGGGATTATATTCGGAGCCGCCCACGAACGCACTCGCCCTGCAACCGGGGCAAATTTTAATATTGACATATAGCCGCCACCTGCCTATATGCAACGATAAA
>JBBIRO010000080.1:0-3647 GCA_037441775.1 Syntrophobacterales bacterium
GGCTTTATTGCGCCCGTCTGGACAGGCTTCGATCCCGATTCAGTGGATACGAAAAGCCGCGAATGGCTGCTGGATTTTGGTTTCTCAGGACGTTTCTGAAATAATATTGAGGATTAACATCGCTCACGGTGGTCGCAGACACTTTTAGTTGCAGGGTCCATAAAACAAGGAATAATAATGCCTGAAAAAGTTCGACTCACTCAAACCGTCGCAGCCGGCGGCTGAGCCTGTAAAATAGGTCCGGGAGATCTGTCTAAGGCTTTGGCCGATCTGGCCATTTATAGCAACTCTAATCTCATCGTCGGGATGGAGCATTCCGAGGACGCCGGGGTTTACCGCCTGCAGGACGATCTGGCCATAATTCAAACCCTGGACTTCTTTACGCCGATTGTCGATGATCCCTTCACCTTTGGCCAGATTGCAGCGGCTAATTCCTTAAGCGATGTCTATGCCAAGGGCGGGCGGCCGGTTACCGCCATGAACATCGTCTGTTTTCCCGTGTCCAGGTTCGATCTATCCATTTTGAGGGAAATCATGAAGGGAGGGCTGGACAAGATGCTGGAGGCGGAAGTGGTTCTCCTGGGGGGACACACTGTCGCCGACGATGAGATCAAGTACGGGCTCTCCGTAACCGGATTGATTCATCCGGACCGGGTAATTTTTAACCGGGGTTGCCAGCCCGGCGACAAGCTTGTCTTGACCAAACGTCTTGGCACGGGTATCGTAAGCACCGCCCAGAAGGCCGGATTGGCCGATTGGTCCACGGTAAAAGAAAGCATCGATTCCATGACGCGACTCAATCGGCGGGCCGCTGAATTGATGCTGGTTGTAGGCGGTGTAAATGCCTGCACCGATGTAACCGGCTTTGGTTTGATCGGACATGCCTGTGAGATGATCGAAGGAACAGACGTGGGGATGGTGATTCATTCAGGAGCGATTCCTTATTTCGCCGGTGTGTCGGAGCTCATTAATGCGGAATGCACCCCCGGCGGCCTCGAACGAAACCGGTCTTACCGTCAGCACCTCATCGACCGCACTGATTCCAATCCGGAATGGATTTGGGATCTCCTTTTCGATCCCCAGACATCGGGGGGGCTGCTTATTAGTCTTCCTCCCGGCAAAGCAGAAGAACTCGTGAAACTCCTGAGGGCGGAAGGGATTCCCGAGGCGGCGGTAATTGGTGAGGTTATAGCCTTAGGAAGGGGTAGGATACGGGTGGAATGACAGTTCATATCGGACAGTCAAAAAAGTTATAGGCTGATAATGAAGCGAGTTGAATCGCTCCTAATCAAAGAAGAAACTCTCGTTAATGTCGTCCGGCTGCGGGAGATGCTGCAGAAGGACGACAGCCTGGCGGTCGTGATCTATGGCAGCCCCGACCCGGATGCCATTGCCTCCGCAATGGCCCTGCGTGAGATAATACTGCAAAAGGTCGGACTCTCCAGAAGTGTCTTTGTATCAACTGAAGAAACACGACGCTCGCAGAATATCCAGCTCTTGCGCGCCATGCGGATCAACATCGAACTGCTTGACCGGGTGAATCTGGAGAACTACCGGCTGATAGCGATGGTGGACGCCCAACCCGCTTTTTTTTGCGGCGCCCAGAACATGATCTGTCCCCAAATAGTACTGGATCACCACCCCCGCACCCAGGGCTGGCAGGCTGACCTGGTCGATATCAGAAAAAACTACGGGGCGCTTTCGACTATCATGACTGAATACCTGCTCGCAGCGCAGATCAGGATTTCCCGACCGCTCCATACCGCCCTACTTTACGGCATTAAGACAGACACCAACAATTTTGAAAGGGATGCCCGCATCGAAGATATCGGCGCGTATCACTTCAATTACACCCGCGCCAACCGTCAGCTTTTAAGAAGGATGGAACTCAACCAGATTCCGGAGCGTTTTCTTAAGTACTTTAGCCTGGCCTTCCAGCACAAATGCCGGCTGCGTGACCGGATGGTAGCTTTCATTGGCCGGGTGGAAAGTGCTGACGCCTGCGTGCAGGTGGCGGATTTCCTGATCCGGCTAATTGATGTGTACCACGTTGTTATCGCCGGCATATATAAGGATAGGCTGGTGATCGTATTTCGTGGCGACGGCTACCGCCAGGATTGCGGCGCCATTGCTTCAGGGGCCTTCGGGGAATATGGAAACGCCGGCGGTCACCGTAGTGCCGCCCGGGTGGAGATAGCGGTGGAAACGTTAAAGGCCATCCTGCCGGATGGCCTGACTCAGGAATCAGTGGACCAGTTTTTGATCAATCGCCTTCAAGAAAAGCCGGTGCGCAGGATTCCCGTTTCGTCATGACTGATAACCTCGTAAAAAATCGAGACACGTCACATTTTGTCATTCCCGCGCACGCGGGAATGACGCCGTGGGTACATTTTACGAAGCCGTCATCACCAGTAACTAGATAAACAATCAGTCGTCACACTTTTCGCTCTTACAGCTATTCCCCGGGCAGGCACCTCCTGAGCAGCCATCTGCCGAACTGGAGTCAGCCGTTCCTTCCTTCTTCGCTTCACAAACCGGCTTCTTGCCGGAGTAATCGGTTGCGTACCAGCCAGTTCCCTTGAGATGGAAGGCGGAAAGAGATATTAATTTCCCAACCGGACCTGCGCAATAAATGCAGGTCTTTGCTTCCGGAGCGGTAATTCCCTGAATCAACTCGTAAGTTTTATGGCACTTCTTGCACTTGTACTCGTAAATTGGCACTGTCTTCCTCCTGAAAAAAATATGAAAGCTTGTCACGCCGTTTTTAATTTAGGCGTTCATTAAATTGTACCTAGGGCTGAAATAATCCCGCATCAGCCTCAACTCGTTGCAAGGCGAATACCTAAGTATCTCGTGAGTTATGGTATGAACCCGTTCTTCCTCCCGGTCTTTTTCCTCGCCGTTGGCGTCGAAGTCCGCTTCATAGCGGTTAAAGCGAATCACGTGTACAAGTTCGTGTGTGGCAATGTACAAGAGCAGCGAAGCAAGATTTAAGCAGTTTCCCGCGCGCGCTAACGCCTCCAGTATCCGGTCGTCCTGAAGACAGACCCGATAAAAATGAGAACTGGCTCCTGCTTCAGAATGCGCCTCATACTGATACCGGCACAGATGAGCAAAAGCATGCTGGCTCCTCTCCTTCTCGGTAAGGTGGATCAAAGTTTTCACATCGTAATGGTGCCGCTTCATCTCCTCCCAGCGCAGGCGAAAACGTTTACCGATCAGCGATTCGGCAAGAGAAAATGCATTGCTCGCAACTTCTATATGGTGACCTTGAAACATCATCGCCTGCGGCGCCTCCTCAGCCGTTGACAGATCTACCGGTTTGATCGAACTGGCGCTAATATAAGAACCTTTATCATCCTGTCAAGGGTTAACGCGAGTCGTAGGGGCGGTTGGCGAACCGTTTCTACGGTTGCTTCAATGAGGCCGAGGCTTCACAGCCTCGGAAAACGGCTTTCGTGCAAGTAAGCCATATCTATTTCCCAAGCCGGCACTGAAAAACCGATAGTTGAAGCCATTTATCTATTTGTGGCCATTATTTTGCCGCAGCAATTTACGACTGCATCGTTACTGTATTTACTTTCGATTTTTGAGCGATTGGGGCTGCCCGGTGGATTCCAGAACCCTCATCCAGATATTGCCCGTGG
>JBBIRO010000081.1:0-3522 GCA_037441775.1 Syntrophobacterales bacterium
CTTTCTCCGGGCGGCCCCCGCCGTTCGCCTGGCGGAGCTGCGGCCGGTCCCGGGCTCTCCCCGGGCGGACCCCGACGCTCGACGGAGGCGTCTCTCCCCTCGGGCGGCCCACGGCGTTCCGCGCTTGGGGCTTTCATTGCCGTGGTCGTCCCCTTTTCCTGAAGGCGGAAGCGCAAGGCGGCGTTGGGAATGGCTAAAACTTTTTCCTTTTTGGCCACGATGATTGAGGTATTGGCCGTCATGCCTGGTTTAAGTTTGAGGTCCGGATTGGCGACCTTGATGATCACATCATAAGTCACAACATTTTGAACAGTAACCGGCGCGTTGCGGATCTGGGTTACATGTCCCCTAAATTGCAGATCCGGATAGGCATCCACGGTGAACTCCACAGGCTGCAGTTCCCTGATCATGCCCACGTCGGCCTCCACGATACTGGCATTGATCTGCATCTGAGTCAGGTCTTCGGCAATGTTGAAAAGAGTGGGGGTTTGAAAGCTGGCGGCCACAGTCTGGCCGACATCCACGTTTTTGGAGACCACAATGCCACTGACCGGAGAGGTGATGTTTGTGTAGCGCAAGTTCACTTCAGCCTGGTTCAGCGCTCCCCGGCTCTGATCGATCTGCGCCTTCACCGCCCTTACCTGGGCTTGCGCCGCCTTGAAATTAGTTTCCGCCACGTCGAGATCGTTTTTGGCGATAAAGTTCTGTTCATATAGAATTTTGTTGCGGTCCATGTTTCGTTTTGCTTCGGCCAGTGAAACTTCCGCCTTTTCCAGGTTGGCCTGGGCATAATTGATATTGGCCCGGGCCTGCTCCACCTGGGCCTCCAGGAAGGAAGAATCAAGTTTTGCGAGGAGCTGCCCCTTTTTTACCTGGGAATTATAATCAACAAAAATTTCTTTGATCGTTCCGGATACCTGGGTGCCGACCATTACCGTTTTCACGGCGTTGACGCTCCCCGTGGCCGTTACGGTTGAGCGGATATCTCTTAAGGCGGCCTGCTCCAATTTAAACTTTGGCGGCTCTTGCCGTCCTTTGTAGAAATAATAAAAAGCGCCTGTCCCGGCTAAAATAACAATCAACAAGACCGCCAGAATTTTTTTCATATCATTTTTCTCCCATCGCCTTTTCCAGGTTGGAGCTTGAGACCTTACGATCGAAAAGTGCGGTCAAATGGGCCAGTCGGGCCTGGTTTAATGATAAAAGGGCATCCGCCACCTCGATGGGATTGCCCACGCCGTGGGTATATCTCCCCGCCGCCAAATCAACATTTTCCTCCGCCTTGCGGATAGAAAAAGCGGCCGCGACGATCCGGGCGGATGCATCCTGCAGGTTGAGATAGGCCTGGACAACCTCGAGGCGAATATTTTGCTTCAATATCTCAATTTTGGCGTCCACCACGGCGGCATTGGCTGCGGCCTCCTCAATCTGATTTTTAACCAGAAAGCCGCTGAAGATTGGTATTGAAAGAGTGCCGCCGACATACCAGGAGCTGTCCAGCGGGTACTTGTCGCCGGCCAGGGAGTAGTTGGCATTGGCAAATAGCTGGGGATAATGGCCACGTTTAGTAAGTTCCAGGGTTTTTACGGCGCCTGCTTTTTGTATCAAGAGCGCTTTTAAGTCTGGTCTGTTTTGAAAGGCCAAATCCAAAGCCTGTTCCATATCCGGGTTGCCTTTTCCCGCGGATAAATCATCAACCAGTTGAAAAGGCGCGGCGTCGGTAATACCCATAGAGTTTTTGAGGAGTATTCTGGCTAGAGAAAGGGCGTTTTCGGCCTTGAGCATCTCCAGTTTGGCATTGCTCAAATCAACTTCGGCCCTGGTTACATCGTATTTTGGCCTAAGTCCATAGAGGAAAAACGCCTGGGATTGATCCACGTGCTTTTGAAACAGACGCACCGTGTCCGCCTGGATGGTGCGCTTTCGCAGCGCCAGCAGTTCTCCCCAGTAGGCCAGTTTGACATTATGGACCAACTGGTTTTCGATCCCCGTCATTTCATGCTGCCTGACTGACAGGGCCAGGTTCTGAATTTCCACCTTCGTGTTTGTCCGGTCAAAATCGTAAACGTTCTGGTTGACAGAAAGGCTGTTGGTATAGTCATCCCATGTTCCGGTTGGGCGCGAAACCGATGAAATGCTGCTTCCCCGCTTACCTATAGAGGATGAAAGGGAGACCTGGGGCCAATAACCGGCCTGAGCCTGCCTGACCACGGCCTGCTGTGCCTTGAGACTGCCGGCGGCGCTGGCGATGGTGGGGTGTTTGCTTAGTGCGATGGCGATGCATTTTTCCAAAGGAAGCTTTTCGCCCGCCTTAATGTCCAGAGCCCCTGCCAAGCCAGGCATTAATACCGGCATAACCGCAAAAAACAGGATGGCCGCCTTACCGAAGAGCATAAAAAACCGGGGTGATAAAGCCGTCATAATGGAATTCTCATATTGTGGAGACGTCTCGCCTGCATCATGAAAACCTCGAGTTTGGCGTTGATGACCTGAGGAAAGGGGTTGCCGTCGCTTTCAATGGCCAGAAACGGCAGCTCTTCCAGGCCGGGGAAGAGCTGCCGTTTCCCTTCAGACCATGCTGATTCCCGCCATCCCTGGCTCATTTCCGTCGAAAGAATCGCCTCGGCGATCTGGTTAGGCATGCATCCGAAGGGACCAATCGCTATTACTCCCGAATAATGGCGGGGTACATCCGCCAAGGCGCCGCCGATGGTCAGGATGGCCTCGCCGGTAAGCCTTGGATCTATCATGCTTTTCGTCATGTCTATCAGCTTATCGATATCCTCCAGATGACAAGGCAGGAGGTCGCTTTCCGCCACTATTCCCTTTAAGTCCTTCTCGTAGTTGCGCATGAAGATACTTCTGACGGCCAGGCGGGCCATAGTCAGCATATTGGTCGGCCGGCTGTCGATTTTTTTCTTGACCAGCCAGTCGGTGTAGTAGAGCCACTCCATGATGCTGGAGACCTTGGTTATAAAGCCCGCGGCAGCAAGTTTTTCCACCAGAAACTGGCGTGATATTCCGTCATGACGGACATAAATTTCACCCGTAAGGAGTACCGCCGGGGTCTCATTCCATGACCTGCGTACCGCGACCCGGGACAGTTCCTGGCTCACCCTTCTTAGCGCCTGCTTAAGGTTGCGGTGGCTTGGGGAGGTCTCTTGAATTATGAGCAACTGTCGCCACTGGTCCTCCAGGGTCCGGAGGGCAGCCGCGGGATCGACAGCGTTCACCAGAAAATGGGAATGCAGATCTTCAATGATCTGCGATAAAATGAGCCCAGACCAGAGCTTCAGGGTTACGTCATCGCCGAATCCGCCGGAGTAGCTGGTTTCAGCCGGCAGGGAAAACAGGGCGACATTCTCAATCCCCGTCCTTTCAATGTAGGAGGAGATAAAAGAGGAATATTGACCAAAGCGGCAGGGCCCCGCGGCGGTGGGCATAAAATAAACCAGCAGTTCATTGTCATGATCGCGGTCGCGAAGATATTTGATTAAACTCCCCAGGGTAAGCTGCAGCGGC
>JBBIRO010000082.1:0-2676 GCA_037441775.1 Syntrophobacterales bacterium
CGCCTGGCGGGCGGAGACGGTAGAGATCGGTTAGATATTCCAAGGCAAATTCTTTCGCCTGATCCCGGTTCGGCAGGGAGCCGATCATGCCGTAGAGGGCCGCCTCGCCTGCGATGTCGTTGTCTTTTAAAACCGAAACTTCGGCGACCGCACAACGAAGATCCGCCAGAAATTGCTCTACAATTTGATTGTGAACCGGCATAACAGTCAAATGGAGACAGGGCGGCCGGTGTTGGCTGTCGATATACCAGTGATAGTTTTTCATCCGCTCCCCCAGGGCGTAGATATTGAGGCTGTCGCTGCCAATGGCCAGGATCGATCCCGGCGGCCGCCCCAGAATATAAAGACCCGGAATTTCACTGATCCCGGCTTTCAACCGGGAGGTTGCCTCCGCTATCTGACCTGCCAGCCTGAGATACCCTTCCTCTCCCAGGTAATGCATGACCGCCCAGGAGGCCGCAATGGCCCCTCCGGGCCGAGAGCCTAATAAAGACGGCGTTGCGTAAACCCCGCCGGGCCAGTCGGCATAGGCGAAAAATTGATATCTTCTCAGCGCCGGATTTTTGTACAGAACGACGGAAGCCCCCTTGGGAACGTAGCCGTACTTGTGAATGTCCGCCGAAATGGAGCTGACCCCCTCCAGCCGGAAATCAAAAGGCGGAATATCATGACCCAGCCGCTTCAGAAAAGGCAGGATGAACCCGCCCACGCAGGCATCGACATGGAGCCAGAGCTTCCTTTTTTGGGCTATCGCGGCCAGCTCACCGACGGGGTCGATCATTCCGTGGGGATAGGAGCAGGCCGACCCGACGAGCATCACCGTGTTTCCCCCAATGGCGTCACTGATTGCGCTGACATCAGCGGCCAGGTCTCCTTTAAGAGGAGTGACAACCGTCTTCAACCCCAGATAATGCGCCGCCTTGTTGAAGGCCGGATGCGCTGACAGGGGGAGGACGACCTCCGGGGCGCCAACACCCGGCTTATGTTCCCGGGCCCAATCCCGGGCGGCCTTCATGGCCATGAAGATGCTTTCCGAGCCGCCGGAGGTCATGCCGCCGGCCGTTTCCGCATTGCCTCCCAAAAGATTCGCGGTCATTGCCACCACTTCGGTCTCCATCTTAAGCAGGCTGGGAAAGGCAAAGGGACTCAATCCGTTTTCGGCAATAAATGCTAAGTAGGCCTCGCCGGCAATGGCCATCACGTCAACACCCGCATTATAGACCAGGCTGAAAACGCGTCCTGCCTCCCAGTCGCTGTCGGTTGCTTTCATGGCGGCCAGTTGTGCTAAAACCTCCGGTCGGGGAATTCCCCGGGCGGGTAGTCTCATGGTTTCCATAGGTTCACCTCATCATCAGTTGAGCTGCCAGAAACGCAGCAGATAGGCGACCGCAATTCCCAGGTAGGTGCCGATCACCCACCCCATTACGCCGGTGATTACGCCCGTGATGATCACCTCGCGATTTTTAATTGCCGCCGCAACCATTGGAACAAACGGGGGCGAAAGAATCGCCGCCGCGGAGGTGATGATCGCCGTGTCGGTATCGATCCTAAAGAGGGAGCAAAGGAGCAGGTGGATAAGTAGCGCGCCGAAGGTCCCGATAAAGACGAACCCGATAGCCGCGGGCGCAGTGGTCAGGAGGCTGCCTAAGTCGGCCATTGAGCTTACGGCCAGGCAGAAGATGAGGATCAGGTACTGGCCCGCTTGGAAGGTCATCGGAATATTCCTGATTGCCGGAAATAAAGAGGCGATGATCCCCAGGGTGGAGATGGTGAGAATTGCCACCACCATGGAATAGGCCTTGGGAAATATCAGGGTCAGGCCGCCTCCCGCGGCAAAAATCAAAGCTGACAGGCCGAAGGCCCGGCCGAGCGGGAAGAGCCGCTCTTTAGTAAGGATGCCCGCGTAGGAATCAAACTGACCCACCGCCTCCTCCCCGGCATTGCCGTGAGCTATGAAGGGAGGCAAAATAAAGGCGCTCAACCGCTTTAAGAAGGTTATGACTAGAAGGATGTAGAGTGATCCGGCCAAAACGTCCGCGCTGTGGATGGCCAGATATACCGTGGGGGAAATTTGCAGTGCCGTGCCGATGGCCGCCAGGTTCGGCGTGCCGCCGGTATAGACGCCGATGAGCATTCCCGCCGCCTTCCAGCTCTCTTCCCCGATGCCCGCCCGAAACCACAGGAAGCCAGCGGCCACCGCGACCACCACCGCCAGCACCTGCAGACCGAAGGCCAGGAGGGACTTGCCGGCCAATCGGGCCCATTTCTTGATGTCGAGCGAGAAAAAGATCAGCGGCAGCGCCAGGGGGATGGTAACCGTAAGGAGTATCTGATGGATTTTGCCGATACCCGCCGGCAGAATCCCCGAATTTCCCAAGAGCAAACCGGCCAGGTAACAGGTCACGACCGGACCAAGCCGAATAAACGGGGAATATTTGCCGCACAGATAAATTGCCAGTACCGGAAACAAGAGGTAAAAACCAACCCAGATCATAAAGATACCTCCTTGGCATTGTTTTGCTGGAGGGGCGATTCGTGACGACCGAGTAAAAACCAAAACCCCCATCCCGCGAGGGGAGGGGAAAAGTGACTTTTACGAAGGCGTCATTCGTGAATCGCCCAAAAAAGCAAGGCGCGAAATATTCCGGCCTAACCGTTCATGACCTCCCTGATTGC
>JBBIRO010000083.1:0-2013 GCA_037441775.1 Syntrophobacterales bacterium
AAGCGGCAGGGCCCCGCGGCGGTGGGCATAAAATAAACCAGCAGTTCATTGTCTTGATCGCGGTCGCGAAGATATTTGATTAAACTCCCCAGGGTAAGCTGCAGCGGCAGGCACTCTTTGCAACTGGAGTTGCCTCGTCCCAGCTTAAGCACTTCTTCATCAGCGGGCGCAAGCGCGCTCGTTCTGATGCCTATTCCGTTGAACACCGCCGCCGCCGCTTCATTTACTCGGGCGCCCATTGAGGGAATGATTAAATGCACCTGGGGGGAGTCGAAGGCATGGGAGCGCCCCTGAGAGTCGATAAAAACCCGCTTTTCAAGATCGTAACGGGCGGCACGAGGCTTGATTTTAACCGGTGGAAGAATTTTTTGCCGTTCCAGTTGTCGGTAATTCCTGATGATATCCAGGAAGGCCTCGATCCGGGTCTCCAGTCCGGCGTCGGCGACATGGCTGTCAAGTTCGAGTAGGATGAAAGGCTTTCGCCCCATCTGCTCGCGGAAGTACCAGCCCAGGAATGAATCCGGCCCGCAAGAGAAATTGGAGATATAACATGGGAAAAGTTGCGGATGGCGCGCCACCAGCGAGGCCCCCTTGAGGATTAGCTGGCCCGACGACCAGTACATGGATTCCGTGACCCTCTCCGGCGCCAGGGGGAGGAAGTCAAAAGGGATTACCTCAATGCCGCGACTGGCGATTTTTTGCGGTATGCCCATGTTGGCTTCCGTAACAAACGCGTTGTAGGGGCGGCCGAAAATCACGACGGCAAAGCGTTCCGGGTCTTCCTCCAGTCGCGACAAGAAGTCCCTGCCAATTTCAGCTCGCTCTTTTTGCAGCCTTTCAAAAAGTTTATGTGCTTCCTCAAAGGCGGCGTTTGCCGCTCCCTTGCTTACACCGATCAGACTGGCCAGCTCCACGAAAGACTGTTTGATTGAATAGGTGCTTGCGGAAAAGTTTAACACCGGTTTTAGTAAGCGTTTCTCGCTGGTCAGCTTCTTGATGGTCTGGTGATTCGAAAAGGTGCTGGCGAGATAATAAGGCTCTCCCTGCGAGATGGGGCAGGTGCAGTTATCATTCGCTCCTCCCGGTACCAGGGTTCCTTTCACCTGGGGAATAACCAGGTAATCAGGCGCCTTGTCCAGGAGATTAAGAAAAAAGCCATGCGCGAGTTCCGCCGGATAGCAAAAGGCCGACCTCTTCTGGTCGATGCCGGCGGCGGCCGGGTGATCGGGCAGAATTACCTGGAAACCAAGCCGGGAAAAGAAATCGTAAAAAAGAGGATAGTAGGCATCAATGAAAAATGATTTGTTCAAGCCGATAGTCTTGCCATTGGTCGGTAAATCAACCGGTGGTTTATCGGAAAAATCAAAGGTCAAGTCCTCATGTTTGCGCACCAGGTTAAGTTTTGCGGCATCTAAGTCAATGTTGTAGCGCTCGTTATACCAGCGGTTGCAGGCGCCGCCGAAGGGGTATATCCGGCCTTCGATCCTGATGCGGCTGATTTCGCACTTGCGGTCGCATTTTTCCTTGCCGCCGTGGCAGACAAAACTTTTTTCGTACTCTATTTCGCGATCTCTTAAAGCCTGCAGGGAAAAATTTTGCGCTGCGATTAGGCCGCTATTTAGCCGCCGCTTCATTTCCAGAGCTACCCCAAAAGCGCCGATCAATCCCGGATCAGGCGGAACAACGATTTTTTTTCCCGTCAGCGCGGCCATCGCCAGCGGAACCGCCCGGTTGTAGCAGACGCCGCCCTGCATGAAGATGTTGTTGCCAATCTCGCGGTTTCCTTTGACCCGGTTATTGTAGTTCTGACAGACGGAGTAAACCAAGCCGGCGACTATATCTTCCCGGGAAAGGCCCTCATGGGAGGCGGTTTTAATATCCGAACTGATGAATGCGGCGCACTGGTCGTTGAAGTTGGGGGGGCGCAAACCCAGGATGGCAATGTCGGCGATGCTTTCCATACCCAGCCCCATGGTTTCTATGGCCGCTTCTTCGAGAAATGATCCGGTGCCG